>CAZYQQ010000036.1:0-51061 GCA_964650265.1 uncultured Planctomycetaceae bacterium
GTACGACGTCTTTCATTCGCTACTCCAAACCGGTTTATCCCGGCGCTTTCCGGATTGCCACGGATCAGAGGATCGGTCCAGGCGTTTTCTGATCCGTGGTGATCCATCCCATCCGCTTCAATCCGTGGCCTATTTCATTACGCTCCAACTCCGGGGGCTCACGCCGCCCGGCTCTGATCTTTGTCGTCCACGCGACCTTTGGGGCGGTTGTCCCATCCCCTTGGCGGGCAGTAAACTGGGGGATTCGGATTTCCCGGTCTATTTTCGCCCCACACCTTGCGGTTGTTCCATGTTCGAATCGCTCCAGGAAGGACTCTCGTCGGCCTTTAAGACCTTGCGCGGACAGGGAAAGCTCAGCGAGTCGAACATGCGCGACGGGCTCAAGCTCGTCGAGCGATCGCTGCTGGAAGCCGACGTCAACTTCCAGGTCGTTCGCGACTTCATGGCCCGGGTCACCGAGCAGGCGGTCGGCGAAAAAGTCCTCAAGTCGCTCAACCCCGAGCAGCATGTCATTGGGGTCGTCTACCAGGCACTGGTCGACTTGATGGGGCCAGTCGATCACTCGCTCCATCTCAAGGGGAAGAACGAAGTCACCGTGCTCATGATGTGCGGCTTGCAGGGGTCGGGCAAGACGACCACCTGCGGCAAGCTCGGCAAGATGCTGAAGGAGAACGACCGCAAGGCGCTCTTGGTGGCGGCCGACCTCCAGCGCCCCGCCGCCATCGATCAATTGCATGTGCTAGGGGAGCAAGTCGGCATCCCCGTCTTCTCCGATCGCAACGAAAAGGACCCGGTCAAGGTCTGTAATGCGGCGGTTCAGCAGGCCAAGAAGCTGGGGGCCGACACGGTGATTCTCGATACCGCCGGCCGGCTGCACATCGACGACGAGTTGATGGCGGAACTAACACGGATCGACAAGCTCTGTAATCCGGAGCAGATCTATCTGGTGGTCGACGCGATGACCGGCCAGGACGCGGTCAACAGCGCCAAGGTGTTCAACGAGGCGCTCGAAATCGACGGCGTGATCATGACCAAGCTCGACGGCGACGCCCGGGGTGGGGCGGCGCTGTCGGTGAAGCATGTGACTGGCGTACCCATCAAGCTGATGGGGACGGGCGAAAAGCTCGACGCCCTCGAGCCGTTCCATGCCGACCGCATGGCCCAGCGGATTCTGGGACAGGGGGACATGCTCACCCTGTTTGAAACGGCCCAGCGCGAGTTCGACCAGGAGCAGATGAAGGAGCAGGAGGAAAAGCTCCAGCGCGGCGAATTCACCCTCGACGACTTCCGCAAGCAGATGGCCCAACTCGCCCGGCCAGGGCTGATGCAGAAGATGCTCTCGATGCTCCCCGGCATGGGGGAGCTTCGCAAGGCGATGGGGGACTTCGACGAAAAGGAGATGGGTATTCTGTTCGGCATGATTGATTCGATGACCCCCGACGAGAAGAAGAACCCCAAGCTGATCGACCAGAGCCGCCGCCGCCGCATCGCCGCCGGGTCGGGAGTCGAGCCTCACCAGGTGAACGAGATGGTGAAGCAGTACGACGCGATGGCCCAGATGATGAAGGCGATGGCGGGCAAGGGGGGCCGCGAGCGGATGCAGATGTTCCAGGACATCCAGGGAGGGTTGGCCCAAGGGGGGACGCTGACGAGGCCAAAACAGGGAACCGGAAAACGGTTGACTTCGGCTCAAAAAGCGAAGCTGAAGAAGGCCCGCGAGCAGGAACTCCGCAAGCGACGACGCCGGGGGAACTGACCCCAAACGAAATCTTCAGGGGTTCTGGCCGCTGCCCAAAAAATCTGGTGGCACCAGCGATCGGGATGTGCTGAAATAGGGGCATGATCAGGTCCCCCCACAGTCGCACCTCTTCGTTAGTGGTTTACGCCCTACTCACAGCGGTCAGTTTGCTAGTGGCGGGCCGCGCTAGCGCGTTCGTCCATTTTGGCAATGGGTTGGGCTCTAAGTGGGGGCCCGATCCGGCGGCGGGGACTCCAGCCGTGGTGACGTGGGGATTCATGCCCGATGGCACCGAGGTCGACCCCGATTTCGAACTCGATCCTTGGAGCTTTCCAGGGGAGACCGGCTTCACGGGAACCAGCCAGCTTACATCGCTGCGGCACCGGATTGATGTCACGATGGGGCATGGCGAGGGAGCTTTCGATGCCGCACTCGCGCGGGCCTTTGCAACCTGGAGTGCCGTCACCAATGTCACGTTTGTCGGACCGGTGGATGATCCAGGGCTCCCTTTTCCCACACAGGGGGCCGTCACGCCCGACATTCGCATTGGGGCCTTCATGCCGCTGGAGGGGCACTCGTTCAATTGGGTGGGTGCTGTCGGGTTTGGCCCGCCGGGATTCGGCCCCGACCCGCTGGCGGGTGACATCTTGTTCAACCTGGCGGCGACAATCGACATCGTGGCCGGTGTGGAAGATGTCACCCCCATCCCGCCGTTCACCAACGACCTGGAGGGACTTTTTCTCCATGAGCTGGGGCACGCGGCGTTCGGACTCGGCCATCCCTCCTGGGAAGGGGAGGAACCAGATCAGCGGGTGATGTACGTGGGGGATTTTGAGAACCCGAACGCCCCGCCAGGCTCGCTTACCATCAATCGCGCATTGCATCCCGACGACCTGGCCGGCGCGCGGTTTGTCTACGGGCTACGGGGCGACTACAACGACGACGGCCATATCGACGCTGCCGACTACACGGTCTGGCGGAATCATGTCGGCACAAATGCGTTGCTTCCCAACGACCCCTTGGGGGGAACGATCGGCGCAAACCAATACGCGCAGTGGAAAGCAAACTACGGTGCCATTGCGACCAGCATGGAAGCTGGCCTCACCAGGAGTGTATCGGAACCGGCAATGGGAATGCTCCTGCTCGCTTCGCTCGTGTCGGTGAGACTGTTCAGGCACATTCCTTACGGCTGAATGACGACCCCATTAATACGGAGCCCGTTGCCGCCGTTTCCAGCCGTATCGTTGTTGTTTTGGGCTCCTCCGACGGTGCCAAGGACTTCGATGCCGTCGAACACATTGTCGAATGCCCCGTTGTCGACCAGATCGCCATTGATATTGAAGGCGAAGAATAGCCCGTCCCCCTTGTTTTCGACGGCGCTGTTAGAGTCAACATCGCCGGTGACGTTGCCGTTGACCACCAGTCCCGTGCCGTCGCTGCCGCCCCCCATTTGATTGTTGTTGACGACATTCTGCAGGACGCTACCGGTAATCAGGCCATCGATAAAGATGCCGCGGCCGCCGGTGACGCTGGTGCCGTTGGCATTGGCCGTATTCGCGTTGAGGTCGCCGGTTAGCGTCCCTCCCACAAAGAGTCCGTCGAGGCCGTTGTTGTTGGTTGTGTTCTCGCTGACCGCTCCCCCCTCACGGGTCACGGTCACGGGGCCAATGATGGTTTGGGCCGTCGATCCATCGACATTTGCGAGGAGCGAGATTCCTCGACCGCCGTTCGTGTTCGCGCTGTTCTTTGTGACATCCCCATCAATGTTGCCGACGACCACCAGGCCATCGCCATCATTTTGCGTCAGGATATTCGAACCGATATTACCCGTGACCGTTCCCTCGAATCGCATGCCATCGCCATTATGCGTGGCCCCGGCGTTTGTGTTGTTCGCCTGGTTGTTGGTCACGTAGCCGATCAGATTCCCTTCGACGAAGATACCGTTGCCCCCACTGGCCGCGGTGCCGTTTCCGTTGGCAACGTTGCCCGTGATGGCGCCACTCACGTCGTCGGCCAAGTGGAGGCCATGGACGCCATTGCTGCTGGTGGTGTTCTGGGAGATGACCGCGGGCGGGTTTAGGCCTCCTCCGACGCCGGTGACGACACCAGCGACGGTGATGCCGCTCCCCCCATTGCCCGACGCCGTGTTGTTCGCGATGCCGCTCCCCAGAATGCCCGGGACGGTGCCGGTGATCGAGGCATTGACATCGCCGCCGAGCGAGGCGCCGTCGGCGCCGTTATTGTTCGTCTGATTTCCGGCGTAATTACCGTTGAGGTTGCCAGCCAAGAGCACACCAGTCCCGTCATTACCCGATGCCGTGTTGACATTGATGTTGCCCGTGACGGTGGCTCCGAGTTGGATGCCGTTGCCATCGCTGACGGCACCCGCGATGTTGCCCGAGGCGACATTATTGTTGACATTGCCGGTAACGGCCCCATCGATCTGGATGCCGTTGCCGCCATTAGCCCCTTGGCCGTTGTTGCTGGCGGTGTTTCCGGCCACTCCGCCGGTGACGGTCGTGTCGACCACCAGTCCCGTGCCGTCGTTGTTGCTGGTCGTGTTGTTGGCTACCGCGCCGGTGACGCTGGTTACGTGGATGCCATGTTCGGCATTGCCGCTCGCGATGTTCGAGGCGAGAGTCGAGCCGAGGGCTTGCGCTGTGAGACCCGAGCCGCCATTATTCGAGGCCGTGTTGCTGCTGACGGCCCCTCCCACGGTGGCGCCATTGAGCAGGATGCCAGTTCCCTCATTGCCGGACGAGACATTGCCGGTGACGCTGCCGGCCACGTTGTTGCCAATCACCAGCCCGTCGCCATCGGCGAGCAGGCCAGCGATGTTCTGGCCGGTGATATTGCCCGAGACATTACCTCCGACCGTACCACCGACTTCGAGACCATTGCCGCCGTCTCCCGCGGGTCCCGACTGCCCATTCAGGTTGGCTGTGTTCCCCGAAACGTTGCCGCCGACGTTGGAGTCGACAAACAGGCCACCGAGGCCGTTTTCGTTAGTCGTATTGTTCGAAACCGTCTGCACGACGGTGTCGAGTTCGATACCGAAACCTCCATTCTCGTTGGCGGCATTGCCGGTCACCGAACCGGTCACCTCCAGCAGCGAGATGCCCTGTTCGCCATTACGGTTGGTGGTATTGCCGACGACCGAACCACCGATGGTACTGCCGTCGACCAGAATGCCCGTCCCTGCGTTGTCGTTGGCCGAATTCGATGAAATGTTGCCGTCGACTTCGCCGGTCACGTGGAGCCCATGGCCATCGCTGCTCGCTCCCGCGAGATTGCGCGACGCGGTGTTGTTGGCGATATTGCCACCGACGTTCCCATCGATGAACAGGCCACTGCCGCCACCTGCCCCCTGGCCATTGTCGTCGAGGGTATTGCCGGTAATGTTGCCGACAACCCCTTGCGAGACAATGCCATCGCTCCCGTTGTCGGTGGCGACATTGTTCGCAAGATTCTGACCGAACAGGGCTGCGACGAATCCGGCGGCTCCGTTGCCAACCGTCGTATTGGCGGTGGCAGTCCCGGCGACTGTGCCGTTGATGACGATACCGTTCGCCGCATTATTGGAACCTGTGTTACCGGCGACCTGTCCCGCCACGTTTCCAGCGATGAGGATCCCTTCGCCATCGAAGGTTCCGCCAGCCTGATTGTCTTCGGCCACGTTGTTGGTGACCGCTCCGCCGACCGATCCGTTGACCACCAGGCCATCGCCGCCGGTAGCTCCCAAGCCGTTGAAGTTGGTCGTATTGCTGGCGACGCTGCCGGTGACGGCGCCGGTGGCGATCCCTCCCGCATCGTTGTTAGACGCTGTGTTGTTGGAGAGGCTTCCTCCGACTGTGCCAGTCACCACCAGGCCTTCGCCATTGTGGACTCCCCCTGCCTGGTTATCATTTGTGGTATTACCCCCGACGGCACCTGCGACGCTACCGGTGACGAGGATGCCCGCGCCACCACTGGCACCGAGGCCATTGCCGGAAGAGGTGTTGCTGGTCATGTTGCCGGTAACTGCGACACCGCCGCTGCCAATCTCAAGGCCAACACCGTCGTTGCCGGTCGTCGTATTTCCACTGACATTGCCAACGACCTGGTTGACGATAGAGATGCCATGAAAGTTATTGCCGTTGGCCGTGTTGCCGGCGAGGTCGCCTGTGAGGGTGTCGCCCACGGTCAGGCCACCGGCCGTATTGTTGTTGGTGCGGTTGCCAGTGATATTCCCTTGAAAATTGCCACCCAGGCTGATGCCGTTGCCCGTGTTATTGTTAGCCGTGTTGCTGGCGAGAGTCCCCGCCGCATCGCCCCCGAACAGAAAGCCGTCGGCATTGTTGTTGGCCGTGTTGCCGGTGATCGTGGCGTTGATTGGGCCGACAAACTCGAATCCGGCCCCGGCGCCGCCGGTGGCCGTGTTGTCGGTAAAGCTGTTAACGCCGCCGAGATTGTTGAAGCTGTAGCTCGCGGCCCATGCGCCGGTGACGCTGTTGCGGTTGACATTGATATTGCTCACGTTGCTGGCAACGACGCCACTGTCGCCAGGTGTGCGGATATCGAACCCGGCAACCTCGACCCCACTGGCATTGATGGTGAAGGCGTTGCTCACGGCGTTTTCGACGATCGGGCGCGTTCCCAACACGGACGGGAGCTGGATGTTCCCCACCTGCTGAGTGTAGACCGTGTGGACCACGCCGTCGCCCAAGACGCGCTGGCCCGCCGTATTGGCGGCGAACGATTCGCCGTTAAATGAGCTGCCGCCGTGGACGAAGATGATATCCTCGAGTTGATTCGAAGCGTCGGCCAGGGCGTTGTTCGGGTTCTCGAAACTGCCGTCGCCCCCCCCGGCGGCGGCCGAATCGACGTGGCGGATGGAGATCAGGCTGCCATCGCTGTTGGTCGCCAGGATTCCCGCTCCGTCCCCCGCGGAGGATTGGCTGATGACGACATGTTGGAGGCGTTCCACCGGATCGCCAAGTCGGCAGGCGACATCCTGAGAGGAACTGCAACAAGCCCCGCGGCCAGTCACGCCAAACCGCCAGACCATGCTGACGCCACCCGTCGTGTCGAAGTGGTCGTCGTGCTGAACGTAGGCACTGAGCCAGAACTCATCGCCGCCACGGAATTCAATCCGGGCACGGGGGCCAATCGCCTCGATGTCGCTATCCCGATCGGTGAACCCGTAGGCACCAATGGCGCCACGGACTTGATAGCGACCTTGATCGAATAGCAATCGTGCGAGTTCGCCATGGATCCCGCGGAGAGCTGTCTCGCGCGTGAGGTTGGTGAGCAACAGGTTTTGCCCGATGTACTCCGCTTCCACCGCGCCACTGGGGAGCAAAGAAGCCTCGTAGCCGAAGGGGACATGACCATTGACCCGCCAGTCCCACAATTGCCCTAGGCTTTCGATACCGAAGGTGAACTGCTCATAGTCGGTCGGTCCGGTGTCGCGGTAATCGTAATAACCGTATCCACCCCAGATGCGGTTGGAGACATTGTCGTACCAACGTCCCCCAAAGCCGGCATTGACTCCCACGGCCTCGCTTTGATCGTTGAATAGCAGGAACCGCAGATCGCCATAGACAACCGTCTCGGGGGTCGGCTGAAGCAGTGGGACCCAGGTTTCGAACCGAGTGAATCCGTCGTCGAGCCCCACCGAGTTCCCTGTGTCGTACCCGACGCCAAGTTGATAGTCGATGCCTTGCCCCATGGCGGGTGAGGCGGCCACCGCCAGGAAGAGCACGATCGCCCACGACCAGGAGTTGGGTTGGAAGAGCTTCGACACGATGAGTTTCTCCATGCTATATCGCGGGCGTCGTGGAATGCTGGCCGTTTGCTAGCACCATGGCGCAACCCGAGCGGCAACGCGGCACAAATGCGCGTGCCCTCGTTCTTTTCGGACCGATACAACCGGCAAAGTTAACGTTTTCGCTACAAAACGTCGCCAGTGTTAAACTGCGAAGGTTGGAGAGGCTCCTGGCTGGCCCCCGATAGCATGTGTCCAGGCTTGAAGAGTGAAATCGGGACGGACATGCGGAGTCAGCCGCCCCAAGAAGCGGGTGGCAGTGGCGGGCTCCACCGGCTCGGGGCGAGGCTTAGGCTCCCGATTCCGCGTTCCACCGTTCGTGGTTCGCCTCGTAGATCTCTCGCAGAATGGCGGCCACGTCGTACTTGAGTTGCCACTCGGGATAGTCAGCCTTGAAGCGGGCTAGATCGCTGATCCACCAGATATGGTCCCCTGCCCTGTTGTTCTCGGTATAGGTCCAGTTCATGGGACGGCCGGTAATCTGCTCGGCCAACGCGATGGCTTCCATCATGGAGCAGTTGCTGTGCCTCCCCCCGCCAATGTTGTAGACGGCCGCTCCCTTGGGATTTTTGAAGAAGGCGTGGAAGGCGGCGATCAGGTCGGCGCTGTGGATATTATCGCGGACCTGCTTGCCATTGTAACCGAACACGGTGTAGGGAGTTCCGGTGGCCGCGCACTTCATGAGATAGGCCAGGAACCCATGCAGTTGCGTCCCCGAGTGACTTGGGCCCGTGAGGCATCCCCCCCGGAAACAGGCCGTGCGGATGCCGAAGTAACGCCCATATTCCTGCACCAGGACGTCGGCGGCAACCTTCGACGCGCCGAACAAGCTATGCATCGATTGGTCGATCGTAAAGTCTTCCGGAATCCCTCGCTGGTAAGGGTGCGCCGGATCAATTTCCCAACGGGTCTCTTGCTCGACCAAGGGGAGTCGATTAGGTGCGTCGCCGTAGACTTTATTGGTTGACGTGAAGATAAACACCGATTCGGGCGCCGAGTGACGCACCGCTTCGAGCATGTTAAGGGTACCGTTGGCATTGACCCCAAAGTCGACTTGCGGTGCCCGAGCCGCCCAATCGTGAGATGGCTGGGCCGCCGTGTGGATGACGAGCTTGATACGATTGCCATATTGTTTGAAGAGATTTTCGATCCCCTCGGCATCACGGATGTCGAGCGCGTGATGGGTGTATTGCGAACCGAGATCCTGCTCCAAGCGTTGACGGTTCCAATGCGTCGACGCTTCGTCGCCGAAGAATTCGCGACGCATGTCGTTGTCGATGCCGACGACGTCGAAGCCTTCCCCCACCAGGAAGCGGGAAGCTTCCGAGCCGATAAGGCCTGCCGAACCTGTCACGATGGCAATGCTCATGCTTGATCTTATCTCTTACGATCGTCGGGATTGTGGGTGGGTGTGGTGGGCGAACAACCGCGGTCAAAACTTGGGCGAGGACCACTTGGCGCTTACCGGGAAAGTCGGTACCGGGAAAGTCGGTACCGGGAAAGTCGGCAGTCGCATCCGCTCTCGTTCCGATTATAGTTGGTCGGCCGATTTGCGATAAGTCTCGGCAGATGGGATAATTGGGAGGTGTGCGGCCACATTCCTTTTCTTCCGCGGCATCCGCGTATTTGGCACTTTCCGTCCGTCGCGCGGGGGTGGAAAATGGATCACACCCGCCGTCCCGCGGATCGGGAGGAAGTCGCTCGATCCGCGAACCCTTTCCCTCAAGCTCCCGATGTCGCAAGAGAAACTGCTCATGGGATACGCCCTCGTCCGACTTGCCGATCGATTTGTCTACTGGCATAGCGCGGCCTTCGATCTCTCGGTGCTCGATTCCGGGGTGGCTGAGGTGGGCCACTGGCTCTCGGAACCGCATGAGTCGAAATGTGCCGGACAGGAGAAGACTCTCGTCTGGTCGACCCGTGCAGGGGACGCCAGACACGAGGGAGCGGGCGATCTCCAAATCACCGCCTATCCCTTCCTCATGGAAGGGGTCGAGGTCGCCTTACTCGTTACCACGGCATGTGCCGAGGTGTCGGCCACTCGACCACCGATCACATCGGATGAACTCACTGGGCTGGCCGATCGGGGGGCCCTTGAAGAGCGCCTGGCGGAACTCGTGCAAACCTCCGGCTCGCAACAGGGAATCGCCTTGCTCTTCGTCGATCTCGATCGGTTCAAGGAGATTAATGACCAGTTTGGCCATCTCGTGGGAGATGAGGTGCTGGCGGAAATTGGGGGCCGTCTCGGGTCGCTCGTGCGGGGGAGCGACTTCGTCGCCAGGTTTGGCGGAGACGAATTCGTGATTCTCGTCGAGGGGGCTCAGGATCCCCTGCTGCTGGATCGGCTCGTCGAACGCCTGCGGCATGTCATCGAGCAGCCGGTGGAAACATCCGTGGGAACTGCCCACGTCGGGGTCAGTGTCGGAATTGCGGTCTCCACGGAGGGATTTCGCTCACCTCGCGAGTGGCTGGCGGCCGCCGACAGACGGATGTACGACGCGAAACGTCGCGGCCGGCAAGGAGACGCCAATCGCGACCGGCGGCCCGATTTCTGACCGGGGCACCCCTTTTGCCCTATTTTCTTTCCCTCGGCGCTTGCATCTCCCTCTCGGGGAAGTCATTTTATAAGCCTGAGACCCCCCTTTCGTTTTGGCTTGGCGAGGTATCCCATGAACTTTCGAGTTGCTTCCGTGTGCTGCTGTTTGGTGATTGGACTCTCCCTCTCGACGCTGGCTCATGCCGACCTGCAGGTGAAAAAAATGGATTTCGGAACAACCAAAGACGGGACGGCGGTCGAGGTCTATGCCGTCACCAACAGTTCGGGTGCGACAGTCCGACTCAGCACACTCGGCGCCGCTCTCATCGGTTGGGACACCCCCGACCGCGACGGCAAGCTCGCCGACATCCTGCTCGGCTTCGACACGGCCGCCGAATACGAGTCGGAAAAGAATATGTACTTTGGCTGCACGACGGGACGTGTTGCCAACCGGACCGCCAAGGGGAAGTTCACGCTCGATGGCAAGACCTACGAGTTGGCTATTAACAACGAGCCAAACCACCTGCATGGTGGCACCGAGCGTAGTCTCGACAAGGTCGTGTGGCAGGCGACTCCCGTCTCGGGCGACAATGGCGCTGGGGTCAAGTTCAGCTACACCAGTCCCGATGGAGAGGAAGGCTACCCTGGTGAGCTAAGCATGGAAGTCACCTACCTGTTCAACGACAAGAACGAGCTCACGATCGATTATCGTGCGACCACCGACAAGGCGACGCCGGTCAATCTCACCAACCACGCCTACTTCAACCTGGCCGGTGCGGGGGCGGAGACCGTCAACGATCATGTCCTGATGCTCAACGCCGACAAGTACACGCCGGTCGACGAGACGATGATCCCCACCGGCAAGATCGAGAATGTCGAAGGCACTCCCCTCGACTTCCGCAAGCCACAAGTGATTGGCGACCGGGTCGACCAACTCACCGAGACTCCGGCAGGGGGCTACGACCACAATTACGTGCTCAACAAGCCGAAAGCGGGGGAAATGACCAAGGCGGCCGAGCTTTATCATCCCGGCACGGGGCGCCTGCTCACCGTCTCGACCACTGAGCCGGGCATCCAGTTCTATGGCGGAAACTTCCTCAACGGTCAGGAGGGGAAGGGGGGCAAGCCCTATGCTTACCGCAGTGCTTGCTGCCTCGAGACGCAGCACTATCCCGACTCGGCCAACCAACCGAACTTCCCCAGCATCATCCTCAAGCCGGGAGAAACCTACACGCATACCTGCATCTATGCGATGGGGGTCCGTGAGGGGAAGGAATAGTTCATTCCCGCGCGGCTTCGACGGAATGAGCGGAGTTGTCCGAGCTCGCACGCTGACGAGTGCAGGTCGGGGAAGGGTCGTGACAGAGAGAGCAGGCGAGGTTGCCCTCCGCATCCTTCGTGCCCGCGATCCCGCCGCATGAACCCCTGATCCGCTTGCCAGCGACGATGACTCCCACGGCCATCGCCAAGATGGCGAGCCCAAAGACCAGGGCGACGATCACGACGAGCGTTAAGTATTCAGAGGACATCGATTTGTCCGGTTCGGCTGATTTATCCGGTTCAGCTTGGGAAGGTGTTTCGGAGGGGGGCACGTCGGTATCGATAAGTCGCTCCCAGGCAGCCGACTGGAGTCGGGCGAAGCCTTCTCCGTCGTGGCGGACCAGGAGGGCGGCGATGTTGTGCTCGTTGGCGAACTCGAGGCCGCGCTCCGGACCGAGCACCATGAGGGTCGTCGCCAAGGCATCGGCCTCGAGGCAAGTCGCCGCATGGACGGAGACGGTCGCTAACGTGTGTTCCACCGGTCGCCCCGTCGACGGATCGATCGTGTGGGAGTAACGGTGGCCGCCGGCTTCATAATAGTTGCGATAGTCACCCGAGGTGGCAAGTGCGGCATCCCTCAGCGGGAGGATCACATTGAATGCGCCTTTCTCTGTCGGCTTTTCAATGCCGATGTTCCAGGGATGGCCACCAGGCTTGCGCCCCCTCGCAACGACCTCCCCCCCGATCTCCACCATGTAGGCATGACAGCCCGCGGAGTGGAGCACTTCGCCGAGGGCATCCACGGCGTAGCCCTTGGCGATCGCCGAGAGATCGAGCGCGACATCGGGGGCCGATTTCCGCAACGCGGGGGGGGCCATGCGAACAGACACCTTGGCGAATCCGACCTTCGACATGGCCTGCCGGACTTGCTCCTCCGGCGGAATGTCGGGGCCCCGCTTGTCGGGGCCAAACCCCCACAGGTTGACGAGTGGCCCAACGGTTGGATCAAAGGCCCCATCCGATTGCTTCGCGAATCGGAGCGCTTCGGCGACCACTTTGGCGGTCGGCTCCGAGACGTCAAACCAGGTATCGACTTCTTGAGAGGCATTGAATCGCGACACTTCCGAATCGGCAATGTAAGTCGACATCTGCTGATTCACTTCTCGCAGCGCCCTGGTGATCTTCTCTTCCAGCTTGTCGGCATCGACGTCCGCGGGAAGGACCGCACGGACCTGGTAGAGGATGGGGCCCATCGTCCGGCCGGTGAAGATGGTGATCTCCTCGGCGTGCGAATGGGACGCGGCGACAAGCAATAGCACCATCGCGATGCCTTGGCCCAGCAGGACTCCCCGGCGGACAATCGACGACTTCCCGCGATCAGGGGACGTAGGCTCCGCGTTGAGGACGCCACATGCCATGAGATCATCCACCAAAATCGTCATAGGCGATGTTTTCTTTCTCGACTCCGAGGTCATCGAGCATTTTGAAAACGGCCGCGTTCATCATGGGGGGACCGCAGATATAGTACTCGATATCCTCGGGGGCCGGGTGCTTGCTCAAGTAGTTGTCGAGCAGCACTTGATGGATGAATCCCTTGTATCCGGTCCAGTTATCCTCGGGGAGCGGCTCGGACAGGGCGATATTGAACTTGAAGTTCGGAAATTCCTCTTCGATCGCGCGGAACTGATCGACATAGAAAAGTTCTCGCAAGCTGCGACCGCCATACCAGTAGGAAACCTTACGGTTGGTCTTTCGCTCCTTGAACAACTCGAAAATGTGGCTTCGCAGGGGAGCCATGCCGGCACCACCCCCGATGTACACCATTTCGGCGTCGGTATCCTTGATAAAGAATTCGCCGTAGGGTCCTGAAATCGTGACTTTGTCTCCTGGCCTGCAGCCGAAGATGTAGGAACTCATCTTGCCAGGGGGGACGTCGGGCATCCGTGGCGGCGGGCTGGCGACCCGAACGTTCAGCATGATGATGCCCTTCTCGCCGGGGTAGTTGGCCATCGAGTAGGCCCTCACCACCGGCTCGTCGACCTTGGACACATACTGCCACACGTTGTACT
Organism: uncultured Planctomycetaceae bacterium; assembly: GCA_964650265.1. Classification (GTDB taxonomy): domain Bacteria; phylum Planctomycetota; class Planctomycetia; order Pirellulales; family Lacipirellulaceae; genus CAZYQQ01. Next base: position 13,410 of record CAZYQQ010000036.1, read on the forward strand.
TATCCCAATCCTCCCGATACTCCTCCTCAATGGCGAAGTCCTTGTAACACACTTCGTGGGGGGGGCATTCGATCTGGATGTACCCGCCCGGCTTAAAATCGACCTGCTCCCCTTCGGGGAGTTTCAAGGTGAATTCCTTGATGAAGGTCGCCACGTTGTGGTTCGAAATGACCTCGCATTCCCACTTTTTCGTTTCGAACGCTTCGTGGGGGACTTCGATCCTCATGTCCTGCTTGACAGCGACCTGGCAGGAGAGCCGGCAGCCTTCGCGGGCCTCGCGCTTGTTGATGTGGGTCCGCTCGGTTGGCAGAATATCCCCTCCCCCTTCGGAAACCTTCACCAGACATTGGGCGCAAGTTCCACCGCCACCACAGGCGCTCGAGACGAAAATCCCCTCGTTGGCCAGGGCGTTCAGCAGCTTGCCTCCCACCGGGACCGAGATGGTTTTCTGCTCGTTGATCGTGATTTTGACGTCGCCACTGGGAATGAGGTACCGCTTGGCGACGAGAATCAGGACCACCAGCGCGAGGACCACCCCCGTGAACATGGCGGTGCCGGCAACAATGGTGATGGTGTCGAATTCCATGAGGGGGAACGAATGCGAGGGGAATAAGGAGAACTTGTGGGGCAAGCGTTATTCGGGCAAATCGATGCCGCCGAACGACATGAAGGCCATCGCCACCAAACCAACCGTGATGAAGGTGATGCCGAGTCCCTTGAGCCCGTCGGGGATATTGTGGTACTTCAGCTTTTCGCGGATACCGGCCAGGGCCACGATCGCCAACGCCCAGCCAAAGCCGGAACCAAACCCGTAAACACAACTTTCGCTAAAAGTGTACTTCCGTTCGACCATGAACAGCGTCCCTCCCAGAATGGCGCAGTTGACCGTGATGAGCGGGAGGAAGATCCCCAGCGCGTTGTAGAGCGGAGGGAAAAACCGATCGAGAATCATTTCCAGAATTTGGACCATGGCCGCAATGGTGCCGATGTAACAAATCAACCCCAGAAATGCGAGGTCGACTGTCTGCATCTGCGAGCCGAACCAGCGGGCGAGGGCTCCTTTGCTGAGCAGTTGCTCGAAGATGAGCTGATTCATGGGCAAGGTGATGGTTTGGATCACAATCACGGCGATCCCGAGCCCGAAGGCGGTCTTCACGTTTTTCGACAGCGCGATAAACGTACACATGCCCAAGAAAAAGGCGAGGGCCAGATTCTCGATAAAGACCGCGTTCAGAAATATGTTGAGATAGTGTTGAAATTGCGACATCTCAGGCGTCCTCCTCTATCTGCTCGGGTTTCCATGTGCGGAGGGCCCAGATCAAGAGGCCGATGATGAAAAACGCGCTGGGGGAAAGCAGCAGCAGGCCATTCGGCTCGTACCAGCCCGTGCGCGTCAGCGGATCGAAGACTTCCAAGATGGGATAATCCCAGAGTGTGCCAAAGCCGAACAGTTCGCGGATGATTCCCACCAGCACCAGCACCAGACTATAGCCAAGGCCATTGCCGATGCCATCGAAGAAGGAGAGGACCGGCCCTTCCTTCATCGCGAACGCCTCGGCACGACCCATAACGATGCAGTTGGTGATGATCAGGCCGACGAACACACTCATCGTCTTGCTGACATCATAGGAGTAGGCTTTCAACACCTGATCGACCACGATGACCAGCGAGGCGATGATTGTCATCTGAACGATGATGCGAATGCTGCTCGGGATCCAGTGGCGGATCAGGCTGATCGCCGCACTGGAGCAAGCGGTGACCAGGGTGACCGAAACCGCCATAATGACGGCCTTTTCGAGCTTGGTCGTTACCGCCAGCGCGGAGCAAATCCCGAGCACTTGGAGACCGATCGGATTGTTGTGGAAGATCGGCCCAAACAGGACTTCTTTGATCTTGGGCGACGCCATGACTCCGGTTCCTTAATCGATCGAAGGGGACAATACTTGTGACGTGGTAGCCGACTCCCGCGACGTCAAATTCTTGAGGTAGGGGCCGAATCCATCGGGACCGAGCCAGTATTGAACCATGTTGGATACGCCGCGAGTCGTAATCGTGGCTCCGGAGATCCCATCGATTTGATACTTGGCATCGGGATGGCTAGGGTCGACCGCCCCCTTGAGCACGCGAATCTTGACGTTCCCCTCTTCGTCGTACGCTAGTTTCGGGCGATCGGGGTGTTTGCCGGAGGCCCAGTGGGCCTGCCAGGCCTTGTTATTGATCTCGCCTCCCAGACCAGGTGTTTCGCCATCATCGTAGAAAGTCAGTCCGCGTAGCGTCCGACCATCCGCATCGATGGCCAGAAATCCCCACATCGTCGACCACAAACCCTTGCCATAAACGGGAAGGACGTAAAGCTCGACCTCGTCTCCTTCCCGAAATTCATAGACGAACGCCAGCTTTTCGCGACGATCGACCCCTGGCGTGGGGCCACTTTTGTCGACCGGCTGGCTCCGTTTCGGATCGTCCTTCGCCTCGCGCGCATCGTACTCGTCGTAATCGACGACCGACTCGGGAACAACCGCTCCCTTGTCGAGATCGACGAGAACGAGACGAACGCGATTCTTGAAGACTTCGTCGATTTCGTCACGATTGGCGTCGTCGTCGATCAAACCCGCGGCCAACAGGATGTTCTTTTGGCGATCGAGCTTCTTGTTCGCTTCTTGCCGTCCGCGGAGCATGACCACGGAGGAGGCCACCAGCACGGCGCAAACAACGCAGAGCACAAGCGCAACGAGCAACGTTCCCAACACGGAATCACGTCCCATACCGCGCCATTCTCCGTTTGATGTTGGCCTGAATCACCAGATGATCGATCGTGGGAGCCATCACATTGCCGAACAGGATGGCGAGCATGATCCCCTCGGGAAACGCCGGGTTGATCACGCGAATGAGGATCGTCATCGCGCCGATCAGTCCGCCATACCACCACTTGCCCGTCTCGGTCATGGCGGCCGATACCGGGTCGGTCGCCATGAAGACCGTACCAAAAGCGAATCCCCCGACAAGCAGGTGCCACAGCGGGCTGATCGATGCCACGGGGTAGGTGACGGGGGAAAAATACAGCACCGTCGACAGGGCCAGGGCCCCCAGCACAACACCCGCCATGATCCGCCACGAGCCGATTCCCGTGGCGATCAGTAGGGCCGCGCCCAGCAGACAGCAAAGGACGGAGGTTTCGCCCATCGATCCGGGGACAAAACCGAGGAAGGCGGTCATCCAGTCGAAAGTTACGCCTGTCGCTTTGGTCATGATCTCCGCGGTATCGGCCCGCTCGACGCTCGGAGGGATGCTCGCCATCGTCCCTAAGGTGGTGGCGCCGGTAAATCCGTCCACCTTCTGCACGGCCACCCAGACCCCTTGTCCCAGGGGGTTGATCTCGACAGCGACATAACCCGCAAAGGCGAAGTAGACGAAAGCTCGTGCGGCCAGTGCCGGATTGAGAAAGTTCTTGCCTGTCCCACCGAACACTTCCTTGCCAATAATCACCCCAAAGGCGATTCCCGCCGCTACGACAAGCAGCGGGGTCGTGGGAGGTAGGGTCAGCGGGTAGAGCATCCCGGTGACGAGGAAGCCTTCGTTGATTTCGTGCTTTCTGATCAGTGAAAAAACGAGTTCGCACGTTCCTCCCACCACCATCGTGACGATGTAAATCGGCAGAAACCACAGGGCGCCATAGACGACGCAGTCGAGGATGTTGGCCGGGTCGTGCTGAAAGCCCATCGCCTGGTAGACAGGTTCGCGCCAACTTTCGATGGGGGCCCCCTTGCCTTGCTCGATAAAGTGGTTGGCTTGATACCCCGTGTTGTAGAGCGCCATCGCGATGCAGGGGAGCAGCGCCACGATGACCATCGACATCATCCGCTTCATGTCGAGGCTATCGCGGACGTGCGAACCTGTCTTGGTGACATCCCCAGGCGTGTAGAGGAACGTATCCCCCGCTTCGTAGAGCGGGTAGAGTCGTTCGAGCTTCCCCCCCTTATGAAACTGGGGTTCAAGCTTGTCGAGAAGTTGGCGAATGAATTTCATGGGACGCTGAAGGTGCCCGTCGAATACCAGGCAACCATATTCACTTGGTTATGGGGTGACCCACGGAGAGGTATTCAACCTTCCGCTTCGAGGTAAGCGAGGGTTTGACGTAGCAGTGGTCCGAACTCGTGCTTTCCCGGATCGACGAATGTGCAAAGTGCCATATCCTCCTCCGCCAACTCCAGGCATCCGAGCGATTGGGCTTGCTCGTGATCTTGCATGGTGATCGCCTTGGCCAAGGCCGTCACGACGATGTCCAGCGGCATGACCTTCTCAAAGGAGCCAATGGGTACGATCGCCCGCGGGCTCCCTTCGGTGGAAGTTGTCATGGCGTACTGGCGCTGGGGAAAAAAGGCCGACATGAAGATCGGTTTGACCGAGAACTTCTTGAAACCTGGTCCCGCCCACCCCAGAAACTCGCGGCGATGCCCTTCTTCGACAAGCGCCACCGCATTGTGGTATCTGCCCAAATGGTCGAGGGGAGCTTCCGCTTTCCGGCCCGACAGGACCGACCCGGAAATCACCCGCACTTCCTCCACCAAATCGCCACGTATTTCTCCGGTGGTGAGTTCGGCGAGGTTGGCCCCCAGCCTTGTCTTTATCAACCGGGGTTTTGCCGCCGCCGGACCCGCGAGTGCGACAACCCGATCTGTCATCAACTGGCCCGTATTGAATAAGTGGCCAATGGCGATCACGTCCTGATAGCCGATGTGCCAGGCAACACGATCGAAATCGACTGGAGCAAGAAAGTGGATGTGAGTCCCTGGCAGCCCCGCGGGATGGGGGCCCGAGAATTCCACCACTTCGATTCCTTTCGTGTCTTCGCCCGGCAACGAGCCGCCGGGACCTCGACACACGTACGTCCGGCCGTCGGTCAAGGTACTGATGGCCTCCAGACCCGACTTGAAATCACGCTCGGCTCCGCTAATCACTAGCCTGGGATCGGCCGCGAGCGGATTGGTATCGATTGCCGTCACGAACAGGGCGTACGGGCTGGTCGCCGGATCAGGGATTTTGTCGAAGGGGCGCGCTCGGAGTGCGGTCCACATTCCCGATTTCAATAGCTGATCCCGCACCTCCTCTCGCGGGAGTGCGGCAAGATTGCGATCCGCCTGCTCTGGGAAGTCGATCTTGGCATCCCCTTCGAGCTCGATGACCAGACCTTCGAAGCGACGCTTGAGCCCTCGCCTGATCGAAACGACACGCCCTGCACCGGGGGCCGTGAAGGCCACCTCGGGGTGTTTCTTATCAGTAAAAAGGAACTGCCCCGTGGCAACCAAGTCCCCTTCCGCCACCGCCATCGTCGGTTTCATGCCGTGGAAGTCCGCCCCAAGCACCGCGACGCGGGAGAGACTGGGGCCATCTGTAATCCGCTGTTCCGGTTCGCCAGCAATGGGAACGTTGAGTCCTTTCCTAAGGCGAATTTGGCGGGTCATCGCAGGGATTCCGAAAACAGGGCGTTCTAACCTATCGCGAGGGCGGTTGACCGCAGACTGGGCGGCGGGAGTCTGCCAGGTCCAAAAGACATACCTCAGTTTGTGAATTTTTTCACAAACATGTGCGTAGGTCTACCCCCGAAGTCCCGGTTCCATAAGAGGACGCGGTGCGGTGGGGAAGCGCAGCGGTACAAAGGAGGCAGTCCTTTGCGACTTCTTCTCCCTCGATGTTCCAAAACCAACCGAAAGGTCTATGATATCGCAGCCGCACCAGAACACAACACTGGCATCGACCGCAAGGCCGGGTGGAAGGCGCTCCTGGCATCCCATGGCACCCGGCAATCAGCAAGGAAAAAGTGGTTACCAGAACGTGAACTTCCGCGAACCCGAGCACCCGTTTTCCACTCATGGAAATTGGACTATGATACGTCCCACGGACGACATTGTCTGTGAGGACAGGTAGCTCAGTTGGTAGAGCACGGCCCTGAAAAGGCCGGTGTCGCCGGTTCGATCCCGGCCCTGTCCACTTTGCTCTGAGGGGCGCATTTCTCGGTGGCGCTCTGCAAGGGGGGGCACCTGGCGAACCACAATCGCCAACGGTTACTACCCCATTTCTGCCGCCAGGGCGATCCGCGTCGAGGCTTCTTCACCCGGCTGAAGTATGCGCAGCCCCGAGGCGAATCCCTTGGATTCCAACTGGAAAGGATCGGCTGCACAACTGTAGGGTTCCAAACAGACCGCCTCCCTGTGCCCCGGCGTGTAAATCACAAGGTTGGGAAAGTCGGCTGCCGCGAAGCGCTGGACGATTCGGCGCCCCGACGCGGGATCGGCAATAGTCGTGGTCGCGATGCCGTTTGCCTCCAGTCGGTACATGTCATCGAACTTACGTCCCCCCAGTGGCACGCCGTCCGAAAGGCGCAAATCGGCGGGAAGTTCGCTGACCTCACCAGTGGCGAGCATGTCGAAGAACTTCCATTGGTGCGACACGGGCGCCGTCAGCACGGTTCCTTCGGCCAACCCGTTTGGCGAAAGCGGGATGCGAAAGTAGGTATGCGTCCCGAGACCATAGGGGAGTGGCGAGGAGCCCGTATTACGCCACCGCAGTTCAAGGTCGAGAGTGTTACCGCTTAGCTGGTAAGTTGCCCAGAGGCAAAAATCACTTGGCCACCACTCGAGGATTTGAGGATCATCGACACTCGCCTGAAAAACGGCCGAGACAGACTGGGAATCGACGTTCTCAAGCCGCCACGGACGCGTGTGAACAAAGCCATGCAGCGCGTTGGGATGTCCGTCGGCCAGCGGGAGTGAGTACTGCGCGCCTTGGAACGTGTATTTTCCTTGGGCAATGCGGCCCGGATGGGGAAACAAGATCGGAATCCCACTTCCCGAGGCCCGACCGGTACCCGACTCGAATTCCGCCTCGGTCCACAACAGCTCTTCCAGCCCGTCGCCCCAATCGACTTGCCAGCGCACACAGTTGAAACCGAGTTCCGGGAGGATCGTGGCGCGCGCCCCGCTACGGGGGTCGTGGAGTTCGATGCGTTTCACGTGGAGCTTTCGTGTGGAGGTGTCGCTCAGTTCACGGCCCGATCGGCGAATGTCATGAGCAGGGTGGCCAGAATGGTCAGCAGTAGCGGTGTGGTTTGCAACCCAGGGGTCGCTTGTCGCCATGCGAGGTGGGCAAAGCAAGCGAGCAGCGCCAGCGCGATGGCAATGGTCGCGAGCATCGCGACTGTCGCGAGGAGGCTTCGTCCCGTCAACCAGGCGGCTTCGTCACCGGGGATGAAGAGGACAACGGCCACACCACTCACGATGATGGCAATCGACGTGGCGACGCCCGTCCAGGCGGTGAACTGCCGATAGGTGGCGGCGGCCAGCCCAGGCTCTCGCGGCGTCCGGAACATCAAAGTCGCGGCCGAGACCGCGCAAGCGACGGCAAGAAAATGGAGCGATCGGCTGATGACCTCCCCCTGGAAAATCACCCCCCGCGCCAACGAACGTGTCACGATCGGCTCGGTGATCAAGTCAGGCCGATCGGCCAACATCCGCTGCAAGAACATGAACGGCGGAAAGTGGTAGAGCAAGTTCGTGGCAGCCACAAGAACCAGCAAGCCGTGCCAACGGGGATGGCGGGTGCCCCATTTCCAGGTTGCACACCATCCCGTCAAGCAGAGCAACGAAAACAGCCATTCGATGGCGGTGTGAACATAGCTGCGGGCCGGAAATCGCGCTAGCATGCTGATGTAGCTGGAGTCTTCCCCCACATAGCGGAGGTAACCCGCCATGAACCCCAGGAGAGCGGCCACCACAAGCGCCCCGGTGGCGAACTTCGCGAGTTGGTGCAGTGTCCTATCGATCTCACCATCCCTGGCGAACGCAAAACAGCGGTATCCAGCGATCGCGAGGGGCAAGGCAGACGCGACCGCGACCGTCAGCAAGTGGAGGGCCGCGAGCAAGAAAATCAGGAGCCCCAGTACCATATGGATTTGCCGCTCAGCCCAGGAGAGAACAGACTTCGACCCCTTCTATCATGAAGAATTCATCCACAGTGGCAAGTGTGAGACCTCCCCCTGTGTGACGCCCCGCATTGACAGCGGAACGACTCCATCTTAGCATTCTTCATCAATGCCAAGCGGAATCGAGGGCGATTAGCTCAGTTGGCTAGAGCGCCACGCTTACACCGTGGATGTCGGGGGTTCGAGTCCCTCATCGCCCATTCTCCACCACGTCGGCAATCACCCGGTCGAACTGGGGATGGGTAACATTGTCGCAGTAGTGCTCTTCAAACGCTCGGCGGGCGTTTTTCTTCAGGTCGGCGAGCGACGAAGGAGACTGGAGGCGTTGGCGGAGGAATTCGACCATGCCGGCGACATCGCCGTGTCGGAGACTGACTCCACAGTCGTGCCGAGAGACCGCTTCATCGACATTGCTGCCTGGAGGGCCAACGTAGATGGCCGGCAGCCCCATCGCCAGGTTGGCGTGAAGCTTGCTGGGGCTCATGATGCCGAGGCTCCAGTCGTGGAGGGTGATGAGGGCACAGCTTGCCAGTTGCATCACCGCCGGGGTTGCTTCCTTGGCGACGTAGCCGTGGAGGATGAGATTTTCCAACGCGAACTCTTTCTTGGCGGCTTCGAGTTCCGTCCACCGCTTCCCCCCTCCGATGAAGAGAAAGGTGACTGGCTCGTCGCGCATCTGGCGCGCGGCATCGATCGCCGTGTCGAATCGATGGCCATAACCTGTGTTGCCGAGGTAGAGGACGACGAGGCGATCCTTTAGCCCCAGTGCCTGGGCACCTTCCCATTCGGCAGGGGGAGGATCGGGGGGGAAGAGATCGGCCCGTTCCCAATTGGGGATAACGGTCACAGGGAGGTCTCGCTGAGGGGGAGCGTATTGCGAAATCAGGAGCTGCGACATCGCGGAGTCGAGAGTCACGAGGTGGTCGACCGCGCGAAACTCGAGTCGGGTGAGCCATCGCAGCAGGCGGCTCGCAATCCCTCCCTTCGTTACGACTCCCGCCGCTTCGAGCACGTCGGGGTAACAATCCATATTCCAAAGGATGAACCGACACCGGGGGTGCAATAGCTTATGCAGGGCCGCCGTGAGGCCGATCAGGGGGGGGGTGGTGAGTGCCACGACCACATCCTGCCGTCGCGCGAACAACATGGTGAAGGCCGTGGCCAGGTAGAAGCTGGCGTAGTCGATCAGCCGAAACAGATGGCGCGACTTTCCAAGCTTGGGAGTCCACATCCGACGAACCCTGAGATTGGGCCGTCGGTGGTCGCTCGCATCACCTCCTCGCTCGACGTAGCCACCGGCGCTCGTCACCACCTGCACTTCGTCCCCCAATTCCGCGCGATGCTCGGCAAGCGACGCGAGCAAGTGCCCCGTGGGCGCCATATCGGGGACGTAGAACTGGTTGATGAAGGTGATTCGCATACGCTGAGGAGAAGAGGAGACTCAGCCTGATGTCACGGAGGAAGGGAGGCCGGTGGGTTATTGTGTCGGGGGCGCCATGCCTGCCACTTCGCGGCGTGCGAGGTCGAGGTCGTGCTCGACCATCATGGTGGCGAGTTCTGCGAAGCTGACAGTCGGTGCCCAGCCAAGTTCGGCACTCGCCTTGGTCGCATTGCCGCGCAGCGTGTCGACCTCGGCGGGACGATAGTGTTCGGGATCGACGACGACGACGGTGCGCCCTTCGTGATCGATGCCGACTTCCTCTGCCCCCACGCCACTCCAAGTGAGCGGCAACCCGACGTGTCGAAAGCAAATCTCGCAGAACTCGCGTACCGAGTGCGACTCGCCGGTCGCTAGCACGTAGTCTCCCGCCTCGGGTTGTTGCAGCATCCGCCAGGCGGCTTCGACATAGTCGCCGGCGAATCCCCAGTCGCGCCTGGCCTCGAGGTTGCCCAGCTTGAGCACTTGTTGGCTCCCCGCCTTAATCCGCGACGCGGCAAGACTGATCTTGCGCGTGACGAACGATTCGCCGCGCCGGGGCGATTCGTGATTGAACATGATGCCATTGACGGCGAAGAGCCCGTAGGCTTCGCGGTAGTTGCAAGTCGTGTAGAAGGCAAACGCCTTGGCCGACCCGTAGGGGCTTCGTGGATGGAAGGGAGTGTTTTCGTCCTGCGGCGTTTCCTTGACTTTGCCAAACATCTCGGAGGACGAGGCTTGGAAGTAGCGCGCCGGGAGGTCGATTTCCCGAATGGCCTCCAGCAACCGCAAGGCGCCCAGACCGGTGACGTCGGCCGTGTACTCGGGGACCGAAAAGGAGACCTTCACATCCGACTGGGCCGCCAGATTGTAGACTTCGTGGGGCCTGATTTCCCGCAACAATCGCAACAGCGACCCTCCATCGCGAAGATCCCCGTTCACCAATTCCAGTCGATTCTGACCGTCAGGCCGATTCAAGAGGTGATCGATTCGTTCGGTCGAGCCAGAAGAATGGCGCCGTACCATCCCCCAAACCGAGTAACCCTTGGCCAACAAAAGCTCTGCCAGATAAGAACCATCCTGCCCCGTCACCCCGGTGATCAGGGCACGGCGGGACTCGCTGTCCGGAGGGGATACGGGCATCGTCGAATCAATCAAGAGTTTTGAAGCGGGGGGGAACGTAGGCCCATTCTAGCCCATGCCAGCAACCAGAGTCAGGGTTCGGACATCCGCCCCCGGCCTGCCGATAGAGGGCTGTTACTTGGCGAGCGAGACGCCCTGCTCGGTGGGATTCAATGCAGGGGGATTCAAAGCGGAGGGATGTGCCGCGGAGACGAGGGGGGCAATCGGGTTGACTTGCCCAATTCGCACCAGGGTCGGCTCACTCCCCAAGGACTCGCGAATCTGGCGGATGTCGTCTTCGATCGGCTCGAGGAACTCCAAGGCCTGAATCACTTGGGCGATGGTGCTCCCTTCCATCACGCGCCCCACAATCTCCAGTTTGCCGATCACGTCGCCATCGATAACCAGCGGATGGCTGACGCGCCACGATCGCTCGGCATCGGGCTTCGATTGCTTGGGGCATTCCCAATTGGCATAGAACGCTTCGTGAATGGCCGGCATATGGATGGAAAGCTGTAGCTTCAGCAAGTGATGCCTCTCAGCCGACTCGACAATGGCGGCCCACAGCTTTCGCCATTCGCGTGAGCCTTGGAGCTGAATACAGCTTTCCCGGAGTTTCGTCGCGTCGTCTGTCTCGGCTCCCACGAGCGACTTGGCGTAGTACTTCATCCGATCCCGCACCAGAGCGAATTCGATGTGGCCGAAGGTCCGCGTGAAGACGAGGAACAGCATGACGGCCACAATTGTCATCAGCGCGATCATCTCATTCCGCATGTAGAAGCTGAGGACGGCGCTCAAGCAGGTCGTCGCGCAAATCAGGGCGATGAACAGTGCGGCCTGCTGCACGGTCCAACCACGCACGAGCAGCGAGTGGTGCAGGTGGCCCCGGTCGGGGGTGAACATGCTGCGGCCGGTGAGCTTGCGCCGGAGCAGCGCCGCGAAGGAATCGAGAATCGGGACCAGCCACACGGCGATCGGCACGGCGAAAGCCATGGCGGTCGAGGACTTGGCACTCGAGACAACGGCAATCGTCCCGCAAGCCAGCCCAATGAGCATGCTGCCAGCATCGCCAAGGTAGATCGACGCGGGTGCGAAGTTGTAGCGCAAGAAACCGAGTTGGGCTCCGGCCAACGCCAGCATGATGCAAGTCTCGAGGACATGCCCTTGCCATCCGGTGATGGCGGCGACGGTCAAACTTAAGATAAAACCAACGCTCCCCGCGAGTCCATCGATGCCGTCGATCAGGTTGATGGCGTTGGTGGTTCCAATGAGCCAAAACGCGGTGGCGGGAATGACGAACATGCCCAGTGGGATATTGTAGCCGAACGCGCTAAAAGCTTCGATCCTAACACCGCAATAGATGAGCAGCCCGGCGGCCGCGACCTGGCCTAGCAATTTGTGTCGTCCGCGAAGGCCGACAAAATCGTCGACCAGCCCCAGGATGACAATCCCCACCGCGCCGACCGCCAGCGCCGCCAGCGCCTTGAAATTGTTCGTTGTGATGAGTTGGAATCCGGCAAAGGCGGCATAAACCAGGATGACTCCCAAGATGCCAAATACCGACAGGAGTATGGCCGCTCCCCCCCCCAGGGCGACGGGCTCGCGATGAGTCTTGCGATGGCCGTCGGGCCGGTCGACAAAACCCCGCTCGCGGGCAATGCGACGGATGATCGGAGTGGCGATCAAGCTGAGCAGACAGGCGCCAAGCCCAGAAATCAGATAGACCAAGAGGTCGTGCTTAATCATTCCGAAGGTGCTTTCGTCGTGAGGAGTAGGACAGTCCGCCACTTATCGCATCGATATTGCTTCTCTTGGCGCGGAATCGTCTGTCGACCTTCAATATGCAACAACTCTCGCCGGTCGTCGATGCCCTGGTGAGGGAGATCGCAAGTTTTGTCGTAGGTTCAAATGCGAGTCGGTCCCTCGAATGTTGACAAGCACAGGATCCGCTCCAGTTGACGAGTTTCTCCCACCCTTGGCCGCTAAGGGAATTGCGGGCTTACCCCAGACTCGCACGTCGCGTGCCATCCCCAATGCTGCCCCCGGTCCCAGCCCATATTCAACTCGGCTCTTGGAAATCCAGTTTGCATTCCCTCGACCTGAGGCGATCGAGCGGCACTCGCTAACTCATGGACTCAAAGCACTTTACGCGATTGTCGTCCATTCAGTTCATGGTAGGGGGGCCTGCCAATGGGGTCAATAATCGGCTCTTGGAGGTTCGTGCCGCTGGTAAAGGCTAAGCCGGTTTCGCGATCTTTGCGGGCTTCTGTGCCCAGGAGGATAATGTCCGGCGGTTGAGAATTGTCAACGCGACGATGCCGGTTCGCCACCTGGGGTCATTGGCTCACGTGCGCGGACGATGGCCGCAGGGTTTCCCGCTGCCAGCACCTCGGCGGGGATCTCGCCGCTGGCGACGCTGCCCGCACCGACAATCGCATTCGCTCCCACCGTGCAGCCCGGCAGCAAGAGGGCCCGAGCAGCGATCCACGTGCCGTCGCCAACATGGATGGGGCGCATCACAAGGTCGAACCCACGGCTGCGGTGGTCGTGACTTCCCGTGCAGAGGTAGACCCCCTGCGATAGGCAGACATGACTTCCCAACGCGACATCAGCCAGGTTGTCGATCCAGACTTTCTCGCCGATCCAAACATAGTCGCCGGTGGAAAGACGCCACGGAAACTTGATCTTCACTCCCGGCTTGATCACCACCCCTTTTCCGAGCCTGGCCCCGAATAGCCTCAGGATGGAGGGCTTGAGCCTACCGAAAGGAAACAGGCATGTTTCGAATAGGATGGCGCTCACAACGTACCACAGCCCCCGGACGATCGGCCCGCGCCCCTGGTAGGGGGGCGCGCGATAGCCTTCCAGGTCGATCCAGGATGTTGTCGCGGGGTCGAGCAAAGCGAGCACCGATGGCTTGTGGTCTGGATAGAAGCCGACACGGGTGACTTGCGGTTCCTGGTGTCGACAAGATTATTATCCCCGAGGGGAGTCCTTAAAGACTAGCTCCGTCGACCCATGATGCCTCGCGGAGGCCTGCGAAATTAACGACTGTAGCGACTATTCCGCGGATGCTGCCGTCTGCTCCGGCTTGGTGTCGGGACTTTCGCTCGAAGTCGCCGGTGGTTGAGCGGCGGGGCCGACATAAATGGAACTGGGGGTGACAACGAGCATCGTCCCCATAATCAGAATGGCCCTCCCTTCGATCACCAGGTGATCACCCTCCTTGAAGCCAAGCAGCCCATCGGCGCGATAGGGAACGGACTTCCCATCCTCCTGGCGGATCTCCACCAGAGCAACCCGGTCGGTTCGGCGGCCCGCCATGTCGAGGCAGAAGGAGCATTCTTCTCCCTTGGCGTGCCCATGCTTGGCGAACTCCTCGACCGTGGCATCATCGACGAGGAAAAAACTGGCCGCTGATTCTACCCAGGGGAAGTTGGGATGCTCGTTTCCCTGCTGAAAGGGATTCGGCATCTGGCCGATCGTCCCCGTCATCACGATCTCCTGGGGAGCCTCGGGCTTGGATGAGGCAGTAAGCCGAGCCCGGACATCGGCTACCGATTTTGCGTCGGCTGGAGCCGATTCGGTGAGGAGTTGCCCACGGTACTGTGTGGCCACCGCCGCAGGCACATCCGACCCGCTCTTTTGACAACCGGCTACCGCCAAAAGAGCAATGGCAGGCAGAAGGAAGAGCAATGGCTTGTGCATACGGGGGCCCGCGGAATGCGATAGGGTTTGTACCGAAATCAACTCTCTGTATACGATCTTCGATGCGACTCGGTTCAGTGCGTCTAGGCTCAATGCACATCCAGCTCCACTGCCGCCGCGTACGCGAGCTGGGGATCGCCCCGGTGCTCGATTTGGGCCGCCAGGTTTTCAATCGTCCGCCTGGGGGTCTCCTCCCATAACACCTTCGATCGATAGACCACTTTCACGGGGCGGTCGAGATCGAGCAAGGAGTCGTCCAGCCGCAGCGTGAGTCGACGCGGGTCGCACTTTTCGATTTCGATCGTCTGGCCATCCACCTGGACGATCACTTCGTCGTCTTCCTTGACCTGCTCTTCGTCGACCGAGAGCCAGAAGTGATCGGGGCGGCGGACGTCGTCCTGATGCCAGACCAGACGTCGCGGCGTCGGGTTGCGCGTGAATTGGGCGAGCCAGGGGATCGCCTCCGCATCCTTTCCGTCCATCCAATGCCCTTTGTCGGCATAGATAGTCACTCGGTGAGGATATCCTTCGGGATCGGCCTGCTGCAGTTTCTCGAGTTCCTCCTTCCAGCGGAACGCGACATCGTTGCGATGAAAGCCGCGATCCCGTCCACCGACAAAGATGGCGAAGGGAGTATTGCGCAAGCCGACGGGCGTTGTCTCATTGGGGTGGCCCGCCATCATGGCCGCTCCCGCCCAGCGATCGGCCATGCGTGGGGCGAGCTGGTAAACACCATCGCCACCCGCGGAGTACCCCATGACATAGACCCGATTCGGGTCGACCCCCTCGGCAACGACCAGGTCGAGAATCAGGCGGGAGAAGAGCCCGTCGATGTGACCTTCGTGCCAGAGATTCCAGTTGTTGGTGGGGGCGCGAGGGGCTACGTAAAACCCTTCGTCGAGTTTGTAGAGTCGCTTTTGGTTTTCCCATTGACTGTCGTTGAGCGCGGCCGGGGCACCACCCCCGCCATGCAGCGAAATAAAGAGCGATCGCTCCCCGACGGGCTGATCGCCATATCGCTTGACGAAAATCGGCATCGTGTGCTCCCCTTGGACGATGCGTTCCGACTCGAGTTCTGCCTCGCACTCGCGCTGGTGACGTTCCACAAAATCGTCCCACAGCAGTTGTTTGGCGGTTGTCGCGTCGTCACGGCTGAGGGGACTCTTGGAGAATGGCGTCTTGGCGATGGCAGACCGCTCGCCATGGGGCTGCTGCAAGTAGGCCCGCAATTGGTCGATCGCCTGGCGCGACGTGGCGGTATCGGCCGCTGCGGCCACTCCGCAACAGGCCAGGAGCAACACCAGTAGGACACTCGACGTCTGCCAAAAACGCATGATTTTTTCCTCGCCACTGGAATTCCAATCCGAGAGCAGCCCGGTGCGGTTCCCTCTCGCCTCATGCTACCGTGGCGGGTGAACGATTGCCACACGTCTTCGGATTTATTGGTTCCGTATTGGCTAGTTTCCGCGGTAATGAGTTGCTTTAACCAAAGGGCTCGATTCGCGGCTTGGCTGCCCCGCAATATCACTCCCCTGGCGAGACTGTCAAGCTGGCCTGGCGAGATTGCCAAGTTGGCAGATTCCTGCTATCTCATGGGATATCGTGCGAACTTTTGGCCAATGCGTGTGGCCGACAACATTTTAACGGCGCAGGGGGGACGGCAATCCCCCAGGACGACAGTTTGCTGTCGCGACCGTCTTGACATTGTGCCATTCGAGATGGCTCGATTCGATGTACTAAAAGTGCGGGGAACCTCCGATGATGAAACAACGGGCGATTGGATTGCTGAAAATATCGACGTTGGGTTTGGCGTTTGCCACAACCGCGTTGCGCGCGGAAGAGCCTTGCTGCGAGGATCTGGATCGCTACCAGGCACGCGAGGCCGTTCAGGGGGTCGCCGTCGACGGCGAGCACTTCTACGCGATTGCCAATTCGGCGATTGCCAAGTACGACCGTCACACCGGCGGGCTAGTCGCCCGCTGGGCAACGAGCGAGGAGTTGCCACTCCAACATCTCAACTCCGGAGTTGTCCACCAGGGCCAGCTCTACTGCGCCCATTCCAACTTTCCCGCGTTTCCGCCCACCAGCAGCATCGAGATCTTCGACTGCGCAACTCTCCAGCACGTCGAGTCGCACAGCTTTGGCATTTACGAAGGGTCGTTGACCGCGATCGATTGGCACGATGGCAAGTGGTGGTGCGTGTTCGCCCACTACAGCAAAAAGGTCAACGACGACCCTCACGCGCGGCCGCATAACCATACCTCGCTGGTGCAGTTCGATGTTGAGTGGCGTCGCACGGCGGGATGGGTCTTTCCCTCCAAAGTTCTCGATCGAATGGCGCCCCATAGCTGTTCGGGGGCTACTTGGGGGAGTGACGGAACGCTCTATTGCACCGGCCACGATCGGCCCGAGATTTACCGACTTGCGCTGCCAAGGAGTGGCTCGACGCTTCGCCAGGTCGAGACGCTCAAGGTCCCTTTCCCTGGCCAGGGGATCGCTTGGGAACGCACGGCAGAGCCAGGCACCGGCCGGGGAGGGCGCATTTGGGGGATCGTCCGTTCCAAGGCGGAGGTCGTGAGCGTACAGCTTCGCGGAGAAAGCCCGGTTACGCCGGTAGCGTCACGGTAGTCTCACGAATTCTGGACCTCGGCCCGGGCGAGGGCGAATTTCTCGGCCGCGTCGAGCAGGTCGTCGGTCGTGTGAGCGGCCGACATCTGAACTCGAATCCGTGCGGCCCCCATGGGAACGACCGGGTAGCTGAACCCCACGACATAGATGCCGAGTTGCAGCAGCCGATCGGCCATCCGCTTGGCGAGCACCGCGTCCCCTAGCATGATGGGGATGATCGGGTGTTCGCCCGGGAGCAGGTCGAAGTCGCGCCGGGCGAGTTCGTCGCGGAAGAGCCGGGTATTGGCCATCAGCCGATCGCGCAGTTCGGTGGAACGGCTCGCAATCTCCAGGGCCTTGAGCGAGCCTCCGACAATCGGTGGAGCCACCGAGTTGGAGAACAGGTAGGGCCTCGACCGTTGCCGCAAAAGATCGATGAGTTCGCGGCAACCGCTGGTATATCCTCCGCTCGCGCCACCCAGGGCCTTGCCGAGCGTGCCGGTCGTGATATCGACACGATCGACGACCCCACAATGTTCGTGCGTTCCGCGACCGGTTTTGCCCCAGAAGCCCGTGGCGTGGCAGTCGTCAAAATGGACGAGTGCCCCGTAGCGGTCGGCCAGATCGCAGATCTGGTCGAGCTTGGCCACCGAGCCATCCATGCTGAAGACGCCGTCGCTGGTGATCAATTTGCTGCGGGCGCCGGCCGCATCGGCCTCTTTCAGGCGCTCCTCGAGTTCCACCATGTTGCCGGTGGCGTAGCGATAGCGTTTCGCCTTGCAAAGTCGCACGCCATCGATGATCGACGCATGATTGAGCTGGTCGCTAATCACGGCGTCCTGATCGGTGAGCAAGGTCTCGAACAGGCCCCCATTGGCATCGAAGCAGGAAGAGTAAAGGATGGTATCCTCAGTGCCGAGGAACTTGCTTAGCGCGTCCTCCAGTTCCTTGTGGCAAGTTTGCGTGCCGCAAATGAACCTCACCGACGCCATGCCAAAGCCGTAACGGTCGAGCGCCTCGTGGGCGGCCTGAATGACCTCGGGATGGTCCGCCAGCCCCAGGTAGTTGTTGGCGCAGAGATTCAGCACTTGCTTGCCATCGGCCAAGGCGATGTGCGCGGTCTGCGGAGTATCGATCGGGTGCTCCTCCTTGCGGAGTCCGGCCGAGTCGATCTGGCCGAGAGTTTCGGCGACGTGGGGAAGCGTTGTCGTCATAGTTAATCCAGTTGCTTGGGAGAGCCGCGCGATCAGGTGGTCCAGTCGAGCACGACTTTACCCGATTGCCCGGAACGCATGACATCGAACCCTTGCTGAAAATCGGTGAACGGAAGGCGGTGCGTAATGACCGGCGCAATGTCGAGGCCGCTCTGGATCATCACCGTCATTTTGTACCACGTTTCGTACATCTCGCGGCCGTAGATTCCCTTGATGGTGATCATGTTGAAGACGACCGTATTCCAGTCGATCGACATCTCTCCCTCGGGGATACCGAGCATGGCGATCTTGCCGCCGTGGCACATGCTCGCCAGCATGTCGCGAAACGCGGAGGGATTACCCGACATCTCGAGCCCGACGTCGAAGCCCTCGCTCATGCCGAGTTCCTGCTGAACATCGGCGAGCTGTTCGTGGCGGATGTCGACCGTGCGAGTCGCCCCGAGTCGCGCGGCAAGTTCGAGCCGGTAGGGATTCACATCCGTAATGACGACATGGCGTGCTCCGGCGTGGCGGACGACGGCGGCAGCCATCATGCCGATGGGACCGGCACCAGTGATCAGCACATCCTCGCCAAGCACGTCGAACGACAGGGCCGTGTGGACGGCATTGCCCAAGGGATCGAAGATGGAGGCCACTTCGAGATCGATGCCGGGGGCGTGATGCCAGATGTTGCTCATCGGCAGCGAAATGTACTCGGCAAACGCCCCAGGGCGGTTCACCCCCACCCCTCGGGTCGCCTTGCAGAGGTGGCGGCGGCCGGCCATGCAATTTCGGCACCGGCCGCAGACGACATGCCCCTCGCCGCTGACGATTTCACCCGGATGAAAATCGACCACGTTGGAGCCGACCTCCACAATCTCGCCCACGAACTCGTGACCGACGACCATCGGCACGGGAATCGTCGACTGGGCCCATTTGTCCCAGTTATAGATATGGACGTCGGTGCCACAGATGCCGGTCTTTTGGACGCGGACCAGGACGTCGTTGATGCCGACGCCCGGCTCGGGGACATCTTCGAGCCAAAGACCGGGCTCGGAGCGGAGTTTAACGAGCGCTTTCAATCGAGTGGGCTCCCAACGGGGGTGGCACTCTCGCGGCCGTCAACCCACGGCACGCTGGCCACCCGCAGCCCCTCAATCTATCGAGGAGGCAAGCCGCTGGAAAGGCACTCAGATTTGCGCACTCGGCCTCCACCTGATGCGCGAACTCCCCCTCGGCGGGAGTTCTCGCGATCGCGACGGCTAGTTGTCTGCCGGCGTACCTTGGGTGAATCCGTAGGCCGGATTGTGGCGGTCGAAGTCGGCGTCCGTGAGACCCGGATTGAGAACGATGTTGGTATAGACATATTCCTCCAGGAGACGCGGCTTCTCCCCCGCCTTCTCCGGCCAGGTGTAGGAAACATAGGCGATGGGAAGCCGGTCCTTGTCGTCGACGTAAACCGTCGCTCGGTGGAAATTGAAGTAGTCACGCTCAGTGGGGTGGATCACTTCGATGCGGGTGCAAACCCGGTCGTTGATCTTGGCGCTGGAGTAAAAGTTGACCTCGCATTCGTCGTACTTCAGGTCGTTTTCGATCACTTCGATCAGCCGGTCGACCAAATTCTGGAAGCCAATTTCGGTGATTGGATAGCGATTGTCGCGCATGGCGAGGCGGCTATCGGGCTTGATGAAAGTCGAGAGCTGGGCCATTCGTTCCCCCCCACGGCGGACGAAGACCTTGCCGGCATTCTCTCCCTCGACGAACAAGGCCTCGCGCCCCTCGACACGTGCCGGCTTGGTAAACCGCAAATAGACACTAAAGGGGACCTCCACTTTGCTTTCGACGACCTGTCGATGGCGGATTTTTGCGTCGATGAACTCGTGGCTGTTGAGTTTCCCGGCAATCCGCTCGCGACGAACAATCGTGCAGGTGTAGTCGCTAATGTTTTCGGCGATCGATGCCTGCGCCTTGTGGGCAATCTCCAACACGGGATAGAGCGGATGCTGCCTTTTTTGGGCATCGCTTGTGTCTAGTTCCTTCGCATAGCTGGCGGCCGTGGCTGTTTGACCTTGAACTCCCTGCGGAGCCGAGGTTTTGGTCGGAGCAGCCGGGGACTGGGCTTGGGCGAGGCCGGGCAGCGCGACCGCCACGACGAAAGCCAAAAGCAGGGAGGAAACGAGGGAAGGGCAATCCGTTTGCATGGGATTCCTCTCTGCCAGAGTGGTACGGCTTGGGAGACGACAAGGGGGCAGGCCGATTCTAGTAAGGCCTACTGCAATTGGTATCTCAATCCGGCCTCAAAGTCACGCGGAAACTCGGATTTGCTTCGAGTTACGACGAACCGTGAATGGTCTAGTCGTTGTAATTGGTAAGGTGGATTTTCTGGACAGTTCTGGGGCACCGAATAGTCAATTCGCGGCGTCGCCACAAGGCGAGCCCGCGACTGGCTAGCTGCTAGCGAGAGCATCCTTCGGGCCAAGCCGTCGTGGAACAGCATCGGGCGAGACACTTTTGTCGCACGAGGAAAAAAACAGCCACTCCCCAAGAGACTTGAAGAGCGGCTGAGCTGGTTCTGCACGGAACGGACGAAAGCCTAGCCTTCTTTCACTTCGAACTCGGCATCGATCGTGTCGTCGTCGGTCGAGGATGGGGCACCCCCAGGTTGGTCGCCACCAGGGGCCGAAGCGCCACCGGACGCCGACTTGTAGAGGGCCTCGCTCATGGCATGCATGGCCGCCTCCAGAGAACTGGTTGCCGACTTGATCGCGTCGACATTGTCCTCCTTGGCCGCTTCGCGGACCTTGGCGATGGCGCTCTCGATAGGGGCCTTGTCGGCGGGGGGGAGTTTGTCTCCCTGCTCCTTCAGGGTCTTCTCGGCCGTGTAGGCGAGCGAATCGGCTTGGTTTCGTGCTTCAATCAAAGCTCGTTTTTTCTTGTCCTCGTCGGCGTGGGCCGCGGCATCTTCCTGCATCCGTTTGATCTCGGTTTCCGAGAGCCCGGACGACTGTTCGATCCGGACGCGGTGCTCCTTGCCCGTCCCCAGGTCCTTGGCGGAGACGTTGAGGATGCCATTGGCGTCGAGGTCGAACTTCACCTCGATTTGGGGCACGCCGCGGGGCGCGGGGGGAATCCCCTCGAGGTTGAATTGCCCCAAGAGCCTGTTGTCGGCACACATCTCGCGTTCCCCTTGGAACACGCGGACCGTGACGGCGGTCTGGTTGTCGTCGGCCGTGCTGAAGACCTGCTTCCGCTCGGCGGGAATCGTGGTGTTCTTCTCCACGAGCTTGGTCATCACTCCACCCAAGGTCTCGATACCGAGCGAGAGCGGAGTCACGTCGAGCAGCAGGATGTCCTGGACCTCGCCCGCGAGCACGCCACCCTGAATGGCGGCACCCACCGCGACGACTTCGTCAGGGTTGACCCCCTTGTGGGGATCCTTGCCGAAGATTCCCTTCACCAACTCTTGAACCTTGGGAATCCGGGTCGAACCACCCACCAGCACCACTTCGTCAATGGCGCTCGGTTCGAGCTTGGCATCCTTGAGGGCCTGCATCACGGGGCCGCGGCAACGCTCGACCAGTTTGTCAACCAGTTGCTCGAAGGTCGACCGGGTGATGTTCATCTGCAAGTGCTTGGGGACTCCATCGGCCACGGTGATAAACGGCAGGCTGATATCGGTCGACGGAGTCGAACTGAGTTCCTTCTTCGCCTTCTCGCAGGCTTCCTGCAGGCGCTGTAGGGCCATCGGATCCTTGAGGATATCGATCCCCTGTTCCTTCTTGAACTCATCCGCGACGTAGTGAATCAGTTCCTCGTCGAAGTCGTCCCCTCCGAGGTGAGTGTCGCCATTGGTGCTGATGACACGGAACACGCCATCAGCCACCTCGAGGATCGAAACGTCGAACGTTCCACCACCGAGGTCGAACACGCAGATCGTCTCCTGCTTGGTCTTGTCGAGCCCATAGGCAAGCGAAGCCGCCGTCGGCTCGTTGATGATTCGGGCGACTTCAAGACCCGCAATTTGGCCGGCGTCCTTGGTCGCTTGACGCTGGGCATCGTTAAAGTAGGCCGGCACCGTGATGACGGCCTTGTTGACTTTGTGACCCAGGTAGGCCTCCGCCGATTCCTTGAGCTTCACCAGCACCTTGGCCGAGATCTCCGGCGGAGTGAATTCCTGCCCCGCGACGTTGACCTTGACGTAGTCGTCGGCACCACCGACGACATCGTAGGGGACCATCTTCTCCTCCGACGCCACTTCGTTGTGGCGACGCCCCATGAATCGCTTGATGGAGTAGATGGTCTTGGTCGGGTTCGTCACGGCCTGGCGGCGCGCGGGCTCGCCAACCAGGACCTCCCCCTTATTGGTGAAGGCCACGACACTGGGGGTGAGGCGATTCCCTTCCGCATTGGGAATGACCTTCGCCTCTTTTCCTTCCATGACGGCAACCACCGAGTTGGTGGTTCCCAGGTCGATACCGATAATCTTTTCGCCACTGGCCATGACAATCCTCGTTTTTGTTGTTAGGGCACCTGCTGTTGCTTAGCGGTGCGCGGCTGTGCGATGAAGTTTTGGCATAAGTCGAGACAGGGCAAATGCTCGCATCTGCCGCTCGGGAGAGCGAGAAAAAGCAAAGAGCGTGCCGACCGCCAGTCTGCCCCTGCCAGATAGCCGCAAACTGTTTATACAAAACAACTTACGTTGTTTCTCCGGGGCAATTCCGCAGCGCGGGCGAGCTAGCAAGTCTGCCAATTTGACCCGATTGCGCCCTTCCACCTCGCCGCTCTTACCCCCTCCGACCGCCAACTTGGCAGCCTCCCGTAGCATCGCGATCCACTTGTCGTAAGTTAAAATTAGAGATTAAGTTACGTCGCCGAGCTGGTGGTGATCGTCATTCTCCAGTCAACAGGCTTCCCTCCTTACCTTCGATCAGCGACCTGCTGGAATTGGCGCAACAGGATGGCCAAACGAAAAGCCAAACCGGCGAGAACCTCCGAACGGAGTGCGGCCCCCACCGCAGCCAACATGCGGGAAATCGCTCGTCTCGACCGCGAGATTCTCAAACTCCTCGCGGAGCGGGCCAAACTGGAAGGCGTACTCGGCGAGGAGCCTCTCGCTGCAACCCGACGCGCCGTCGCTGCGAATCGCGGCCCGTTGGACGATCAGGCCGTAGCTGCCATTTTTCGCGAGATTGAGGCGGGTTGCCGGAAGTTAGTCGCCCCCCAACGGGTCGCTTATCTTGGCCCCGAACACACCTACAGCCATATTGCGGCCATTTCGAGGTTCGGCAGCGCCGCCGAACTGGTCCCGGTGGGGAGCATTTCGGCGGTCTTCAGCGAAGTCGAACAGGGGCAGGCCCAATATGGGATCGTGCCGCTCGAGAATTCGACCGATGGCCGTGTGAGCGACACCCTGGAGGCCTTTGCTCGGTCGAGCCTGCAGATCTGCGGTGAGGTGCCGCTCGCAATCCACCATGCGTTGCTGGCGAGTGGCACACGGTCGGGGATTCGACAGGTGGCCAGCAAGCCGCAGGCCCTTTCTCAGTGTAGGAATTGGCTTACCGGCCAATTGCCGCAAGCCGAACTCGTGCCGGTGGGGAGCACAGCCGACGCGGCGCGCCGGGCTGCCTCCGACCCTGCGGTTGCCGCCATCGCCAGCGAACAGGCAGGGGTCGAATATGGGCTCAAAGTGCTCGCCCCGGCGATTGAAGACAATCCCGACAACGTGACACGGTTTGCGGTGATCGGTCAGCATGCGGCAGAACGCACGGGGAAGGACAAGACAGCGCTGATGCTCGAAATCGCCCACGAACCTGGGGCGCTCGCCGACACCATGGCGGTGTTCAAGCGGGCTCGGCTCAACATGACGTGGATCGAGTCCTTTCCCGTGGCGGGGGAGCGGGGGCGGTATTTATTCTTTATCGAGTTCCAGGGCCATGCCTCTGACGTGCGTGCGCGTCGCGCGCTTGCGTCGCTGGAGAAGAAAGCCCGGCGGCTGGTCGTCTTGGGGAGCTACGCCGAGGCTGACGCTTAAGGGTTCCGTTGGGTAGAATTTCGCCACACTCCCTCCGGCGGCTGCCATGGCGGTCGATTCCCCCTTCGCTACATCTCCCCCCATTTCGAGGCGCGAGCTTTCCACGTTCATGATTATCATTCTCAAGGAATCGGCCACCGACGAGCAAGTCGACCATGTGATCCAACGGGTCGAAGCTTTAGGGCTCCAGGCCCATCTGAGCCGGGGAACGTTTCGCACCGTGATCGGGGTGATTGGCGATGAACTGCAGATTCAGTCGGCTCCCTTGGCGGCGATTCCTGGCGTGTCGCAAGTCGTCCCTGTGATGCCCCCCTACAAACTGGCCAGCCGCGAGGCCCATCCGCAACCGACAGTGGTCGAGGTGGGGTCGACGAAGATCGGCGGCGGCCACTTTGGCATGATCGCCGGGCCCTGTGCGGTCGAGTCGTTCGAGCGGCTCGATGAAATCGCCGGCCAGATCAAGCAGGCGGGGGCGAATGTGCTGCGGGGAGGGGCATTCAAGCCGCGGACCAGTCCCTATGCATTCCAGGGGCTGGGAGAAGAGGGACTTAAGATTCTGCAGGAGGTCGGCAAGAAACATGGCCTGCCGGTGGTCACCGAAGCGGTCGATCCGCGACATGTCGAGTTGATCGCCGAGTACACCGATATGATCCAGATCGGCGCGCGGAACATGCAGAACTTCGTCCTCCTCACCGAGGTCGGCAAGACCCACCGCCCCGTGCTGATGAAGCGTGGGATGGCGGCCACGGTGAAAGACCTCCTCATGAGCGCCGAGTACGTCATCGCCAGCGGCACGACCGACGTGGTGCTGTGCGAGCGCGGGGTCAAGGGATTCGACAATTCCTGCCGCAACATGCTCGACATTTCGGCGGTTCCGCAGGTGCAGCAGTTGTCCCATCTGCCGATCATTGTCGACCCGAGCCATGCCACCGGCAGGCCTGAATTGATCCCCGCGTGTGCCCTCGCCGGGGCCGCCAGTGGGGCCGATGGCATCCATATCGAAGTCCACAATTGCCCCGAGGAGGCGATGTCCGACGGCCCGCAAGCATTGCTCCCCGACCAGTACAAAGCACTCGCCACCCAGATTCGCGCGGTGGCCGAGGTTGTCGGCAAGCGATTCGACTAACCGCCGTGGCAACAAGCCTGCTCGCTGTCCACTGCGTGCGACTCGGTGCCCCTTCCCCGCCATGTCGTACGTGCCCCCCCTAAATAGGAGATTCCATGCGTCGCAAACTGATCGCCGGTAACTGGAAGATGAATACCGATCTCGCTGCGGCCACCGCGCTCGCCCAAGGGGTCGTCGCCGGGTGTACCGAACTCTCCCAAGTCGATCTCGTGGTCTGCCCGCCGGCCGTTTACCTCCACCCGGTGGCCTCCCTGCTGGTGGGATCGCCGGTCGGGTTGGGGGCACAAAACATGTCGGCCGAGTCGAACGGGGCGTGGACGGGCGAAATCAGTAGCAGCATGCTGCTCGACCTGGGGGTTCGCTATGTCATCCTGGGACACAGTGAGCGGCGGCAGTCGATGGGGGAGACCGATGCCGCGGTCAACGCCAAAACCCACCGGGCCTTGGGCGAGGGGCTCACGCCGATTGTTTGCGTGGGAGAACTCCTCGAGCAGCGTGAGCAGGGGCGGACGGGGGAGGTGATTCATGCCCAATTTGCGGGTTCGCTAGCAGAGATCTCCGCCGACCAGATCGAGCGGATTGTGATCGCCTACGAGCCGGTTTGGGCCATTGGGACCGGAAAAGTGGCTACTCCCGAGCAGGCGGAAGAGGTCCATGCCGACCTTCGCAGGTTGCTCACGGAACGCTACAATCACGAGATTGCCAGCAAAGTTCGCCTTCTGTACGGTGGCAGCGTCAAGCCAGACAACGCCGGACAACTGCTGGGGCAACCCAACGTCGACGGTGCCCTGGTGGGGGGAGCGAGCTTGAAGGCAAGCGATTTTCTGGGGATAGCCAACGCGGCGGCCCGTTTGTAGGCGCCACCACGTGTTGTCTCGATATTAGGCAGTTTTTTAGGCGAGTGACGAGTTTTCATCATGGACATAGTCGTCTCATTTGTGCTGAAGTTGGCGCTCCTCCTGATTGCCATCTTCATGATCCTGTTGATCCTCGTCCAACGTGGTCGTGGTGGTGGTCTGGCTGGGGCTCTGGGGGGTCCTGGCGGGTCGAGCGCCTTTGGCACTAAGGCCGGCGACACCTTCACCCGCATTACTTCCTATACCGCCCTGATTTGGATGGCCCTCTGCATCGTGGCCTGGGTCTACTTTTCCAATCCCACTGATTCGGGTTCGTTTGCGACGGCCGACAAACTCCGCAAGTCGGCAACCGCACCGGCAGGGGGGATGGGGACAACTCCCGAGGCACCCGCCAGCGATACCCCTGCCACGGACTGATTCGTCTAATGGCAATTCGTCCAGCGACCTACTCCCCCTCCCCGTGAGCCAGGGGCTCACCTCCTCCTGGAGACTTGCGTGCGGTGGTCTTGAGCATGACGGGCTTCGGGGAAGCCCACAACCGATACGAACAGTTGTCGGTCGCAATCGAAATGCGGACCATCAACAATCGCCACTACAAGCTCAGCCTGCGCGCTAGCGAAGGTTACGCCTCGCTCGAAGCCGGCATCGACGCCATCGTCCGGCAGCGCATTCGCCGCGGAGCGGTCCAGCTCAATCTCCACGTCCATCGCCTGGCGAGCCCCGAGGATTACGGCATCAACCAGGAAGTCCTGGCCGCCTACGTGGCCCAAGCGCGGCAAGTCGCGCTGGCGACCGAAATCTCGGCGGAGATTTCCATCGGCCAACTACTGCAATTGCCAGGAGTGATCGACGAGAGTCAGGGGACAGCCCGCGACATCGAACAAGACTGGCCGGCCATCGAGCGAACGTTGCGCGAGGCGCTTAGCGCGCTCTGCAAAATGCGTGAGGCCGAAGGTCGGGCCTTGGCCCGCGATCTCTTGGAAAACTGTGCCGAGATCGATCAGCAATTGGCGCTGATCGAGCACCGGGCACCGACCGTCGTGGTCGACTATCGCGAACGGCTGACGGACAAGGTGAATCGCGCCCTATCGGAGCTTAACGTCACGGTGGAGCCGGCCGACCTGCTGCGAGAACTCAGCTTGTTTGTCGACCGGAGCGACATTTCGGAGGAAATTGTCAGGCTCAAGAGTCATCTCGCTCAGTTCGCCCTGACCGTCGAGGCAAGTGAGAGTTCGGGGCGAAAGCTCGAGTTTATCTCCCAAGAGATGGGACGCGAGACGAACACTATCGGTTCCAAGGCGAACGATCCCGAAATCAGCCTCCATGTGGTGAACATCAAGTCGGCCATCGAGCGGATTCGCGAACAAGTGCAGAATGTCGAGTAGCCAACGGGCGATCGGTCCAGCGGGGCTCGATGAGAACGTGAGCAACGCCTCCCCCGCGGAGATGGCTCCAGCCGCTCGTGGCACGCCGTCAGCGAGTTTTCGTAAAACCATGCCCCCATCCGCCGGCCAACTTGTCATCATCTCGGGCCCCTCTGGAGTGGGCAAATCGACGATTGTGTCGCGGCTGGTCGAGCGATTCGCCGGCAAACTTCGGCTGAGCGTCTCCGCCACCACGCGGCCGCAACGCCCTGGCGAGGTCGACGGAACACACTACCACTTCCTGTCGAACGAGCAATTTCAGGCCCGGCGCGAGGCGGGGGAGTTCTTGGAGTCGGTCGAGGTGTTCGGTCGCGGCCACTGGTACGGCACCCTGATCGACGAGGTGAGGCCTAGCCTGGAAGCCGGGACATGGGTTATTCTGGAGATCGACGTCGATGGGGCCCAAAAGGTGCGCGCCAAGTTCCCCCAGGCGGTGACCATTTTTATCACCGTCGACACGGAAGCCGAGTTGGAACGACGGCTCCGCCAGCGCGGCACCGATTCCGACGAGGCGGTCCGGCGCCGCTTGGAGGTGGCTCGCCGGGAGCGCGATCGGGCTACATCCTACGATCATTTGGTGGTGAACCGCACTGTCGACGAAGCCGTCGATCAAATTGCCGAAATACTGGCGAACGAGGGAATGAGAGATGATTGATGCCCTGAAAGAAGAGGAAATCGTCAACAAGGTGGGGGGACGCTTCAAACTGTCGACCCTGATCCAAAAGCGCCTTGTCGCCCTCAACGGTGGAGCCCGGCCGCTGGTGAACCTCGACACCAACGAAAAGATGGAGATCGTCGTTCAGGAGATTCTTCAAGACAAGATCTACCTCGACGCTTCCAACGAAGTACGAACAGTCGCTCCGCGACCTCACACCAGCGGCGACATCGACTTCGATCTTTCGAGTCTGTAGCCGCCCATCGCCACCCGATGAATTGACGGATGGTCGCCAGCTCACGCGAAATCTTGATTGGCCTGTCGGGGGGGGTCGCGTGCTATAAAACCGCGGCTCTCGTGAGCCGGCTCGTTCAGTCGGGCATCGGTGTGCAGGTCGTCATGACGCCCGCCGCCCAGCAATTCATTGGTGCGGCCACCTTCCGTGCCCTGACGGGAAGGTCGGTCGTGACCGACATGTTTTCCCCTGACGAGTTTCCTTTGGGCCCTCATATCGAATTGGCACGCCAGGCCGAACTGCTCTGCATCGCTCCCGCCACGGCCAACATCATGGCCAAAGGGGCCCACGGCATCGCCGACGACCTGCTCTCGACCCTCCTGCTGTCATTTGAGGGACCAGTGCTGTTGGCCCCCGCCATGAACACCCAGATGTGGAATCAGCCGTCGGTCCAGCGCAACGTCGCCCAACTGGAGCAAGACGGACGGCAGATGATCGGCCCAGGGGCAGGATGGCTAAGCTGTCGCGATCGGGGGGCGGGCCGGATGGCCGAGCCAGAGGAGATTGCCGCCAAAATCCATTCGTTGTTGGACGATCGCTAGCCCGCTTTACCTTGACGAAGATTGTCATCACCTCCGGCCCCACGCGCCAGCACCTCGACCCGGTGCGGTATCTCACGAACGCCTCGAGCGGCCGGATGGGAGCCTCACTGGCCAAGGCGGCGCTCGAACTCGGCCACCAGGTGATCGTTGTCTCGGGGCCGGTAGAGGTGGACTATCCGGCGGAATGCCACGTCGTGCGGGTCGTCTCGACCGAAGAAATGCTGGCAGCCACACGCCGGGAATTCGCGACATCCGACGGGCTGATTGGGGCGGCGGCCCCCTGCGACTACCGTCCGAGACAGGTTGAAGGGCAAAAAATAGCGAAAACGGGTGAACCTCTCCGCCTGGAACTGGTCGAAACTGACGACGTGGTGGCGACCCTGGGAGCTGAAAAGGGGACCCGCTGGGTCGTCGGCTTTGCTCTCGAAACGCAAGACCACCGCCTCCGGGCACTGGCCAAGCTGGAACGCAAGCACTGCGATCTGATGGTCTCCAATGGGGTCGAGGCGATGAACTCACTCGACAACCGGGTCGAAGTAATCGATCCGGCGGGCCAGGTGCTCGAAACGATCGCCGGTTCGAAGCTGGAGGTGGCGCGCGGCGTCCTGCAGGTCATTCAACAGCAACTCGTCGCGAGAGTGCCAGAGGCCAGATAAGCCGCCTGCCGAGGGTGTGGCAAAGGCCGCTTCGCCCACTTAGAATCGTGTTCTTACCTTCCCCCAACTCAAATTGAGCAGCGAATGAAAACCCGGGTCGCCATATTAGGGGCCTCTGGTTACACCGGCCTTGAACTGCTTCGCATCCTGCTGCGCCATCCCGAGGTCGAAGTCACGCTGCTTTCCACCAGCCGTGACGAATCCCCCGCGATCAGCGCGGTCCATCCCCAGCTAACCGGCCAAATCACGCTCCATCTCGAACAGGCGAATCCTGGCCAGATTGCCGAGCGAGCCGATTGTGTGTTCGGTTGTTTGCCGCATGCCGCGAGTGCGGCGGTGATGGCGGAACTATTGAATCACAAGCTGAAAGTCATCGACTTGAGCGCCGATTATCGACTCAACAGTCGCGACGTCTACGAGACCTGGTACGGAGTGAGCCACCCCGACGCAGCGCGGCTGGGCCGGGTCCCCTACGGCCTGCCGGAGCTTTACCGCGACCGAATTCGCGAAGCATCGCTGGTGGCAAATCCCGGATGCTATCCGACCTCGGCGATCTTGGCGCTCGCGCCACTGCTGCGCGAGGGTTTGATCCACACTGACGGCATTGTGGTCGATAGCAAGAGTGGGGTTAGCGGGGCGGGGCGGAATCCCAAGCCGGCGTTCCATTTTCCGGAATGCAATGAGAGCTTCGCAGCCTACGGCGTCGGCACCCATCGCCACATGCCCGAGATCGATCAGGTGCTGAGCGATGCGGCGGCAGCGGCGGTCGAGGTTGTTTTCACGCCTCACCTGGTACCGATGGATCGAGGCATCCTCTCCACCTGCTACGCCGCGCCACGCAGCGAGCTGTCGACAGAGCGATTACTGCAGACGCTCCGCGCGTTCTATGCCGACGAGCCCTTTGTTCAAGTTGTCGACGACCTCCCCGCCACGAAACATGTCTCGGGGACCAACCGTTGTCATTTGACGGCGCGGGTCGTGCGAGGCAAGGTCGTGGTGGTGAGCGTGATCGACAACCTTGTCAAAGGGGCGAGCGGCGCGGCCGTGCAGAACTTCAATTTGATGCATGGTTATCGTGAAACAACGGCGTTGATTTAGATTTCAGCATTCAGGTGGCCCCATGGCAAGCGACCCAGCGAGCGACAGCGGCAATACGACAATGGCCAGGTTTCCGCAAGGATTCCGTGGGGCAGGCGTTTATGCCGGCATCAAGCGCAATGCGCAGAAGAAGGATGTCACGCTCATCGTGTCGGATCGCCCCGCGGTGGGAGTTGGATCTTACACGCAAAACCTCGTGTGCGCGGCTCCGGTGGTCTTCGATCGCCAACTAACCCCCAGCAAGGCGATCCGCGCCGTGGTGGCGAATTCGGGCGTTGCCAATGCTTGTACTGGCCCGCAGGGGGATCACGACGCGCGGCAAATGGCCGACTGGGCCGCTCAGTACTGCGGCCTCGACCAAGGTCAAACGCTGATCCTCTCGACCGGCGTGATTGGCACGAACCTGCCGATGGATAAAATCCACGACGGCATCAAGGCCGCAGCCGCTCAACTCGACGATTCCCAAACCGCGCTGGAGCTTGCCGCGAGAGGTTTGATGACCACCGACACGGTGCCAAAGATTTGCGGGCGTCAGGTTCAGCTCGACGGTGCCCAGGTCTGCCTGACCGGCATCGCCAAGGGGGCCGCCATGATCGGCCCCAACATGGCGACGATGCTCGCCGTGCTGATGACCGACGCCGCGGTCGCCATGGAGGACGCGCAGCGTGCCCTGTCGGACGCCGTTACGGAGACCTTCAACTGCATCAGCGTCGATGGCCACACGAGCACCAACGACACCGTGCTCCTCCTGGCCAACGGAGCCGCTGGAGGAACGGTCCTGTCGGGTAAGCCCCTCGACGCCTTCCGGGCAACCTTGTTCGAGGTCTGCGAGGACCTTGCCCAGTCGATTCCTGCCGATGGCGAAGGGGCGACTCACCTGATTACCGTCGAGGTCCATGGGTGCCGCACCCGGGCCGAAGCCGTGCGGATCGGCAAAACGATTGCCGACAGCCCACTCGTGAAAACGGCCATTGCCGGAGCCGACCCGAACTGGGGCCGCATCGTCTCGGCGGCCGGTTACGCGGGAGTTCCCTTCGACCCAGCGAAGGTGAGCCTGCATATCAATGGCATGTTGGTCTACGAGCGGGGGGTGCCGGTGAAGTTCGATGCCGAGGGGGTTTCGAAGTCGATCGCCGGCGACCGAGAAACAAGCCTGGTGCTCATCCTCGACGAGGGGGCAGCCGCTGCCCGCTTCTGGACAACCGATTTGACGGCCGAGTATGTCCGGCTGAACGCCGACTACCACACTTGATCGGCCAGAGCGATAACGGCCGAAGCGGTCGGGGTGGGATTCGAACCCACGGAGCCCGGAGGCTCGCCGGTTTTCAAGACCGGTGCATTCGACCACTCTGCCACCCGACCTCGCGCAGTCGCCGATAGGGAGATTCTCGCGAATCGCCGCCGGGATTCAAGCGACGCCCCACCATGACTCGGCGTTGACGGGCAGGGCGACCCGGCGTTGACGGACAGGGCGTAGGGGAGCAAAATAGGCCTTCTGGGGTCGATCACCCCCTTCGCAGCATCGTCTCCCAGTATCGTTGCTCTTGCTTTGGCTCAACAAGGAAACTCCCGTGGCTGGAATTGAACGTCAACGCGAACTTCGTCGCCGCCGTGCTCGCCGTGAAAAGATGACCAAGCTCAAGTCGCGCCTTGCCAAGTCGACCACCAGTGAGAAGGGGGAAATCGCACGAAAACTGCGAGAAATGACCCCAGGGGCCGAGCAGTTGATTGTCGACTGGAAGCTGAACGAAGTCGACCGGTAGAGGCCGCCCGGCTTCATGCCCCTCTGTCTCCCTGGCCGCTCCGCGCGCCCTCTTCACGGATATTCTCCATGGCTTCACGGCACCAGCTAGGGGTGCCCACCGGGTAGAATGCTTGCGCTTCGCTGGTAGGTTTCCATTGAGGGTGCCGCCCAACTCAGAGCCGGGGACATTAGTCCCCAGAGTCGGGCGTTTCAAAAGCAGATGAGCGGCATGTCGAGGAATTGGGGGAGGATGGATGTCTACTTCTGCTGTTTCACGCATGTTGCATTCACGCTATAAAGCAAGCATGTAATTCACTTTCTCCGGTGCGTTGAAACCTCCATTGTTTTCCGAAGGCACAGGAAACCAATATGTTCCGCCTGCAATTGGGAATTGCCAAACGTGCCTTATGGTGCGCGCCCGTGCTTCTCCTCCTGTGGATCCCTTCGCAGTCCGGGAAAGCAGCGGCTCATCCGCATCTGTCTGGCTATATTGATAGCAGTCGGCTGAAGGTTGATTCTCATGTCTTTCCTTCTGCAATTAGCTATGCACGCGCGGCAATTGAACCGCACTTGGCGAAAGACAACAAACAGGCTGACGATGCTTGGGTCCAATGACGAAACTTGCCCTCCATGACAAGGTCGCGAGGGAAAGCTAGTCGGGGCCATCTGCATCTTTTTTGGTATTGCTCTGATTCCTCTATTTTTCGCCTTGTTTTTCCTCTACTCATCGTGGCTCGAAGGATTGTAGGATGTTCGTCCACCTCGGTAAGCATGAAGTGTTCATGCCAGGGAAGACCTACCCGCCGACGACGATCGGCGAGTTGGCGGCGGGAGTGCGCGCATGACGTCCCTGCCGGGTAATCTCTACACCGAATCGCCCAAGTGGCACGAGAAGATTGGCGGTATCCATGCGCTGCTGGAACGCGTCAAGATCAGCGAAGAGCAATCCGGCGATGTGCTGCACCTGCGCAAGCTCAATCGCATCCTCTCGATTCACGCCTCCACCGCCATCGAGGGTAACCGTCTGACGCTCGAACAGGTCAGCGACGTCATTAACGGCAAACCGGTGTTGGGCCCCGCCAAGGACATTAAGGAAGTGAAAAACGCCTGGCTGGCCTACAACGAAATGGCGGCCTACGATCCGTGGACCGTCGCTGACCTGCTGAAGGCACACGCTCTTTTGACGGACACGCTCATCGGCGAATCGGGCAGCTTTCGCAGCGTCGGAGTGGCGGTGGTCCGTGGCGACGGCGTGGTTATGCACAGGGGTTCCCCGGCGGAAGAAGTGCGAGCGCTAGTAGAACAGCTTCTCGATTGGGGCAAGACCACCGAGGCGCATCCGCTCATCAATAGTTCCGCCGTTCATTACGGGATCGAGCATATCCACCCGTTCCGCGACGGTAATGGCCGCATCGGTCGACTTTGGCAGACGCTTATCCTCTCGAAATGGAACCCGCTGTTTACCTGGATGCCCATCGAAACCCTGGTACACCACAACCAGGCCTTGTACTACCAAGCCTTGCAGGACTCACATGCGGGCGATCTCGATTGCCACCCGTTCATCGATTTCATGCTGGACGCGATTGCCAACTCGCTTTACAAATTCATCGACATCGCCGTGGAAACGGCGGAAAAAGGCCAAAATGTCGGAGTAAATGTCGGAGTAAATGTCGGAGTAAATGTCGGAGTAAATGTCGGAGTAAAAGAGCAAATCCTAATCGCTCTGAAACAGGACCCGGCCTTGTCCGCCAAGGAACTGGCCACCTTGCTGAACAAGACTTCGCGCACGGTGGAGCGTTATCTCAAGGAACTCCGCGAGCAAGGCCGCTTGAAGCGTGTCGGCTCCGACAAGGCCGGGCACTGGGAGGTGACAGAGCCATGAGCGGACAAGCCTGTTCAAAGAGGGATCGAGAGAGGTTTCTTTAGCGGTGGTTCAGATTCTAGAGCCGTTCCCGAGGGCACTGGTGAGCGGGATTTCGCCCCCCTCCCAGCTTTTGGTAGCCTGCGGGAACAGCGTGGGCAATTCGGCAAATTCGTGGGAAAACAGCCCACCATAGCTTCCTTGTCGTGTTTTTTGTGGGATTTGCGCCCAGAACTACTTGCATAACGCCATTTTTCCGGTAACATCACCAAAACCGGGGGGGGCGACAAGCCCAAACAAGGGACAAAGCCTCATAGCCCTGGGCGGCAATGGAGGACCTGGGAAGAACGGAATCGCATGTGCTCTGACGGCAACCCGGGCCGCAGGGGCCCGACGTAGCGCTCGACGGAAACGCATGCCCAACGAACAAGTATTGCTGCTCGGAGAATTCGCTCGCTCGCTCGACGATCGCTTTCGCGTGTCGCTGCCCAACGAGTTAGCAGAAGGACTGACGGGCGTCGAAACCTCCGAGCCGCAATGCTTGCTCGCTAAGGAGCGACCTGGGTGTTTGAGCTTGTGGAACCTCGAACGCTGGCAGAAGAAACTCGAAGAAGGAATCGATCTGGTACGGGGGAAGCTGCACTCGGGCCGTCTCGATCAGCGGGTGACCGACATCCAGGCGCTGGGGCGGCTCCTTTCGACCCGGCATCGGCAAGTTCCCCTGGCCGGACGTGGGCGGCTGGTGATCCCCGACAGTTTCCGAGGCTTTCTGGGAGTAGGGCCGGGAGAAGAGGTGATGTTGGTGGGAGCTGCCGTGTGTGTCGAGATTTGGAACCCCGCGGCCTGGAATGCCGCCATCGCTAACGAAATGCCCAACTTCCGGCAACTGTTCGATCAGTTGTCGGGATAGATCAATCGATGACGAACCTCAACCGTCCGATCCAAGGAGCCATGCCCAAAGCGTAACGTGCCTTACGTGAAACCCCGTCCGATGTCACTAGGTGCGGGGATGCAAGTCAAAACTGTAACGTGGGCGCGCCGCGCCTGGGCATGGCTCTACGGTTGAGCCATCGGGTTAGCGGTTCGATTAGCGGGCATGCGGACATACTCCATTCGCAATTGATGGAGAAGTTCCTCGACCTGCTGCGACTCTTCGGGATCGACATTCCCGCGCGTCGTCTCGTGCAGCATGGCGATCATATCGATCAAGTACTTGGCCGTGTTCCGGCGCGGCACGAACTCACCCGTCATCGGATTGGGAATCTGCCCCAGCGAGATCATTGCGTCGCTGGCGAGCATCGACACGAGCATGGCGTACGACGCCGGAGGCATTTCGGGATCGTCGTCGGCCAACTGCGGATCGCCACCCGTGGTGGGGATCGCCGATTGGTCGGCGTACGTCTCCTTTTCTTTCTCGACCTGTGATTTCCAATCCTCGTCGATGATGATTTTCGGAGTTTCATCAGCCATGTCGGGGACTCCATGGGGAGCGTGGGGAAGAAGATTTCTATCCAGCCGCTTGATGCCGCTGGCGACGATGGGCGATGGCCGCATCGATGAACCCGGCGAAGAGCGGCTGCGCCTGGGTCGGCTTGCTCTTGAACTCGGGATGGTACTGCACCGCGAGGAACCAAGGATGTTCAATTAGCTCGACGACCTCCACCAGCGTTCCATCGGGGCTGGTGCCCGAGAATCGCATGCCGTGCCGAGCGAACTGCTGGCGGTAGGCGTTGTTGAACTCGTAGCGATGACGGTGGCGCTCCGAGATATCAAGCTTCCCGTAACAGTCGGCCGCCAGACTGTCGGGCTCCAGCACCGTCGGCTGGTCCCCAAGCCGCATCGTCCCCCCCTTTTCGGTAACCGTCTTCTGCTCGTCCAGCAGGCAGATCACCGGGTGGAGCGTATCCTTATCGAACTCGGTCGAATGGGCTCCCGCCAGACCGCAGACATTGCGGGCGAACTCGACCACGGCACACTGCATTCCCAGGCAAATTCCGAAGAAGGGAATCCCGCGCTCGCGGGCATATCGGATCGCTTCGACCTTCCCCTCGATGCCTCGCTCCCCAAACCCGCCGGGGACGAGCAGTGCATCGCAACTCGAGAGGAGCCGCTCGGGGCCTTCCGATTCCACTTCCTCGCTTTGAATTCTGGAGACTCGTACGCGGGCCTTATGGGCGATCCCCGCATGGTCGATGGCCTCGTAGATCGACTTGTAGGCGTCGGCATGCTCGGCGTATTTGCCGACCACGGCGACGTGGATTTCATGCTCGGGATGCCGCAATCGCTGCAACAGCTCGCGCCAGTCGTCGAGTTGGGGCTCCCGCGTGCTGAGCCCCAGTTTCTCGCAAATCAATTGGTCGAGCTTGTTGTCGACCAGGCTGAGAGGGACTTCGTAGATCGAAAAATCCTTATCGCGCTCTTCGATCACGGCGTTGACGGGGACATTGCAGAAGAGGGCAATCTTTTCGCAGTCTTCGCGGCTGATGGGTTGTTCGGTCCGGCAGATGAGGATGTCGGGGGCGATACCAATCTCTCGCAATTGACCAACCGAGTGCTGGGTCGGCTTCGTCTTGAGTTCCTTGGCCGCCTTGAGGTAGGGGACTAAGGTGAGGTGGATGTAGAGGCAGTTTTCCTTCCCCACGTCGATGGAGAATTGCCGAATCGCCTCCAGGAAGGGGAGACTTTCGATATCTCCCACCGTGCCGCCGATCTCGGTGATCACGACATCGGCCTTGGGCCAGCCGTCGGAGGGTTCGGCCACGCGGGCGATGACGCTCTTGATTTCGTTGGTGATGTGGGGGATCACCTGGACCGTCTTGCCGAGGAACTCCCCGCGTCGCTCCTTGTTGATGACCTCCTGGTAGATCTGACCTGTGGTGAAGTTCGAGTTCCGGTTGAGAGGTCCGTGAGTAAAGCGCTCGTAGTGCCCCAGGTCGAGGTCGGTTTCGCTGCCGTCGTCGAGGACGTAAACCTCGCCATGCTGGTAGGGGCTCATGGTCCCCGGATCGACGTTGATGTAGGGATCGAGCTTCTGCATCCGCACCTGAAGGCCACGCTTTTCGAGGAGCATGCCGATCGAAGCGCTCGTAAGTCCTTTGCCCAGGGAGCTTACGACCCCACCCGTTACGAAGATGAACTTTGTCATTTGGTCTCGGCCAATGCGTCTTGAGAAAGTCGCCCCCCAGCGGGGCACTTGGCCCCAGTTGCCTATGCTACTCGATCGCCGTGAGAGGAGTCAGTGGGCCCAAAAATCGTTTTAATCCGCAAATCTTCCGATGCTCGGTCGTACATTCCGCACTTCTCCAGCTGAATATCTCCGAATATTCTGGCGGCTTGTG
>CAZYQQ010000037.1:0-25219 GCA_964650265.1 uncultured Planctomycetaceae bacterium
TTCGTCGAAAAAGTCGACCCTTGTTAACCGAGTTGAGCCTGGAAAAACAGGGGTCTGAGGCTTTGGGGGGCGCGACTTTACCAAAATGAGACACCGTTTCTGGAGGGGTCGGAGGCCAGGGACCAGGGAACGTAGCATGGGCACATCCCGCACGAGCGCGCACAACCATAGCCCGGGCTCGTTTGCCCGGCAGCTTGAGGGGTTTGAATTGCCAAAGACCAAGTAGGTCCGTGTCCGCTGGACCGGACCTTGAATGGATGGTCCGTCCAAGCTCTTCATGCGCCCAAGGTCCGGTTCAGCGAACGCGGACCTACTTCAAGGCGTAATGCGAATCTATGCCGGGTGGTGCCCAATTCCCACCAAGAAGTTTGCAAAAAGTGGAAAATCGCGCCGGGCAAGGCGTTTTCAACGTATCTCGATCCTCCGGATCGTGGGCGGTGCTAACCAACTCTCCCTGCAAGCACGCCCGAAATGGCCGTCCGCGTCCACGCTTCAGACGGCTTGGAAAGTCGGCACACCAATCGTAACCCAACGCACTTGAGGTTCTTGCGCTACTCTAGCCGCGCGGGCACTCGCTTTGGCCGGCGAGTGGGCTCCTGCCTGCTCGTCAAGGCGATGTCTTGAGCCCCGCGGGGTGATTTCGTTGACCACTGAAGTGGTTTGACGATAGGATACGAAGGGTGTGTATCTGGGTTTGCTGCGATCCGCGGGCGTTCCCGTGTTAGGTCCATAGTGTGAGGAAGTAATGCCATGCGACTTGCTATTCCGTGCCTCGTGTATTGCTGCATGGCCCTTAGCCTTAGTGGATGCGCGACCCGAAAGTACTATAGTGTGTATGTCGAGAACCACCTTGGCAACGACATCAATGAAGTGATGATCCAGTCTGATGATGGCCAATTGAAACGAAGCATGGGTGTGATAGCGTCCCAGATGGATAAGGGATTTGGCCCGTGCGATCCCGGTGCCATACCCGATAGATTCACACTTACATGGCGAGACATCGATATTCAACGGGAGGAAAATATCACGGTGCCCGACGTGATTCGCCAGAAGATCAAAGGCAAGGCGGAAGACTTGTTTTTTCGTATCAATGACGACGGTGTTTCGGTATACGTGAGGATTTCGAACCCACGGGACCTGAGCAAGCCGACGTATTTCCCCGAGTCGTTTGGCGAGGGCGAATAAAAGAGCAGACCCGCGCGGTAAAAAAAACTCCGTCACTGTTCTAGTCCACCTGAAAAACCCAGCCACGCAACTTTCCCATCCTATCGTTCACCCACCCCATCAGTCAACAAAAACAGCCCTGCTACCGCGACGTAGAGCGTTCTCGCCGTCAAGGACGGGCGAGAGCGCCAAAGAGGGACGCCGGCGCGCTAGAGTTGCGCAAGAAGTTGAACTCGATCGCCAAGTTGGCCG
This sequence comes from uncultured Planctomycetaceae bacterium, assembly GCA_964650265.1. Classification (GTDB taxonomy): domain Bacteria; phylum Planctomycetota; class Planctomycetia; order Pirellulales; family Lacipirellulaceae; genus CAZYQQ01. Next base: position 1,417 of record CAZYQQ010000037.1, read on the forward strand.
CTACCGCTCAACCGAATGCTTCGTGGCACGCGACCTGGCCGCGGTACCATCGCCGGCCCGACTTAGCCTCGAACATCATATTCAAATCCGACAATTATTGATCGAACAGTGCTAATACCGAGGCGTTCCATTTTCACCTCTCCCTGCCGGCTTGCTGACAATATCCCTGAGCACGGCTTTTCGATTGGCTTCCCATGCTCAATAATATGACTGTTGGCGATCAGGTGTCTTTTTGGGGGACATCCTCGCGTGATAGGTCGAGAGCGGCTAGAAAATAGGCACTCTCCAGCATTGCCCCCGTAGCTCAGGGGATAGAGCAGCGGTTTCCTAAACCGCGTGTCGCATGTTCGAGTCATGCCGGGGGCGTTTTTTCAGCCAGTCGAGTTAGGGGCACACTTCCTTAAATTCTCCTTTGTTTCAGGATGCCGCAAAGGAGAAGCCGCTGTCAAAAACTGATAGCACCCGCAGATTCTCGCCAGTCATCAAGGTTTTCCTCATCCGCATGATCGGCTTAACCGATTCAATAATTCTGTTTGCAGCTCCGCGGCTGGCTAAGGAGCACCCCCTGGCCGGCACGCATGTTTAGAAGTTTTTCGCCAACAGACGGCGTACGCGACCCGCCGGGGGATGGGCAAATGGCGATCACTTTGCGCTGGTGGTGGCGTGTTGCTTCGCTGAGTCCACTCGTTTGGCTCGCGATCGCTGCATCGGTTGCCGCACAGTCGGCGGTGAACAGCTTTGCCGCGAGTCCGATCGAACCGGCCGCAGATGGCGAACAGAGCGTCATCGCTCTGAGTGAGCTGGGATCAACAAGCGATTCCCTCGATCTGGAGGCCATTCGCAGCATCGTCCGCGAGGAGTTGGAGGCCGAGAAGGCTAAGGAACTGTCCGAACTCGATCTACCGAGTGCCTTGGCAAGTCCGCCAGCGGCGGAGGACCGCATCCTGATAGGTCGTTGGGACAATGGCTTCGTCGCCGAGACGCTCGACGAGAAGTTCCGCGTCCATATCGGTGGTCGGCTCGAATTCGACAACAGTTGGTTCGCACAGGATGATAATCTCTTGATCGGCAATTCACCCGATCAGACGATGCGCGACGGCACGTTGTTTCGGCGCGCGCGGTTTCGTGCGGATGGCCGGCTCTACGGGTCCATTGACTACGCCTGCGAGGTCAACTTCGCCAACATTCAAGACGCCAGCAATGTCGACAATGCTCCCGTGCAGATCGGCAGTGTCGGCTTGACTGATTTCTATGTGACTTTCCGCGAACGGCCGGTGGTCGGCAATATCCGCATCGGGCACGTTCAGGCGCCGATCGGCCTGGAACGCTATTCGAGTTCGAACGCCTGGTACTACATGGAACGGTCGTCGATGTTCGACGCGTTCTACAATCCCAACGACTATCAGAACGGCGTTGTGGTGTTCGATTCCTACCTGGACGACAATGTCACGCTTGCGGGGTCGGCCACGTGGATCGGCAAGTCGGACGTCCAGTCGTTTGGCTTTGGGGCCAACGAAGGCAAGTACGCCGCTGGCGGCCGCATCACGGCGTTGCCGGTATACGAATGCGAAGGACGGACCCTCGTGCATGTGGGGGCCGGGTATTTCCACCAGACGCTTGTCGACGAACGCTTTAGCATCGCGAGCCGACCGCTGTTGCGAGCGGGTGCCGGCGGAAGCGATACTCCCAACCTGATCTTCACGGGGACGTTCTTCTCGCCGCATGGCGTCCACATTGCCAATTTGGAAGGGGCCCTCGTCAACGGGCCATTTTCGCTGTCAGGCGAGTATGCCGTCGCGCACGTGAACGACGTGTTCGAGCAGTCGACGCCGACCTTTACGGGGGCCCGGGGCGATGTTACGTATCAGGCCGCCTACGTCGAAACGGGCTGGTTCGTGACGGAGGGGGACCAGCGCCGCTACGACAAGAAAACCGGGACCTGGGCGCGAACCATCCCCGTGAGAAACTCTTGTGCCGTGGACAGCAGGACCTGCCGCCGCGGAATCGGCGCGGTGCAACTCGTTGGTCGTTACACGTACCTCGACCTCGTCGACGGCGAGCCGGTACTCACCCCAACGTCGGGGGGCGCACGGGGGGGGATTCAGCATGATGCCACGCTTGGCGTGAATTGGTATCTCAACTCGCAAACGCGGTTCATGGTCAACTACGTCGCTACCCGCCTTGATTCGGTTGTTCCCGGCGCGGATGGCAACATCCATGGGATAGGCTGTCGCCTCCATTTGGACTTCTAGGCCCAACCAGGCCAAGATTCTTGACGCGGCATGATTGACTGGGCGCATGCTGCCTTGCATACTGTGGTCGTCCGCCGAAGATCGGTGGGAGGTGGGGACGCGGCCGACATGGCTGCCGCGCGAGCGCCTCGCTACGGGATCTTCGCCCTCAGGCAATATGTATGATCCTGACCCTAGAACTGGTGGTGCTCCTTGTTGCCATTGCCTTCGGCGCCCGCGTTGGTGGCGTCGGCATGGGTTTGTGGGGCGGCGTTGGTTTGGCCATTCTCGTTTTCGCGTTCGGCGAAGCCCCTGGAAGCATCCCTGGCGATGTGCTCCTCATCATCTTGACGGTCATCATGGCCGCCTCCGCGATGGAGGCCGCCGGCGGCATCGACTACCTCGTCAAGATTGCCGCTGGCCTGATTCGCAAGAGCCCGCGGCATGTCACCATCGTCGCGCCCATCGTCGCGTATCTTTTCACATTTCTCTCGGGCACCGGGCACGTTTTCTACCCGCTGTTGCCGGTGATCTATGAAGTTGCCATGAAAGGGCGCGTGCGGCCAGAGCGGCCCATCGCGGTGGCAACCATCGCCTCGCAGCAGGCGATCACGGCAAGTCCCGTTTCGGCAGCCACCGCGGCACTGATCGCCCTGCTCGGTTCGCAAGGCATTGGTCTACCACAGATTCTCGCCATCTGCGTACCTGCCACGTTGCTGGGCGTGATTGTCGCCGCGTTGGTTCAGACCCGGGTCGGAGTCGAGCTGGACGAGGATCCGGAATACCTGCGGCGACTGGCGGCGGGTGAGATCGAAGAGGCCGCCGGGACGGCTGAGAGTGTACAGCAGACGATGCTTCCGCCTGGCGCCAGGCTTTCCGCGTGGCTGTTTCTGGCGGGAGTGGGCATTGTCGTCCTCTGCGGCCTCTTTCCCGAAGTGCGACAAGTGGGGCCTGCCGACAATCCCGTCACCGTATCGATGCCGATGACGATCGCCGTCATCATGTTCACCGTTGCGGCGGCCATGCTATTGTTCGCGCGGGCGCCGGTGGACCAGATCGTGAAGACGAAAACCTGCCAGGCCGGCCTGACGGCCGTGATCGGGATTCTCGGCCTGGCGTGGATGGGGGACACGTTCATCAGCGCCAACAAGGAAGTCCTCATCGGCGGTCTGTCGCGAATGTCCGAAGCTTACCCCGCGCTCTTCTCAACAGGCCTGTTTGCGACATCGATGCTGCTGTACAGCCAGGCGGCGACGACTCAAACACTGATGCCGCTCGGCGTAACGCTGGGAATCGCACCCGCGGCGCTCGTGGGCATGTTCCCCGCCGTCAATGGATACTTTTTCATTCCCACGTATGGCACGTTGATCGCCGCCGTTAATTTCGATCGTAGCGGCACAACGCGGATCGGGAAATATGTGCTAAATCATTCCTTCATGCTGCCGGGCATGATTGCAACCGTCGTCGCCGTGTCGACGGGGCTGATCATCGCCAAGCTCTTTTTCTAGGATTTGCCGACATGCAAGAGATATTGCAAAAGCTCGACGCACCCGCACGCGCGATGGGGGTGCCGGTATCGGAACTGGCGGCGATCGTCGAGCAAGGGCGGATCGTCGAGTACGACGCCGGCGATTGCCTCTTTCACGAGTCGACGCCGCGCGAGTGGCTGGGAATCGTGGTCAATGGGGAGATTGAAATTGTGCGGGGACTGCACGGCCGACAGACTCACCTGGCCATGCTCACCGATGGTGCTGTGATTTCCGAAGGCATTCTGCTCGACGATTGCGCCCATTCCGCCAGTGCGTTCGCCCGGGGAACCAACACACGCGTGCTTCAGGTTCCGCAATCGGCGCTAGCCGACGTCAAATCGAATAAACCGGACCTCTATTACCGGATCGTCGCGCGCGTCGTGCAGCGGATGGGCGATCGGCTGCGAGCAGCTTCGGAACTGCTGGCGGGTCAACGAGAGACCGCGCCACTGGTGACCTCGTACCGATCGGAACACGACTCGCTCGGTGAACGCGAGATCCCCAACAACGCCTACTTTGGCGTCCAAACGGTGCGGGCTCTCGAGAATTTCGCGATTTCGGGTGTGCCGCTTCGCAACTTCGCCCACTTCGTCAACGCGCTGGCCTACGTGAAGAAGGCAGCCGCGCAGGCGAACGCCGAATTGAACTGCCTGGACAGCGCGATTGCCGACGCCATTGTCAGGGCCTGCGACGAAATCCTTGCCGGCAAGCTGCACGATCAGTTTGTCGTCGACATGATGCAGGGGGGGGCCGGTACCAGCACCAATATGAACGCCAACGAGGTGATCGCCAATCGCGGGCTGGAACTGATGGGGCATGGCAAGGGGGACTATCGCTTCTTACACCCCAACGATCACGTCAACTGCTCCCAGTCGACCAACGATGCGTATCCCACGGCTATCAAGATCGCGGTCATCCTTTCGCTCAAAGACACCCTGGCGGCGATGGGGGAGTTGCGCTCAGCGCTTGAGGCCAAGGAGCGAGAGTTCGCCCACGTGTTGAAAATGGGGCGCACGGAAAACCAGGATGCTGTTCCGATGACGCTCGGCCAGGAATTCGGTGCCTACGCCGTGATGATCCATACGGCGATGGTTGCCCTCACGCGCAGCATCGAGGAACTCCACGAGATCAACATGGGCGCGACGGCCATCGGCACGGGAATCAATAGCCCGCCGGGGTACGCGGACCTCGTGACTCGTCGGCTGATCGAGGCGACCGGACTGCCGCTGACAAAAGCGGCCAATTTGGTCGAGTCGACCCAGGATTCGGGGGCCTTTGCCCAGATGGCCGGCACGATGAAGCGGGCGGCGGTGCAGGTTTCCAAGATCTGCAATGACCTGCGGTGGCTTTCCTCCGGCCCCCGTTGCGGCCTCAATGAGATCAACCTTCCGCCGATGCAACCCGGTTCCTCCATCATGCCCGGCAAGGTCAATCCCGTTATCCCTGAACTTGTAAGTCAGGTCTGCTACCAGATCATCGGTTATGACGTGACAATCTCCATGGCGTCGGAAGCGAGCGAGTTGGAACTGAATATGGCGGAACCGATTATCGCCTACGACCTGCTACACGGGCTGATGATTCTCAAGAACGCTTGCATCACACTAGCCGCGAGGTGCATCTCGGGGATCACTGCCAACGAACAACGTTGCCGGCACTTCGTGGAAAACAGCATTGGGTTGGTGACGGCGTTGAATCCCGTCATTGGCTACGAAAAGTCGGCGGCGATCGCGAAGGAGGCGTTAGCGAGCGGTGGCAGCGTGTACGAACTCGTGCTTCAAAAAGGATGGCTCACCAAGGAAAAACTTGACGATCTCTTGAGCCCAGCCAACATGACCGACCCGCGCCAACTTCCCACATGATACGCCAGGGCAATCGCAGTTCCGCTCACGGCGGTCCCTCCGCTGGGCGGCGGTAAATTTGCGTTTCGGTTTCGCCGACGACTATCTTAGCGGGCGATAAAGGGCCGCCGGCTTGTCGTCCCACTCGAACTCGTTGAGCTTCCACCCTTCGGCGGCGCGGTAGTAGCCGAGTCGCCACACCAGGGCGTGGCGCTCGCAGCGCTCCAGATAGGTGAAGCGCGTGAAGGAGTCGCCGACCGACTCGCGGCGGACCAGTTCGACCTCGCCGAGCGACTTGCCGTGCCGCTGGGCGTGGAGGCGGCGGTGGGTTGCGCACATTTCGCGGGTCTGATCGAAATCGGGCAGGGCGCGGACGAGTTGCTCCTTGAGGAGTTTCATCATTCCCTCGACGTCGTCGTGGCGGAGGCGATCGATCGCCTGTTCGGACAGTTCGAGGGGCTCGTCACGCGGGGTGGTCGACTCATCCGCGCGGCTGGGGCGCCAGAAGCCTCCGATGATGGCGATGACGATGAGGGCGACGATGCCCAATGCGATTTCCTTACGCATCTCTTGAGAATCCTGCCGGTGGGTGATGGGGTTCGCTCCAGGCGCTAGGGGCGCCTGGGGGGGTGGGATTCTATCTTGAGTGGGAAGACGCGTGCAGGGCAAAAAATAGGCTGGATCATCGTGCGGCCGGCGAATGCTAGCAGTCGATTGGCAATCGCTCTGGGCGCCGGTGTGCGGCCCCCCTATGCTTCGGCTCCCACCGAGGGGCCGCTGGCCGCTCCGCTTCCCACCTCGCACTTTCCGCCAAGGAAGGCTATGTACAAGTTCCTGCTCTGCCTGCGGTACTTGCGCACCCGGTACATCGCGCTGGCATCGATCATCAGCGTGACCCTTGGGGTGGCGACGATGATTGTGGTGAATGCCGTGATGAGTGGCTTTTCGCACGAGATGAAGACGCGGCTGCACGACATTCTGTCGGACATCGTCATCGAGCACCGTAGCCTGGTGGGGATGTACGACGCCGTGCGGCACATGGAGGAGATCCGCCGGATTGGCGGAGACGAGATCGTCGGCATGACCCCCACGGCGTTTATCCCAGCCATGCTGCGGTTCTCGGTGAACGGCGAGTACATCACACGGCAAGTCAATGTCGTGGGGATCGACGTCGCGACCTACAACAGCGTGAGCGAGTTTGGCAAGTATCTGCAACATCCCGGGAATCGCGAGAAACTGTCGTTCGATCTCCGCAACAGTGGGTACGACATCATCGATCATCAGGCGGAGGATCCCTCGCGGGTGATTCCGCGGCTGGCGATGGAGATCGCGGGTTGGAACTACCGCCGGCAGAAGGCGTCGTTCCAACAGCCCGTGGTGCCGGAGCCGGCGGCAATTGGGAGCGATGCGAATCCCTTCGAAGCGCTCGATGCCCAGCAGGGAAAGCTGTTCAACCCGGCGACCGATCAGCATGTCGGTTGCGTGCTGGGGATGGGGATCTGCTCGTTCAAGACCCCCGACGGGGCCGACAACTTTCAGCTTCTGCCGGGGGACGACATCGACGTTTCCTACCCCACGGCGGGGCATCCTCCCAAGGTGCAGCATGCCAAGTTCACCGTGGTCGACTTCTACGAAAGCAAGATGCAGGACTACGACTCGACCTACATGTTCGTGCCGCTCGAAACGTTGCAAGAACTGCGGGGGATGATCGATCCGCAAACTGGGGCACGATATGTCAACTCGATTCAGATCAAACTCGCGCCGGGGGTCGACCTCGATGCGTTCCGCGACAAATTGCAGAGCCATTTCCCCCAGCATTCCTATGTCGTCAGCACCTGGCGCGACAAGCAGGGACCGCTGCTCGCGGCGGTGCAGCAGGAGACGATCCTGCTGAACATCCTGCTCTTCCTGATCGTACTCGTGTCGGGCTTCGGCATCCTGGCGATCTTCTTCATGATTGTCGTCGAGAAGACCCGCGACATCGGCATCCTCAAAAGCTTGGGGGCGTCGGGTGGGGGAGTGATGCAGATCTTCTTGATCTATGGCCTCGGCCTGGGGATCGTGGGGGCAGGGGTTGGCACGATTGGAGGGGTGCTGTTCGCGCAGCACATCAACACGATTGGGGACTTAGTGGCTTACATGACCGGGCGGCCCGTCTTCCCCCCCGATGTCTATTTCTTCAGCAAGATCCCCACTCGGATTTCTCCTTGGATGATCCTGTTCGTCGGGGTGGGGGCGGTGCTGGTGGCCGTGCTGGCGAGTATTTTGCCAGCGTGGCGTGCTGCGTCGCTCCATCCGGTGAAGGCATTGCGGTTTGAATAACGACCCTGGAAAGTGATGCGATGACCCAACCCACCCAACCGCGATTTGCCCCGCTATTGGCCACGCGTGGCCTGCAAAAGGTCTACCGCACCGGTAGTATCGATGTCCCCGTGCTCCGAGGTGTCGACTTGAGTATCGGCCAGGGGGAACTCGTCTCGATTGTCGGCCAGAGTGGAAGTGGTAAGAGCACGCTGCTCCACCTGTTGGGGACGCTCGATCGCCCGACTGCTGGCGAGATCTACTTCGAAGGGAATCGTATCGACGACCTGCCCGGCGCTGGGTGCGACGTGTTGCGTAATCGCTACATCGGGCTCGTGTTTCAATTCTATCATCTGCTCCCCGAACTCACGGCCCTCGAGAATGTGCTCGCGCCCGCGATGATTCGTCATGGGGTGTTCGAGTACTGGACGAAACGCCGGGCCTACCGCGAGCGGGCCATTGCGCTCTTGGAAACTGTGGGACTCGGCCACCGGCTGCATCATCGCCCGCGAGAACTCTCCGGGGGAGAGATGCAGCGAACCGCCATCGCCCGGGCACTCGTGTCGAACCCGAAGGTCTTGCTGGCCGACGAGCCGACGGGCAACCTCGACCGCAAGACGGGTGAGGAGGTGCTCGCCGTGCTGCGAGAGTTGAACCGCCGGCAGGGGCTCTCTATAGTCATGGTGACGCACGACCCGCACATTGCGGCCCAGGCGGACCGGACGATCCACCTCGTCGAGGGGCGAATCGAAACGGTGGCTCAGGCCGCCTGAGCGCCCCGTTGCGGGATGCGAACCTCGGAGCCGACAGCGGGTCTTTTTGACGGCGCGCGCCGCTCTCCCTATCCCCTTCACGCCTTGCTAACCCATGCCCAAACAAGTTCACGTCGCTGGTCGGCTCGTTCCCGCGGAAGAGGCCAAAGTGAGCGTCTTCGACCATGGGCTCCTCTACGGCGACGGGGTGTTCGAAGGCCTGCGGTGTTACGGCGGGAAGGTCTTTCGGCTCGCCGAGCATGTCGAGCGGCTCTACGAATCGGCCCGGGCGATCCTGCTCGAGATCCCGCTTACTCCTGACGAGATGTCGCAGGCGATCAACGACACGGTGGCCGCCAACGGACTGTCGGATGGTTATATCCGGGCCGTGGTGACCCGGGGGGCGGGAACCTTGGGCCTCGACCCCAATCGCTGCGCGAATCCCCAGGTCATCATTATTGCCGACACGATTTCGCTCTACCCGCGGGAGTTTTACGACAATGGTCTCGAGATCGTCACGGTGAGTGTGATTCGCAACCACCCGGCGGCGCTCAGCCCACGGATCAAGTCGCTCAACTACCTCAACAACATTCTGGCGAAGATCGAGGGACTCAAGGCAGGCTGTGTCGAGGCGCTGATGCTCAACCACAAGGGGGAGGTCGCCGAATGCACGGGGGACAATATCTTCCTCGTGAAGCACGGCGTGCTACTGACCCCGCCGCTCGATGCGGGCATTCTCGCTGGGGTCACTCGCCAGGCGGTGATGGAGGTGGCTCGCGACGCTGGCATCGAAGTCCGCGAGCAGGCGATGACCAAGCATGATGTCTACGTGGCGGACGAGTGCTTTTTGACCGGGACGGCGGCGGAGATCGTCCCCGTGGTGAAGGTCGATAGCCGGGCGATCGGCGGCGGCAAGCCAGGGTCGGTGACCCTCAAGCTCTCGAAGGCGTTCCACGAGCTGGTTCGCTCGGAGTAGGCCTGCTTTAGCGGGCTTTCGTCTTGGCCGCGACCTTGGCGGCCTCGTGCTCGGCGGCCTGGAACTCTTCGTTGGTGACCTCGCGGAACAGGGCCAACTGGTCTCCCACGAGTTGAATCCGCTCGCGGTCTTCCTTCGAGAGTCGCCAGACGTAGGTGTGCTCGGCCCGGAGTCGAGTCTCTTTGTCTCCCCCCAATGTCAACGTGACCTCCGAGGGGAGGAGGTTGCGGCGGGCGAGGACCTTGTTCACTTCGAGCCGTGCTTGAGGGGGCATCGAGGGGGCGAGCAGGCAGTTGAGTTTGGCGTACCAGTTCAGGTAGTTGTCGAGGTCGACCTTCGCGTCGGGATGATCGAGTGGCGAGGTCGCCAGCTTGTAGGTCATCGTGGCACTGGCGAGGCTCAGCGTGCCGGTGGCCTCGTCGTAAGTCTCGGTGAATTGGGGATTTGCCGCAAATCGCAACAGGGGATTCCGCTGACGGATGGCCCACTGCCCAAGCTTGGCGAGGGCGGCGTCGACGCGCTCGGCGTTGATCTCGGTCCGCAGGCTAGTCTTCGGTGCGAGGAGCAGAAACCGCCCCGATTCTCCCCCCACTCCATGACGAAAGACGGCGACCCGCGAGGGGCTTTCGGCAAAATCGTAGATCACTCCGTTGAGGAATAGCGTTGTGTTTTCACTGACGGGGAGTACTTCCTCGCCGATGAAGACCTTGGTTTCGATGCGAAAATCGACAGCCAGGGCACTACCGGCGAACAGCAGGCAGGTGGTGAGAACAAGCGAACGGATGAGCATGCGCGCAACTCCAGATACGGCAGGGCCTGGGCCCGGAACGAGGTGCGTAGAGTATGGGCCGCGCGACTTTGTGTAAACAGCGATCGTAGCGCTGCCAGCGGTGCCCAGCACGATTAGCTCCTTGAGGGATCTGTAAATCACGGCAATCCAACTTCGATTCACCTCGACCTCTGTCGGATGCCGAAACAATCGTTAGGACCGGCATATTTGGTCGCGAGGGACAGGGGTGGCAGCGATTGCTAGCACCTCGCGGCGGGGGCAGGCTCTGGAACAGGCCCGGGGGGGAGAATATGGGAATGTTACATGCCCCGGCATGGCCGGCGGTGAGTTGGGGATTGGGGAAGACCCAGGTCCACTCGTGGGGGGTGATGCTGCTCGCCGTAGCCGCATCCTTGCCCGCGTTTGCCGCCGATCCCCACGCGCTCGAAGCCACCAGCTCCAAGGAAGCGCGTGAAGAGGCTCGCCAGGCCATCCCCTGGCGCGAACTCGACCCGACCGATCGCAAGGGGGTGGAGAAACTGGTCAACGACGCCTCGATCTATCGCCGGATGCCGACCCGGGTGATCGATTGCGATCCCGAGTTGTTCAATTTTCTTGGCCAGAATCCCGATGTCGTCACCGAAATCTGGCGGATGATGGGTGTGTGCCAGCTCAAGCTGGAGCGCAACGGCCCCGACACGTTCCGCGCCACCGATACCAACGGCACGATCGGGGGGGTGCGGATCATTCACGCGAACTGGAATCCCGCAGCGCAGAACAGTGTGCTCGTCTACAGCGAGGGGACCTACCATGGCAAGCCTTTCCCGCGCCCGGTGACGGCCCGCACGGTGAGCCTGCTTCGCTCGGGGTCGGTGATCGAGACCAATGGTCGCCCCTACGTCACGGCGCGGCTCGACACATTTGTCGTCATCGATCGCTGGGGAGCCGAACTCGTTGCCAAGACGGTTCAGCCCCTGCTCACCAGTACGGCCGACCATAACTTCGTCGAGACGATGAAGTTCGTCAGTACGTTTTCCAAGACCGCCGAGAGCAATCCCGCGGGGATGCAGCGGCTGGCCGACAAGCTCGACAGTTTGTCGATCGAGACGCGGCAAAAAATGGCCGAGGCGTGCCACGCCACCGCGGGTCGCTATCAAGGGGTCACCAAGAACGACGGTCCCACCATGACGCTTGTTCGTCGCGACGATCAGCCGGTAACGACTGTCGCACCGTAACGCCGCGGGAGCCTACTCCTCCCCATCGCCGTTCTCGCTACTGGCGAACCGGTTTTTGGCGACTTGAGTGATTCCCTTGAGGTCGAGCTTTCCCGAGCCCAAGACCGGAATCTGGTCGACCTCCATGAAGCTGTCGGTGCCGGGAATCCAGAGGTTGGGAATCCCCTTTGCTTGCAGTGCTTGGACGACCTGGGTGGGGGTCAATTCCATTGGGCGGTGAATGACGATCAGCCGTTCACCCTTCCGCACGTCGGGAATGCCCGCCACGACGACCATTGGCTCCTCGTGATCGTCGGCAATCCCCAGCACCTCCTGCACCAGCTCCTCGACACGCATGTGGGGGACCATCTCCCCACCGATCTTCGAAAACCGGCTCTCCCGCCCGGTGATTTGAATAAACCCGTCGGCGTCGATGCGGGCGATGTCGCCGGTGACATACCAGCCGTCGCGAATCACCTCGGCCGTTTTGTCGGGGCGGTGGAGATAGCCCTTCATCACATTGGGGCCCGTAACGAGCAGCATGCCACTCTCCCCCTGGGGCAAATCGGCCCAGGTCTCGGGGTCGACCACCTTGGCTGCCACGCCTGGGACAGGTCGCCCGACGGTCCCCTCCTTGCTGTCGATTTCCTCGTGATGCGATCGGCTCGGCGGAACGTTCACGCTCACCAAGGGTGAGAGTTCGGTCGCGCCATAGCCCTCGATCGGTCGAATGCCAAACTTCTGCTCGAAGGCGTCGCACAGCGAGGAAGGAAGTTTCTCCGCCCCCGCGACCACCACGTCGAGCGTGGCAAACTCGTCGACCCCACACCGTTTGATGAATCCACGGAGAAACGTCGGCGTGGTGAGCAGAATGGTGGCCTTCGACTTCTTCGTCAGCGCGCCCACCTGCTTGGCATCGAGGGGACTGAAGTGATAGGCGGCATGGATGTCGAGCGCCAAGGCCCCCCACAACGTGATCGTGTAGCCAAAGGAATGGAAGAAGGGGAGGATCCCCAGGATCGTGTCATCCTGACGGAGTTGAATCACTTGATCGACTGCCTCGACATTCGAGGCGACATTCCGATAGGTCAGCATCACCCCCTTCGGTTCGCCAGTCGATCCCGACGTGAAGATCACCGTGAGGACGTCGTCGGGCGAAATTTTGCCGAGGCCAAGCATCCCGTCGAGCACGATGGTGGGAGTCACGTGGGCATGAAACATCGCGTAGAGCTTGTCGACAAGCGTGATTTTCTCGCGGAAGTCCTCGAGGTAGATCACTTCGGCGTCGAGTTTCATCTCGAGTTTTTCGATCAGCTTGCGACTGGCGAGCACGTGGCGAATGCCCGCCTGGCGGATGCAGGCGTTGAGCACATCCTCGGTGACCGAATAGTTGAGGTTGACGGCCACGCGCCCGGCGAGGGTCACGGCGGCATTGGTCACGACTGCCCCCGCCGAGGGAGGAACCAGCACACCGATGTATTTTTCTTCCTCCACGGGGCCCAGCACGTGGCGCAGCAGGAGCCGCCGTAGCCCTAGCACCCGCATCAGAAGCTGGCTGCCGTTGAGCGACTGGCCAGTGGAGTCGGCGATTTTCCACCGAAAACGTGCTTTTCGGCAATTCCGCAGCATGGTGCGGGCCACATTGATGCTCGACTGATGGCGACTCACGGCAGCTTTGGCTCCCAACGCTTGGACAGCTTCCCGGACCTGCCCCACACTGCGAGGTTCCTCGATGGGCTGGCCGAACCAGATCGATACCCGGTGAGGCCACTGGAAGGGCCATGGGCCCATCAGCTTGCCACCGCGATAGCTAAACATACTGCCCCAGAGTTCATCGAGGTAGACCGGAATAATCGGAGCACCCGTCCCGCGGACAATCGACAGCACTCCGCGCGAAAACGACTGCAATTGCCCCGACCGGGTGATCCGCCCCTCGGCAAACAGGCAGACGAGCTGCCCCCCCTTGAGGGCCTGGCGAGCGGTTTCGACGGCCTCGGCGGCCCCTTTGAGGGAGGAAGGGACCGCAATCACCCCCAAGAGCCGGGCAACCCCCCTCCTCCAGCGGGAGTTGAGCAGGTCGGATTTGATCATCAGGCGGATAGGCCGCGAGGAGCTCGAGAGCATGAGGATTCCGTCGGCCCAGGTCACGTGGTTGGCCACGAGCAGGGCCCCTCCCTCGGATGGCAATCTGTCGCGCTGATGGAGCCGGATCCGATATCCCGTGTGGGCCAGGGTCCAGGCGAGGCTCTTGGCCGTTGCCTGGGGAATCAGCCAGACGATCAGCACCACGAGCGGAAGGGTGACGAAACTGCAGAGCAAAAACACCTGCCGCGCGCTGAGCAGCGGTTCCTCCGTCAGCCAGCGATTACGCAGCAGCAGGAACCCGAGGGTCGCCGTGAACATGCCCAGGAACATCAGGAAATTGGCCGCCGCCAGAATGGCCCCGCGCCGCTCGGGGTCGCTGCGGTGTTGCAGGTAGGCGGCCAGTGGGACCTCGTAGAGTCCGGAGCTTATGCCCATCATCGCCAGGTAGAGGCAGGCCAAGGCATAGGAGCCTGTGAAGTGCGCCTCCGTGCCGTCGACCACAATCAACTTGCCCTTCACCGTGAAGAGCAGGAAGGTGAACACCACCAATCCCGATGCCGCAAGCGGCAAAATGCCGAGTTCCACATGCTCGTTCGACCACAACCCCGCGAGAATACTCCCCAAGGCGAGCCCCACGACGAGCGAGACCAGGGCCGGCGTGACCTGGGCCTGGTTGGTCCCCCCCTGTTCATGCACGAACTGGTCGATGTTGAGCTGCGAGAGTGCCCCTAGCGACCAGAAGAACATGCTCCCCAGCGCGACCATCAGCAGGGCACGATCGGCCCCCAGGATCTTGAGATCGGCCCACGTCCGCTTGGCGAAATCCCAGGGAAACGGCATCTGGGGCTGCGAGGGAACCAGCTTCATGATCCACCCGCTCGTCCAGCGGCCGGCGACGGCGATGCCCACCAGGATTAGCGATTGAACTTGCCAATCGTGGCTCCCCAAGGTTCCCTGCGTGCTCGCCGTGGCGAGCCAGTTGCCGATTGCCGTCCCGATGACAATCGCTACCACCGTGACAAAGCCCATCAGACCATTGGCGGCCGAAATAAAGCGGGGGTGGAGCATTTCGGGAATGCTCCCCAACTTCGAGGGGCCAAACAGCGCACTCTGCGCCCCCATCGCGGCGACCGACAGCAGCAGCAAGACTTTCGATTCGACCTGGATGGACATGACCGCCAGGATCATGATCAAGATTTCCACGAACTTGCACCAGACGATCACACTGCGCTTACTGAACCGATCGGCCAGATAACCCGCGGGGGCGGCCAACAGAATGTACGGCAGAATGAAGCAGCACGACCCGACGACGAGGATCACATTTTCGTCGATCCCCCCCGTAATGGCTTTGCCGACCCCGATCACCAGCCAGCGGGTGATGCTGTCGTTGGTGGCCCCCAAAAACTGGGTCAGCAACAGCCCCACGAACGTTAGCGACCCGAGCCCTGCCGTGGGATGGGGGCCGCCAGAGGGGATGTCCGCTGGCTGGCCGCCGACCTCTCCGTCGCGCGCTGCGGTCGCATCAACCATGGGAGATGGTTCCACGACGGAATTGCCCGACGAGGCCTCTCCATGGCTGCCGGGCTACCAACACGAGGGCTGCTCGGGTGCCCGCCAGCGAAATGTCGGCAAACCGCTTGTTGAGATGCATCGGCCTTCCGTGGCTGTAGCCAGGGGGGGATTGGGAGTGGGAAATGCCGCCTTATTATTAGTGCTCCGACCCCCGGGCGTCCAAGGGGAGGGCCTTGCGGCGTAGGCGTAGGCCCCCCCGACGGTATAATCGAGCTTTCCGCCATGCCGGGGGTCGTTGGTTCGCTTCTGGCCCCCCTGATCGACTTCGGGAGTTGCCATCGTGGGTCGCCTTTACACACTGCTCTTGGGCATCGTCATCGGTTTTGCCCTCTGCATGGTGATCTTTACCTACCACGTGATCCATTCGCGCGAGGGGCTCCATCTGGTGAAAAAGGTCCCGCCGCGGCTCGAGCAGCCCTATGTCGATCTCCGCGAAGTGGCGCTGACGGACCTCGATCCCAACGTGATCGAGGCCCTCCGCCGGGCCAACCTGGGGCGGCTCCTGGGGGAGGAAATCCGGCATCGCCTGGGAGAGCAGCTCGACGAATTCCTCCAGCCCCCTGCCCCTCCCGCCAACTGAGCCGCGGAGCCATATCCAAGGGGGCAGGCGTTGCAGGTGGCGTGGCCGTCATGCCCGGCAGCAGTCATACGACCCATCGCCCGGCAGATCGCTTCATTCCGTTGGGCAGGCGTTCTCGATAAGAGCAATCGGGAGGCCTCTGTCTAGCCACGGCCGGCCTCACCCTTTCTGGCGGCGTGTCCGATCGAGCGGCGCACACCCCAGCTCGGCAGCGAGGTTGTTGGCAGAAGAGGAGCTTGTGCCATGGAATTCAATCGACATCAGTTCTTTTTCATAGGTGTCCTGTTACTGTTGGTCGGGCTTCAGTTCCGGATGGTCGAGTCGTTCCTGCTGACCCCCGAGGCGACCCGATTGCTGGCGGAGCGTGGGGGAACCACCAACGTCGCCTCCACTGGCCCTTCCCCCATGGCCCAGTTCGCCGCCGAGAATAATCTAGTTCCCGCGGGCAAACGGCTCGTCGTCCCACCAGAGTGGGTCGGATGGTGCCTGGTGTCGATCGGGGCGGTGCTGGCCCTCCACAGCCTGGCGATGCCCAAACCATCCTGACGCCCTCCCGGGGCCTTTGCGTGCCGCCGCGGTGAGGAGAGTTGCACGACGACACAACCCGCGTATATCATGAATTGCTGGGCAGTGCCCCTTGTCATTGGATCATCCTGCATTTTCCCAGCGAGACCTGGTAGATGGCTTCCCCCAAGCGAATCAAGGCGAACCAATCGGGAACTGTCACCGTGGTGACATTTGCCGACTCGAAAATCATCGATAGCGACGAAATTCAGGAACTGGGCCAGGAGCTATACGACCTGGTGGAACGGGACAACCACCGGCGGTTCGTGCTCAATTTTTCCAACGTCGAGTTCCTGTCCAGCGCGGCCCTTGGCAAGCTGATCAATTTCGAGAAAAAGGTCCAAGGGGTCAAAGGGGATCTGATCCTTACCAATATTCGCCCCGAAATCTATGAAGTTTTTGCCATTACTCGATTAACCAAATTGTTCACAATCAAGGATGACGAGGCAGACGCGCTCGCCATGCTGTAGGCACGCCCGGGCGATTTCCCTGTGTCGTCACCTCGCCAGCGACGATCCTGGCACGTGAAATTAGAGGACCTGGCGTCGAGTTGGCACGGCTCGCGACTCGACGACTTCACCACGTTTCAGTTGGACACGTATTGTGCGGCATGAATTCGGCGGGTGTCGCGAGGCACTCATCGGATCAAGCCAAACGACCACTTACGATTGCAATCAGGCGAGCCATGGCGGAACAGAACTTGGAGCGAATCGTCGAGCGAACCCTGCCGAGCCGCAGAGACGCTCATCTGGAGACGATGCAAGAGATTCTCGCCGAGCTCCGGCAGTTGGGCTGGAGCGATCGGGAACTCTTCGGCATCGAGATGGCGCTCGAGGAATCGCTTACCAACGCCATCCGTCACGGCAATCGATTCGACGAATCGAAGGCGGTGCAGGTTTCCTGCAAGTTCAATTCCGGCCGGTTCTGGCTCAAGGTCGAGGATGAGGGGCCCGGATTTGCCCCCGAGGAAGTCCCCGACTGCACCGACGATGAGCATCTCGAGGATTGCGGCGGGCGAGGACTCATGCTGATCCGCGCCTACATGACTCGCGTCGAGTATTGCGGTCGCGGAAACTGTGTCGTCATGGAAAAGATTCGCGGCGACGCCGACAGCACTCTGGTCGACGTCGCGTCGTAGCGGCCCCATCCGACTTTCGGCAACATAAAAAAGGGAGCCATCACATGACGTGACGGCTCCCTTTTGCTGTTTCGCATTCTGGCGGAGTGCCTCGGCTCAGGCCTTGGCGGCGTCGAGGGCGGCCTGCAGACGCTGCTTCGACTGGACCCCCATCATCCGGTCGACCACCTGCCCCCCCTTGAAGACCATCAAGGTCGGAATGCTGTTGACGTCGTACGCTTCGGCTGTCCGCTGGGCATTGTCGGTGTTGAGCTTGGCGATTTTTACCGAGCCAGCGTTGTCGCGTGCCAATTCGTCGATCACCGGGGCAATCATCCGGCAAGGCCCGCACCAAGGGGCCCAGAAGTCGAGCAGCACCGGCTGATCGCTTTGAAGAACTTCGGACTCGAAGTTGTTGTCGTCGATTTCAATGACTGGGCCTGACATCGCGTTTACTCCTGGCCGGCGTGCGGGGAATGGGGGTCGAATGGCGGGTCGATCGTCCTTCGGCGGTCGACCGGCCTGAGTCTCTACGCACTCGCCTCTCTGACGGTTCTCGTGGATCGGGTTCGCGTCGACATCCCTCCACTGACGCGTGAGTCTGCTGCCGGATTATAGCGCTACCCCCCCGAGTGTCAACGCACCGCCACCCTCACACGGTTGCCCACCCCACCAAGTCGCATGATAATAACCCTCGTCACCACCCCGCCAACTCGCCACTTTGCCGGAGGAGCCCGATGGCCCGCACACCTAGCACGATGCTCCCCTTGGGGACGCCTGCCCCCGATTTTTCGCTGCCGAACATCGACGGCCGGACGCTCTCGCTGAGCGATTTCGCGGAGGCCCCGGCCCTGGTGGTCGCCTTCATCTGCAACCACTGCCCTTTCGTCAAGCATCTGGCCGGCGACCTCGCCAGTTTTGGCCGCGAAATTGGGAGTCGCGGCGTCGCCATGGTGGCCATCAGCTCCAACGACGCCCAAAACTACCCCGACGATGCTCCCGAAAAGATGAAGCAGGAAGCCGAGGCCCGGGGCTACCCCTTCCCCTATCTCTACGATGCCAACCAAGCGGCCGCCAAGGCCTATCGGGCCGCATGTACCCCCGACTTCTACCTGTTCGACGCCGAGCGAAAGCTCGTCTACCGTGGGCAGTTCGATAACAGCCGGCCCGAAAGCGGCATCCCCATCACGGGGCGCGACCTTCGGGCCGCCGTCGACGCCGTGCTAGCGGGCGAGCCCCCCCTGGCCGAGCAGCACCCCAGCATCGGTTGCAATATCAAGTGGATCCCGGGTAACGAGCCCGATTACTTCAAATAGCCATCATTGCGTTAAGGCTGGGCGTTAAGGGTGGGTGCTAAAAGGGTGGGGCGTAGCGATTTGGCCTTGCCCCCTCGGGGCGTGGCGGCCAGAATCCCCACCCCCATGAAAACGCTCTGGCTCATCCTCCGGTTCCTGCTCGACCTTGCTTCGCCCCGCAGGTGGGGTCGGATGATGCGCCCTTTGATTCTGGTGATCGTGCTGGCATGCGGGTTATGGTTCTGCGGAAGCTATGCCGCCCAGTGGTGGCTGGTGGGACGGATTGCCCATCGACTCCACTCGGCCAGCGACGTCGAAGCGCCGCGACTTGTTCGAGAACTGGCCCGCCGCGAGGGGCGTGCCTACCAGGCGCTCGTTCAGGCGGCCAACTCGCCTCGGGCGACGGTGGCGCTCTCGGCACGGCGCGAAATCGACTTGCGAGTCGATCGCTGGGAGCGTGAGTCCTACCTGAGCCCGGCGACGTTCGACCTGAGAGGTTCGGCGTTGCCGCTGGCCCGGGCCTTTGCCAAGACCTCCCCCGAGTTGAGCCCCAGCGCGCGACGATGGGCGCGGCAGGTGCTCGAGAAACTGGCCGACTTCGCCCAGTCGCAGCCACTCGAGGTCCGTCTCGAATTGATCACGCAATGCGACCGTGCGCTCGCGGGGTTGCCCCGCGACGACCAGGCTGCCGCGCTCGCTGACGCGGGAGCCGTGAGTCTGCCGATCCTATTGGGGGGCGACCCACTGGAGCCGAAGTTGGTCGCGGCTTTGGCCGTTCCCAATCCGCCGCTCCCCACCGCGCCACTTCCCGAAGTTGCGGAAATCGAGACGACTCCCGAGCGTCAATCCACAGGCGCCACGGCGCGACATGAGGATTCCGATTGGCAGCGCGTGGCACCGCTGGGAAAACTCGGCGACAGCCTTTCCCTGGGAGATACCCCAACCCCTTTATCAGAAACGGCGACAGCTCAGGTTCCCGCGCACGAGGTCAGCCTGTCGCGTCCCCCCCAGCTCCCCAGCCAGGAGATCGACGCGGCCAATCAGCTCCCAGCGCAGCAGGGAGTGGAAACACTCGAATGGTTCGAGCGACTTGCCCGTGGCAATGTGGCCGATCAAGCGCGGGCCCAAGAGCGACTCTTCGCGGCGGGCTACGGTCAAGTTCGTCGCGACGAAGCGCTGATGATGCTCTCGGCGAGTACCGATGATCGCAAAGCCCTAGTAAATCGCGTCCTCACTTCACCCCGGCTAGAAGCCTCCGCCTGGTTCGAATTGTTGCTGGCCGATGCCGCACCCGAAGTTCGAGCCGCCACGGTCGCTGCCATTGCCACCTCTGGCGACGAGCGATTGCTCCAGCGGGCCGAAGATGTCGCCCTCCGCGATCCCGCCCCGGCAGTGGCCGACCAGTTGCCCTTGATCCGCCGGCAACTCCGCTGAATCGTACCAACCGTAGGGTAGGCTTCCAGCCTGCCAGGTCGTTCAACAAATGGCAGGCTGGAAGCCTACCCTACGTCGACCACCACGACCCGCAGGTCGCAGACGTTGGTGTGGGTGGGCCCCGTCTTCAGCAGCCCGCCGGCCTGTTCGAAAAAGTGATAGGCATCGTTGCGCTCCAAATAGTCGCGCGGCGAGAGTCTCCTTTCGTTGGCACGGCTCGCGACCTCGCTATCGATCCACGCCCCGGCGGCGTCGGTGGGGCCATCCTCACCGTCGGTTCCTCCCGACAGGAGACATGTGCCGTGGCAGTCGCCGAGCACTTCGAGCGCGGCGAGGGCAAGCTGCTGGTTGCGTCCCCCCAGCCCCCGCTGGTCGGGAGGAACGAGCGTCACCGTGGGCTCTCCCCCCGAGATCAAACAGTTGGGACCGCCACGATCGCGCATGTCGATGGCCATCCGGGCCAGGTGCCTTCCCACCTCGTCGGCGGCCCCTTCGGGTGCGGTGGCCGCAATCATGGCGTGCTGATAGCCGAGCCTTTCGGCTTCCATTCCAGCCTCGTCGACGGCAGTGGCGTTGTTGGCGAGGATGATGGTGTGGTGCTCGCACGTGATGCCCGGACGCGCAGCAGGACTCGCCTGACGGCGCTCGAGAAACTGCGTCACACCAGCGAGGGCCGGTTCGTCGCGGAGGCCGAGTTCCGCGAGTGTCGCGAGGGCCTCATCCGGCCCGGCATCGGTCGGGGTCGTTGGTCCCGAGGCTATCAGCGAGAGCGGGTCGCCCGGGATATCGGAAATGACGAGGGTCACCAGCATTCCCGCGCGGCAGGCACGCAGGAGAGCCCCCCCTTTGATGTCGCTCAATTGGCGGCGGATGGCGTTGAGCTGGGCGATGTTCGCCCCGGCCGCTGCTGCCAAACGGGCAAGCTCGATCTTATCGTCGAGCGAGACCCCCGCGGCAGGGGCGGGGAGCAGGGCGGAGCCTCCCCCTGAAAGGAGGCAGAGGCAAAGATCGCGGGAGGCGAGGTTGGCGACGATGTCGAGCATCTGCCGCGTCCCAGCGACCCCCGCGGGGCGCGGCTCGTTGACCCCCTGGGGGCGAGCCGGGTGGAGGTGGATGGCCTCGGTCGGGAGGAGTGTCCCCTCGGGAATGTTCACCCAGCCGCTGAGTCGTTTTTCTGTAATGAGTTGGGAGCCAAGAGCCGTTTCAAGTCCAACCGCCATACCGGCCCCCGCCTTGCCCCCTCCCACGACGACGATCCGATCGAACCGCCGGAGGTCGATTTCGAGATCGGGCAGGTGGAGGGTTTGACCGGCGACCTCAATCTCTCGGCGGAGCAGGAGTTCGGGCCGGACACTGTCGACTCCCGCCTGCCAAATACGTCGTGCGTCGGCGGCCAGGTGAGGGGAGGTCATGCGAGAAGTGCGAGATCCTTTGAAGGTCTTGCTGCCCAGGGCTAACCCGAACAGCAACCCCCTTCTTCCTCGAGTTGGCCGATCTTTTCGATGCGGCGGAGGTGGCGACCCGCCTCGAATTCGGTGTTGATCCAAGTGTCGACCATCCGTTCGACCATCCGCGCACTCAAGAGATCAGCCGAGAGGCAGAGGACATTGAGATCGTTGTGACGGCGGCTCATTTCGGCCGTCACTTCGTCGGTGCAGGGGGCGGCCCTGACCCCTTTGAACTTGTTGGCGGCGATGGCCATTCCAATGCCGGTGCCGCAGATGAGAACGCCCCGGTCGACCTGCTTGCTGCTCACTTTGCGGGCGACGATAGCGGCGAAATCGGGATAATCGACGCTTTCGAGGCTCGACGTCCCGGCATCCTCCACCTCATGTCCCTGCCGCTTTAGCAAGTCGACAATCTGTTCTTTGATTTGGAAGCCGCGATGATCGCTGGCAACGACAATACGCATCTTGGGCATTCTCATAAGTCGCGCCAGCCGCGGCACTTAGGGTGCGACCGACGCCGAGTGTGGACAAGCGGAATACGGAATTGTTCCACCAAGGTTCCAAGGATACCACATGCGCCAAAGGGGGGGCAGTCACCCACTTTGCGGGTTACCAGGGGCTTGCAGGGCACCTTGGCGACTGGGGCTCCACCTCAAGTAATCGAAAACCGGGCCCCGAAAAAGCGCGACACGATTGCGGGGGGGCTAGGACTTGCCTTGCTGGAGCCGGGCAACGATTTCCTTGGCCCTCTGGGTCACCGCCTGATCGATTTGCTGATAGCAAACCCGGTAGACCTCCATCGGGGCTCCGATCGGGTCGGCCAGATCGCTGCCGTCTGGTCGGAGGAGTTCGACCTTGGAGTGAACATCGGGACTTGCCTGGACCATCGCTTGCATGTGGCTGCGAGTCATTGCGAGCAACAGATCAGCATGCTTGAGCATCTGGTCGGAGAGCGGCTGCGAGCGATGGTCGGCCAGCGACAGGCCTATCTCGGCGACCAGTTCCGCCGATTCGGGACTTGGTGGCGATCCCGGCGAGGCGGCAAGGCCCGCCGACATGACGATCACCCCGCGCTGCTCCACTTGATCGGGCTGGCATCCAAATTCGTCGGCCAGACGTTTGCGCAGCAGCGCTTCGGCCATTGGGCTCCGGCAGGTATTGCCCGTGCAAACCATGACCACCATATAGCGCGACAAACGTTCCAAGGTCGACTCCGCCACGACACCCTCACGCAGGATTTTGAGTTTTCCATTTTCGACGCGGACCACCGTCGAGGGGCGTCCGTAGCGAGCCGGCCCGTCGTCGAGGACCAGGGCGACCGTTTCCCCAAGGTACTCGATGACCTCCTGGGCTGTCACGGCGTCGGGGTGCCCCGACGGATTGGCGCTGGTGAGTACCAGCGGCCCTGGCATCATGCAGAGGACGTCGTTGAGCAGCGAACTGGCAGGGACCCGCAGCCCGACAGTCCCCTGGGGGCAAACCAATTCGCGCACGGCGGGGTCGAGCTGCGAGGTGAGGCTCCAGGGAGAGGTGCAATCGACCACCAGGGTGACGGGGCCGGGCCAGCTACGCCGGGCGAGCCGCCATGCCAAGGAATCGAGATCGGGAGCATAGTCGTGAACCTCCTCAGCACACCGAATCGCCAGCGAAAACGGGGCCCCAGCGGGCCGACCCTTGGCTGCCGCCAGCCGGGCGACCCCTGCGGGGTGGCATGCGCTAGCGGCCAAGCCATAGACCGTTTCCGTGGGGAAGGCGACCAAATGCCCTTCGGCAAGGGCCTGGACCGCCCGATGGACGACGTCGCGCTGATCGTCGGCGTGGCGAACATCGATGTGGATGGGGGGCATGGCGGAGCTGGGGGGCAGGCTGCCGAGAGTTTGCCGCGGTGGATGCCCCCGCCGACCGAGGGGCCCGATTGACGCAACTGCCAAATAGCAAAGCAGTTATACGCATCGGCACGATACCCGGTCAAGCGACATGCGGTCGCACCTGGTTGGAGGTTGGAAGATAGTAGCCCGACGGTCTCCGTCGGGTGAACCCAAGCCAGAGTCTGCGATCCGTAACCTAATTAAACTGCCCACGACGGAGACCGTCGTGC
>CAZYQQ010000037.1:25319-50610 GCA_964650265.1 uncultured Planctomycetaceae bacterium
ATTTCTTCTCTTCAAACTCCAAAGGGAGGGCAAGTAGCGGCAATTTGCGGCGAATGGTAAGGTAGCTGGCAAGCTGATTGGTTGTCGCCGAGTTTCCTTTTCCTAGCCCCTAAACTCCCCCGGTACCCCATGAGCCTTGCCGATTCGATCGAGCGCCGCGCCGAACAATTTGCCGAGCGTTACAAAGCCGTTCATCAGGAAATCGCGCGCGTCATTGTCGGCCACGATGAAATCGTCCATGGAATCCTGACTTGCCTGTTTGTCGGGGGGCACGCCCTGCTGGAAGGGGTCCCTGGATTGGGGAAAACGCTCCTGGTGAGGACGCTGGCCGAAGCGCTCGATCTCGATTTCTCCCGCATTCAGTTCACTCCCGACCTGATGCCGGCTGATATCCTCGGGACGAACATGATTGTCGAGGATCCTGACGGTCGGCGGCGGTTCGAGTTCCAGAAGGGCCCGATCTTCACCCAAATCTGTCTGGCCGACGAAATCAACCGCGCCACACCCAAAACCCAGTCGGCGATGCTCGAAACGATGCAGGAGCGGTCGGTGAGCATCGCCGGGCAGCGGTTCGAGATGAAGGCGCCGTTTTTCGTGATGGCGACGCAGAATCCGCTCGAGCAGGAAGGGACCTATCCCTTGCCGGAAGCCCAACTCGACCGGTTCTTTTTCAAGCTGGTGGTCGGCTATTCGACGCGGGACGAACTCAACACGATCCTCGACCGGACCACCAAGGGGGAGATCGTCCGCCCCAACAAGGTGATGAACGGCGAGGAGATCATCGAACTCCAAAGGCTGGTCCGCGAGGTGATTCTCGCCCAGCACGTGCAGGACTACATCTGCCGGCTGATTCTGGCGACTCATCCCGAAGGGGAGTTTGCCCAGCCTATAACTAACCAGTATCTCCGCTGGGGCTCCAGCCCTCGTGGGGCCCAGACCGTGGCGCTCGCCGCCAAGGTGCGGGCCCTCTTGGGGGGCCGGTACAACGTGAGCTTCGAGGATGTCCGCCGGGTGTTCGTCCCCGCGCTCCGGCATCGGGTGATTCTCAATTTCGAGGCCGAGGCCGAGGGGATCGACCCCGATCAGGTGCTGCTCGAAATCTTGCAAAAGGTGCCTGAGAAGGCAGAAGCTACGGCTGTTGCTTCGTGAGAAGTTGGAAGTTGGAAGAACGCGGCAGGTCGCATAAACCATTGGCCGCTTGGGCGCTATCCCCTGTTGGTAAAAGAATGAACCTTGGGGTATCGCCCAAGTGGCTGATTGCAAAAACATTGGTTCGCTTTGAGGTGGGTGATCTATGGAGACCGAATGGTATCTGGTCCGCGAACAGGGAGGGGAGCAGTATGGCCCCTTCCGCGCTTCGGAACTCCAGGGGCTGGTGGACGACGGGCGCTTGACCCCCACCGACCGCTTGTGGAGCGAGGGAATGAGCGACTGGGAGCCGGCCTCGGCACTCACTCAACTGGGGCTCAATTGGCCTCAAACCCGCAAGGTTCCCCCACCCGTGAATCCCTACGAGCCCTCGATCGATACCCGAGGTGGGGTTCGGTATGACGAATCGGACCGGTTTATCGCTGCGGCGCTGGCCATCTTACTGGGGTATTTGGGGGTCCACAAGTTTTTTTATGGTGCGACCAGCGCCGGTATCATCATGCTCTTGCTCACCTTTACATGCCTCGGCTCAGTCGTTATCTGGCCCTTGGCCATCATCGAAGGGGTGATCTACTTGACGAAGAGTCCAGAGGAATTTCACCGCCTCTACCGGGTGGAAAAAAAGGGGTGGCTCTAAAGTGGACGACTCCCAAGACAACCCCTACGATTCCCCCGTGGAGACGGACCGTGACAGGTACGACCGGGCGGGGGAAGAGTACGCTCCGCTGGTAATGCAGTGGGGGCTGATTGCCTGGACGGTGGTCTTGATGGGATTGCTCACGCTGATTGTGCTGGCCGTCGAAATGATTCCCTCTGGCAACTAACAAGCCTACCGCCCCCCCTATGTCCCAGGCCGAACAACTCCAGTCGATTCTCCCCCCTGATCTGATGGCCCAACTCGAGCGGCTCGAGCTGGTGACACGCAAGATTTTTCGCGGACGAATGAAGGGGGAGCGGCGGAGCAAGCGGAAGGGGCAGAGTGTCGAGTTCGCCGACTATCGCAACTACGTGGCGGGGGACGACCTGCGGTCGCTCGACTGGAATCTCTACGCCCGGCTCGACAAGCTGATCGTCAAGCTGTTTCTCGAGGAGGAAGACCTCCACTTCTACACCCTCATCGACGCCAGCCCCAGCATGGGGTTTGGCAACCCGACGAAGCTCGATTACGCCAAGCAGCTTGCCGCGGCACTGGGGTTCATCGGCCTCATCCGCTCCGATCGCGTGGTGATCGAAACCTTGGGCCAGAAGGTCCACGAGCGAAGCCCCGTGCTGCGCGGTCGCAAGAGCATGTGGCGGATGGTCGACTATCTGGCGGGAATCGAGGCGAACCAGACCGCCTCGCTGTCCGAGGGGGTCAAGCGGTTTTGCTTGCGGAATCATGGCAAGGGGATCGTGGTCCTCATCAGCGACCTGATGGACAAGGAGGGGTACGAACCGGCGCTGCGCTATTTGATGGCGCAGCGGATTGATGTCTACGTGATCCACGTGTTGTCGCAGGAAGAGATCGACCCCGACGTGAAGGGGGATCTGCGGCTGGTCGACTGCGAGGATGCCGACATCGCCGAAATCACGGTCAGTGCCCCGCTCTTGGCCCGCTACAAGAAGACACTCGACCAGTTCACCCGCGGGGCCCAGGAGTTCTGCAACCGTCGGGGGATGAATTACCTGCTGGCCCACAATCAGCTTCCTGTGAAGGACCTGATGAGCAACTACTTACGCCGTCGCGGACTGGTGCGGTAAGCTAACAACATGACCTCCCTGTTCCGCAACGCGCTCGATCCCACCTTCTTGTGGATTCCCTTGGCCTTGTTGCCGCTGGTGATCCTGGCCCTCTACTTTCTCAAGCTCCGTCGCCAGCCGCTCGAAGTCCCCAGCACCTATTTGTGGCAAAAGTCGATCGAGGATTTGCACGTCAACAGCCTTTGGCAGCGGCTGCGGAAGAGCCTCTTGTTGTTCTTGCAGTTGCTACTGCTCGCGCTGGTGATGCTGGCCTTGCTCCAACCAGGCTGGCAAGGGGAAGAGCTCGAAGGGGAGCGAGTCGTGCTGCTGGTGGACAATAGCGCCAGCATGGGGACCACCGATGCCGTCGAGGCCGAGCATCGCCTGGCCGAGGCAAAGCGGCACATCGAGGGGCTCGTCTCGCAGATCAAGAAACCGGTCTCGGGGATGATCGTCAGCTTCAACGACCAGGCCCACGTCGTCCAGGAGTTCTCCAGCAGCCCGGGCGATCTGCGTCAGGCGCTCGACAAGATCGCCCTCACCTCGCGCACGACCAACCTTCGCGAGGCGCTCGAACTGGCCGCCGGGCTCGCGAATCCCGCCAAGGTGAAAGAGGAGGACGCGAGCACTACCGACGATCTCGCCACGGAGTCGGGGGGAGATCCCGACTACAGCCTCTACATCTTCAGCGACGGGCGGTTCGACGACGTGAAGGATTTCTCGCTAGGGAACCTGAACCCGACGTTCATCCCCTTGGGGTCGACCGAGTCGACGAATCTGGCGATCAGCGCGTTCAGCACCCGCCGGCACGAGTCGCGTCCCGACGCGCGGCAGGCGTTTGTCCAGGTGAGCAACTTTTCGTCCGTCGAGCGGAAGATCGCCGTCGAACTGCTGCTCGACGAGCGGTTTCTCGACGCTCAAGAGATCACCATTCCCCCAGAAGACACCCGCGGGGCGACGTTCTCCCTGGCCGGGGCGACCGCCGGCAAACTGACCGCGCGATTGTCGGCCGAGTCGGTCCGTGCCGCGGACGATGCGCTGGCGATCGACAACGTGGCCTACGCCGCCATCAACGACACCTCCTCAGGCCGAGTCCTCTTGGTGACCCCCGGCAACAAGGTCCTGACGACCGCGCTCGCGACCGAACGGCTTAAGCGGCTGGGGGTGATTGAAGTGGTGGAACCGGCTTACCTGGCAAGCCAAGAGTACCTCAATCTGGCCGACAGCGGTGCCTATGACCTCGTCATCTTTGACCAGTGTGCCCCCGTGGCCGTGGGAGGCCAGCCCGCACAGATGCCGCGGGCCAACACGCTGTTCATTGGGCAACTCCCGCCAATCGACCGCTGGCAACCTAAACAGGCGGCTTCAGCCGAAGGCGAAACAGAAGCAGCCGCAGAGGGTGCAACCGGGGAACCGACCGCAACACCGGCCACCCCAAACGAAGGACCAGCCCCCGCCGCGCCAGTTGTTGTGCAGGCGCCGCAGGTGATCGACTGGGACCGTGAGCATCCGCTGCTGGCCCATGTCGAGTTGGGGAATCTCTACATCGAAACGAGTCGCATCGTTCCTCCCCCTGCCGGGGGCCGCGTGCTGGTCGAGTCGACCGCAGGACCAATCGTCAGCATCGCACCGCGTGAAGGGTTCGAGGATGCGGTGCTCGGTTTCGAACTGCTGGTGACCAAGGGGGAGAGCCAACTGATCAACACCAACTGGTATCGGCGGCTCAGTTTCCCGACGTTCATCCTCAACACGCTCGAGTACTTTGTCGCCGACGACGATCAAGGGGTGACACGGATTCAGTTACCTGGGCAGCCGGTGGAGTTTCGCGGCCGCACACTCGCCAAGCAGCTCGAATTCCTCGGACCAGATGGGGAGCGAACCAAGGTCTCCCGTAACGAGCAGGGGTCGTATCTCTTTTACCAAACCGAACAGCCGGGGCACTACGACGTCCGCGACGGCGATGAAATCATCGGCCGTTTCGCCATCAACCTGTTCGATCCCCAAGAGAGCGACATCCGCCTGAAGGTCCACCCCGACGACGACCCCAACGACAACATCGAGCCAGCCGCCACGCTCCAAATCGGCCATGTCACGGTCGAAGGGAAGTCGACAACCCGGGCACGGAAGAACTACTGGCGTCCGGTGCTGCTGGCGGCGGTGGGGCTGCTGCTATTTGAGTGGTATGTCTATAACCGGCGGGTCTATCTCTAATGCGGCATGCACTTTTCCGCAATACGTCCGGAGGCAAAGTTTGCGTTAGCCCACCAACTTGGGTAAAATTGGGCCACTTGCCTTCAAATGGAGTGAGCCCTTGGCGGCCTTCGCGGTCGTTTCACACACTTGGCACCGACTTACACATCCCGCCCCAAATAGGAATCGCGAGCATGGAATCCCAACCCCAATCTTCCGTTCGTTCCGATCGCCAGGACAGCACTCGCCGCGCGTTCCTCGCCAAGTCGTCGCTGGGTGTGGCTGGGCTTTCGCTCGCGGCCACATCGGCTTCGATCGTCAACGCGGCTCATCCGTTTGGCGACGACGAGATCAAGGTCGGCCTGATCGGTTGCGGCGGGCGGGGAAGCCAGGCGGCCGAGCAGGCGCTGTCGACCGAGGGGAAAGTCAAACTAGTGGCGATTGCCGACGCCTTTCGCGACCGGATTGATAGCGCCATCAATCGCCGCGAATGGCAGCGGCTGGGTGACAGAATCGACGTCCCCGAGGAACGCAAATTCGTCGGCTTCGATGCCTACAAGCAGGTGCTCGAGACCGACTGCGATCTCGTGATTCTCGCCACTCCGCCGGGATTTCGCCCGATTCACTTCGAGGCGGCCGTGAACGCCGGGAAGCATGTTTTCATGGAAAAACCGGTCGCCGTCGACGGACCGGGCATTCGCCGCGTGCTCGAAGCGGCCAAGGTGGCCAAGCAGAAAGAACTCGGCGTCGGCGTCGGCCTGCAGCGGCGGCATGAGCAGCATTACATCGACACGATCAACCGGATTCACGACGGGGAGATTGGCGATATCATTCTCACCCGGGTCTACTGGAACAACCCCGGCGTGTGGGTCAATCCGCGTCAGCCGAAGCAGACGGAGATGGAGTATCAGATGCGCAACTGGTACTACTTCAACTGGCTCTGCGGCGACCACATCGTCGAGCAACACATCCACAATCTCGACGTCTCAAACTGGGTGAAGAACATGGTCCCGGCCAAGGCCCGCGGGATGGGGGGGCGCGAGGTTCGCAAGGGAATCGACCATGGTCAGATCTACGACCACCACGCAGTCGAGTACACCTATCCCGACGGGACGACGATGCTGAGCATGTGCCGTCATCAGCCCGGGACGTGGGACCTGGTGACCGAGTATGCCCACGGGACCAAGGGATGGTCGCACGTGGCTGGCTCGCGGCTGTTCGATCATGCGGGTGAGACACTGTGGCGATTCCGTGGTCCCACACCGGCTGGATACCAGAAGGAGCACGACGACCTGTTTGCGAGCATCCGCAATGGAACTCCCTACAACGAGGCCGAATTTGGGGCGACCAGCACGATGACGTCGATTCTGGGCCGGATGGCGACCTATTCGGGCCAGGAAATCACCTGGGACGAGGCGATGGCCTCGGAGGTCGATCTCTCCCCCAAGCACTATGCCTTCGATGCGGAGCCCCCGGTCCTCCCCAACGAGAATGGGGCTTATCCGGTGGCGGTCCCTGGCAAGGATGGGAAGAAGGGGGTCGTTTAACCCCCCTTCCCGGCCCATCTGGGCGCCCCCATTCCGGGCAAGTCAATTGCCTTCGGCCACAGGCGCTTCTAGGATAGTGCGTGTCGGCCGACAAGGGTTGGCGACTCCCACCTGATGGACTTTGGGGATGTGGCGGAATTGGCAGACGCGCTGGATTTAGGTTCCAGTTCCTTCGGGAGTGCAGGTTCGATTCCTGTCATCCCCACTTAGTCCACCCACCTTACGACCGGCCCACCCACGTACTTCCCAACAGGCCAGTTATTCGTTTCCAATCGAGGGTAGAACATGCGTAAGTGTCTCATGATTGCTGTCGCTGCTTCGTTGGCTTATGGGGTCACCGCCCCATCGGCTTTTGCGTTCAAAGAGTTCTATGACCAGTGGGTCGAGATGTATGTCGACGACACCGATACGTCGAAGGAAGCGACCGAATACTCCGACCTGGTGACCGATCCCAAGACCCGTTGCCTGGTTTGCCACCAAGGCAAAACGAAGAAGCATCACAACCCGTATGGCGACCATTTCGTCGGCGTGATTGATAAGACGCATAAGAAGGACGTCGACAAGATCAAGCAGGTGCTCAAGGATGTGGCCGCCAAGAAGTCGAAGCCCGATGATTCCAGTAGCAAGACCTACGCGGAGCTTATCAAGGAGTTCAAGCTCCCCGGGGGTGACCTTGCCGAGATTCAGAAGGAACCGGCCGAATAGCGGCTCGGTTTGCGAGTCGGTGGCCGCTGGCGTGGAGATCGGTATGTGCAAGGGACTCGCTATGGTGTTGGCCGCATCGATTGGCATCGGCATGGCGCCGTCGGCCTATGGTTACAAGTCGTTCCACGACAAGTGGGTCGAAATGTACGTCGATGAGACCGACACTAGCGAGCAGGCCAAGGAATACTCCAAACTCGCCCACGGCAAGGACCGCTGCCTGGTTTGCCATAAAGGAAAGACCAAGAAGGAGTGCAACGCCTATGGAGAGCACTTCGTCGGTTTGATCGGCAAGCAGGATCAAAAGGATTTCGACAAAATCAATCAGGCTTTGAAGGATGTGGGAGCCAAGAAGTCGAAACCTGATGAGTCCGATAGCAAGACTTTCGCCGAGCTCATCAAGCAGTTCGAAATGCCTGGAGGCAAGTTCGAGGACTTGAAGAAGAAGTGAAAGACAATTGATTTGTTCCACACCAAGAGCCGCGGGTGGTTTGTGCCTCCCGCGGCTTTTTTAGTGCCGGGTCTGTTGTTGCCGGCGCATTTCGGTGTCACTCCCCTACGAGCGTGAGCAGCCCGAGTTCCGGGGGGCAGTTGTACCGCAGGGGAGCCAGTGAACTGGTCCCCTGGCTGACGTGGAGCACCGTGTCGCCACGGCGAAAGGTGCCCGAGGCGTACCTGGTGCCGTAGCGACTAGGAGCGACGATCGCCCCCAGGAACGGCAGCCGGACCTGGCCACCATGATTGTGCCCGGCGAGGGCCAGGTGGAACCGTCGGGCGGCACACCAGCCGATGAGATCGGGGGTGTGGACCAGGGCGAGGCGCAGGAGCGAGTCGTCGAGGGGCTCGTCTTGGTTCCAGGGGAGAGTGGGGGCCTCGCCGAACCAGGGGGTCTCGTTCCCCGCCACCCAGCAACGGCCGTGGGGAAGCTCGATTTGCTCGCTTCGGCTGCCAAGATCGCGAAAGCCGGCGGCCGCCATCACCCGGCGGACGTTGTCGGCCCCGACCTTGCGGTCGTGGTTACCCAAGACGAAGAGCCTGACAGGGGAAGTGATCCGGCCGAGCGAGGTGGGGACCCACTCGAGGCAGGGGGTATGCTCGACGATGTCCCCCGTGACGACCACCATGTCCGGGGCAAGTCGGTTTGTTTGGTCGACGAGGGTGTCGAGGTATTCGCGACCGATCCGCCCCGAGAGGTGGAGGTCGGAGAGATGGGCGATCCGCAGCCCCGCGAAGCGCGGGGGGAGTCGCGGAATGGCCAGTTCGAGTTCGATCAGCACCGGGCGGAGGGACTGGTTGCCCGGAAGGGACCCGACGAGTCGCGCGTAACCTGGCGATAGGAGCTGCTTCGGGTTGTGGGGCATTGTGATGGGGGTCGAGCGGCGGCCGCGGACGACGCCGCTCCCCTCCTTGTGAACCGCGAGATAGACACGTATGGCCACCGAGAGCATGGCGACCAGCCCGCAACTCCAAGCATATGCCTGCGACAGAGGCCCGGCCTGGAATCCCGCGCCAGACAACCATGGGATACCGACATGGTCTGCCGTCACCAGAAGGAGAGGCCAGCAGAGGCCGATCAGCAGGAGACCGCTGGCGAACGTCGCCAGATCGATCAGCTTGCGAGGGAGGGCGTAAGCGTGCAGCCGGTTGACGATGGCCACCCACAGGACGACGTGGCCCAGCCAGGCAAGGAGGACTAGCAGGATGCCGAGAAGGGAGGCCATGCGAGCGTCGTGCGGTGGCTGGCGGGGT
Source organism: uncultured Planctomycetaceae bacterium (assembly GCA_964650265.1). Classification (GTDB taxonomy): domain Bacteria; phylum Planctomycetota; class Planctomycetia; order Pirellulales; family Lacipirellulaceae; genus CAZYQQ01. The sequence continues at coordinate 34,376 of CAZYQQ010000037.1, forward strand.
CGCCCCACAGGTGGCGAGAGGCGAGAGGTGTGATCAAGTTTCGGCGGGAGCTACCGTTTGTTCGACCGCTTCGAGCAATTGGTCGAGACGGAACGGCTTGTAGAGGACATGCTTGAGGCCTGCTTGCCGGGCTTTGACGATCGAGTGCCCGGGATCGTAGCCGAAACCGGTCATCAGGATCATCGGCACCTTGCCCATGACTTCACCGAGCTTGACCATGAGTTGGTGGCCCGACATGTCGGGGAGGCGGATGTCGGCAATGATGGCATCGTAGCGTTGTGCGGCGGCGAGGTTGCGGCACATATAGATGGCCTGATTGCCATCCTGGGCCGTCTCGATGACGCAGTGATAGCGTTCGAGCAGGCCATGAGCCGCACTGCGGACCGCTTCGTCCTCGTCGACCACCAGGATCCGCTTGCCTACGAGTTGAGGGCGGGGCTCGTTGCGAAGTCCCTGCGGGCGGGCTTCCGTGGGGGCCATGGATTGCCCCACCTTGTGGATCACCTGCTTGATATCGCGGGCGTTCTGCAAGATGTCGTGCAGTCGCTCGACCACTTCGGGTTCGTGGCCAATGTAGCGCTCCATGATATTCACGGCGTCATTCAGAATCTCGTCGATCGGCAGGGCGACGGCGCTATGGATGGCCTCGATACTGGCGGCGGCGGTGGTGGCCTTCTCGGCGGCGAGCAGCTCGAGCGTATTGAGGGCCACGGCAACGTCGCGGCTGAAAATCTCGAGGAACTTGCGGTCGCTTTCGGTAAAGGCGTTGGGCTCGGGGCTCTCGACGTTGAAGGTGCCGATCACCTCGTCGTGCAGCATCAGCGGCACGGTGAGCGAACTACGAGCCCCGTGACAGCCTTCGAGAAACAGGGTGTCGCGGCTCGTGTCCTCGCACAGGTAGCTGCGCCCCGTGGCGGCGACAAACCCCGTGACGCCGTTTCCTTCGACTGCCGCGCGAAGCTTCCGAGCCTCGGCCTCGGGCTTCATCCCCACGGCGAGGAGCGGCTCGAGCATTCCCGTATGTTGGTCGAGCATGCGGATTTCGACGACATCGAATTGCAAAACATCCTGAGTGCAGCGGAGGATGTTGTCCTTGAGCAGTTCGATCCGATCGCGAAAATCCATTTCGGCGACCTCGTCGGGGGTGAGGTCGGCCAGCTCGATACCCGCCTGGTGAATGTTGGCGAGTTTTTGTTGTTCTTGGTATTCGCTGGTGATGTCGCGAATCGTGACGACCAGATGGCTGGGAGCGCCATTGTCGAAGAGGGGGGCCGCGTGGACTCGGAAGACCTGATTGTCGCGACAGCGGAGGGTCGAAGCGCTGGGGCGACCAAGCGTGAGGGCTGTGCGGAAGGGACAGAACTTGGGACCGAGGATTTCGGGGTCGTCGAGCAGGTCGTAAAAATTGGCCCCCACCACGTCGTCGCGACCGCTCCACTCAGCCAGCCGACCGTTTCCCCAAAGGAGGGTGTTGTCGGGATTCATCAGCAGCACGGCGTCGGGCATTCCCGCCAGGACACGTTGGTTCTGGAGGATGCGACCCGCCTCGAAGGCGGCGGTGAAGTGTTCGGCGTCGGCGTAGACACCGATATACCCCCCCCGGCTGAGTTCGGCCATCGCCCGCAAGGGAGAGGCGACACTGACGATCCTGATCGAATCGCTAAACTGTTCGCGGATGGCGTCGAGGTGCTTACTACTCCCCCCCAGACAGAGGATCTGAGGAACCCCGTCGGCTACCGCCAGCGGAGAGCGGCCTTGTTCGTTCTCACCGACAAACTCGTTAGGCACCGTCTTATATCTATGGGCTTGATGAGGGGATCGGGGTCATGCGCGGAGAGCAACGCAGCGACGGCAGGGGGATCGTCGTCTCAGGCGGGCAAGCGGAAATTTGGCTGGCCGCACCCCTCCCAACCTGCGTGTTTCCGGCATCTTAATGAAATTATAGGCAAAGGCTCGATTTCCAACAACTAGATTGCCCAAGTGTTAAGGTACCCCAACACATAGCGTCGGTTGCTGGCATGGCAAAGTTTTACTTCTCCGGTCGATTTTCACTTGGGGCGGAGTATTAGGGCGCTTATGTTGCGGCTGGCCTATACAATTCCACTCTGGGGCATGTACAACATTCCCTCCCCTCTCTCCCTGCCCCCCATCGGGCCTAGTGCCCCTCCCATGAATACCGAAACCTCCCTGCTACGTAACGTTGCCATCATTGCCCACGTCGACCACGGCAAGACGACTCTCGTCGATTGCCTCATGTACCAGTCGGGGATGTACCGCGCCGAGGAACTCGACAAGCGGGCTGGGGGGCAACATGGCCTGGTGCTCGACTCCAACGACCTGGAACGCGAGCGGGGGATCACGATTCTCGCCAAAAACTGCGCGGTGACCTACCGCGCCGAGGATGATAGCACTTACCGCATCAATTTGATCGACACGCCCGGCCACGCCGATTTTGGCGGCGAGGTCGAGCGGGTGCTCACCATGGCCGACGGGGCCCTGCTGGTGGTCGATGCCTTCGAGGGGCCGATGCCGCAAACCCGGTTCGTGCTGCAAAAGGCGCTGGCGTGCGGGTTGCGTCCCCTGGTGGTGGTCAACAAGGCCGACCGGCCCGACGCCCGCCCCGACGAAGTGGTGACCGAAGTATTCGACCTGCTGGCCGATTTGGGGGCCGACGACGAGGCGCTCGATTTCCAGGTGGTCTACACGTCGGCCAAGCAAGGTTGGTCGACCAGGGACCTGGCCAGGCGGGAAACCACGATGCACTCACTGTTCGAGGCAATCGTCGAGTGGGTCCCGCCACCACGGTATGCCGATGTGACAGCTCCGACGCAACTCCTGGTGACGACCGTCGACTACTCCGACTACGTAGGCCGGATCGCCATCGGGCGGATTTTTGGTGGGGCACTCGAAAATCGGCAGCGCGTCGCCGTGATCGACCGCCAAGGGACCGTAACCCAACAGCAGATCTTGCAGTTGCTCGCTTTCGAGGGACTCGAGCGGCGGGAAACCAAACGTGTCGCGGCGGGCGACATTTGCGCCGTGGTGGGGCTCGATCCGATCAACATTGGCGACACGATCGCCGACGCCGCTCGTCCGCTGGCACTTCCCGCCACCGATGTCGACGAGCCGACACTTCACATGACCTTCAGGGTCAACGATGGCCCTTTTTCAGGGCGGGACGGCAAGTACCTCACCAGCCGCCAAATCGGCGATCGGCTGGAGCGGGAGCTTCGCTCCAACGTGGCGCTCCGGGTGGAACAGGGGGAATCGATGGAGCAGTTCCGCGTGTCGGGGCGTGGGTTGATGCATCTGGGGATTCTGATCGAAAACATGCGCCGCGAGGGTTTCGAACTTTGCGTAGGGAAGCCGCAGGTGGTCTTTCAGACCCACGATGGGGTGAAGCAGGAGCCGATCGAGCTCTTGGTGGTCGATGTGCCCGAGGAGTTCCAGAGCAACGTGATGGCCCTGGTGGGGGATCGCCGCGCGGAACTCCTCAAAATGGGGTACAAGACGGGCACCAGCGGCTTCATTCACCTCGAGTTCTCGATCCCCGCACGAGCGATGATCGGCTTGCGCGCACGCATGCTCACGGCGACTCAAGGGAACGCCGTGATCCATCACACGCTGCTGGGCTACGAACCGTTGCGAGGGGTTGTGGCAGATCGGACGATGGGAGTCCTCATTGCCAACGAACCGGGGCAGGTGACGGCTTATGCCCTCGATGCCTTGTACGACCGGGGCTCGTTCTTCGTCCGCCCTGGTGACGAGGTCTACGAGGGGCAGGTGGTGGGGGAGAACTGCAAGGCGGGAGACTTGGTGGTCAACTGCGTCCGTGGCAAAAAACTCACCAACATGCGTGCCTCGGGCAAGGACGACAACTCCCAAGTCCGCCCGGTCCGCGAGATGTCGCTCGAGGCCTGCCTGGAGTACATCGCCGCCGACGAGTTGGTGGAGGTGACCCCCAAGACGGTGCGGCTGCGGAAGATCGTGCTCAAGGAAACCGACCGCCGCCGGGTGACACGCCGCGCCGCGGCGACCGCCACCTAAATCTTGGAGCGGCCCTCACGACCGCCTCTTAATTCTTGGAGCGGCCCTCACGACCGCTACAATCGGCCGATCTCCATGTTTCCGTAGAGTGGCAATGCGCGTCAAATGCGCGTGTTGCACCTGACTCCCCCGTTGGGCGCCGTAGACTTTTGCGTTGGATTCCGTTTTCCATCCCTACTGCCCCCCGTGCAGTCGCAGGAGTCATGTGCCATGTTCGCGCCCCTCGGTTCGCATCGTTTTGCTCTGGTCCGTCGTCGCAGCGGCCTGTCGCTGCTGGAAGTGGTTGGTTGCCTTGTGGCCGTCGTCGCCGGGCTATGGCTCGGCGCCCAGTATTTGGGGCTCAACCTCCATTCGATTGCCTACACAACTCTCGACGAAACGGCAGTCCTCGAGCAGCTTCCCGAGCCGATCCGTCCCCGACCCCCAGTCGGTCTCGAGCCGGTGGCGAGCGAGGAACTCACGCGCCAACTCAACGACGAACTCGAAGCGATTCGCCACGATCTGTTCGATCTCCAGCAGCAAAATCAGGAGCAAGCGGCCAACGGAGAACTGGCGGATGACCTGGGCACCGATATAGGTGGCCTGGCCGAGCGCCGGCAACAGACGCTCGAATTCTGGTCGCGGCTGGGAGAAATCCGCCTGGAAGTCGAACGCATCCAGGCATCGGCCCAGACGGCGGCGAGTGAAGAGAACGTGTGGAAAGTGCTCGAGATTCGCCAGCGCGCCAATCAATACGGGGCGAAAGCTGTCGAGGCGGCCATGGTCGACGTCGTCGATCCGCAAGCCCTGCAATTCGCCAAGCAACTGGTGGGGTGGTACGAACAGGGGGCCGACCTCTACGGTGAAGCGATGAAGGTGTGGCAGGGGCAGCATGACTTGGAAAAAAGCGTTCACCAGGACCGAGTGCTCGACCAGGCCCGCAAGCAACACGACAACGAAGCGCTGTTGTTATTTCAAAAGGGAGGCCGCCTCCGAGAGGTGCTCATTCGGCGCTACCAGGTGCCGTTCCCTGGGCTTCAGCCGGAAGCTGTTGCAGAGGAGGCAGCAGCCGAAGAGGATCAGGCCGAAGGTTTCGAGCCAACCTTGGCCCCCATTTCCGAGCAATACTGAATCCTTGGGCCCTTGGCGGCTCCCCGCTAAACACACGATTGCGGGTTGGACTCGAGCATCACCTTTCGCTGACCGTGGTTTTTTCGCCACACAGGCGAAAGGCAAGGATCGGGATCAGGCCCCCTTTTCCCAAGCGTCCAGAAGTCGTTGCTTTCGCCACGTGGGGCGATTAGCATGAGATTTGCTAGCTCCCACCCCCTGGATCAGGGGCTCAGGTGAGCCTGTTCGCGCTGGTAACCCGAATTCGTGGAGAATCTCGTTATGCGCCGTCTTGTTCGGTTTGCGTTAGTTGTCTTAATGGTCGCCTCGATGGCGCTCAATCCGGCTACGGCCTGCAATTGGATGCGTGGTGGCGACCGTGGTTGCCGGCCTAGTTATTACGGCAGTTATGGGGGCAGCCCCTGCACCCCCAGTAGCCACCGTTGTGGGCCAAGTCACGATCCTTGTTATGGGGGGAGTACCTACTACGGCGGGTCCTATATCCGCGGCGTGGTGATCGACCACGGGTGCGGCTGTGGTGGGGAAACGGTCGTGACCGAATCGGCCTCCCCGCGGCACGGGGAGCAATCGACCGTTCAAAAGCCGACCGAAGCGGCCCCGCCAATTGCGGATGAGCCAGCCCCGGCGCTCGATCAGGATCCTATAGCCCCCATCGACTCGGTTCCAGACCCCGAGGATATTCCCCCTGCCCCAGTCGCCCCCGCCCCCTTGGACGAAACACCTGCCTTCGACGAGGAGCCGATGGAGGAGGAGCCGATGGAGGAGGAACCGCTGGTCGACGAGCCGGCACCCGCGACCGAAGAGGCCCTGCCATTCGACAGCGATCCGACACCTCCGGCAATCGAAGAGGGGGGCCTGTTCGATGAGCCAGCCCCTGCCGCCGACGAGCCCACCCCCGCGACCGAGGAAGGGGGCTTGTTTGACGAGCCCGCACCAGCGACAGAGCAACCTGCACCAGCCGCCGAGGAAGGGGGCCTCTTCGACGAGCCAGCCCCGGCAACTGAAGAGCCAGCTCCAGCGGGAGGGGGATTGTTCGACGAGCCTGCACCCGCCACGGAAGAAGGGGGATTGTTTGATACCCCGGCTCCTGCCACCGAAGAAGGGGGATTGTTTGACGACCCGGCCCCTGCGACCGAGGAACCAGCCCCAGCGACGGAGCAGCCCGGCGACGATCTGTTTGGTGGTGAGCCCATGGAGCCCGCCCCGTCCGATGAGCCCTTGTTTGGCGAGCCAGAGCCTGCCACCGACGATCCCGCGGACGATATTTTTGGCGGAGCACCGGCGGCAGACGAGCCTGCCGACGACGAGACCATGCCCGCCGACTCAGAGGACGACCTGTTTGGTGGTGCCACCCCGGATCCGGCGGCCGAACCCGAAACGGTCATTCCGGACGCGACTGACGATCTCTTCGGTCCCATGGAGGAGGCTCCCGCCGACGAAGAAGCGGCCGACGATGACGACGGTGATCTGTTCGGGGCCCTCAAGATCCCTGGAGGACTCCAAAGCCTCGCCCTGCGGAAGTGGACCGACAACACGGGCAACTTCAGCGTCGACGCCCGGCTGATTGGCCTGGTTGATGGGAAGGTACGGCTGATGAAGTCGACTGGCCGCACCACGACCGTCGCCTTGAATCGGCTGAGTGCGGAAGACCTGTCGTTCGTGAATCGTCAGGTCTCGGCGCTCGAGTTCGAAAAGAGCGTGCAGACGGCTCAGCGATAGTTGCCCGCTCCGGCCTTTAAAACATCGAAGGCACCACACTCCGATCGAGTGTGGTGCCTTTTTTTGTGCCTCTTCCAGAGATTGCTACGCCTCGGCCGGTTCGATCAAGGCGAGAAATTCCTCTTCGCTGATGACCGGCACGCCGAGTTCTTCGGCTTTGGCCAGTTTGCTCCCGGCCTTTTCGCCAGCGACGAGATAGTCGGTCGACTTCGAGACGCTGCTGGCGGCTTTGCCGCCGTGCTGGACGATCAGCTCTTCGATCTCCTGGCGGCTGAATCGGACGAGTGTACCGGTCACGACGAGCGTCTTGCCGGCAAGGCTCGTGCTGGCCGCCCCCGATGCCTCCTCTACTGGCATCTCGAGCGTGAGCCCCGCCGCGCGAAGTTCTTCGACTACCACTCGGCCGGTGTCGCTGCCGAGAAAGGTGGAGAGCGACCTGGCGATCTCCGGGCCGATGCCCGATTCGCGGCCATTGACCTGGAACGTTTCGAGCTCTTCTTGCGAGGCTTCACTCATGCGGTCGATCGAACGGTAGTGCTCGGCCAAGATGCGCGACACGGTGTTCCCGACATGACGGATCCCCAGGCCGGCGAGCACGCGGGCAAGGCCTTGCGACTTGGCTGCTTCGATGGCGGCGAGCAGGTTGTCGGCTTTCTTCTTCCCCATTCGTTCGAGTGCGAGTAGCTCGTCGCGGCGCTTGTGGAGCGCGAAGACGTCGCCGAGCGTCTTGACCAGCCCCGCGGCGGTAAGCTGTTCGATCACCTTTTCGCCAAGCCCCTCGATGTCGAGTTGCCCGCGGCCGGCGAAGTGCTGTAGTCGCTGCCGGAACTGCTCGGGGCATTCGGGATTCATGCAAAAGCGGGCCGTCTCCTTGCCGCTCGCGTCCGCCTCCGCCTCGACATCGCCGCCGCACTCGGGGCATTTCTCGGGAGGCTGCGGGACCACGGCATCGGGGGGACGGAGATCGTCGACGGCACGGATGACTTGGGGAATGATTTCTCCCGCTTTCTCGATGACCACGGTGTCCCCTAGCCGGAGGTCCTTGCGGCGGATTTCGCCCAGATTGTGCAGTGTCGCATGCTGCACCGTGGTCCCAGCGACCAGCACCGGGTCGAGATACGCCCGGGGGGTGAGTTTGCCGGTCTTCCCCACCTGCCACTGGATGTCGCGAAGTGTGGTGACGGCTTGCTCGGCGGCGTACTTGTAGGCAATGCACCAACGAGGGAAGCGGCTGGTGTATCCGAGCTCGGCCTGAAGATCGAAGCGATTGACTTTGATGACCAGGCCGTCGACTCCATAGGGAAGGCTAGCCCGGGCCGATTCGAACTCGGCGAGAATCTCTTCGACCTCGGCCATCGTGGGGACGACTCGGATCAACGGATTCGAGGGAACCCCCAGTTGCCCTACCTGAGCGAGGAAATCGTACTGGGTGGCGACCTCCCAGCCAACGACCTCGCCGCGGCCATGGGCGATGAACTCGAGCTTTCGCTGAGCCACGGCCTGGGGATCGAGCCGCTTGAGGAGCCCCGCCGTGGCGTTCCGTGGATTTGCCAGGAGCTGCTGCCCTTGCTGCTGGAGGTCGTCGTTCCAGGCGAGGAACTCCGCGTAGGGGAGATAAACTTCGCCCCGCACTTCGAGCACCTCGGGCACCACGACGTCGGTCGTCGGGGTGAGCCGGAGCGGAATCGCGCGGATGGTGCGGACATTGTGGGTGATGTCGTCGCCGCGTGTCCCATCGCCACGTGTGAGGCCGAGCACGAGTTCACCATTCTCGTATCGCAAGCTGATGGCCACGCCATCGACTTTGGGTTCGACAAGGTAGCCCCCGTCGATCGGCATCGAGCCCCCCTCGGGGAGCCCAAGCGTCTTCAGGCAGCGCGCGGCCCAATGATGTAATTCGCCACGGTCGTAGCAATTGTCGATCGAGTACATCCGCTGCCGGTGGGGAAGCGTGAGAAAGCCCTCGATCGGCTCGCCGGCGACCCGTTGGGTCGGGCTGTCGGTGGTGATCAGGTGGGGGTGAGCCGCCTCAAGCTGGCGGAGTCGATCGAAGAGCCGGTCGTACTCGCGGTCGCTGATCCGTGGCTGGGCGAGAACATAGTAGAGGCGGTCATGCTCGCGGATTTCCTCGCGCAAGCGGGCCAGTTCGGCTTGGACTTCGCGTTCGTCGGGCATGGGAAAGGGAGGGCCAGTAAGTGAGGAAATGGTTGGATTCTACGGGATGGCCGAGCGCGGCGAGAAGGGGTCGCACCCGGCATGGCTTGAAAGGGAGGGGCCAACAGTGGTACCTGTAGGAAAGTCTGCGCGCCCCGCTCCCTTGCCACGTCCCCCTTCCCCGATTGCCTTGGTTCATGTCGACTCCTCTCCCACTCGTTGTTCGTGGAGCTCGCACCCACAATCTCGACGACGTGTCGCTCGATCTGCCTCGCTACAAGCTGATCACCTTTTGCGGGGTCTCGGGGAGTGGCAAGACGAGCATGGCAATCGACACGCTCTACGCCGAGGGACAACGACGCTACATCGAGAGCTTCTCTCCCTATGTCCGGCAGTATCTCGAGCAACTCGACAAACCCGACGCCGACCGTATCGAGGGGATCCCGCCGACCATTGCGATCACCGAGCGCGGACGTAGTCGCTCGAATCGCACCACCGTGGCGGTGGCGACCGAGGTGGCCGACTATTTGCGGCTGCTGCTCTCACGTGTGGGAGATATCCACTGTGTCGACTGCGATCGGAAGCTCGTTCGTTACTCCTGGCCATCGGCCGCGGCCCAACTCGCTTCGCTCGCGCCAGGGACGCGGCTGCTCGTGGGATTCGAAGAGCCGGTACCGCCAGCCGAGGAATTGCCCACATGGCGCGACGACCTTGTGCAACTTGGTTTTGTCCGCGCGGTTGCAGGAGGCCGGATCATTGGGATCGAAGAGGCAACATCCGACCGGCTGGCAGAGATTTCCACTGTGCTAGTGGTTGTCGACCGGGCGACCGCTGGCCCCGAAGCCGAGGGGCGACTGCAGGAATCGATCGAGACGGCGGCCAGTCAAAGTGATGGGCCGGTGGTGGTGCTCAGCGAACTTGCCGCACCAACAACGAGTGAGGAAGGAACTTGTCTATCGGTCGACGGCCGCGAGTGGCAGCGGCGCGAATATCGCCAGGACTATTACTGCGACGTTTGCCAACTTGCGGCCCCGCCTCCCGAGCCGCGGCTCTTGGACTTTAACAGCCCGCTCGGGGCCTGCCCGCGGTGCGAAGGGTTTGGGAGCGTGTCGGAAGTCGATATGCAGCTTGTAATTCCCGACGAAGGGAAGAGCCTGCGCGAAGGGGCGATCGCCCCATGGAACACCCCGTCGTACCGGCACGAACTCGACGAACTCCTGGCCCTTGCTCCAGAGTACAAGCTTCGTACCGACGTCCCCTGGCGCGAACTCACCGACGGCGAGCGGCAATTGGTGATCGAGGGGGTACGGGAACAACAATTTGGCGGGCTCGTCGGTTTTTTTCGCTGGCTCGAAAAACGCAAGTACAAAATGCACCTGCGGGTCTTCATCAGTCGTTGGCGGACTTATCGCGACTGCCCCACCTGTGGCGGAACCCGGTTGCGCCCCGAGGCGCTGGCGATCCGACTCGAGGGTCGCCACCTTGCCGACATTTATGGGCTCGAGGTCCGCGAGGCGCTCGCATGGTTCATGACCTTGGAACTTGAATCAGGCGGGGCCGATGTGGCCCGCCGGGTGCTGGCCGACATCCTGCCGCGGCTCCGCTACCTCACCGACGTGGGGGTCGGCTATCTCGCGCTCGATCGATCCGTGCGGACTTTGAGTTCTGGGGAGTCGCGGCGGGTCGCGATGACCACCACGCTCGGTTCCAATCTGGTCGACATGCTCTATGTGCTCGACGAGCCGAGCACGGGGCTGCACGCGCGCGACGCGACACGGCTTCTCGAGTCGCTCCGTCAACTTCGCGATCGAGGGAACAGCGTGATCGTCGTCGAACATCAGGAGACGATCCTCCGGGGGAGCGACCATGTGGTCGAGTTCGGCCCCCAGGCGGGAACGCAGGGAGGGAAGATTGTCTACGAGGGGACACCCGACAGGCTCGCACAAGTGGCCGGCAGTCCCACCGGCGACTGGCTTGCCGGGCGAACTCTGCTGGGCCGAAGCACCGAGCGGCGCACTCCCAAGGGAGCCCGCCTGACTCTCGTCGGGGCGCGGGGGCACAACCTGCGCAACTTGACGGTCGATTTTCCGCTTGGTGTGTTGGTCGGGGTGACTGGCGTGAGCGGCGCGGGGAAGAGCACCCTAGTGGCCGACACGCTCTACCCGGCGCTCTGGAACCGCTTGAATCCCGGCGCCGAGAAACGGCCGCTCCCTCTGCCCCACAACGAGCTCCACGGTTCGGGGCAGCTCGACGAGGTGGTGTTGGTGGATCAATCGCCGGTCGCGAAGTCCCCCCGCTCGAACCCGCTGACCTACATCAAAGGCTTCGATGCGCTACGAAGCATTTTTGCAGAGCTTCCAGAGGCCAATGCCCGAGGGCTGACGGCGAGCCACTTCAGTTTCAATGTCGAAGGGGGCCGTTGCGAGAAGTGCCAAGGGGCGGGGCACATTGAGGTCGACATGCAGTTTCTAGCCGACGTCACGATGACATGCAGCGAATGCCAAGGGAATCGCTACAAACCCGAAGTCTTGGCCGTGACCTATCGCGGGATGACCATTGCCGAGGTGCTCGGGATGACCGCCTACGACGCCTTTCGATTTTTCCGCGGCCATCCCAAGTTGCAGGGGACCCTCAAGTCGCTGCTCGATGTGGGGCTCGAGTACCTCTGTCTCGGTCAGGCGGCCAACACGCTTTCTGGAGGCGAAGCCCAGCGGCTCAAGCTGGCGAGCTACCTGGCGGTCAAACGCCGTGGGCGGACTTTGTTCATTCTCGATGAGCCCTCGAGCGGCCTTCACCACCGCGACATTGTCAGGCTGGTCGATTGCTTCGATGCCCTGATCGAGGTGGGGCACTCGGTGCTGATGGTCGAGCATCGCGTCTCGCTCCTTCAGGCGGCCGATTGGCTGATCGATCTCGGCCCGGGAGCGGCGGCCGATGGCGGGCAGGTTGTTGCTCAAGGAACCCCCGAGGAGCTAGTGCAGCGGGCCGAATCGATCACGGGCGAGGTGCTGGCCAAGGCTTTCGCACGGGTGGCGGAAACCGGCTAACGACACCAGGTTTGACCGCCACGCTACAATGATGGCGGTCCCTTCCCACGCACCTGCCGATTGCCCATGGCCCCCTCCGACTCATGCTCTGAACTCGACGAGCGTTATGCGCGCCAGTGGCGATTCGCCCCTCTCGGCGAGGCGGGGCAGCGGCGGCTCGCCTCGGGGCGTGTCCTCGTGTGTGGCCTGGGAGCGCTCGGCTCGGCCCTCGCCGGGACACTTGTCCGTGCGGGAGTGGGAATGGTGCGGGTGGTCGATCGCGATTTCTTAGAGCTAAGCAACCTCCAGCGGCAGACACTCTACGACGAGGAGGATGTCGCCAAGGGGCTCCCCAAGGCGATTGCCGCGGAGCGTAAGCTGCGTGCGATCAACTCACAGATCACTGTCGAAGCGATGGTCGCCGATGTGACGCACAAGAATATCGAGGCGCTCGCCAGTGATATCGACGTCGTGGTCGATGGGAGCGACAACTTTGAAATTCGATTCTTGCTGAACGATTTCGCCCTCGCCCACAACAAGCCATGGGTCTACGGCGGGGCGATCGGGGCCGAGGGGCAATCGATCACGATTGTGCCGGGAGAGACCCCTTGCCTGGCCTGCGTGCTCCCCGAGCCCCCTCCGGCGGGGGCCACTCCCACCTGCGACACGGCGGGTATTCTGTCGCCGGCAATTCAGATGGTGGCGGCCATTCAAGCGACCGAGGCGCTCAAGCTCTTGAGCGGCAACGGCGACGCGATTTCCCGCGTTTGGACAATCTTCGATTTGTGGAACAATCGCATTCGGCAGATCGACCTTGCCCCGCTGCGGGGAGATACTTCGTGTCGCGCCTGCGGCCAGCGCGATTTTGTCTGGCTCGACGGCCGCCATGGCAGCCAATCGGCCGTGCTGTGCGGTCGCAACGCGGTCCAGCTTCGGCCCGCCGTTTCCGAGGTGCTCGACCTTAGGAAGCTAGGAGGTCAACTGGCGAGCGTCGGAGAGGTTTTCCAGAACGAGTATCTGCTGCGGATCGACGTTCCCCCCTACACACTCACGCTCTTTCCCGATGGTCGGGCCATTGTGGCGGGGACCGACGAGGTGGGAGTCGCCCGCGGGCTCTATGCCCGATATGTGGGGAATTAGCCGGATCGTGGCTGCTATCACGCCCCGCGGGCCGTCAAAGTCGACGGACTTTGCCTAGCTTGTCTGACGGCGGCGCAGGGGTCGCGAAGGGGCTCAACTTCGCTGCGCATTGCGACCGATTCAGTCGTTAGACCCAGACCCTTTTTCGCACCGCCTTGTTGATTGCCCGCCCATGAGTCTCGCCACGCGCGCCGACCAAACATTCTCACCCGCGGACCGAGTGAGCGAAGGCGAATTGCGCCGCAAGCTTGTGGGGCGCGCGGGGCCATGGCAATTGGTCCACGTGCTTGCGGAAACAGAGTTCTCGCGGCTGTACGCGGCGCGTGCCGTCGATAGCGACGAGTCGCTACCGGTCACCTACGCGGTGAAGATGCTCCGCCGGGAGTGGTGGCGCGACACGGCGGCGATCGAACTCTTTCGTCGCGAGGCCTGGGTGGGAAGCAAAGTCTCCCATCCCCATGTCGTGCCGGTGCTGTCGGCCAACGTCCGTCAGCCCCCGTTCTATTTGGCGATGCCCTTGCTGCCGGGGACGACCCTGCGCGACAGGCTCTCGAAGGGGTTGCGGCCCAGCACCCCCGAGGGGCTTTGGATCGCACGCCAGATTGTCGAGGGTTTGGCCGGGATTCGAGACGGCGCCGGCATGGTCCATGGCGATGTGAAGCCGGAGAATGTCCTCGTCGCCCCCACGGGGCATACGACGCTGATTGATCTTGGCTTCTGTCGATCCCCCGACGAAACGCATTGCTGGACGTCGCGGCCGCTCGTGGGAAGCCTTCGCTACATCGCGCCGGAGGTGGTTACCAGTGCCTATGCCTCGAGCCATCAAAGCGATCAGTACAGCCTGGGGGTGTTGCTGTACGAGCTTTTCGCCGGCCGGTTGCCATTCGAGAGCGACGACCCGGCGGAACTGGTGGCGATGCATCGCGGACAGAAGCCACCTTGTCTCGGCAAACTCCGTCCCGACTTGCCACACGCGGTGACCGGACTCGTCCACACGCTCTTGGCCAAAGACCCACTGCGACGAGTCGAATCGCTCGACGCTCTGGCGGCCCTCCTGGTGCGGCTCGAGATCGATTCGTTCGCGCTCCGCCAGGGGGCCTAGCCGAGCCGATTACTCCATCGAGGGCTCTTCGCCATCGAGGAATCCCACCAGCGATCGGCAGCGGAAGGGTTGTTGGAGCTTGCGAACCGCCTTCGACTCGATTTGCCGCACCCGTTCGCGGGTGACGGAGAATATCTTGCCGACCTCTTCGAGGGTATAGGCGTAGCCATCGGCCAGGCCATACCGCAAGCGGATGATCTCCCGCTCGCGATAGCTCAATTCGCCCATCACGTCGTTGAGGCGGTGCTTGAGCGCCTCCAGGTGGGTTTCGTAGAGGGGATCGTCGTCCCGCTGCTCTTCGAGAAACTCGCCGAAGTAGTTGTCCTCGTGATCTCCCACAGGTTGGTCGAGCGAAAGGGGTTGGCGCGTCATCTTGAGGATGCAGCGGGCGTCGTCGATAGTCATGCCGAGCTCCTCGGCCACCTCTTCGGCGTTCGGCTCGCGCCCATGTTGCTGAAAGAACTCGATGCCGACCGCCCGAATCTTGCTCATCGTGTCGATCATGTGGACCGGCAGGCGGATGGTCCGACTCTGGTCGGCGATGGCCCGGGTAATGGCCTGGCGAATCCACCAAGTGGCATAAGTCGAGAATTTGTAGCCGCGGGCATGCTCGAATTTGTCGACGGCTCGCATCAGGCCGGTGTTTCCCTCCTGAATGAGGTCGAGGAAGGAGAGCCCGCGATTTCGGTAGCGTTTGGCAATCGAGACGACAAGCCGCAGATTGGCCGCCGATAGCCGTCGCTTGGCGGCATCGTATTTGGCGCGCCGCTCGACCGTGCGATTCACCAGGTGGGCGAGCGTCGCGGGGGACTCGTGAGTGATTCGCATGAGATAGCGGAGTTCGTGCTCCAGCTCATGAACATGGTGCGTGCCCAGCAACTCGTTGGGTTCGGCAAGCTGTTGCTTGATGACCGCCATCCGCTCGCCGATTTTGTGAAGTTCGTCCATCACGGGTAGCAGGCGTTGGAGGCGGAGATTGAGTTCCTCCACCAGTCGGATGACCTTGCCCCGACGAGCGATCAGTCGCCGCCATGCCTTCCGCCGGGCCGGCATCGGATGGCCCCGATCGACCGCCACGAGATAGTCCTGGCGATTGAGCGATAGCAAATGGCGAATCGTGAACAGATTGGGACCGAGTCGCTTGAGGACCCGCTTCTTCTCGGTCGTGTTGGTCACCGAGATTTCGATAGTGCGATCGAGCCGCAGCTCGCCACGATGGACCTTTTCGAGCAGCGTGGCGGCGGCGTGAAGGACATAGTCGTTGCAGAGCATCGTGCGACGAAAACGGGTGCGTGTGCTTTCGATCGACTGAGCGGCACTGACTTCCTCGGTCCGATTGAGCATCGGGATTTCGCCCATTTGCATCAAGTACATCCGGACCGGATCGTCGATGTGGGCATCGTCGTCCTCGATTTCGTCGTCGCCATGTTTGTCGACCAGCTCGATGTCGACTTCCTCGTCGACGAGTTCGAACTGAAGATCCTCGACCGGGGCACGCCGTTTCTTTCCCGCTGCGGCCTTCTTGGGAAGGGCATTGGCAGTGCGATTTCCATGCGACTTCGAAGAACTGGTGCGGGGCACGGCGAATCCTCAAGGGGCGAGTGCGAGAGAAAAGTCTGCTCGCCCCTATTGCACCCACCGCGCCGCTGATTATAGGCGCGACCCGTCGCCACGCCGCAAGTCGTTATCAAATCACGACTTAGCGTCCATCGAATGAGCCTTCTGCGTGTCGGAGTGTCGCCCTTCCCGTTGCCTTTTCACCTCAGTCGCCAGCCTCGCGCGTTGTCTTACCGCAACAAGGAGTGCCGTATTCCCCTCTGGAGTTAGGGGTGACCAAGCCGGTTAGAGCGATTATCCGCCTGCCCCCTGACACCTCCCCCCTGCCCCCTCCTCTCGCTAACGCGGCGGAGTCTCGGAACGGAAAGCGAAAACATCCC
>CAZYQQ010000038.1:0-48635 GCA_964650265.1 uncultured Planctomycetaceae bacterium
AAAACGCGAAAATGGTGCCAGGAGGGAAGAGGTGGGAGGTCAGAGGTCGGAGGTCAGTAAGAAGTACAGAGTAACAGATCCTCCCAACTTCCAACTTCATTCGCCACGGAGAGCCGGCAAGAGTGGGCCGGCAAGGGTCCACCATACAGTGGCACTACTTCACCTCCAGCATCCGCTCCAGCGCCACCAGACTCCACTTGCTCGTCTCCGGATCGACATCGATCACATTGACCGGCGTCCCCGCCACGTAGTTCTCCAGGCTCCAACAAAGGTGTGCCAGATCGATGCGGTACATTGTCGCGCACATGCAGACCATCGGCGACAGGAAGTGAATCTCCTGCTCCGGGTGTTCCTGCTTCAGCCGGTTCACCAGGTGGAGTTCGGTGCCGATCGCCCACTTGCTTCCTGGGGGAGCGTTTTTCACCGTTTGAATAATCTTGCCGGTTGACCCGTACTCGTCCGCCAGTTCGAAGACCTCTTGCGGGCACTCGGGGTGGACCAGAATCTTGATGCCCGGGTGCTGCTCGCGAAACATCGCCACGTGGGCCGGCGTGAACATTTGATGGACGCTACAATGCCCCTTCCAGAGGATGACCTTCGAGTCGAGCAGGGCTTGTTCGGTGTTGCCTCCCAGGTCGCTCGCGTGGGGATCGTAGACCGGCATTTGGTCGTTGGTGATGCCCATCCCCAGTGCCGTGTTCCGCCCGAGGTGCTGGTCGGGGAAGAACATCACACGACTCGTCCGGGCAAAGGCCCATTCGAGGGCTGCCCGGGCATTGGAACTGGTGCAGACGATCCCCCCATGGCGGCCGACGAACGCTTTGAGGCTCGCCGCCGAGTTGATGTAGGTGACCGGGGTGATATCGCTGGTGTCGAGCACCTCGCCAAGCTGGCTCCAGGCGTCCTCGATCTGGTGGATCGCCGCCATGTCGGCCATCGAGCAGCCGGCGGCCATGTCGGGCAGGATGACCGTCACCCGTTGGCCGCCACGCTCGGCCAGTTTCTCGGGCCGGTTGGCGAGGATATCGGCCGTTTCGGCCATGAAGTGGACGCCGCAGAAGGCGATCACGCGGCACTCGCTGCTATCGGCGGCAGCCTGGCTGAGGCCGTAGCTATCACCCCGCATGTGCGACAGGGCGATCACTTCGTCCTGTTGGTAATGGTGCCCCAGGATGAGGAGCCGCGGGCCAAGCTCGGCCTTGATGGCCGTAATGCGAGTGGCGAGTTCCTCGTTGGAGAGGGACTTGTAGGGCTTCAGTTCGAACGGTGTGGTGAGCGTGATGGACATCGCGGCTGAGGGGGCGTTGCGGTAGTACGTGAAGGGATTCCAGGCGTTAGCTGATTATACGCATCGGTGCTGCCATTACCCAGCGAGACCACTTTTGCCAGTCAAGAGGCTAGGATAGGCAAAGATTGCGGGTTGACTTGGCCGATATTCAAGCTGTGACGCCATCCAACCGACACGTGAGCCAGATTCCCGAGCTAGCATGAGCGATCTGACACCAGAAATCATCGACGAAGTGGTGGCTGCCTGCGAGGCCAACGGGGCCGAGGCGGCCGAGGCGTTGTCGCGCGCCCTGGGGTGCGAGGTGACACTCGGCGAGACTATCGAGACGGGAAGTTTCGATCCCGCCGACCCTCCCGAGGCGTTTCACGCCAGCGGGCTCGCGCTTCTGCTGGGATTCGGCGAGGTGGGAATGATCGCCTTGCTGCCTGAACCGGGTGGGTTGGTCCCCCAGTGGGTCCGCCAACCCGACGAGACTGGCGTCAGTACGCTCGCCACGCTTGCCCAGGAACTCGGCATGCTGCTGGTTCCCGAGACGTTGATGGTCGAGGAGTTTTCGGCCACCTGGCTGCCGAGCCTCGCCGATGGACTCGCACGAGCGGGGATCGCCGCCGGCTCGGCGATGGTGACCCTTTCGGTCGCAAGCCAGGATGCCTCCAGCCCGCTCTATCTCGTCTGGCCCGCGACCGCGCTCCGCGACGTCGCCGAGGCGGAATCGGATTTTGCGGAGCCCAAACCAGAAGAGCCGAATCGAGCGGAGTCGAAACGAGAGGAACCGAAACCAAGTGGCCAGTCGACGGGGGGGGTGCCCGAGCGACCTCGCGCTGACTTTGAGGCCACGGGACGTCGGCATCAGTATGGAGATCTTCCTCCCTATGCCCGGCATCTGCTCAAGATCGAGGTGCCCGTGATGGTGAACCTCGTTTCCAAGAAGCAGACGATTCAGGAGATCATGGAACTGGGGCCGGGGGCGATTGTCAACTTCGAGAAATCGTGTGACGACCCGCTCGAGTTGATGGTGGGTAACCGCCGGGTCGCGCTCGGTTCGGCGGTGAAGGTTGGCGACAAGTTTGGCATCGAAATCACCGAGGTTTGCTTGCCCGACGAGTCGTTTGTGCCCGTGGCGGCCCCGCGTGCCAGTGCCTAGCCCGGCAGCCCGACGGAAGTCGGGTGAAAACAAAAGACTTTTGGCCCGAAGTTTGCTATGCTCAGGGGTACCTGGGTACATCCCTCGGCAGCATCCACCGCCGCGCAACTGCATTCGGTGCGGCTCATTGAACACGTGTAGCAACGAAGGAGATTGGCATGTCCGAGCCTGACGATCTGGTCCAGCTCACCTCGACTGTTACGTCGGTTGAAGCGGCTGCCATTATTACTGCGCTCGACCGCGCGGGGATTCGCGCGGTGATGGGCAACATGAACTCCGCCGCCATGATTCCCGAGGCGATGGAGGTCGAAGTGCTGATATCCCAGCGCGACATGCCACGGGCAACGACCTTGCTCCAGTTGATTGAGGAGCATGGCGAGCAAATCGATTGGTCGACAGTCGACGTGGGGCAACCGGAAGACGAGACGAATGGCCTGGGCGCGCAGAGTCCGGGGGACGACGGCTAGCAACTGGGTGTGCGCGAAGGGCGATTCAGAAGCCGTCGCTACGGAGTCGCTACCGGCTCTTCAGTGTCAGCCGTGTCGCTGGTGGCGTCCTCATCGGTCGTTTCACCACTTTCCCCGGTCGCTTCGTCTTCGTCGTCCATCAGGGCTTCGAGCCCCTTGGTGGCGAGTTTTTCGCGAAGTTCCTCGGTCATCTCTAAGGGCTTGGTCACCTGCTTGATGTCGGCGGGAAGTTCCTCGAGGGCCATCACTGGACCACTGCGACGAAGGACTTTTTCCACTTCGGGCAGAAAGACCTCGGCGAATTCGACACAGATACTCCGCTCGGCGATTTCCGTCGCATCGGTATTGGCCGTGAAGTAGAGCTTGTAGAGGACTCGGCAAGGACCGAACTCCTTGCGGGCATCGCCGGGAGCAGTCCACTTCACCTCGACGTTTTCACTCGTTTGCCCTTCTTCGAGCAATTCGGGCCGCCACCACGCCCAGAAGACGCGCGTGTTTTGATCGAGCCCTTCTCTCGTGCTGCGGTGGAACTTGGCCGTGGCGAATTCAGGGGTCGGCTCGTGCTGGAACTCGTTAAACCGCTCGGTCGATCCAATTTGATCGAAGCCCGAGGCGCGGTAGCAGAAATTGGGAGTGTGCTTCGACACCTGACGGAAATTGCCGACGATAAACCAGACGTCGACCTGGTCGTTCGTCTGCTGATTGACATATTTTCGCTGGATGTAGCCTTCGGCTCCGGCGGTCTCGAGGATGGCCTTTTCCACGGGGATGTCGATCCCGATCCACTCTCCCTCTTCACCGAGCGTGTAGGGAATGCCTGTCTCGTCGTGCATGATGAGATAGGCACACTGCCGCGACGGGGTGTTGGCCCCCCAGACCCATTCCATCAGTGTCCACTGGTAGACCACCATGGGAAGGATGACGACGGCAGTCACAATGAAGGGGAGATATTTCGACATCGGTTGAGTTGCGGTCGCTTGGGTGGCTGTGCGGGGTAATGAGTCGAGGCGACTCGAGAAGTAGGGGGGTGCGCAAAGAGGACCCCTTCGATTTTACGTTAGACCTGTCCACCGGGGGTGTCAAGCGACAGGCTCGTCGGCAGGGGGGTTCTGCCGCAGGCGCGGGGCCTGGGCCGTCCTAACCGCTAAAATCGCTACCCGCCAAGTGGCCGCATGGTCTGCGATCCGCCAGGGGCGTTCGCTCGGGCTCCGGGGGGCGGTAAAATGGAGAAGTGTAACGGCCGTACCCCCCCGACCCCGGCGCTTCAAGCTCTCTTGTCTCACGCACCTGCCCAACGAACTGCTGGCATGGAGGGGGGCGCCACAGCCCCCCGCGCCGCCCCTGCGGGTCCCCAAGGTCTGGTGGCCCAGCTCAAGCGGTGGCTAGGCCCGATTTACCGCCAAAAGACCTGGCTCGAGCGGCTGCAATATGGATCCCGTCCCATCGTTGCAGGACAAGAGGGGCACGACCTGGTGCGTGCCCGCATCGCGGAGGGAGCCGCCGCGGTTGGCAAGATCGGCGAGTCGGAGTTGCGCGGGCTGGTCTGTTATCTGAAACATCGCGGTGACGACGGCCACTGCGATAAGTGGGACGATCGGAGCCAGCGGCTCTATACGAATGCCGGAGTCTTCCCCCCCACGGCCGAGGGCTTCAGCCGCTTTGGCCGCGAGTATGTCGACGCCCTCGGTGAAACCGACGCCCTGGCAGTTTGGTTCAACCGGGGCGAAGCTCGCATTGTCAATCGGCTCGCCCCGCAATCGACACTCGTGCGGCTCAACACGATCGAGCCCCACCTGTGGGAGAATCCCTGGTTCTCGCTTGCCGAGGGAAAGCGGGTGCTGGCGATCAGCCCCTTCGCCGCCACCATTCGCCATCAACATCAGCAGCTCCAGGAAGTTTGGAGCAAGAAGCCGGAGATGGCGATCGACTACACACTCGCCACCATCGAGACACCCCTCTGCGCGGCGCTAGTGGAGTCCCCCTACCCGTCGTGGGGCGAGGGGCTCGATATCCTTCGTGGCCACATGGAGGCCATCGATTTCGACATCGCCATCATCGGCGCGGGGGCCTGGTCGCTGCCGCTGGCGGTCCATGCCAAACGGCTCGGCAAGGTGGGAGTCCACCTGGGAGGCCCCGCGCAGCTCGTGTTCGGTGTGCTAGGCCAGCGCTGGATCGAACACCCGCGACACAATGTCTATTTCAACGAACATTGGGTTCGGCCTGGGGATCACGAACGACCGGAGACGTTTACGAAGATTGAGGGGGGGTGTTATTGGTGAGGAGGGGTCGGGGGTCAGGGGTCAGGGGCCAGGGAGGAGGTAGGATGTGTCAAGCGGGCGCGAATGACTATGCCCTGCTCGCATTTTGAACCGCCCGCGCCGACGCATCGATTGGGGGCTTAGACCCAGAGGTCACGCCAGAACGCGCGGACCAAATCCCATCCCTCGACCATCCCCTGCGGCCGAAGATTCAACTCTCTCGCCATCTCGTCGTACGCCGATTGCCACGTCTCCGGTGGCGGCGGCAGTTCTTTAACCAAGGGGTGCGTCCCGCGCGATGCAAATGTCTGCTCGGCCGCATCACGGATCGCCTCAACAGAGGGAGTGTCGATCGTGAGAAATAGGACCAAGTCGACGAGATCCTTTACGCGGGTATTGGGGCGGTCCTTCCAGGGCCACGTATAGGCGTGGATCTTTTCGGCGAATTGTTGCGACCTTGGAATTGCAAGCACTCGCGGTGGGGCAATGCCGGCGAAACCGAGGAAATCTTGCCCTTCGAGCGGTTCAGGTTCTGCAAGTACCGGGTCGTTGAACCCGACGTCGAGATGAAACCTGGCGAATACCTTGTCGGCCAGGATCGCATCAATCAAAAACCGAGTTCCACCATCCGTCGGACCTTGCAACTCGCTCGCCGAGTCGGCGACTCGGAACGAGAAGAAGTCACCGCGATCTTGCCTGGCTGCCAACTGCAATTCAGTCCGAATCCATTTAACACGCTCAGGTAGTGTAGCTCCCGTTGACTTAACCGACAGGTCGACATCCTTTGTCGTCCTCGCCTTAGGGCTAAATCGGAGCTCCATTGCGTAGCCTCCTTTGAGAAGCCATGGTGGATCGGAGGAAGAGAAGAGCCTGGCAAGCAGCCGTTCGATTACAACTTTAAGCCGGAGTGCTTGTAGCGAAACATTGGATTCCGCTTGTAGCGTGCGAAGCCGCTGTTCAAGCGACATGCGAAAGGCTGTGGCCGATTTGTACGATTTGCTCATGCAGTGCTTATCTCATATCGCTAAGTCTAAACACTTGGCCGAGTTGAGCGGAGTCGGGATGCGAAGCGATCGCCTTATCGAGCAACTGGAGCACAACCATACCGCGATGAATAGCTTCGCGCGTAGCACTCAACACATGCTCGGCAGAAATGGTCCGGTCTTCCGCCACATCAATCAGCGTGCGAAGCGGTGTGGTCACGAAGAATCCTTCGCGCTCCTCGGTATCCTCGCACGACAGCTCGGCACGACGCAGAACGATCCCTTTCGGCGCTGGCTTACGGAACGATGGCGGCACCGTGAGATACGTTCTGACTGGCAGCAGGTCGGACAGTTCGTGAAGCGCAAGTGCTGTTTGATGCGACGCCACGGCTTGTGGCCGACCCTCCCGGTCACGGCTCCAGAACGAGAGTCGCACCAGATCGTCGTGCTCAGCAAATGGCAACTCGGGAAGCCGGTAGACTCCGTGTCCGGCACGCTCGAAATTGCCCGCCCCGACGTGGTAGACCAAATGGGGGTATTTGTAGCCTAGCCCAGCGGCCTGTTTGGCCGTGAAATACCCCCCCTGCGTCTGGGCCAGGGCGGCAAGTTCGCGATAGGCAGTTCGGGTGGGGCGGTATCCCATGGCGCATAAACCTTCAAATATTCTGAAGTATTATGCGTCGCGTTATGCCGCAAGTCAAGTGACTTTGGTTCGCCACCATGTGTTTGGCCACCGCAACCGGCCAACAACTGCCCTAAAGACGCCTGCCGTCGGTCAACCCCAACGCGATCAACGGCGCTGTGACTCACAGTGGTGGCTTCGGCCCGCTTCTTCGGCGCGGCCATTTCACTTCATTCGTTTCGTAAGTGCATGCCAGTTATTGCATGACCACTGGAGTGAAGGGGGCATGCCTTCCAGTGGTTTCCCAGTCTCGCAGAACTTCGCCAGTTTCTTGGCGGCGTCTGCCACGGCACGGTTGGACTTCACCCGCGGGCTTTCGCGGGATTCGTCGGTATTCCCCTTCTGGAGATATTCGATCCAATTCTCCAGGCGGTCCTTGGCAAAAACGAATACGACCCGTTCAAACTGATCCTTGGTGATTCCGCTTCGCTCGGCTTCGTTCCAGAACAACTTCTTAAGTTCGTCCCCGTCGGCGCAGTTATCGTCGCAGTCGGCCCATACCATGAGCGTCTTATCGCCGCCGGCAGCGACGCAGTTTCGTAGTTCTCCGGGCATGGCCTCGATTAAGGCCTTTCTGCCTCCGCACGGCTTAAGGCGAACGTAGTTGCTGCCTTCCGGGCGAATCCATGAAGGCTTGAGCGTTTTAATGAGCTTATTGATAAAAACCTCATCGATACTCGATCCTCTTGCCCCTTCGCACAGGCATATGATCTGTGTCCGGCTAGGCATCTACCCATCCCCGTGCAATTGCCTCGCCAGCACTCATCCCCTTCGGCACTTTCAAGGGCCCGATCCTCGTGGGTGACGTGTGGTTGTCGCGCCAAAGGTAGCGTCCGTTAGCTTCACCCGAGCTTGAGAGTATCTCTGGGTGGTGCGAGATCAAGATGAGCTGGTGCTCCTCATCCAGCAGTTCCCGCATCGAAAGTATCCACGGCTGAAGCTCGGGCAAACCGACGAAGTTGTCCGGCTCATCGATTAGAATGGTTCGTGCGGTACCTGTTTCAAGCGCGGTCCGCACCATGTATAGGCTAACCAAGGCCCGCTCCCCATCGGAAAGCCTTTCGAAGAACAGGGGCATCGGCTCGCGAGGTGCCTCGAATCGCAACTGTAGGGCCTTGGTGTTCAGTCCCGCGTCCACTAGATTGAACGACCGGAAGTCCGGCCAGACGTCTTTAAGTGCATTCGAAAGGCTATTTGTCGAATCCTGATCCTGCGAGAGCCAGCGGTACCAGGATGTGAGCCTGCTCATGGATAAGTCAGGATGCTTTACCTCAGCCTTGCTTTCACTTTCCATGCTGCGCGGATTAGGGCGCAGGATCAATAGCTTGCCAACTTCCTCCTGTAGCAGTGCCAGCATGCCGATGCTGCCGTGCGGTTGAATTGCCGCTAGGGCCGCTTGACGCCAATCTAGAGGAAACCCAGCCTCTTTACCGTCATGGCGCTGGAAACGCACGCCATCCGTGTCCCGTTCAAACAGCGTATGTTCGTCTCCTACAGCTTTTTCGTAGATAACTCGCGGCTTTTCAAAATCTGCCTTCTGTTCAATGTGGAGTATGTACTTAAAAACGTGCTCGTCCACGCTCAAGCTCAGCTCAAACTCCTGCACCCTGCTATCGAGCCATTTGGTCAACTCCAAATGCTGAACATCCTGCTCGCCGTCACCACCTAGTATTCCTTCACCGGTACCTAGATTTCTCAATAGACTGATGGCGTCAAACACGGAACTCTTGCCCGCCCCATTCGGGCCACACAAGACACCGAACGAGTCGAACTCCGCCTCGAAAGCGACCAGGCAGCGGAAATTATTGGCGTAAAGTCGAGTAATCATGGCTACATCTTAAATTGGGGCAAGGCACGCGTCTATTCCGCCTATAAGGAGATTAGAACGCCCCAGTCAGTCAGGATGCGTCAAGCGGGCGCAACCAAACATCGCCTCGTCAATTCCACCAACCGCTCGCGCCGACGCATCGGTGGTAGCTTGGGCCCGCCTTTCGATGCGTCGCCGCGAGCGGTCACGGTGATTGGCACTTGAGGGCGTTTTGACGCTCGCTTGACGCATCCCACCCACTGAAATTCGTCCTAAAACACCGGCCCAATCTGCTCCAGCCGCCCCTTGGTCTCCGCCATCAACGCATCCTCGGCCACCTCGTCCGCCGCTTCGTAGGTCACGCTGAAACGCAGGTAGGCTCCCGCGTCGTCCCACGGGACCGTGCAGATCGACTGCTGGGTAATCAGGTACTGGCTCGCCGCTTCGGCGTTCTCGAACGTCGTCCCGTCGGCCAAGCCCTTGGGGGCGGGGGTGTAGAGGAAGTAGGTCCCCCCCGGCATCTGGCAGTCGAACCCGCACGCCTGGAGGGTCGCCACTAGCTTCTCCATCCGGCGGCGGTATTTGGCGCAAGTCGCCTGGGGGATGCCCGGGTCGTCGAGCGCCGCGGCGGCCGCCTTTTGGATCGCGATGAACTGCCCCGAGTCGCTGTTGTCCTTGACGTCGGAAAAGGCCTGGACGATGGTCGCGTTGCCACAGACCCAGCCCATCCGCCAGCCGATCATGTCGAAGCCCTTCGACATCGAGTGGACCTCGACGCCGACGTCCTTCGCGCCCGGGACGCTCAGGAAGCTCAAGGGATCGCTATCGAACGACAGCATCGAATGGGCCGCATCCTGCACGACGACCACCTGGTTCGCCTTGGCCCAGTCGATGACATGCTCGTAGAACTCGCGCGTCGCCGTCTTGCCGGTGGGGCTATTGGGGTAGTTGAGCACCAGCAGCTTCGCCTTCCCTCGAATGTCGGCGGGAATCCCCTCGAGGTCGGGGAAGAAATTGTTCTCCTTGAGCAGCGGCAGCTTGTGGACGATTCCCCCGTAGTAGGCCGTGTGGGTCCCGGCCACCGGGTAGCCCGGCACCGTCATCAGGGTGATGTCGCCTGGGTTGATGAACACCGCCGGCAGCATGGCATAGGCGGGCTTCGACCCGATGGCGTGGTTCACCTCGGTCGCCGGATCGATCTCGACCCCAAACTCGCGCTGCATGAACCGCGCGGCCGCCTCCTTGAACGCGGCCACGCCGTTATCGGCGTAACCCCGATTCTCCGGCTGGTTCGCTTCGTGCATCAACACTTGGCGGACACTCTCGGGGGCCATCGCATCGTTCTCACCGATGCCGAAGTCGAGAAGCCGGCGCTCGGGATGCTCGGCCAGCGCCTGCCGCTTGGCCCGCTTGATCTTCTCGAACTTGTAGATGGCGGTCCCTTTGCCGTAATTGGCACCTCCGATGCGGTCGGCGAAGAGTTGTTGGAAGTAGGGGTCGGGCATGGAGGGAGGTCAGAGGTCGGGGGCCAGAGGTCGGGGAAGTGGGTAGCATGGGCTCGTTTGCCCGTGCAGATTCGACGTTGCGGGCGGACTGACGTCCGCCGTCTCCAACTTGCCCCCCAGAATAACTGGCGAGGGAAGTCGAGGGAAGGCACGCGGAACGGGGTGATGACTGGGTTGGAAGTTGGCGAGCGGTCGCCGATCGGATTCCCTGACCCCTGACCCCTCCGACCTCACCCCACCAGCTCCGCCGGCACCACATAGAACAGCACCGCCGCGTAATGGAGCACGCTTCCCGCCACGACAAACGAGTGCCAGATGGCGTGGTGGTATTGCAGCCGGTGCCAGACGTAGAAGGCGATGCCGGCGGTGTAAGTGAGCCCCCCGAGCACGATCAACACGAGGCCCGCGGTGGGCATCACCGACATCACGGGTTTGAAGGCGACCAGCACCAGCCACCCCATGGCGACGTAGATTCCGACGCGAATCTGGCAAATCCGTTCGAGTCGGGTCGCTTCACAGGCAATCCCCAGCAGGGCCATTCCCCATACGACGGCCAGAATCGACCAGCCCCAGGGGCCACGGAGATTCACCAGCATGAAGGGGGTGTAACTACCGGCGATCAGCAGATAGATGGCCGAGTAGTCGAGCGTTTGCCACCGCCGCTTCACCTTAGCAAGGTGGGGGGGAGTGAAGTGGTAGATGGCCGAGGCGGAGTAGAGTAGCACCATTGTCGCGGCGAACACGATGCAGCCAGTGATCAGCCACGCGTCCCCTTGGGCCAAGGCTTGATGCGAGAGGGCGACTCCCCCAAACCCGGCGGCGATTGCCGCCAGTCCGTGGGTGATCCAATTCGCTGTTTCCTCGCCAGGGGTGAAGACGCGGTCGGTCGCCATCGTGGCTTTTCCTTCAAAGTGGTGGATTCGATGCCGGACTGGGAAATCTCCTCTTTCTATTATCCTTCGATCGGGGACCACCGGGGGAAACTCTCGGCGGGAGTTTTGGCCTCTTTGCTTGCCCTCGCCCCCGCGGTCGGTCAAGATATCGAGGGGGAGACGTGCTTCGGCACGCCACGGCGGTCCCTGCTAGCAAAACCTTCGCTACCCTTCTTATCGGCCTCTTACGAGGCCGGGACCCCGCAATTCGTCTGGCGTGGTGATCGATGACACATCGCAAACTTAACTTTTTGCCGGCCAAGGCAACTTTTTCGCTTGGAGAGCGGATTGGTGCCGGGACAGTCGGGGTGGTGTTTCGCGCCACGAGCCCCGATCTCGACCACCCGGTGGCCGTCAAACTCCTCCACCCGAGCGTGTCGGGCGACCCCAACGTGGTCAGCCGTTTCGAACGTGAGATCGCCCTGATGGAGCGGCTCGACCACCCCCATATCGTGCGGCACTATGGGGGTGGCTATCTCGACGGGCAACTTTTCTACGCGATGCAGTTGCTCGACCATGGGACGCTCAAGGACCGGCTCCAGCAAGGAGAGCCGCTCCCCTGGCCACAGGCAGCGGCCTGCGCCGTACAGATCGCTTCCGCCTTGCAGCATGCCCACAACCATGGCATCATCCACCGCGACCTCAAGCCGAGCAACCTGTTCTTCGACGCGGAAGGGAATCTCGTGCTGGGGGACTTTGGCATTGCCCGCGACACTTATTCGTCGGACATTTCCGACAGCGGGACGACGGTGGGGACCTACGCCTACATGTCCCCCGAGCAAATCACCGCCGACAAGGTGGCTGGCCCCGGGGCCGATCTCTACGCGCTGGGCTGCGTGATGATGGAGATGCTCACGGGAAGCCCCCCCTTCACGGGAGCGAACTTCGCCCAGATTTGGGAGCAGCATCTCTATCGCGAACCCCCCAAGGTCCGCGATCGCGGAGTGGCGTGCCCCCAGTGGCTCGAGGAACTGATCGCGCGGCTCCTGGCGAAGGAGCCGCGCCTGCGCCCGTTCAGTGCCCGCAACGTCGAGGGCTACCTGATCGAGCATCTCGTCCGCGAGTTTGGCGAAGAGCAGTCGAAGCAGCTCACGCAGCAGGTGAAGCTGCCGCGTCGCGTCGCGTCGCTCGATCGGCCGGTGCGGATGTGGGTGTTGTGGATGGCGCTGGGGTTGGTGGTGGCGATTTGCGCTATGCTGGTGGCGCTGGGGAGTTGGTGAGGGGCGGGGTCTTCAGAAGCTGGCGTCGTCCCCTTCGATTTCCGATGCGCCATAGGCGCCGTTTGCGGTAGCCTCTCCTGGCTTGATGAGCGGGAGCTCGATCGACAGGTTTTCGAAGAGAGTGATCTGCGGACTGGTAATTCGCTGCAGGGCCTGGTCCAAGCCTTCACCCTGCTGCAGATAAATGTCCATACCGGGACGGCCACTCGTGCCCCTCCGCCAGATCTCCTTCCCCCGGTAGCTTAGGCTGACGTAGGTGGGATGTGGTGTGATCGTCCGTTCGACGATGTCTTCCGGTCGGGGGAAATGCCTGCGATGGACATCGCCACTGGTGTTGATCCGAATCGTCTGCGGAGCGATCGATTTGCAGAATCCCTTGAGCACCAGAGGCACTTCGTCCACCACGACTTCGAATCCCACTTTCTCGACCGCAATCACCATTTTGCGGTAGATGTCATCCTCGTTGGCGACGGCGGGATCGATCTCAAGATCGATAGCCACTTTGTCGCCCGGGCGGGCGATAACCAACGACTCGGGATCACCGAGCGACTTTGCCAATTCGACCATTTCTGACAAAGGGATCGGGCTCGAGTACAAGCGACCAGAGCCTTCATCCCTGAATCGCGGCGGTTCAACGACAACGATCGCTCCTCCTTTTAAGATCGAGGTCCCTCGAAACGTCGAATGGCCACCGATCTCCCACAACAAAACGCGATGATAGGGATCGAAGACGTACGTCCCTTGTTGAATCAAGAACTCACCGACGAAGGTAAGTGGGGCGGTGGGAGAAAGCAGTGCGTGCCGGAAGTGATGAAGTTGTTTGCCCGTCGTCAGATCGTAAACCGTGGCATCGTCGAAGCCTTGCACGACTAACCGATTGTTGTCGTTGCTGAAGCCGGTCTTCCACACGTTGTTATCGGCAACCGACGGTGTCAGGGTGGCCACATGAGTTCCACTTTGCAGATCAATGATCGCAATCCCCTGATCCGTGTTGAGGGCCACATAGTGCGAGTCCGGGCTTACGCTCACCTTCCCATGTCCCGAAAGGTTCCCGACCGGTATGCTCCAGACCGCCTTACGTTCCCGGACGTCCCAAATTATCAGCGACTTGGAAAAGGTCCCACCGACCATGACGTGCTGTGGCCCTACCACCCATACGTCGTTGAATCGGCCAAACGAGTCTCCTGGCCGTTTGTCCGGGAAGTGGGGTTCGAACTCACCGAAGCTGGCAAGCTGTCCCTGGTCGATGCGCCCCGCTCCCATGGAATTCGGAGTGTCGGAGAAAACATCGGATTTCCACACGACGATCCCGAAAGTGGCGTCCATTCCCTTGAGCTCGCGATCGGGTGGCAATGCGGCTGTGCCCAACGATTTGCCATTCTCTAGATCAAAATCCTCGATATAGCAAACTTCGTCTCCACGATTTCGCATTGTTCGAGCCACGAGGGCACGCTTTCCATCGAGGGAAACCGATACGTCCTGAATGCGATCGCCAAAAGTTCCTCGATTCGGCAATTCGCTCAGTTCGATGCTTTGTCCCGTGACAGTCGTTGGCGGGATAGCTCTCGATTCTGGTTTGAAACTCCACTCGCGGAATCTCTGAGGAGTGATTATTCTCATTCCCTTGTGATCAGCGCTGCCTGTGGGGACTGGCTGCCGACTTCCGCGGCTTGTCACAGGGGGCACATCAAACGGATTCTCCGCGGCGGCCGATAGCCCTTCGACATACACGTTGTCCGCTTCCGACAGCTTCGCCAGTTCGACCTCGATCTTCGTGCCGTCCGTTTTTTCGAGGACCACCTTCGCCCCGTTCATGCCACGGTAGGTCGCTTCGACCTTGAAGCGGCCCGATTTGTCGGACCAGGTTCGCGGGCCGACCGCGTCGGGGGGGATCGTCACCGTCGATCCCTGCATCGCCGGAGGGGTGGAGGGGGAGGGGGCGTCGGCTACCGGAGGGGGGGTGTCCGCACCACGTACCTCGCGCATTTCGGACGGAAAATAATTGCGGGTGAGCCGCTTCTCGCGCTGCTCGGGGGTGAGATTGGCGTGTGAACCATCGTCGTCCAGCCGCACCGTGTAGCGATTGCGGGACCCGTCGAACGCCGTCACGGTGCCGCGGGCCCACTCGAGGCCACGTTTCACCTCAACCCGGTCGCCGACGGTAAAGCCAAAGGTGGCCGGGGTGAAAACGAACGCGAGCGCCACGACGGCCAGACTGGTGGCCAGGCGAATCGGACCGAAACAAATACGCCCACTCATTGCCAGACGTCTCCAGTAGTCGAAGGAGAAAAGAGGAGAATCGCGACTCATAGAATAAGCGAAAATCGCCGCGGAGCCAAACAAATGGGGCGGGTAGCCGGCCACCCGGGCCGTTGTCTCCCTCCCCCGGGGGACCTAGACTAGCGGATGTACCCTACGAAACCGGCCCGCGGGCCGAGTTGGGACCCTTG
This sequence comes from uncultured Planctomycetaceae bacterium, assembly GCA_964650265.1. Lineage (GTDB taxonomy): Bacteria > Planctomycetota > Planctomycetia > Pirellulales > Lacipirellulaceae > CAZYQQ01. The sequence goes on from CAZYQQ010000038.1 coordinate 14,737, forward strand.
GGGGCCAGTTTTTTGCGTTTTGACGGTCGGATGAATAACGAAGAAGAGTTCTATCAGGAGCACATCCTCGACCACTACGAGGACCCATTCCACCGGGGCCACCTCGACGGGGCGACCCACGCCCACGAGGAAAAAAACCCGCTGTGTGGCGATGTCGTGCGGATCGAACTCGAGATGGACGACGGCAAGATCGCCGATTGCTACTTCGATGGGGCAGGATGCGTCATCAGCCAGGCCTCGGCCTCGATGCTGCTCGAAGCGATGCATGGCAAGTCGCTCGAGGAGGCGATGAGCTTTTCCGCCGAAAAGATGCTCGAACTGTTCGGCCCGAAGCTCACCCCCAATCGCCAGAAGTGCTGCCTGCTCGCCTGGCGGACCCTTCAACAGGCGGTTCACTCTCCTGTCGAGCGATGAAGCAGCGCGAAATCCATGACTGATGCTCCCTCCAAGCCGATCGATCGGTCGCATTTGCTGCCGCCGTCCATCCGCGACGACTTTCCGATCCTCGACCAACTGGTCCATGGCGACAAGCGACTCGTGTTTCTCGACAGCGCTGCCAGCAGCCAGCGGCCGCGCGCGGTGATCGAGGCGATCGCACACTGCTACGAGCACGACTATGCCAACGTCCATCGGGGGATCCACGTCCTCAGCGAACGGGCGACCGACGGCTACGAGCAGGCGCGGCGCAAGGTACAGAAATTCATCGGGGCTCGGCATGAGCATGAGGTGATTTTTACTTCCGGGACAACGGCAAGCCTCAATCTGGTGGCGCGAAGTTGGGGAGAGAGTCGGCTGCATGCCGGGGATGAGATCCTGCTCAACCCGATGGAGCACCACTCGAACCTCGTCCCCTGGTTCCAGGTGGCCGAGCGGACCGGCGCGGTTGTGCGCCACTGGCCCCTCACCTCCGATGGCCGGATTGCCCTTGATCGAGCTGGTGAAGTCCTGAACGAGCGAACCAAGGTGGTCGCCGTCACCATCGTTTCCAATGTTCTAGGCACTATCAATCCCATCGCCGACATCACAAAGCTCGCCCACGAGGTGGGAGCCATTGTCGTGGCCGATGGGGCACAGAGCGTTCCTCATTTGCCGACCGATGTCGAAGCGATGGATGTCGACTTCCTCGCCTTCAGCGGCCATAAGATGTGTGGACCCTCGGGGGTCGGTGTCCTCTACGGCCGCGAGTCGCTGCTCGACGCGATGCCCCCCTTCATGGGAGGGGGGAGCATGATCGGGCAGGTCAAACTCGATAGCTTCACCCCGGCGCGACTCCCCCAGAAGTTCGAGGCGGGGACACCCCCCATCGCCCAGGCGATCGGGCTGGGGGCCGCGGTCGACTACCTCTCGCGGATCGGCCTCGAAGCGATCACCCGGCACGAGCACGCCCTGGTGGAATACGCCTACGAGCAGCTTTCGCGGATCGAGGGGCTCACGATCCTCGGCCCTGCACCGCTCCATCGCGCAGGATTGGTGAGCTTCATACTCTCACAACCTCACGCTCACGACATTGCCCAATTGCTCGACTTCCAGGGCATCGCCGTCCGTGCCGGGCACCACTGCACCCAGCCGCTGCACGACTCATTTGGTATTTCGGCCAGCACTAGAGCAAGCTTCTATCTCTACAACACCCCTGAAGAAGTCGACCATCTCGTGCGCACCTTGGGTGACATCGCCAAGATGTTCCGCCCCACCGGACGGAAACGAAGAGCACGCTCATCGTAGGTCCGTGGCCGCTGGCCCGGACCTTGGGGCGAGTGGGGAGTCTGTACCCTAGTTCAAGGTTCGGTTCGGCGAACCGGACTTACTTGCGGCAGTTCGAAATAGTCGCGCCAGACCCTGTAAGCCGGCCTCGCCTTGCCGTTCTCGTCGAGCAGACCGCAATCACGCCAGGCCATGAAGTACTCTGGTGAGTTCTTTGCGATCTTCTCCCACAGCGCATCGTAATCCTGGTGGACAAAGCTGACGACGAAGGCAAAGTCGCGCTCCTGGGCGAGCCCCAGGAGAGTGCGGTAGTAGACCTCCTGTTTCTCTGGTGTCCCCTGGATCACAACCTTCGCCTGGGGGAGGGGGAGCCGCTCGGCGGCGTCGTTGGTCTCGACGATGGCGTAGGGCTTGTCGAACTCGTCGAACTCCCTGGTCATCCAGTCGAGGGCCGTCAGCCGGACCTCATCCCCCATGAAGAAGGGGTAGTAGCTGACCGCCACCATGTCGTTGTACGGCATCAGTTCCTTCCAACTCGCCAGCATGTCACCGCGCTTTTTGGACATGCTGTGCAGTGTCCATGACGCGAAGATCGGCAACTCGGGGTTTTCTTTCTTGAGTTCGGTATAGACGTGCTTGTGGAGGGTGGCGTAGGCCTGCCATGCCTTCGCGCCCCGGTTGTGGATATCGTTCGTTTCGATCCCGATTGCCAGATAGTCGGGTTCGAAGAACTCGATCGCCCGGCGGCAGTAATCGAGATAGGCCTTCATCACCAGCGGGTCGTCGTACGCCTTGCCCTCGAGTTCCTTGGGGAGTGGCCCGGCTTTGTCCGCCATTTTGAGGTCGCCGCGACCGGGCGAGATGGCCAGGTAGACTTTTCCCTTGGGGGGCGTGGCCTTCTGCTTGTCCTCCCAGGACTTTAAGAGCGCTTTGGGGAAGGGCTCGCCGCTGAGCGCCTCCCCCCAGGGGACCCCTTCGATGTGGTGGGCCAATAGATCGCCATTCTCGCGGCAGAACTTGCGCGACTCGGTAACGGCTTCGAGCGTGGTGTCGTGGACGAAACCGGTGAATCCCATGCGGAAACTTCGTGTCCCGGTCGGCTTTTCAGTGGGAGCTTCCACGGCGGGAGCCCCATCGGCCCGCCGCAGAACGATCAAGATCAGATCGGTATCCTTCCGCGTGGCGAACGTCGTGGGCCGCGGACCTCCCCGCGTGGCGAGGCAGAGTTTCAGGGTGTTACCTTCGACTTCACAAATGCCCTGTTCCGTTCCCGTTCGTCCCTCCGTGGTGACATCGATCGCAGCGGGCTCCGTGGCGACATCGAGGCGATAGGTCCCCTGCTCGATCTGACCCTCCGGCAGGGTAAAGACCTTCTTGCCGCCGGCAAGTTCCAGTCCGGCCCCGTCGAGTCCCGGCACTTCAACGCCAGCCATTTCGACCGAAACCACCTTCCAATGCCCCTCGACTTGGGGGCCCTCGCCAACCGCGACCGATTGGCTCGCGGCAAACAGAATGGCCAGGCAGGCGACACGTTGGACTCGGCTCATGGGTAGATCTCGGTAAACCAGCGGTTGTTTCACCCGGAGGTTGTACCCATGGCGCGTCGCCATGGTTTCACGTGCCGAGCGGGAGTTCAGCGGCTGGGGCCGTCCCAGCAACCCGGCGATAGTTCACGACTATCGGACGGGGGGGCACGCGTCGTTAGTCTCCACGTCGAAGGTATCCATAACGCTCAAGTACTCTCTCTGCCATGATCTGACCACTTTTGGTCAGGAACACATTCAAGCGTTCGTCACTGGATGCCCACGCCCACAGTCGCCGATCTTCAGACCGAATTTGTTTCATTCTTTTCCCTCCACGTCAGGGAGCAGATTCTCACAACTAATCCAACTCCTACCCCTTAGGCTTGTCTTCGCTCCTGAGCCCCTGGATTGCCTTGAGAAATGCCTCCACCGAGGGAAAGCGGTCGTCCGGTTCGTTTTCGATGCACTTGAGGATGGCCGCTTCGAGCCGGGGATCGATGTTGGGGTAGAGCTTCGAAATCGGGGGAGGGGCAGAACCTCCGTGGCTCATGGCCGCCTGCCCGTCAGCCCCTCGAGTCCAGGGGAGTTCGAAGACGAACAACTCGTACATCGAGACCCCAAGGGCGAAGATGTCGAGCCGTTGGTCCGTGGGTCGGCGCCGTACGACCTCCGGGGCCATGTAGTTGGGAGTCCCGGTTCGCAGGCCCGGTTGCATGAACAGGGGTTCGGCGGGAACAGTGAGCCCGAAGTCGATCAGCTTGAGCGAAGTCGCGTCTTTTGAGCAGACAAAATTGCGGGGGCAAACATCGCGGTGGATGAATCCCGCCTTATGGACCACGTCGAGCGCCTCGGCCGCCTGCCGAATCAAGGTGAGCCGGTTGCCATCGAGCAGCGGGCTGCGGGCGATGATCAGCGAGTTGAGGCCGGGTCCGTCGAGGAACTCCATGACGAGAAACTGCTCGCCGGTGGTCGTGGTGCCGTAGGAGTAGGTCTTGACGATCAGCGGGTGGTCGAACTGAACGGAGATCTCTCCTTCCGAAGGCTTGTTGAGGCTACGGAAGCGGGCGTCGAGTTGGGCGGTTTTCTCGGAGTCGAGAATTTTGAGACCCACGATTTGCGATGTTTGTCGGTCGCGGGCCATGTAGAAATTCGACATGGTCCCCGAGACGGCGGCCCTCAGAATCTGATACCGCTTTTGAACATCGACCCTACCCCCCTCGAGGAACGACTTGAAGAACGAACGAATTCCCACGCTTGGTTGCCTCTTTTCGTCGACGAATGCCGAAATGTCAGTCCCCTCCACTATATCTGATCCGGGGGAGGAACGACAACTCGGGCGATTCGAGGGGGCGGGGGATGCTAAGGCGATGTGCGCCGGCAACGTCCCAGCCCCACCAGCGCCGCAAAGGCCAACACACCGGTAGCCGTTGGTTCGGGGACCGCCAGGGGAGCCGCTTCCAGGGCCGCGGCGGCATGCTCGCCGTAGCTGCGCCTCCATACCAGATAGTCGTCCCTGGTCACCATGCCGTTGCCATCCCCATCGGCCCCGACGTAGGGGTCGACCGTCATGCCCAGCGTGTTTCGCCACATCGTGTAGTCGGACGCATTCACGATGCCGTCGAGGTTGTAGTCTCCCAGCAGTTTGGGAAGGGTGACGTAGGGACCGACTTCAAACGTGACATTGCGGAAGTTCATCGACGTTGTCGCGAGATTGATTTGCCCAAATCGTGCCAGTGGTTCATGGCCGATGGCAGCGAAACCGTTGATATCGCGACGATACTCCCCATCGAACCAAAACTCGACTTTCTGCCTCGTGGGCTCCCACCGCAACTCGATGTCGTGGTAAGCGGCAGTACCCATGTTCGCTGGCGTCAACGAAAGTGGGACAGAAAGATCAATCTCCTTGGCATTGAGTGCCCCGCTGGTGTCGAGGGCAAACAGTATCGGGTAGCCTTTGTTGTCGACGTACACGGCGAGGCCAGAGGCCCCCGCGCCGCTCGCGCCGGCCAGGCCACCAACCAGTCGCGCCTCGGCCTTGAATCGCCAACCGTTCCGCAGACCCGACTGCATGTCTTCGGGATCGATGGTTCGATGATACCTTGCCTGGTTCGTCGAAGTCTGCCACGCTGTTTGGCCCTGATCGACGACCTCGACGCCCGAACCTCCCGTGGGATACCAGCCCTGAAAGTACGGGTCGGTAAAAAAACTGTTGGCGTCATACTGAAATATCGTCTCCGCAACCGCAGCGCTAGCGTGCAGGGAGTATGCAATGCCCAGCATGAGCAGGATACGCATCGTGATTGATCCCCACACTAACATCGCCTGAGCATCGCCCGCGATCCCCCCAGATAGGATCGTCGAGAAGAGGCCCAATCTTTGCGGCCGTGGGGCGCTGCGTCAATAGGAAAGGCCGATATCGCGACCGATTTAGAGGGGAAATTTCTTTCGCGGAGTTCCCGCTCTCAGTGGGGTTCGTCGCCCCCCAGCCCCAGCTTGCTCAGCCAGCGGCCACGCCCTTTGCCGCTCCCTTTGCCACCCCCTTTGTCTCCCCCTCCCTGATTGCGAAGCTGCTCGACTTCTTCCTGCAGTTCTTCCATGCGAGTCCGCTCGCGAGCGATTTTGGCCCGCTCAACGGAGAGTTCCAGTTCCGCCTTACGCAGCGCTTCGTTGAGCTGCTCCTGCATCGTGGCGAGTTTTTGGCGTTCGGCCTGAATGACTTCATCCGAGTCGAGCAACGTTTCGTGCTGGAATTCGAGGGAGTCCTCGGGGGCCGGGCTGTCGGCCACTTCGCGGAGCTGCCGCTCGAGTTCGGCAATTTGCCGATCCTTCTCGGCGACCACCTCGTCGGTGATACGTATCGTCCCCTCGATCGTGGATCTTTCCTCTTCCTGGTCGGGGTCGAGATCGCCATCATCCCCTTCGAGGCTGGCAAGCAAGCGCCTTTTTTGGGCTTCCCAGTCGAGCGCCCCATTGTCGGCCCCACTGGTGCCGGCGTGAGGCTGCTTGTCGAGCTGATCCTTGAGTTTGCTGTTTTCCTGCCGCAATTCGCGGACATCCTGCACGGCCATCTCGAAGCGGCGTTGCAGGTCGGCTAAATCCTGGCTCTGCTCCGACTCTTCCCCCGTGGGGGTACGCTGCTCGAGTTGCTCGATTCGCAGCAGCAGGTGATCCCGCTCATCGCGGAGTTCGACAAGCTCGGTCGACTCGGCTCCGTCTTGCTCGGGCCGGCGGGCCAGTTGTTGCTCGAGCTCGGCCGTCTGCTGCCGTAAGGCTTGAACGTCGGCCAAGGCGAGTTGGAACTTTTGGTCCAGCTCCTCATATTCCTCGTCGGACGCATCCTCCTGGGACTCCTTGAGCTGCTGCTGCAACTGACGGAGGGCGCCCCCCAGCTTGTCGCGCTCTTCGACGAATTTCTCGCGTTGAGCATCCCACTCCGATTTTTCTTCCTCGTACTTGTGCCGCCACTCGTGGGCTGCCTCGTCGCCAAGGTTCGACTGCTCCTCGAGTTCCGCGATGCGTTCGCGAAGTTCGGCCACGGTGGACGACGACGCATCGCGCTGGGCGGTCAGCTCGGCCAACTGTTGTTCGTACGCCTCTGTTTCCTCCGCGCGACTTCCCTCGGACTCTTGAAGTGCCGCCTCGCGTTGTTGGGTAAGTTCGGCTGCTCGCTCGTCGAGGGCAGTGCTCTGGGTGGCGAGTTCCTGCTGCCGCTGGTCGAGTTGCGCGGCGCGCTCCGCCAGTTCCGCGTCGCGGCGTTCGAGTTCACCGTGACGCTCGTCTTGGGACTGCCTGAACGCGTCGACGTCCCCCTGGGTCGACTCGATCGTCTGCCGTTGGGCATCCAGTTGTTCCTGCCAGCGGGCGAGTTCCCCGTGGCGCTCATCGAGCTCCCGGGCACGCGTTTCCAAGTCCTGCTGCCGGGTGTCGCCAGATTCGTGGAGTTGTTGACGCTCGTGCGCGAAAGCTTCTCGTTCGGACGCCAACGACTGGTGCGCTTGCTGAAGGGCCTCGCGATCGGCCTGTGCGGCGGCAAGCTGCTCGCCGAGCTGTCCCTGCTGTTCGGTCAGCTCGAGCCAACGGGCCTCGAGTTGCTGCTCGCGCTGGGAGAGTTCGTAGTCGCGCGCTCGGAGGTCCTCGAGTTGCGACTGCATTTGCGCCCCGGCCAACTCCTGTTCCGCCTGCCAGTCGACGCGCTCGCGATGCAGGGTGTTGCGTTCTTCGCCTTGAGGCCCCGCGGAGTCGGCGTCGCGGACCTTGAGGGAGAGATCCTCCGCGAGTTCGCTCGCCACGGTTTCGAGTTGCTCGGCGAGCCGACGCTCGAGCTCCTGCATATGGCGGCGCTGTTCGGCCAGCGCAGCGTGAGCTCGGTCGCGCAGTTGGCGCAACTTGTCGTCGCCCGCCCCCTGAGGGGGTAAGGTCTTACCTGCGGAGGGGCCTCGGGTTTCCATACGTGTTAATCGATTCCGTGCGCATCCCCGGGGTGTCCACAGACGATCGCCGGGGAAATAAACGAGTTCCTGAACGTCGCCCCACTCGAGTCGGTGCGCGCTCGCTGCTCACAAGTTTATATAGGCCGGACAGCGGCATGGGTCAAAGGAGAATGGCAACTGTCGATAGACAAAGACCGGTTGCGCCGGTTGTATCGGTCGCGTGGGCCGACTGTTGCGAGGAATCAGCCACACTTCGCGGAGGGCAACCAGTGGCCAGGGGGTATTCTCCTGGAGGGAGGGGGACCCCGCGTCGTCGGGCAGCGTATGGGCAACTATACTAGGCCTGCCCACTTTCCTCTGACCCAGCTTGCCATGAGTTCTGTTCCCGACGCCACCGTTGTCATCACGACGCGCAATCGCAGTGGCGACCTGCGGCGTGCCCTCCGTTCGGCGGTGGCTCAACAGGGGAATGTCGAAGTTCTGGTGCTCGACGACGCCTCGACCGACGACACCCCGCAAATGGTCGCCCAGGAGTTTCCCTCGGTGCGACTCGTGCAGCGTAGCGAGCGAAGCGGCTACATCGTCCTCCGCAATCAGGGGATCGAACTAGCCCAGGGACCGGTGATTTTCTCGATCGACGACGATGCCGAGTTCAGTTCCGACACCACCGTCCGCGAGGCGCTGCGGTACTTCGACCACCCGCGCGTTGGCGCACTGGCGCTCCCCTTCACCAATTGTGTGCGCGGCGAATATCGCCCCGCGATGCTCGCTGCGCCCCTCGACGAACGTGTCTGGTGTGTGCCCCACTTTATCGGCACCGCTCACGCCTTGACCCGCGACTTGTTCCTCAAGCTGGGTGGCTACAGCAGTTCGCTGATCCATTGGGGGGAAGAAGAGGAGTATAGCCGCAAACTGTGGGGGGCCGGTTATGTGGTCCGCACGGCGGCCACGCCTCCAATCATCCACTACCCCAGCCCCGTGGGGCGGAGCGAGTGGCGGCGGCGCGTCCTTGGCTGGCGCAATCTCTACATGATGGAACTTTGGTACACGTCGCTACGACATTTGCCCTATGGTCTTGCCCGAGCGAGTGGCAAATGGGGCAAGACGGTCCTCCGGACCCCTGGGATCAAGAACAAACTGCTCGATACGGCGGCAGTCGTCCAGGGAATAGCGCAAGCCTTCACGCATTTGCCGCAGCGACGCCCTCTCTCGGTCGCGGCCGATCGCGTTTACCTGCGAGTTCGCGGGGCCAAGAGCCTGCCCTTGGATGCAATAGAAGCAACGATGCCCGAGCCAAGGTTCGGCGAATGAGACGGGTGACTGTGATGCAGGAGTGGATAAGTGAAAACAGGGTGGCTGGGGTCAGGTTGCGAAAGTTGCTTTCCATCCCCTTGGACTCAACCGCAACCTGCCCCCAGCAAAAGCATAAGCCTGATGGGGGGAGGTGGCTGGCAAACTACTGGGGGCAGGTTGCGGTTGAGTCCAATAGAATGGAACGCCGGTGGCGCAACCTGACCCCAGGCACCCACGTGAACCCAGGCACCCTTTTTTCTATTTCCCCCTCGTCATGTGTACGACCATGACGGCAATTTGGCCCCAACCACCCCGAAATTGCAGGACTGTCCGATGAAGCGCCGTCACCGAGTCAACATCAACCAGACCGGCCACGCCCATGAGTTGACATTCTCCTGCTACAAGTTGTTTCCCTTCCTGCAGTCCGACCTCACTTGTGAGTGGCTGGCTGATTCCATTGAATCGGCAAGGCAGGAGCTCGGGTTTTCATTGTGGGCTTATGTGTTCATGCCCAACCATGTCCACATGATCGTGTTTCCACGAGCGGGTACCGACATCGCCAAGATTCGTCAGGCCATCAAAGCGCCGGTTGCCAGGAAGGCGATCTTGCATGTCAAGGCAAACGCACCCGAGTGGCTCCCTCGCATTACCCGTACCCGTGGAGGGAAGAGGGAGAGGCTGTTCTGGCAGAGCGGCGGTGGATACGACCGCAATATCATCGACGCACGTACCTTACAGGCGATGATCGATTACATCCACGCCAATCCCGTGCGGAAACAATTGGTGGAACGGGCCAGCGACTGGAAGTGGTCGAGCGCGGCGTGGTACTTCGAACAGAGGGCCGTACCCCTTGCAGTCGACCCTATTCCATGGGAGTGGCTCGAGTGATGTTGGGCGAATGAGACGGGTGACTGTGATGTAGGAGTGGATAAGTGAAAACAGGGTGGCTGGGGTCAGGTTGCGAAAGTTGCTCTCCATCCCCTTGGACTCAACCGCAACCTGCCCCCAGCAAAAGCATAAGCCTGATGGGGGGAGGTGGCTGGCAAACTACTGGGGGCAGGTTGCGGTTAAGTCCAATAGAATGGAACGCCAGTGGCGCAACCTGACCCCAGGCACCCACGTGAACCCAGGCACCCTTTTCTGTTTTCCCCCCCCGTCATGTGTACGACCATGGCGAAAACTTGGCACGTGGCTTACCTGGGGGCAGGTTGCGGTTGAGTCGAGAGGAATGGACAGTCGATCTCGCAACCTGACCCCAGGCACCCTCTTCTACGACGGACAGCCTGTGTTGCAACCTGACACCAGGCACCTTTTTCTACTACGGACAGCCAGTGGAGCAACCAGGCCCAAGGCCCCCTTTTTGCTTTACCCCACGATCGGGTAGACAATCTCGCCAAACACATCCGTCAACCGCATGTCGCGACTGCCGAAGCGGTAGGTCAGTTTGGTGTGATCGATACCCATCAGGTGGAGCATCGTCGCGTGGAGGTCGTGGATGTGGACCCGGCCTTCGACCGTGCGATAGCCGAACTCGTCGGTCTGGCCGTAGACGGTTCCCGCCTTCACACCACCTCCAGCCAGCCACACCGTGAAGCCGAAGGGGTTGTGGTCGCGGCCGTCGGCCCCCTGGCTGAAGGGGGTGCGGCCGAATTCGCCCGCCCACACCACGAGCGTTTCGTCGAGCAGGCCGCGCTGATCGAGGTCGGCCAGCAGGGCCGCAATCGGCTGGTCGGTCGCCCGGGCGTTGTTGCCATGGTTTTTGAGCAGGTTCGAATGAGCGTCCCAACGGTCGGTCTCCGAGATCCGCGGGCAGGTGAGTTCGACGAACCGCACCCCCTGTTCGATCATTCGCCGCGCGAGCAGGCACTCGCGGGCGAAGATTTGGGTCGGCTCGTAGTCGCTCGTCACGCCATACTCGTCGAGCAGGTATTGCGGCTCACCCGACAGGCTTGCCAACTCGGGGGCCACCTGCTGCATCTGGTAGGCGAGTTCATAGTTGGAGATGGCGCTTTCGATCGCGTCGTCGTGAGCAAACCGCGCGGCGGCCAACTCGTCGAGATTGCGGAGCAGTTGACGATGGGCCAGCGTCTCCTGCTGGGTCCGCTCGATGGGGGGGGCGAGGTTGGCGATCGGCAGCGGTTGAGGCTTGAAGACCGTGGCCTGGTGCATGGCGGGGAGGAACCCGGCGGCGAAGTTGTCGTTGCCGCCACTGGGGGTGAGGCCGCCGTTGATGACGATGAAGTCGGGGAGATTCTTGCACTCGCTCCCCAGGCCATAGCTGAGCCAGGCCCCCATGCTCGGTCGCCCCGCCTGGCCGAAGCCGGTGTGGAGGAAGTAGTTGGCCGTGTTGTGCTCGGAGAAGTCGCTCACCATGCTCCGCACGATCGCCATCTTGTCGACATGTTTGGCCATGTGGGGAAAGAGATCGGTACACCACGCGCCACTCTCCCCATGCTGCGAGGCCTTCCAGGGACTGCCGAGGATGTTCCCCACATTGTCGAACTGGGTCGGCTCGATCTTGGCCGTGTAAGGTTTCCCATGGTCCTTGGCGAGACGCGGCTTGGGATCGAACGAGTCGACCTGCGACACCCCCCCATCCATGTAGAGGAAGATCACCTGCTTGGCCTTGGCCGCATGGTGTGTCGTGTCGAGGATGCGGGCCTTAGCCGACTTCTCCCCCAGCATGGCCGCCAAGGCGACGCTGCCGAAGCCGGCGGCACACTGCCGGAGCATCTGACGACGGGAGAGGGGGGCGGGAGCAAATCGATGGCAATGCATGATGGGGGGGGCAGGGGTCAGGGATCAGGGATCGGAGGTCGGAGGTCGGAGGTCGGAGGTCGGAGGAAACGCGGCACGCGTCTCCAACTTCCAACTAGGGAAGAAAGATGAATTCCTTCATGTTCACCAGCGCTAGCGTGGCGTCGCGCCACGCGCTTTGGCGATCGCCAATCTTCGCCCGCTCGGCGACGAAGGGGAGGATCGCAGCGGCTTCCTCCTTGGTCGGCTCCCGACCGAAGGCGGCGTAGTAGGCGGCGGTGAGGGCGTCGGCGTCACGCTCATGATCCTTCACAAGCTCCCGGGCCCAGCTTTCGCATAGCTTGTGGACCAACGGGTCGTTGAGCAGCACCAGCGGCTGCGCGGCCGAGTTGCTCTGGCTTCGCTTCCCCACCGTCGTCGACGGCCCAGGGCGATCGAACGCCGTCAGGAAGTGGCTCAATGCATTGCGGCGCACCTCGACGTAAATGCTGCGGCGTCCGCGACCATCCATCGGGCCACTCCCCTTGGGGCTCCGGTTGTGGCGCATGAAGTCGGTGATGTGAATCGGTACGCTCTTGCCGAACTGCCGGGAATTCAGCCGGCCGGAGATCGCCAGCAGCGAGTCGCGAATCGACTCCGCCGGGATGCGGCGAACGCGGACCTTGTGGAGCAGGTTGTTTGCCGGGTCGACCTGCAATGCGAGCGGATCGGACGAACTGCTCGCCTGGCGGTAGGTGCTGCTGAGGACCATCCGGCGGATCATCTGCTTGGTGTCCCAGTCGCACGCCACCAACTCGTCGGCCAGGTAGTCGAGCAACTCCGGATGAGTCGGAGGGTCGCCAAGCACCCCGAAGTTGTCGACCGAAGGAACAATCCCTCGACCGAAGAGGTGGCTCCACATCCGGTTGACCCACACCCGGGCGGTGAGCGGGTTGTCGGCTGAAGCGATCTGGTCGGCGAGTTCGCGCCGCCCGCTCCCCTCGCGCTCCTTGAGTCGTCCGTCGAGTGCCTCGAGATACCCGCGGGGGGTTGGCTCATCGGCCAGGCGTTTGTGGTTGCCGCGGAGATGGACGTACTCGTCCTGCGGAGTTCCTTCGACCAGCACCGAGGCGTACTCGGGGCGCGGAATCTTCCGCTCAAGCGTCAGTCGCTCTTTGCGCCAGGTCGACACGAGCTGCCGCAGCGTGCCGAGATCGTCCCCCGAAAGGTCGAGCCATTGCTCGTTTTCCAACAACCAGTTCACCAGCGAGGCATCGCGTGGGGTCGGCGACCCCTTGGCCACGGCGGCCAGCGCCGCGCGGAACGCCTCGGCGATCCCCTCGGCGACGCTGGCGGTACCAGTCGAAGCCAAGGTCGTATCGCCAAGGTCGATCGGGTCGACCGGCACGAGTCCGGTCGGTTGCTGGTCGGCAAACACGACGGCGTACAGTTCGAAGTCGCCCCGTGGTGTGAAGTCGACGAACACGCGATGGCCCATGTAGGGCCCGACCGGATGCTCGAACCAGGCGATCTTGCCAGCCGAGTCGAGCTTCTGCTCGACGACGGTATGGAGCGGCGAGTGAATGGTGCGGTGCGAGTCGATGTCGAGGAACACATCGGCCTTGCCGCGGTAGGCGTACCAGAGCGACTTGCCGGTCACCTCGAATGTCTTGGTGCGATAGACGCCGCGGAGCCCCCAACTCGAGGGATCGGGGGAAGCGGCCGCGTGCGCGATCACCCGCAGCGGGTTCGCCCGGGCCAGTGAGAGCGTGAGCGTCCCGGCGGGCCGTGGCGCGTCGCCAAACGAGACCCCGGTCGTGAGCCAGTCGGTCGGGGTGGGGGATTCAGGATGCTGCGAGAACAGGACCACCGGGGTTACCTTCGGACTCTCCACGCTGGCCGCCGCGTCGCCGCGGCGATGCCGATCGAGGCCCGTCACCAGGGCGTGCAGCGGATGGAGGGGGTCGGTCCGAGCCCCCTGGAGGTCCGCGGCGAGGGTCACCTCGTCTGATTCCTCTTGCGTCTCTTGTCCATCGGCTCCATCGGCCAAGGTGGCTACTTCGAGCAGGTCGCGGCCGGCGTCGGCCTCCTCGACCAGCCGCTGGGCGAGCGCCGCCAGCCGTGGTTCGACCCGCCGGCGGTACTCGGCAAAAATCTCCTGGGCCGATTCGGCATTGAGTTCATCGAGTTTCGCGGTCAGCTCGGCGCGGAGCTTGGGATCCGAGACGTCGACGAGCTGAAAGTTGCTGCTTTGAATGACTCCCGCCAGCGCGTAGAAGTCGGAGGTGCTGATCGCGTCGAACTTATGGTCGTGGCAACGGGCACAGGCGATCGTCATCCCTTGCATCGCCTTGCCGAACACGTCGATCTGGTTGTCGATGCGGTCCGACTCCTCACCCCGAATGTCGACCGGGGCATGGGTCGCCTCTCCCATATGCCAGAAAGTCGTGCCGAGAATCGACTCGTTCGAACCGGTCTCGGGATGGAACCGGGGGTTGTCGATCAGGTCGCCCGCAATGTGCTCGCGGACAAAGTCGTTGTATGGCACGTTGGCGTTCAGCGCGCGGATCACATAGTCGCGATAGCGCCAGGCGTAGGGAAGCGAGTAATCTCCCTCGTGCCCCTTCGTCTCGGCGTAGCGGACCACATCGAGCCAGTGTTGGCCCCAGGCCTCGCCAAAGCCGGAACTTGCGAGCAGTCGATCGACCACCTGCTCGTAGGCGCCGGGAGAGTCGTCCGCGACGAACGCATCGATTTCCTCGCGAGTGGGAGGAAACCCTGTGAGATCGAACGTCACGCGACGGAGCCACACCAGCTTCGCGGCCTCGTCGGTCGGACCGAGCTTGACCTCTTCTAGTTTCGCCAGCACGAAGCGGTCGATGTCGTCGCGAGCCCAGCTTGTGTTGGCCACTGCCGGCACAGCGGGCCGCTGCACCTTTTGCCATGCCCAGTGAGCGTCGCGCCGTCCTTCGATGTCGATCGTTTGCGGGCCGGTCGCCGCCTCCCCTTCCGGGGCGGGAGCCCCTTGCTCGATCCACTTCCGCAGGGTCGCGATTTCCGCGTCGGAGAGCTTCTCGCCGGGGGGCATCTGCAGATCGGGATCGAGATACTCGACCGCCTTGAAGAGCAGGCTTTCGTCTGGTTTGTTCGGCACGAGCGCCGGGCCGTTGTAGCCCCCGGTGAGCATGGCGGCGCGGCCGTCGAGTTTGAGCTCCCCCTCGAGACTTTCCGCCTCGCTGCTATGGCATTCGTAGCAGCGCCGGGCGAGAATGGGTCGCACCTCTTCCTCGAAGAAGAGCAGCCCCTCGTCGAGATCAGGTTCCGCCGCGGCGGTTCCCGAGGCTCCCAGCGGGGGCACGACCGACATCATGAGGCCCAAGGCGAGGGCACCGAACTGCACCGCAAGGCGTGTGATTTTCATACGATGTATCTTAACGAAATGAAGGCCATCGGCAAACGCTGGTCATACCAGACGGTAGAGACGTTCTGCGGAAATGCGCAGATATGGCTCTGGCGTCGAAAGGAGGATCGAACTTGAACGTCGCCCGATTCATTAAGGTGGGAATCGCAGTATGCCTCGTTTGTCACGCCGCGTCCACACTTGGCGCTCAAGACGCGACAATTTGGACGGCAGACGGCTCCCGGCCCAACGTGGTCCTAATCTTTATCGACGACCTCGGATATGCCGACATCGGTCCTTTCGGCGCCACCACCTATCCCACCTCTAACCTCGATCGACTTGCCCGAGAGGGACGAAAGTTCACCGATTTTGTCGTTTCCTCGCCCGTTTGCAGCGCGTCGCGGGCGGCGCTGCTCACGGGGTGTTACCACCGGCGCGTGGGCATCTCCGGCGCGCTAGGCCCCCAGTCTCCCATCGGCCTCGACCCAGCCGAGACGACCATTGCCGAGGTTTGCCGCGGCCAGGGGTACCGCACCGCCTGCTTTGGCAAGTGGCACCTGGGACGCGACCCCAAGTTCCTGCCGCTGGCGCAGGGATTCGACGAGTACTACGGCCTCCCCTATTCCAACGACATGTGGCCGCTCCATCCCGAGTACGTCGACCTTCCGCCGCGGCTCCGCGAGCGCAAGCAGGGATTTCCCGCGCTCCCCATGATCGAGGGGAATGAAGTCGTCGACCCAGAGATCACTCCCGACGAGCAAAAGCAGCTCACCACCGACTACACCCGGCGTGCGGTCGAATTCATCGAGCGCGAGTCGGACCAACCCTTCTTCCTCTATCTCCCCCACGCGATGGTCCACGTGCCGCTATTTGTCTCGGACAAGTTCGAGGGCAAAAGTGGCGCCGGCCTGTTTGGCGACGTGATGATGGAGGTCGACTGGTCCGTTGGCGAGATCATGGCCGCGATCGAGCGAAAGGGGGTGGCCGATAACACCCTGGTCATCTTCACCTCCGACAATGGCCCCTGGCTCTCTTACGGCGATCATGCCGGCAGCGCCAGCCCATTGCGCGAAGGGAAGGGGACCTGCTTCGAAGGGGGCTTGCGAGTCCCCACCCTCATGCGCTGGCCCGGCAAAATCCCCGCCGGCACCACCTGCGACGAACTCGCCTCGACCATCGACCTCTTGCCCACCATCGCCGGGCTGATCGGCGCCCCACTCCCCGAGCGCGAGATCGACGGGGTCGATATCCGAACTTTAATGTTCGACCCCGAGGAAAACCTGCGCAGCCCACACGATTCGTTCTACGCCTACTTCGGCGGGGGGCAACTCCAAGCGGTCCGCGACCGCCAGTGGAAGCTCATCCTCCCCCACACCTACCGAAGTCTCCAAGGAACCCCTGGCGAGGGAGGCCGCCCCGGCGGTTACCGCCAGGTCAAGACGGACCTCGCCCTCTACGACCTCAAGGCCGACGTGGGCGAAACCAACAACGTGGCCGAAGAGCACCCGGAAATCGTCGCGCGACTGCAACAGATGGCGGAAGAAGCGCGAGAAAAGTTCGGCGACACGCTAATGAACCGCGAGGGGACGAAAGTTCGCGGCCCAGGCAAGCTGGACTGAGTTCCCCGAGCCGGGGGCGTGAGCCCCCGGAGCGCGGAGGTTAATCGCGCGAAGAATGGGACACGGATCGGCACGATTTTGGCGGATCACCACGGATCAGAAGAGGTAGATGCGTCCAGCGGGCAAGAAAATGGGGACGTTCTACTTTTTGGCCCAACGGCGTTGCCATTAGTTGCGCGCGACTGCCAAAAAGTTGAATGTCCCCATTTTCGGCCGTGGCGTGGGAGGAGGAGATAATGAGTGTGGCGGGTCTGGTGTTAATCGTGCTCTTCCCCATTCTGGTCGGTGTGCCGATCGTTTACTTGTTCCTGCTTCGCGACTCTTCCACGAAACGGCAACATCGGATCAACAGGTTTCCCGAGCCACTTGAGGGGGCAGGATTGTCAGGATCGGACTTCGCTTCGTGAGACGCCCATGGATTGTTTGCCTCCATGAATTTTTCTGCTAAACTAGCTATATGAACGCCGCCTCCTCGCTCCCCATCGAAAACTACTCAGTGGCCGAGAAACTGCTCCTCATGGAACGGTTATGGGTCGACTTGTCGCGTCGCCCCGCGGAAGTACCGGTGCCCGATTGGCACGGCGAGGTGCTCGACGCACGCCGAGCCGCGCTCCGCGAGGGAAAGACCTCCTTCGTCGACTGGGAAACCGTTAAGCAAGAGTTACGGGAGCGCTTTTGATGAAAGTTCGGCTACTCGCCGAAGCACGCCACGATCTGAAAGTCGGGGCCTCCTTTCTCGTCAATTTAGAATCTGACATAGAGTCGCTCAGGGTTTATGCCGGAATCCATGAAAAGTATCGAGGATTCTAGCGGGCACTTTCTTATCGCTTCCCGTTCGCCATCTATTACGATGTAACGAACGAGACAGTCGACGTGTATGCCGTTTTAGACTCGCGGCAAGACCCCCACGCTATAGATGACATACTCACTCCGCGGCTACAGTAAACGCAAGCAGACGGGTGACGTGGCCCCCGGAGCGTGGAGGTTAATCGCGCGAAGAATAGGACACGGATCGGCACGGATTTTTGGCGGATCACCACGGATCAGAAGATGTAGAGGATGTGTCCAGCGGGCGAGAAAATGGGGACTTTCTACTTTTTGGCCCAACGGCGTTGCCATTAGTTGCGCGCGACTGCCAAAAAGTTGAATGTCCCCATTTTCGGTTGTCCCCATTTTTGGCCACGCCATCAAGCGGCCCGTGTTATATTGTTGCCCCACTATCGACGCTATAGTGAGTCATTCGCGATTGGAACGCGGCGAAGCGTGTCGAATACTGGAGTTGACTCGAAGAACTCGCACAACGATCGTCGCCGGAACAGCGGATGTATCTCCTGGTTGAACGGATAAGCAGACGCTCAGTGGCCCCTCTCCCCACCCGAGGCCCCCCATGAAAACCCTCCTCACTCTCGCCCTCCTCACCGCCGCCACACACTCCCTGGCCCAACAAGTCCCTCTCGTCCACGGCGTCGAACACACCGGCGCGGAGTTTCCCCAGCCCAGGTTCCCCGGGCTTGCGGACTTGCCCGTCGTCGAGCGGCTCCCCGATCCGTTTGCCTGGTCGAACGGCAGTGGGCGCTCGACGGAGTTCAGCGACTGGCCTCGTCGCCGCGCGGAGATCAAAGCCGAGATCGAACATTACGGCATCGGGAAAAAGCCGCCTCGTCCCCAGGATATCACCGCCAGTTTCTCGGACGACACGCTCACCGTGAAGGTCACTGAAAATGGCGAAACGCTGACCCTCACCGCCAAGGTCGAGCTTCCCGACGGCGACGGCCCGTTCCCCGCCGTGATCGGCATCGGTCGCGGCAGCGGCAGCCTCCCGTCCGAGATTTTCATCAGTCGCCAGATTGCGAGGATCGCCTTCGACTTCCGCCAGGTGATGTCCCACACCCAAAAGCGCGGCACCGAGCCGATCAATCGGCTCTATCCCGACCTCACGCATATCGGCGCCTACAGCGCGTGGTCGTGGGGCATCAGCCGCATCATCGATGGTCTGGAACTTGTCGAGGAGGAACTTCCGATCGATCGACGGCATCTGGCGGTCACCGGGTGCTCGTTTGCCGGCAAGATGGCCCTGTTCGCCGGGGCCTTCGACGAGCGGATCGCGCTCACGATCGCTCAGGAATCAGGTGGAGGGGGGGCGGCCGCATGGCGGGTCTCGGAAACCTTGGGCGAAGTCGAAACCTTGGGGAGGACCAGTCATGCCTGGTTTATTGAAGAGATGTTCCAATTCTCTGGCTCGGTCGACAAACTGCCGTACGACCATCATGAGCTGATGGCCATGGTGGCCCCTCGCGCCCTGTTGGTGCTGGGAAATCCCGATTACAAATGGCTGGCCGACGAGTCGGGCTACGTCTCCTGCCGAGCGGCCCACGAAGTCTGGAAGACATTTGGCGTTCCCGATCGGTTTGGCTTTTCCATTGTCGCCGGCCATCCCCACTGCCAACTCCCCGCGAGCCAACGACCGGAGGTCGAGGCGTTTGTCGACAAGTTCCTGCTGGGGAAGACCGCTGCCGATACGTCGGTCACAACGCACCCGTTTGAAAAGGTGGAGCACGAGGTTTGGTACGAGGGGTGGGGGGCCGGCGAGTGAACCTCTAGCTTCCGTTGAGTTAGTTTCCGTCCCCTAACATCTGCAGGAGACCAGCCATGTCCATCTACTCCACCTTCTTCCTCTGCCAACCGAATAAACTCCCCAGCGGCTTTCCCGGCTGGAAGTCGCCTCTCCCTGAGCCGGTCCAGCGCGAAGTGAGAAACCCGTTCACAGGGGAAACGATGGTCATCTCCTCGCGACGTCCGGAGTGGGCGGACGAGGAGGAAGAGTCGTGGGACGAACTGCCCGACGTCCGCATCGTCCATGGCCAGGGGGATTACAATGCCTATCTCGAGGGACGACTCCCAGCGTTCGTAGCCAACACACCCCACGTGGCCCTCAAGCGACTCACGAATATCGAGATCGAAGCCCTCGCGGAGGCAGCGGACGTCCCCACCGAACTCGAGAGTCCCCTTTACGCCCCCCCAACCAAGTCGGACGTGCTCTTCGAGTTGCCCGCCGATCTCGTCAAGCAACTCGTCGATGGCAATCTCAATGAGATC
Source organism: uncultured Planctomycetaceae bacterium (assembly GCA_964650265.1). Taxonomy (GTDB): domain Bacteria; phylum Planctomycetota; class Planctomycetia; order Pirellulales; family Lacipirellulaceae; genus CAZYQQ01. Next base: position 34,535 of record CAZYQQ010000038.1, read on the forward strand.
GCGGAGAGTTGGGCCGAAGTCATGTCGTCGCCCGAGCATACCCACTCGGTAGCCGGCGAGCGAATCGACGACGGTTGGACAACCGAACAGGCACTCGAGCTCGTGGAGCTACTGGCAGAACTCGCACGGCGGGCGACGCCGGAGCAGCGGGTGTATTTCCTGATCGAGGGATGATGTGAGGAATAAACCTCTCGACTCGCCCACTGCGGTCCCCGACACCCCATGAAAATCCTCTGGACCTACCTCCAGCCCTACCGCTGGCTGATCCTGCTGTCGCTCCTGCTGGCCGGGGTCGCCCAACTGCTGAATCTGGTCGACCCGATCATTTTCGGCATGATCATCGACGACTACGCTCTCCAGCGCGACAACCTGCCCGACGAGGAGCTGATCTCTGGCGCGCTCCGTCTCCTCGCCATCGCGGTGGGGGTGGCGTTGCTATCGCGGCTGGCCAAAGCGCTGCAGGAATATGTCGTCCGGCTGATCGTGCAGAAGTTTGGCGTGCAGATTTTTAACGATGGCCTCCGTCAAACCCTCCGCCTCTCCTACCAGGAGTTCATGAACCAGCGGAGTGGCGAGACCCTCTCGATCCTCCAAAAGGTCCGCACCGATACCGAGCGGTTTATCAACTCGCTGATCAACATCCTCTTCTCGTCGGTCGTCGGCATCGGGTTCCTGGTCTGGTACGCCGTCAACAAGCATTGGGCACTGGTGCCCGTGTTCCTCGTCGGCATCCTGGTCCTCGGGGGGCTGACGGGACTGTTGAGTGGGCGGATCAAGACCTTGCAGCGGAGCATCAATCGCGAGACGAACAAAATGTCGGGGGTCATCACCGAGTCGCTGCGAAACATCGAGCTGGTGAAAAGCCTGGGACTCACTTACCAGGAAATCCGCCGCCTCCGCGATCACACACAGGCGATCTTCGAACTCGAGATGGTCAAGGTCCGCCGGGTGCGAACCCTGTCGTTCCTGCAGGGGGCCGCGCTGAGCCTGCTCAAGCATTCCATTCTGTTCACGCTCCTCTGGCTCATCTTTCGCAATGTGCTGGCCCCCGGCGAACTGATCGCCATGCAGTTCATCACGGCGCAAATCTTCATCCCGTTGCAGGATCTCGGCAGCATTATCGTCCTCCACCGGGAGGCCGACGCCTCGATCCGCACCTACGACGCGCTCATGCACCGGCCGGTCGAGACCAACCCGGAGGTCCCGGTGGAAACCGGCGACATTCATCATCTGCGGTTCGATCACGTCGTCTTCCGGCACCACGATGCAGGCGTGAACGCGATCGACGACATTTCGTTCGAGGCCCGCGCCGGCGACACAATCGCGTTCGTCGGCCCCTCCGGGTCGGGGAAGTCGACCTTGGTGCGGCTGCTGGTGGGGCTCTACAAGCCGGTCGAGGGGCAGCTCTACTACAATGGCATCTCGACCAAGGACATCCGCTTCAACCCGGTGCGGCGGCAGTTCGGCTTCGTCACCCAGGAAACGCAGCTCTTCTCGGGGACCTTGCGGCAGAATTTGCTGTTCGTCAAACCCGACGCCACCGACGACGAGATGCTATCAGCGCTCGAAAAGGCCTCCGCGATGGGGATCGTGAGTCGTACTCCGCAGGGACTCGACATGACGATCGGCGAGGGAGGGGCGAAGCTCTCCGGGGGCGAGAAGCAGAGAATCTCGATCGCCCGGGCACTGATACGTAGCCCGCGGCTGTTGATCTTCGACGAGGCGACCTCGGCCCTCGACTCGCTGACCGAGGACGAGATCACCGACACGGTCAAGCAGGTGTCGCTCTCCAGCGAGCGAATCACCATCCTGATCGCCCACCGGCTCTCGACCATCATGCACGCCAGCACGATCTTCGTGCTCGAAAAGGGAAAGATCGTCGAGATGGGCCGCCACGACGACCTGGTGGCGCTCAAGGGGCTTTATTACGCGATGTGGCGGCAGCAGATTGGGGAGCGGTGATGATTGTTGGATACAAGGATGCGAAGAATGGGACACGGATCGGCACGGATTTTGGTGGATCACCACGGATCAGAAGAGGTAGATGCGTCCAGCGGGCAAGAAAATGGGGACGTTCTACTTTTTGGCTTAACGGCATTGCCATTAATTGCGCGCGACTGCCAAAAAGTTGAATGTCCCCATTTTCGGACGTTGGGAAGAGATTCCGGGGAGAGAGTTGAGAGCCGGTCCACCCCACCAACAAGGCCTCCGCGTTTCAACAGCCACGAATCACAGGTCACGTGAGGACGAGCATAACCAGCCACACAACCTTTTCTCCCGCCTCGCTGACGCTTCGGATTGCGACGAAATTCCCCTCCCCCTATGGCGTCATCAGGTCGATTGCCCTCATCTCCCCCGCTCGCGACCGGGACGGTCGCGCTACTATGTTTCGCGACGGAGACCGTCGAGCAACTAAGTTTCCCTCGACGGAGACCGTCGAGCTACTATCTTCCGACTTCCACGGCGCGGGCAAGCGCTTTCCCGCTGCGGATGGCCTGCACGCCACGGTCTTGGTGGTCCGTGAACGTGACTCTCGTGATCTGTTACAATGGAACGGTGGATGTAAGTTTCGTTTCTGGCACCAGGTGATACCGAGATGCGGGCATTTGTCATACTTGCCACACTGCTGCTTGTGGGAATTTTGGGCGACGCCTTGGCGGCCGATCCGCCGAGTGTGAGCTTTCAGCGCGAGATTCTGCCGCTGTTGTCCGACCGTTGTCTCATTTGCCATGGTCCCGACGAGGCGACCCGCGAAGGGGGGCTGCGGCTCGATTTGGCGGAGGGGGCGACGGCCGAACTCGACTCGGGGGGCCGCGCCATCGTGCCGGGGGACTTGGATGCGAGTGGCCTGGTGCAGCGGATCACCACCAGCAACCCGGGGGAGCGGATGCCACCGGAGGGGAGCGGCAAGACGCTATCGGCGGAGGAGATCGAACTCTTGAAGCGTTGGGTCGCCGAAGGGGCCCATTACGAACAGCATTGGGCCTTCACGCGGATCACTCGCCCCGCGATTCCCCATGTCGCGCGTAAGGATTGGGTGCGCAATCCGATCGACCAGTTTACCTTGGCCAAGATGGAAGCGGCGGGGGTCGGTCCCTCGGAGCCTGCGCCGCGCAATAAACTTGTCCGGCGGATGCACTTCGACCTGGTTGGCATTCCACCAACGCCTCAAGAGATCGATACGTTTGTCGCCGATGGGTCGCCTGGCGCGGTCGAGCGGCTGTTCGACCAATTGCTCGCATCGCCTCACTACGGCGAGCGGCAAGCCATCGACTGGCTCGACGGTGCCCGCTACGCCGACTCGAACGGTTACCAGAACGACTTCGCCCGCCACATGTGGCCGTGGCGCGATTGGGTGATCGAGGCCTTCAATCGCAAAATGCCATTCGATCAGTTTGCGATCGAACAACTTGCTGGTGATTTGCTTCCCGAGCCGACTCGCGATCAACGAGTGGCAACGGGGTTCAATCGCAACAATCGCACAGTCACCGAGGCGGGATCGATTCCCGAAGAGTGGCTGGTCGAGAACATGGTCGACCGTGTGGAGACCACCAGCGGTGTCTTCTTGGGGCTTACGATGGGTTGCGCGCGGTGTCACGATCATAAGTACGACCCCGTTAGCCAGCAGGAGTTCTACGAGTTCTACGCCTTCTTTCATCGCCTGGCGGAGCAAGGGGTCTACACCGAGCAGCGCGGTAACGTCGCGCCCATCATCCAGGTCCCATCCCCCGAGCAGGAGTCGCAGCGAGCGTCTCTCGAAACCGAGCAGCAACAGATCAAACCCGAGGCCGATGCCTTACTGGCAAAGGTTGCCGAGCGGGAAGACTGGACCCAACGCTTTGCCCAGCCAGGGGAAATCCCCACAGCGGCGTGGCGCGTCGGCTTCGAGGGCGACAAGGTGAAGGGGACGAGCGCCAGCGGGCAAACGTTGGACGCCACAGGCAACCAAGGGGACAACGCCCCCGGCGCGGTCGGGCCCAGCCGGCGTTTCCACAACGGCGGCTGCGAGATCGCCGAAGTCTTCGCTCCCGAGCATAACCTTCCCTTCACCTGGTCCGTTTGGCTCAAGCCCGAACAGGGAGGGACGCTACTCTCCAAGACGAGCGGCGACTTCAAGCGGGGCCTCGACGCCTTGCTCGACAGTGAGCAAAAGCTCGGGGTTCGACTATTCCACACTTGGCCCGACAAAGTGCTGCGCGTCGTCACGCGCGAGCCACTGACCGCCGGACGCTGGTCGCATGTCGCGGTGGTGTACGACGGTTCGTCGCAGGCCAGTGGAATCGCCATCTATGTGAATGGTCACCCCGTTGAACTCGAGGTGACGCACGATACGCTCGAGGGGAGCATTGCCGCGGAGGGGCCACTCCGCATCGCTCACGGACCCGATGGAGCCCATCTCGTTGGATCGCTGGCCGACCTGAGGTTGTTCGACCGCCCGCTCGAAGCGGATGAAGTGGGAGCGCTGGCGCGACAGGCGCTCCAGGAGCAGGTACTCGCTCGATTCGACCAGCTCGACGATGACATGAAAACCGAGGGGCTCGTGCTCTGCGGCCACGTCCTTCGTGAGGGTGTACCCTTCGAATATGCCCGGCTCGCGGACCGTCAGTACGCCTTGGCCAAGGAACTGGAACGGCTCAACGCGGAGATCCCCACGACGATGGTCATGGAGGACCTGGCCGAACCCCGTCCGACCTACGTCCTCACCCGGGGGGCCTACGACGCGGCCGACAAGTCGCGGCCGGTTTCCCCCGATGTGCCCGATTTCCTCCCCTCTCTCCCTGAGGGGGAGCCGCGGAACCGGCTGACCCTCGCACGTTGGATTGTCTCCCGCGACAACCCGCTCACCGCCCGGGTGACTGTCAATCGGATGTGGACTCGGTTTTTCGGGCAGGGGTTGGTGAAATCGGCAGAGAACTTTGGAGTGCAATCGGAGGCCCCGAGCCATCCGGAACTGCTGGATTGGCTGGCGACGGAACTGATCGAGAGTGGCTGGAACCTGCAACATATCGAGCGGTTGATCGTCACGAGTGCGACTTATGCCCAGTCGTCGCAGACATCGCCCGAGGCGTATGCCCGTGACCCCGAAAACCGGCTCCTTGCGCGGGGGCCGCGCCATCGGCTGCCGGCGGAGCTTGTTCGCGACAATGCCCTCGCCACCAGCGGCCTGTTGACCCGTGAGATCGGCGGACGATCGATCATGCCCTACCAGCCGGAGAAACTGTGGGAGGAACTCGCCGGTGGTGCGTTCGAGGTTTACACACAGGATCATGGCCCGCTGCTCTATCGCCGCAGCCTCTACGTCTATCGCAAACGAACGGTGCCCCATCCGACCATGGGGACATTCGACGCACCGAGTTGGGAGGTCTGCTCGCTCAAACGGCCGACCACCGACACGCCGCTGCAGGCGCTCGCCTTGCTGAACGATGTGACCTATGTCGAGGCCGCGCGTAAGCTGGCGGAGCGGATGATGAGGGAGGGAGGAAGTCAGCCGAGTGAACGATTGGCGTGGGCCTTCCGCCTGGTAACGGGGCGAGCGGCCACGGCGTCAGAACTCGACATCTTGAACCGTGGGTTAGAGAAGTACACAGCGGAGTTCGAGACGAACGAGGGGGATGCGAAAGCGCTCCTGGCCTACGGCGAGGCCCCGGTCGCCGAGGACCTTCCGCCCCGCGAACTGGCCGCCTACACCAGCGTGGCGACGCTGCTGTTGAACCTCGACGAAGCAATTACCAAGGATTAGTGCGAGGAGACTCTATTGATGCAACCACTCGAGTTGGTGCAACACCATAACCGGCGTCATTTTCTGGGCCAGGCCGGAATCGGTCTCGGCGCGCTCGCACTGGGTACATTGGGAGCTGGCGCCCCGGCCACGGCGTCGTCGCCCGGCGCGCTGCTGCCGGGGATGAGGCCCCGCGCGAAGCGAGTGATCTACCTGTTTCAGTCGGGTGCCCCCTCGCAAATCGAACTGTTCGATCCGAAGCCCGGACTCGCGAAGCACGCTGGTACCGATCTTCCCCCATCGGTTCACATGGGGCAACGCCTCACCGGAATGACCGCGTTTCAAAAGAAGTTTCCCATCGCTCCCTCGACGTTCGGCTTTAAGCGTTATGGCGAGGCAGGCATGGAGCTAGGAGACTTGATTCCGCACACGGCCAAGCTGGCCGACGAGATTTGTCTCGTTCGGAGTATGGTTACCGAGGCGATCAACCACGATCCGGCCATCACGTTTTGTCAAACGGGTTCGCAGATTGCCGGCCGCCCCAGTTTTGGCGCTTGGGTTGCTTACGGCCTGGGTAGCGAAAATCGCGACCTTCCCTCGTTCGTCGTGATGATCTCGCGACCTAACGGGCCAGGGGCCGATCAGCCCCTCTACGATCGGCTGTGGGGGACTGGTTTTCTTCCCTCCAACTATCAAGGAGTCAAACTGCGGAGCGGTGCCGACCCGGTGCTCTACCTCGCCAATCCGGCGGGTTGCAGCCCCCGGCTGCGGCGGGCGATGCTCGACGACTTGCGCGAGCTCAACACCGCGCAGTACGAGCAGGCGGGGGATCCCGAAATCCAGACGCGGATCGCCCAGTACGAAATGGCATTTCGCATGCAGTCGTCGGTCCCCGAACTGACCGACATTTCCTCCGAGCCAGCCCATGTGCTCGATATGTACGGGCCCGATGTCGAGCGGCCGGGAAGTTTTGCTCGCAATTGCCTGCTCGCGCGGCGCTTGGCGGAGCGCGACGTGCGCTTCATTCAGCTTTACCACATGGGTTGGGACCAGCATGCCAACCTGCCGACAAATCTGCCAACCCAATGCCGCGACACCGACCAACCCTCGGCCGCGCTCTTGGCCGACCTGCGACAACGTGGTTTGCTCGACGACACGCTGGTGGTGTGGGGTGGGGAGTTCGGTCGCACCGTTTATTGTCAGGGAGAACTGACCGAGACCAACTACGGCCGCGACCACCATCCCCGTTGCTACTCGGTGTGGCTTGCCGGTGCGGGGATCAAGGGAGGCCTTACGTACGGAGCGACCGACGACTTCTCCTACAACATCACGCAGGACCCGGTGGAGGTCCACGATCTCAACGCCACCATGCTCCATCTATTGGGGCTCGACCACCTGAAACTTACCTATCGGTTCCAGGGGCGCGACTATCGGCTGACCGATGTCCACGGTCGTGTGGTCCACGATCTCTTGGCCTAGCGACGAGTCCTGCTCGCCTGACCCGAGTTGAGGGCGAGGGGCCAGTAGCTCGGGCTCGTTTGCCCGAGCAGTTTTGTGGGGATGAATTGCCAAAGACCAGGGGTAGGTCCAGGTTCGCCGAACCGGAACTTGGAGTGAGTCCAGACCTCGCGCGCGAAGTCCGGCTGGGTCGAACCGAACCGTGTAATGTGGTGATGCGTTCACTGTTTCGGTGAGTTTAGCGGAGAGGTGGGGCAATTCCCAGCGGAAAGTTTTGAAAAAGTGAAAAGTCGCGTGGGGGAGGGCGTTTTTGGTGTTCGCGAAGGTTGTGTGTCTTGGTTTACTGTTCTCTGACGTAACATCGTAACGGATACTCAAGACACCACTTCTACGAGTTTAGGTAAAGGCCTGGCTGCTTCAGTCAATGTTCTTCCCAACGACAGATCCGATCGAAACCGAATGTCTGAGACGCCTAGTGGCGTCTCTTCTATTCTCGGGATATCACGGACATCGTAAAATTTCAGCGACGAAAGTGCCTGCTGTTCATCAAAAGCCATCGAACGCGCCTGCCTCCAATGGCTTCCTAAAGACGCAAAACTCACTTCGTCTATGCGAGTGCGCATTTCGGGATGGGTCGCGACCAAAGTTCTCGCTCGATCCCAAAGCGATCCTAACGAAAGCCCTCCCGTCGAAGCCTCTACGAATAGCGATGCTATCACGCACTGAACGGTGCTTGGAGGGTTGGCTTGTTCATGTGACAGAAAATGTTTACGAGCACGATCGCCTGAGGTTTTAACTTCAAGCCGTTCTTCTCCGGCGGCGAAGTCGTAGCGCTCGCACGCATCATTGTGCCATGCTCCAGTCATTGCAACTGGATCGTTGGAGTGAACAATTAACAGCAGTTCGCCCCATAGTCCTTGGATACTTCGCAGAGGCGGTTGCTCCAGTGCTCGGAAGAGCAAGACCATGCGATCAATTTTATCAGCGATTGCACGTTGTGTTGGAGCGGCATCTAATTCCGCTAGAATTACTTCGCACAAATCTAGAAAGCACCGCTGAATTACTTTGTCATCACTCTCGCAATGCAGGACCGAAAAGCGTCCATCAAGTACGCCAATTCGCCTCTGCGCAATGCTGCATCTAAGTCCATGTTCGATTCGAAGGTTTTCCAGCACAATCGACGCAGGCCGAACGTCCGTTGGTTCTGCGGCGATTAGGACTACCGGTCGACCACGACTATCCTTAGCAATATGATGAGCCGTGCCAGCTATAGCGATACCGGCGTACACACTGGTCGATGTAACGTCGCCTGAATCGCTTTCAATGCCAAAAAATAGCGAAGGTAGATCAAGCATCCGCATTTTCCGGTCCGCCTTGGTCTTGGATGAGCACGTCCCCCGCCAATCCGTCGGGAATCCAGACAGCGATCGTTACAATATCGTCAAAAGCTAGCTCTCTAGTTTCATGACGAAGAAGTGAGAGACGGTGAACTTGGATACTCACATCATGTGCATGGTGGATATTACGATCGCCAGGATAAACCTCCCCACGCCGTTCGCGAGGATTGACCGGCGCCTCACCTTGAAACAGATTTGGGATTTCACCGGCCTCTGCGAGCGTGCGTTCTCGGAGTACTCCTGAACTCATCTCATACACTGAACATGTGGCGTCGGGGTGCGTACGAACGTAGTTTCTTAGTATTACCAATGTGCCCAGGAGATTCTGCGCATCAGTAAGCCGCGAGAAGATCATTCCCAACAGCAGTTGCTCAAACGCTTCCGCTAAAGATACGCCCTCGGCAACATTATGCCGTTGAATCTCTGTTCGTGCCTCATGGCCTTCGTCTTCGACCATGTCTAGCGTCGCTAAGTAGGAGTTAGCGACTTCCCGATTTGCTGCTCCGTCCTGCGGTGATTCATGTGGAGCTCGGGGAGTAAACCAGCCATTCGTTACTCGGGCACGGACATAGTTAACGTCAATGATTGAGTCGCGGGTGGCGGCGAGCCCGCGCGGAAGAAGAAAAATACGCCGTAACTCGTCAAGAGAGCGACCTTCGCGTGCGACGGCGCTTATCTGCTCGCGGATGTCCTCTTCGTGCTGAACATACCTTGCAAAGGCGTCGGCCACAGCTTGTTCGAGAAAGACTCGGCAAAAGCCGAGGTAGGGTCGCTTGTATCCAAAAAAACGCGCTCGTTGTTGGACTGTATCCGCCATTCTCGTCCCAACGCCGCGAGGCATGTAGGTGACGGTCAGGCCTTCGACGGTAAATCCACGATCAAGAGCTTGCCCACCCACAAGTATATGAGCATATTGCGAACGCCAGTCGATCTGAGGTGTCCTTCCTCCGACTGCATTTACAAGCCAAAGCTCAGTTCTGCGGATGGCGTGGATCAAACGTGGGGCCAATTGATCGAAAGTTTGAATGTCTTGAACCGTTGCGGCAAGGTCGTCATAAGCATGACGAAACTCCTGCAAAAGTTCATCACGATCCGCTTGGTCCCCACTATCAAGTGTTTGCTGCCACGCGCCGCGGATGGACGAGACCCAACTGAAATACTGATGGTGTCCACCGGTTCTTTGGGTCGGATGCACCATCATTGATCGATTGCCCTGCCCCCCATCTCTAACAAGACCAGAAGCAACCCCTAGGAAGAAAAGGCGCAGAGCTTCCAGAAGTGAATCGGGTGGCTCAGTAACTTGATTTGCCGTTGATGGAATGTCTTGGGGTGGGATGATCCTAACTAGCGGTGCATCGCCAAGAAAAAATTCTCTGCCTCCCGTATATTGTGAACCTGGGGTTAGCGTGATCGCAAAGCCCGGCGAAAGCACGTCGATCAGATTGATCAGTAGAGGGCCTTGAGGTGTCGCCGTGTATTGCAGAAATGTGTGATGAGGCACAACTCGTTTGAGCGTGCAAAGGCGCTCGTAAGTGGTACTTTCATCGCCTGCATTTATTAAGTTATTGAGTCCGGCTTGATCAGCCTCGTCATCAACGATAAGTACTGGAAGCCCTCTCAGGTCGACTTGCCTCAGTACGTCAATCAGGTGGCTAAGAATCTGATAGTTCTTCTTTACCGTGATTAGAATGGTAGGTCGTTCTTCCGGCGGAACGTGTGGGTCCCGCCAGTCAGCAAGCGTTGTTCTTATTCTCGTGTGATCTTGCTGACTAACGCGAGGCTCGTGGAGGTGACGCCAACTCCGATCAACTCGGTGATCAAGCCGAAGGTCACGCCGTAGTCGCTCCCTTGACTGCTCTGTCAACGGATTCGACGTGCCAGCAATAACGATGATCATCGCAAAGCGATTGTCGCGAGCTAACGTCGCGACAGTCGTGAATGACATCGTCTTCCCGCTCTGCACGTAGCCAACGACAAGCCCAGTGTCTTGTCCCCCGGCCTCAGTTGGCGGAATACATCGAGCAATTATAGCTGCCGCTTCATCTCGGACGTTTGCAGCCGTTTCAGCTGGCAACCCAAGATGCTCAAGTAAGTCCAATGTCTCCCTGCCAACCGAGGGTCGCCAGTCACCAATTACTTCTGGGATGATGCGAATTTCTTCGGGGCTAGGTGGATTGCCGGTGCTCATATATCCTCGCTGAAAGCATTACGTTTGATGAAGGGCATTGCGCAACAGTTCATTAATATTGCGACGCACGGCCCCTGCCTGTCGTACCCCGCTGTCACGAGCTGCCACTTCTGCTAGTCCGATTGCGGCTGCGACTCGAAGAAGCGGCTCAATCTCTTCGCAGTCAGTCCCACAGAAGCGCTGCATAAATGGATGCATGAGCGAAAGTCGCATCCCGATCAGCCTGCGATCAACAGACTCATTTTCATCGATTTCGTGCAAGACGCCATCAGTCAGTTCTAGCCAAGGTCCCACAGCCGGATCAGTCGATAACTCCAATACAATTCGCCACGGCTGTCCGTAGAGGTCAACATCGATTACACGGTGCGAAACGACTTCGACGCCAGGCAAGCTGTCTTCGAGCGGTGGAGGTTCGGCATCCGATCGCAATTCATCCATTACGGGCGGAACATGGTCACGGATAGTGTCTGATGTTCGTTGAGTTGCCTGTTCTGCACCTCGCCGATAATCGCGAGGATTCCGCTCAACGCGATATTCCCGTGCTTGCTGCAGAAGTGGCATTTCGTCGGCTGTTAGTTCTTCACGCAGCAGTTCCAAGAACGGTTGCTCATTCTCGTCCCACTGAAAACCATCCTTCGTATGACTTACGTCAAAACCATCAAGATGAATCTCGCCGAACACGCGCTGATACGGAAACGTATTAGGCTTCCCAAAAATGAACTCGGGTCGATAGCCTTCATCGGAACTTCCCTGTATTAGCCGGTTGCGTCGAAAGAGCCCAAAACCGGACTGAGACGTGCTTGCACGCTTTCGGATCGCAGCAAAACCGTGAGCTCGTAATCCGTCGCCAAAATCGAAATCAAAATCTTTTCGCCACGTCACTTCATCGCCTTCAGGTAACCGAAAGTGCGGTGCTACCAGAATCTCGGGCTGCTCATGAACCAGAGCCTCTCCGTTGAGTTTCAAATTCAACTTTCCGTCGCGCACAAATATTCGATATATATCTTGTAGGTGCGACCGAATCTTCCCAAGCGTTCTACCGATTGGAACATGATGTAGCCCAGTTAAAACAATCTCGGTGAAGTGATCCTCCGGTCGACAGGGCCGCGAAATCACTTCCAGTTCATCCACAGAGTCACGAACGATTTGTTCTATATCAAATGCGACTAGCCGCTCGACTGGTTCACCTAGTGCTGATGTTCGCACTTGCCATGTAGGTGAGAACCAGCAGGCAGCGCTTTTCATTCCCATGCCGAACTCGCACAGTCCGGATCTGTCGGGAGGCAATTCTGCCGGCCTAAACGCTCTCGCAAAATCCTTGTGGGCAATCCCGGCTGCGTTATCCCTTACGACGATGCGACCACCATCGTTAGGGTCGATCTCGATTTCAACTCTTAGCGGACTGGCCGTCTTATCCGATTTCAGGAGAGACTCTCGGGAGACAGTATGGCTTTGCACCGCGTTGTCCACAAACTCAGCGAGTGCAAACCACGGTCGGTAGTTGAGATGCGACAGTACGGAGAGAACGCTCACGCCGGGACGAATATTGATCTGTCGAATATCGTCAAGTCGTTTTTCGGACATAGAACCGGAGCGAGAAGAGGACGAACTGTCTGCCATTATGCAACCCGTATTCCACGCAGCAAAACGGAGTTACATAATTCCTTAGCGATGGCTCCCACAACCCTTGCATTAACCGCATTCCCGAGAGCCTTGTAGACCTGCGTCTCAATTTCTGGCAAGTGTGCCAATCCATCCATGCTCTGCAAGCGAGCACACTCACGTGGCGTCATATATCTCTGCTCCCATGCAATGATCGGAACTTGCGTCGTGGTCATAGCTACCAAAGATGGTGCAGTTGTCGGTCTCTTCACGCGAACCCCTGAGGCGCGGAACTGAATTACGTAGTCCCAGATATTGCGATCCTCTCCTTTGCAATTCCACTCAAACTTCTGAAGGCTTGATGGGAACTCCCTGATCTGCGGGAGCCACGGTTTGATCCAAGATTTGTTTTGCTCAAAGAATTGTCTGTTCTGACGGATGAACTGTTGCTTCCAACGTGGGAATACTCCGCTTTCTCCGCGAGCGTAACTTGGAAGCCGAGCCAATATGTCATCTCGATAGCGGGTTCTTAGAGTTGTTCCGAAGCACCCTTTGTAATTGCGAAGAGTGGGCAGTGAGATTTCTGCGAAGGAATCATACTTCGTATATGGATAAGTCGCACCGAATTCCATCGACCAGATAGGAAACGATGGCAGGTTCACGCTTTTTGGTGATCTGTCGAGGAAATCTTGCCATACCTCAAGACACTTCGTTACGTGCGGCGAAATTTTCTTAGCATCCTTGGGCTTTGTGTCGAGTACGTCAAAAATGCTTGGGTTGGAATTCGTCGACGCGGGCCATGCGAAATGTGACAACCCAACCCGGCTGCCGACAATGTATAGTCGCTCGCGAATTTGCGGCACTCCGAACTGATGTGGCGACAGCACTTGAGCATCTACTGCATAGCCCAGGTCTTCTAGTTGCTTACGCATTTTCTTCCACGTGCGGCCGCCGTCGTGTCGCTCCAGATTGGCAACATTCTCCATTAGCAGAAAAGTAGGTAGATGATGAGCAATCACTCGCAGCACATGCTTCTCAAACAAGTCGCCCCAAAGCCTGCATTTAGTTCCGAGTTGTTCGCCTGCTTTGGAAAACGGTTGGCAGGGAAATCCGGCACAAAGAACGTCGTGTGCGGGAATCTTATTCTCAGCGATTTGTCTGAGATTACCTTGCGGCCTAATGCCAAAGTTCTTCTTGTAAAGAGCACAGAGCGGCTCATCGATTTCGCTAGCGAATACGCAGCGGTGCCCAATCGACTCAAGTGCTAAATGGAATCCTCCAAGCCCTGAGAAGAGGTCTATAAATCGCAGCGACTTTTGCTTCACGGAAGTCAAGTCCGATTCCTTCGTGGAATAGTCAGATGAGGGGCGGTCCGTGCGTAACATCTCTAGCACCAAGAGGTTACGATAATTGTGGAATGTCCGCAATAGCGATGGGACGCAGTCGTTGCTACTTTCACTGAACTGGGCTTGCCGTGAAGTCCCAGACATCTATGGCGAAGTTTCTGTCAACCGCTAGTTATCTTTAATGTTTGCGCAGGGGTTCGCGAGGGGGGCCTTCCTCTGCGCCGGTCGTCGGTCGCCAACCACTGGGGCGAGACTATCGACTGACCGATGTCCACGTGTCGTGTGGTACGATCTCTTGGCCTAGCCGCGGGGTGGGGGACTCACTTCTGAAGTATCAGCTTGCCGTTCCGCGTCAGCACCAGTCGATAGAGTTCTCCCTCGTGGCGAATGT
>CAZYQQ010000039.1:0-35640 GCA_964650265.1 uncultured Planctomycetaceae bacterium
TCACCGCTCGTCGAGGCGAGAACGGGGGCTTGGTGGGAAAAATTCACAGGCTCTCTGCTCTGCTTGCCACCCCATGGCCGGTATGGTGGAATAGAGGCAGCAGATGCGCCGTGTCGCCTCGGGCGCTCGATCGGAGCCGGGCACCGGGCACGGCTCACTATCCATAGGAAAACGCGTGGCAGAGAATCCCTACGAATCGTCCATCGTTCGTTCGACATCGGACGAAGACCAACCCCGAATCCGCATTTCGGCGGTCCTCCTCGGCCTGCTGGCCGATATTGGGTCGACCATGATGGCCGGCATCGTGTTAGTGATCGTGGCTGCGGTCTCGATGGGAGTGCAGGGGGGTGACCCCGAAGCGTTTGCCGAGGAGTTAGAGGCAATGCCCCTTGTCAATTATGGGGGCTTCTTCCTAGGCTGCCTGGGAACGGTGCTGGGAGGTTATGTCGCAGCGCTGCTCGGCAAAGTGTGGCCATTCAAACACGCGCTGCTCATGGGAATCGGCTCCCTGTTGCTGGGCGTCGGCATGACTCTGGCGTTCAACATGGACCTAACCTCGATCAAATCCTTGGCGTCGATGGCCATCGTGATCCCGATGGCACTCTTGGGGGGCTACATCTACACGTTGCAGCGCGGGCCGCTGCCTCCTGATCCGCGGGATGTGATGTAGATCTCTTCCAACAGAGGAAACCTCGTGCGACGTCATCAAGCTCCAGTGAAAATGCCGCAGTTTACCCAACCGGAACTTTTCGACACCATCAATCAGTACGTCGCCAACGAGGACAACCTCCTTGCAACGCTACGTGACTCCGTCGTGGAATGGCGCTACGCAAACGACGAAATGTTTGGATTACACCCTCTCTTCGCCGAAATCAGTTCGCGCAATGGCAGTAAGTGGAAACCCGCTAATCGCCGTTGGCTTAAGAAGAAGTCGGCTGGATTCTGCTATCTTCATGGTCTGGATGCCAACGGCGAAATCACGTTGATTGAGCGAAGCAATGGGATAACGACGGCGATCATCCGGACCGATTCGATGGTGGATCAGATGACCTTTGGGGGTAGAGCAACCGCTCTCATCTGTTATCTGATCGAGTTCGACCGGACCGTCGCGATGTACGAGTACAGGCTCGACCCGCACCAATATTCCTACGAAGAATTTGAGTATGAGGATGGCCACTGCGTCCGATCGCACGAGAACTCCTGGTACGTATCCGAAGGTCAATGGAAACCCTCATTTCCACATGCCTCCACCATGCAGTACGACTCGGGCGGGCTTGCGCAAGTGACTGTCGAAGCAATCGGCGGGGTCTTCGGTCCCGAAGTGGTCTTTGTTCGCCCACCGGCCAAGCAACGCAGGCAGGCCAGGAAGCCATCGACCACGGGGAAGCCATTCTTCGGATATTCAGTTGCTCTGCTCCCTGGCACCGACTCCGAATATGAGCTCACGACGGACGCCTACGGCCTCGAAATGTACTACGACGACGAGTGGTCAGTCGAAACCGTCGTATTCGTGCCCCCTCATCTTGTCGCCGTCCTCGCACGGGATACCGGACTTAAGTCGGAAGGGGTGGCGGCCGGTTCCACCGGCATGCCCCTTGGGGGTGCGCTCGTTTCGCTGGTCGACGCGGGAGCCACGTGGATCATGCTCTTCGCCAACGAGTCGGACACACCCGCCAATCTCTACGACGCGACTCAGGCAGGTCTTGGCGTCGTGCTGGTGACGGCGGATGCCCATGGCCTTGCCGAGTTGGCCGCCCAGGCTCCGGCGCTCACTCCCGATAAGTTGGTTATCGCGTTGCGACCCCATGACCCCGCAGGGGCCCAAGCTCTGGCCGCGTCGGTGCGAACCAATCTCGTCGCCACCCCGGTGGGAGGCAGCCGTCTCGTACTGGCCGTCAATCCAGCAGAAGTGACAGGTATTGCCAATGCGGCCCACAACGATCTCGATGGGCTTTTCCTAATGGGCGGGCGCTTCGATAACGCGGTCGAACTCCTCCAGCAGCTCGCCGCGACGTAGAATCGGAATGCACCTTTCCCAACCCGACACTCCGCGCCCCTCCGCATGTTCTTCTTCGGCAAACGCAAACCGCCGCACGACAAGTGGCTCAAGGATGGCTTCCCCCGCGAGTGGAGCGAAATCCTCCGCCAACGGCTGTGGCAGTATCCGCATCTTCCGCGATCCCTTCGCGACCGGGTTGAAAACGCCGCTACCGTGATGTTTCACGAGCGGCGATGGACCGGTGGCAATGGGTTCGCGATCACCGAGGAAATGAAGGTCGTCATCGCCGCCAACGCAGCCCTGCTGACCCTCGGCCTCGACGAGCCGTACTATTTCGACCGACTCACGGACATTATCATCTATCCCCGTCCGTTCTTCGCCACGGCCGATCAAGCGAGCCACTGGTCGACCGATCCCGTGTTCGGCGCGGCTGTCGATTCGCCGCGGCTCGGCGAGGCCTGGCATCGCGGGCCGGTCCTCCTTGCCTGGAGTTCCATCCTCCACCCCGAGCGGAGCAACCACACCAACGTCATCCTCCACGAGTTTGCCCACCACCTCGACGGGCTCGATGGCGACATGTCGGGGGCGCCCCCCATGTCCGACCCCAACCAACTACGCGATTGGTTTCGCGTTACCGAGGATCACTTTCTCCAGCTCGTCGGGCAGGTCCGCCGCGACGAGGCGACCTTGCTCGACCATTACGGCGCCAGCGACCGGGTCGAGTTTTTCGCCGTGGCGACCGAGTGCTTTTTCGAACGTCCCCACGACATGAAGACCCGCCACCCGCGACTGTTCGAGGTCCTCGCCACCTATTTTCGCCAAGATCCCACGACGTGGATGCCCCACGCGCACCCCCACATCCCCGGCGTAGGGAAATCGAGCCGCAAGACACCCCACCGCAAGAAAAAACGGCCCCCCACCCGGTCCCCCCAGGCCCCTCGGGGCGGGTTTGACGATCCCTTTAGCGAAGGGGTCTATCTGGCGGGTGAAGGTTGGTTGGAAGAAGCGGTCGAGGCCTTTGGCCAAGCGGTTGCCGACGATCCGGCGGATGCCGAGGCCTGGTTCGAACGAAGCCTGCTGTTGCTGGAACTTGACCGATGGGAAGAGGCCCTGGCCGACGCCGAGCAGGGGCTCGAGCATCAGCCGGACGACCCGGCGGGCCTGGTCGCCCGCGGATCGGCGCGCGTGCTACTGGGGGGTTGGAAGGAGGGCCTGGCCGATATTCAACAAGGCATCGTCCAGCATGACGATGTGCTCGGACGGTGGTGTATGGGGCTCGCCCACCTGCGGCTCGGCGACCCGCGTCGAGCCTTGCAGCAACTCGACATCGCCATCGCCATCGCCATCGACCCCTACGACCCCCAGGCGTATCACCTGCGAGGGGAGGTCCATCAGGCGCTAGGGAATGCCGAGGCGGCGGCTCGCGATGAACAAAGAGCCCAACACCTTGAGCCCGACGAATCAAATCACGAAACCAGTTAGGGGGTCGACAACATGTCAGCGCGGCCACGGGTCGGCCTAACGGGGAGACGACAGCGGCATTTATTCGCGAACCGTTAGCATCAGATCGGTCCAGTCGATCGGCTTTTTCGCCTCTTTGTCCAGCGCGAGCGCCACCTTGTTCTGGCCCGGTCCAAGGGATTGGGGCCCTACGGATCGGGGATCGATGTTGGTGGCGAGCCATTCTCCATCGCGCGCGAGCCCCTCGACCTCGTGGCCGTTGATCGCCAGTCGCACCTGGTCGGGCGCCACTCCATTGGCAACGCGAACTCGCAGGGTGAATGTGGGGCGAGACTGGCCATCTCCCCCGCGCTCGTCACCAATCGTCAACACGGCGGTGGCCGACTCGCCCGGGGCAATCCGCTTGGGATGGGCCGGATTGAGCGTCTCGATCTGCTGATACTCGGTAAACGGGAGGTTTCCCTTGTTCGCCTGCACGATCCCCCGCTCCGAGGCATAATAATCCTTATCGAGCGATGCCAGCTTTTGGGGGTCTCCCAACTCGTTCCACATCGGATCACGGGGATCAAAGGCATTGAACAGTAGCACCCCAGCGGCTCCAGCCTGCCAGACGTTCGCCGCTCGCGCCCGATACGCGAGATTGCTGTTACGCGCGCTGGGCGACTCGAGATCGCGGACCCGCGATTCGTCGAGCGACGGATAGACTTTGACTCCGTAACGCTGCCCCAATTCGGCGCTATAGCTCCACTCGTTGAGCTGAAAATAACTCGCCACCGACATCATGTCGCACAGGTCTTCCGCCAACCACCGTTCGAGATCGAGGCCAATCGCACGGCAGTATTCCACCGAGTCGGGGACGCGGATCGAGATCAAGATTGGCCGGCCCCGCTCCTTGCCCACCTGGTCGGCCATTGCCCGCAGCCGCCGCATCAGGCCGGTCATCGCCTCGCGTTCTTCCTCGGTCGCGTTTTTTCCTTGCGTATTAGAGCGAAAAAAGACGGGATGGCGAAAAAAATCGAGATGCATGCCGTCGACGTCGTAGTTGACGCACCCCTCGCGGGCAAACTGAAACAAACTCTCTCGCACTTCCGGCCGAGCGTAGTCGACGGCTGACCACCCGCCATGCTTCAGACGCTTTTGAGCAGTCCCCATTAACCACTCGGGATGTTGCGACTTAAGGGGGTTGTTGAGAAAGCGGACTTTACCGTAGCCATCAAGACTCGAGTCATGGACGTCGTTCATCCGTATGCCATGAAACACCTCCATGCCGTTTCGATGACCAAAGTCGACGACAACGGCGAGGGGGTCGATCCCGGCGGCGAGCACCCTTTCGAGTTGATTGTTCATGTGGGGCTCGGCACGAACCGTCCATGCGCTCCATTCCTTGCTCACCCGATTGGTGGTCCCAAAGCAGTTGGTCGTGCAGTAGACAATCGTATCGACGTGGGAGCCTTCCAGGCCCTTGCAGCGAAGCTCCAGCAAGGCCTCGGCTGTTGGCTCGCGCGCATAGATGGGTTCGTTGCCATCGTTGTCGAAGATGATCCGCCGCTGGCGATTGAGGGCTTCGCGACGCCATTCGCGGTTGGCGGCCGACGGGGTGGCTTCCTCCGCCGCTGGTTGTTGAGCCTGGGCAGGCAACACCGGAAGCAGGTGGAACATTAGCAGGCAGACCATGGCGGGCGGATATCGCTTGAACATCTTGTCAACGTTGGAAAGGGTGGGGAAATTCTAGTTCAAATCTTCAGTCTCGCTCGCAATGGTCACGCGGGCTCCTCCACCAGCGGCGGGTTCACACGTTGTACTGACGATAGCAGGTGTCGTCAAATTTACTTGGTGTTTTCCCCGTAAATTGTCCGTACAAATCGTCGAATCCCGCAGAGGAGGCCTTTCGCAGGATGAATTATCCTTAAGCCGGTGTTATGGTAACTGTCATTTCCAGCCCCTTCCTCGCCTACCTCAGACCCACTTCTGGAGTCTCCCCCATGCGATGTCCCTCCCTGCCGCTCTTGTCCGTCGTCAGCCTGCTTCTCGCCTTGGTCCCACCCCCATTGGCGGCCGAGGAGCCAACATTCGTCGAAGTCGACGGCCAGCTCTACGGCGCCAAGGCCGACGAGCGAGGACCGATCGGGGGTGGCGAAGGTTACACGCTCACGATCGATAACGGCGACTATGTGGTCAAGGATCTCGACCAGCTCATCGACGCGCTTGCCAAGGCGAAAGCAGGCGAGGTCGTCTTCATCCCAGGCGAAACCGAGATCGACCTCACGGCGCGGATCTATATCGAGAAGCTCGTCCTCGAGATCCCCGAGGGGGTGACTCTGGCCGGCAATCGCGGTGTTGATGGTTCGCAGGGGGCCATCCTCACGAGCGACGCCCTCGCGACCCCGGTGATGGTCCGACCCACCGGTCCCGACGTGCGGATCACGGGCCTCAGGCTTCGCGGCCCCAACGGCAAGCGCTACCAAGACCACTACACTCGGGCCCACAGCGCCGAGCAGAAGGCCAAGGACGCCCACCGCCGCGAGTACTATTACAGTCTCCCCACCTCCGACGGGATCGTAACCGAGCATCCTCGATTAGAGGCCGATAATTGCGAGATCTCCTGCTTCTCGCACGGGGGAATTTACCTCAAGCAGGGAACCGGCCATCACATCCACCACTCGTCCATCCATCACTGCCAGTACCAGGGGCTCGGGTATGGTGTGTCGCACGATGCGGCCTCGTCGCTCATCGAGTACAACCTGTTCGACTGGAATCGCCACTCGATTGCCGGCACCGGTCGCCCCGGTTGCGGCTACATCGCCCGCCACAATGTGGAACTCGGTGTCTCGTTAAGCCACTGCTTCGACATGCATGGGGGACGCGATCGCCGCGACGGGACCGACATCGCCGGCACGCGGATCGAGATTTACAACAACACGTTTCGCCCGAAGCAAACCCCCGTAAAGGTTCGGGGCGTACCGGAGGAGACGTGCCTGGTCCACCACAACTGGTTCCCCCAGCACGCAAGGGCCAAACAGGCCGTCGTGGCGCACGCGAAGACCGAGGTCAAGGAGAACTGGCATGGCGCCCCGCCCGAGGTGACAGGGGGCGAGTAAGCCTTGCTACTTCGCCGCCGTGCTCGCCGCGGCCGGTCCGAACACCTCGTCGAACTTGAACGTCGCCCATTCCCGATAGGGGGCATCCCACAATTCGGCCTTCAGGCTCGCCACGGCCACGTCGAACTCTCGGGCATTTGGCCGCGTGACGACGGAATATTCCGTCGTCCCATGGGCGACCGTTTGCAATAGCTCTTGCATCTCGGCCGTGCCGATCTTGCGACCGGTACGGTGCCACCCCTCCAGCTTGTGCCTCCCCGCCTCGTACCGCCATAGAGACGAGTAGGAAGGGGTCACGTCGAACACCCAGTCGGGCCGCAGTGGGTCGACCCCATATTTTCGCGGGTGGTTGCTCGCCACCAGGACCTGCGGGATGTGGGGGGCCGCCTCGCCCGCCACGCGCGTCGCGTCGCCAAAGCGATCCCCCTCGTGGACCCACGCCGGGTCGCGCTGCCCGTGGTAGGGAGTGGCAAACAGCGTGATGCAACCAGGGCCACACGACCCGCCGGCGCTATTGTCGAAGCTGTCGATCAGCTTCTGCACCCCCGATGGCGTCGCATTGGCCCCTTGCGTGACGAGCGCCTGGCGCATCGTCCATGAGAAGGGAACCAACTTGTCGACCACCGGCCCAGGGCCGGTGAGCCCCGCGTTCTCCATGGTGTAAAAGCCCGCCTCGTTGATCCCGGAGATCGTCGCGACAAAGCCGGGCCACATCATCGAGACGTAACGTTTGTGCCCCGGCTCGGTCGGCTCGACCGCGACCAAGAGAAAGTGGCTCACCGTCACCCGGCGGATGTCGATCTCTCCATCCATGTTGCGGCCGGTGATCATCCCGCCGTCGACGTCGGTCCCGCTGGTGCGGTCCCCCCAGGCGGCGAACTGGGTGCAGTGGCTCGCCATCGCGCGGGTTTCGATGTAGCCGTTGATGGCGTAGAGGTCGACGAGTGAGAAATCTCGCCCCAGCTCCGGGATGTGGAGATCAATCCCCGCAGCCTTCATCCCTTCGATCACCGCTTCGCACTCGGTGACCATCGCATCGGGCCAGGCAAAATTCGACTCCAGGAACTTGGCAAAACCCGCTTCATACGCTTTCGCCGACTTGATCTTCTCCTCCAGCACGTAGAACCGAAAGAAGTCGACAATCTGCGCCGCCGCCAGCTTGCCATGGGCATAGCCCCGCGTGGAGGCGTCGCCCTTGAGATGGAGCACCGGGTAGCCCTTGATCCACCGCAGCGAGCCCCCTTCGGTTACCTGTTCCTCGCGTGGGAAAGGTCGCGGCACCGCCAGTGCGATCTCGATTCCATCGACGTCTTCCCCTGCGACCTCGATCGGCGCCAAGTCTCCAGCCGCTTCCGTGGAATACCAGCCCATCGGCTCCGGCACGTCAGGGTCCCAACGCCCGTTGCCATTGGTGTCGTCGCAGGCCACCACCACGTGAATCCCTGGAGATACCGGCAGGGCGAAGCGGCCTTCCCTATTGGCTTGCACCTTGGGGGCGGATTGCGAGGCGGCGTAGAACTGCTGCTTGGTGGGGAGGATCGTCCCCCCTTCGGCATCGCATGCCAGTGCCATCGACCAGACGAGGATATTCTCCCCTCCCTGGACCTTCCCCCGAATCTCGGCCCCTCGGGTTATCGAAGACATGGCAGTCAACACCATCAAACCAAAGAGAACGCGCATGGAACCTCCATCCTCAAATCTCAAGGACTCACCACATCACGGGTCGGCGACCATCAGCTCAATCCTCGACGGGTACTCCGGCGAAAAATAAACCCGCTGCTCGGCCCGCTGGAAATCACTTTCCTTGGCCGACGGGATGTCGACGAACGTCTGCGGGTTACGGTCGACCAGCGGGAACCACGTGCTCTGCACCTGGACCATGATCCGATGGCCTAGGCGGAACAGGTGATTGCGCGTCCGCAGGTCGATCGTGTACTCCTCGACCTTGCCCGGCTCGACCGGTTGAGGCTGCGACAGGCTGTGGCGGAACTTGGCCCGTACCACGTCGTCGGCGATCATCAGTTGATAGCCCCCCATTTCCGGCTCCGCTTCGTACTGTTCGGGGTAGACATCAATCAGCTTGACCACCCAGTCGCAATCGGTGCCGCTGGTCGCGCCGAACAGCCTAGCAACCACCGTGCCGGTCAGTTCGACTGGCTCCTCGAGCGGCTCGGTGACGAACGTGAGCACGTCGGGCCGACCGTCGACAAACCGCTGGTCCTCGACTTTCCAGTTGATCCCGGCACGGCCAAACCGGGGGTCCTTGCTCTCCGTCATCCCCTGCCAGAACCCCATGATCGGCCGCTTCGAGTAGGGAACCGGGTTGTTGGGATCGGAAATGTACGAATCAAATGGCTGCTCGGTTGCTTCGTTTGGCGCTTCCCACGACAGTTTGCCATCGCCGGCAAGATAGAGCGACCGTGTGGCGACATTCTGTTCCGGAGGCCAGTTGTCATATGTCTTCCACTCGTTCGACCCGGTTTGAAACAGCGTCGCCTTGGCGAGTTTGGGATCGGCGGCCCCCTTCAGATGATGGGCGAAAAACCGCGACTCGAGTTCCTGATAGGTGGTCATCGTGTCGCTGCCGAACTTATACGCCCCGAGCGCGTCACCCGGCCCTCGCGACCATTGGCCGTGCGACCAGGGACCGACGACCAAAAAGTTTTGACTGTCGTCGTCCAGCGGCTCCAGCTTGGTGTAGATGTCGAGCTGGCCGTTAAGGTTTTCGGCGTCCCACCAACCGACGACTTCGAGTGTCGGCACGTCGTGCGACGTGAGGTGCTGCAAGGTCCCGCCGCGTTGCCAGTAGTCGTCGTACGTCGCATGGCGCATGAAGTTGTCCCACGTTGGCGAGACGTTCTTGAGATAGCGAGCGTTCATGTTCGACAGCGGACCGAGATCGAGGAAGAACTCGTAGGTGTCGACCTGGTCGTAGGGAAACCGGGCGTTGGTCTTTGGGTCAAAATCAAACAGGTAGGGAAGCTCGGCACTGGGACTCAACCGAAACGCCCCATTGTGAAAAAAGTCGTCCCCCACGAAGTAGTCGCTCGGCGACGCCTGGGGGCTTGCCGCCCGAAGCGCGGGGTGAGGATCGACAAGGGCCATCGTCACGTACCAACCAGGGTACGACACGCCGAGCATCCCCACGCGGCCGTTGTTCTTCGGGACGTTCTTCACCAGCCAGTCGATCGTGTCGTAGGCGTCGGTACACGCGTCGGTCGCGTCTGGATCGACTCGGTGGCGCAGTGGCCGGTTCCATTCAAACTTTCCCTCCGACAGGTGCCGCCCGCGACTGTCTTGTACGACAATGATGTAGCGATCCTTGGCAAGTTGCCGGAAGTTCGTCGCAAAGTAACGAGTGAACCCGCCGTCGGCCCCCTTGGTACCGTAGGGGGTCCGCAACAGCAGGATCGGCAGCGGGTCCTGCTGGTCATTCGGCGTGTAGATTTCCGCGTAGAGCTTGATCCCGTCGCGCATGGGGATCATCTGCTCCGATTTGGTGTAGAGCTGGGTGATGTCCGGCTCGTCAGCGAGAAGCCGCGGCGCGAACGTGGAGAGGGCGAGGAGAGTAAGCCAAAAGCAGCGAAGGCGTCGGTTCATAGCGAGCAGGCAAGTCATGGGGAAGTCTTGGAGTCGGCTTTCATGTTACCTCGCCGGGCCACGAAGCGGGACCGCTTGCGAAAAAGTGACTGGCGAAAGCGCAATTTCGCTGCGTCGCCTCATTCACCCGATGGACGCGATTTCCTCGCCCAATTCCGCGAAGCGTGCTCCCGAGACGTTCCGGTCGTTGAAGGTCCAATGGCAGCATCCGTAAATGCACTCGTCACGAGCGCGCTGGAGTTGTGGCCACGTCGCAAAGCGGCGATCGTGAAGAAAGAGCTGCAGAAAGGCTATCCCGCGTAGTGTCATCTCCACCGGGGAACGCGGCACATCGGGGGCGGTGGCTAGTTCGACAAGTCGGTCCAGGACACGGTGCCGGTGCTCTGGTATCCGGTACTCAAACTGACGCACGGCGGTAAAAGCGACAACTATGTTTTGGCTGCCGAAGTAGGCCGCCATGCGCAAAACATGTTCGTCAGCAGATTCTTCCTGCTCGCGAATCAGCTCACAGATTACCCTAAACGCCGAATCAATTGCGCCGTCTTCGCGGCGACATCGGGTAGTCTGCTGGCAGGTTTCCCAGTAATCCAAAGCCAGATAGGCTGCCTCTACAAGGGCTTCGGAAACCGGAGCGTTCCCGAATTGAATGCGCCCATTTATTCGTTGCCAATGGTTCGCAAGCGCCTCGCCGGTGAGTCCCCGGCCCTTCTCCGCCTCGATGTCTGGATCGTACCGATAACTTGTGCTCATGTTGACTTTCCAAGTGGGTACATGGGTCCCTGCATGGTAACATGAATCGCCCCGCCGCGACGATAGCCGCCCACAAAAACTCTGGTTTGCTCTACGTGTCCAGTCCCTTACCACTCATCCTCTTCTCCGGCCTCGGCGCCGACGAGCGAGTCTTCGCAAATCAGCAGCGCGAGTTCCCTCAACTCATCGTCCCCCCATGGCGTCCTCCCCAGCGGGGTGACACGTTGACCACCTATTGCCAGCGCCTCGCCGGCGAGCTTTCCCTCTCGGGGCCGGTCATCGTTGGCGGAATCTCGTTTGGCGGTATTGTCGCCAGCGAGTTCGCCCGGCATGTCGATGCCCGCTGCTGCCTGCTGATCAGTTCGCTCCGCTCACCGCGCCAACTGCCACGGCGGATTCGCGCGGTGGGCACCTTGAGGTTCGCACTCGACGGCATTCCGTTCCGACCGATTCAAAATGTGTTGGGGCGCATTGGCCGCTCCGAGCGACTCCCCATCTCCCCATTGGTGAAACAGGTCCTACTGCAATTGGCCGATGCCGACCCGCGCGTCGTGCGGTGGTCGATTCGTCAGATTTTTCGGTTCACTGAACCGCCACTCACGATTCCCATCCACCGCATCCATGGCGACCGCGATCCGATTTTCCCGCTACGGTACGTGCAGTCCGACAAAGTCGTGTGCGGCGGCGGGCATTTGCTCCCGCAGACGCATGCAGGGCAAATCAACGAATTCCTCCGTCGCGCAATCGCCACGCATGGTCACGTCAACGAAGCGGCTTCCGAGTGACTGACTGCGAATGATGAAGAAAACTTCACCAGAACTTCATCGAAACTTAACACTTCTTGTCGCCCCTTCGGAAAATGGCATGCCATGAGGGTAACGCTCACCAGAGGGGTGGTATAGCATGAAGGAACTATGCGCGGCCTTCATTCGGCACAATCTCTTCGGGAATTCTTCACATGAGACGGAAACAGGGATCGGCATCCAGGGCCCCACGGCGTACGGCACTCCATCTGGAGACGCTCGAACCTCGCATGATGCTAGCGGGAGACACTTGGCTGGTGAACTTTCAGTTCGACGAGGCGACCATTCCCACTCGTTATGTTCGCGACACGGGACAGGTGTTTGGCACTCGCGAAAGCGGCCTCGTCTACGGCTGGTCGAGTGACCATACCGACCAGAGCCGCGAACGGAGCCTCCACCCCGACCAGCGACTCGATACCTTGGTCCACGTCGAGGTGGGACAGTTTTGGGAATTCCAGCTTCCCAACGGCTCGTACGAAGTGACCGTCGCGGTCGGCGATCCTGCGAACAACGACGGCATCCACACCGTGAATATCGAGGGGACGAACTTTTTTGATGCCATCCCCGACGGCGACGAGGCACTCTTCGCCACCCACACCGTGACGGTCAGCGATGGCCGCCTCACGCTCGACGTGGGGACCGCTCCCGACAAGGCGACACGCGTCAATTTCATCCATATCGTCGGCGTCAACACCAGCGGCAATCAGCCTCCGGCTCCGCCCACAATTACCGAACCGGCCGTCGATGGCCAGATTGTGAATCCCGGTGGGGTCCACATGGAAGCCATCAATTTTGTCGACCCGGAGGGGGACGAGCATAAGTCGACCGACTGGGAAATCTGGACGGTCGGTCCCAATGCCGAGGTCGTCTGGCAGACCCTCGGTATTCAAGGGGTCGAGCGGCTTCATACCCACATGGGAGACGGCCTCTTCGTCAACTCCCGCGCCGGGCTCACGAGCATCGCCGCCAACACGCCCCACGAGTTACGAGTCCGTTTTCGCGACGACACGGGGGCCGTGAGCGACTACGCCGTCCGCCAGTTCGTCACCGGTGAGGCGAGCGCCACGTTCCCGATGGAAATCGAAGGCATCCGCGACACTCCCACACCGACCTGGGTCGAGGCTTTCGGCAGTTCCGTTCAACTCTCGGATGGAACAACATTAGTTTCCCCGTCCGATCCTATTATCGCCATCGACCTCAACGGAGGGAGCAACTCCCCAGGGAACGAACCTCCCCAGAATGCCATCGACGGCACACTCGCCAAGTATCTCAACTTCGGCGAAGTCAATTCGGGATTCATCCTCACTCCCTCCAATGCGGTGACGCCGATCACCAGTTTTCGCATCACCACCGCGAACGATGGGCCGGAGCGCGATCCCACCAGTTGGGCATGGTATGGAACAAACGACGCCATCACCAGCGCGAACCATAGCACGGGGACAGCCGAGAACTGGACCTTGATCGATACGGGGACCGTCTCGCTCCCCAATGGCCGCAACATGCTCGGTCCCGTCGTCACCATCGACAATGCACAGGCCTTCAGTTCTTACCGGATGGTGTTCACAGGCGTAAAGAACGCCGGTGCCGCCAACTCGATGCAAATCGCCGAGATCGCGTTCTTTTCCGATTCCCCCATCACGGGAACCCCCGCGTCGCTGCGGCTCGAATCGGCCGACGGCGCCCACCTGTTGCTCAAAATCGAGGGAGACCCGGCGCCCGGCAATGCTATCACCACTCCCCCTGCGATCGACCAGCATGTCAAACTGCGGCTAGTGATCGAGTCGGGTTCAGGCCGCCTCAAGCTCCGCGAGAGCGACCTCGTGTTCTTGGACGAACATGGCACCGAGTTCACTATCTATCTTCCCGCCATCGACCTGGCCCCCGGTCAGCGGCTCGACCTCTGGATCTCCGACACGGGGGCGACCTACTATGGCACCCCGTTGCAAACCGAGCCCACCTTCAATCTGTTGGCCCGCGCCGCCGCCCTCACGGTCCCCTACGTCGTCAATCGACCAGGGTTTGTTATCGAGGAGGTAGGGAGCGACTACCGATTGCCGGTCAACATCGCCTTCGTTCCCGATCCCGGACCCAACCCAGACGATCCGCTCTATTACGTCACCGAACTCTATGGTTCGATTCAGGTCGTCACCCGCGACGGCACCAGGCACGAGTTCGCCAGCGGGCTGCTCGACTACAATCCCCAGGGACCGATCTCCGGTTCCGGCGAACAGGGGCTGTCGGGTATCGCCGTCGTCCGCGACGAAGTCAATCCCGAGATTTATCATCTCTACGTCGGCATGCTGTGGGACAATGGCTCCCCGCCGGGCGGCGCAAGTCATTATCCCAAGGTCGAGCGGATCGACAGTGCCCCCGGTGGCCTCGCCATGGCAAGCCGCACGGTGCTGCTCAATATGCAACCCGAAACGCAAGGGCAATCGCATCAAATCTCCAACATTTCCATCGGCCCCGACGGGTTGCTCTACGTCCACAATGGCGACGGCTTCGATGCCTCCACGGCACTCAACCTCGACCAGTACCGTGGCAAAATTCTGCGAATGAATCTCGATGGTACACCCGCCACGAACAATCCATTCTACGACCCAAGTAATGGAATAAATGCCCGCGACTACGTCTTCGCCTACGGATTCCGCAATCCGTTTGGCGGGGCATGGCGAGCTTCCGACGGGCATCACTACTCTGTCGAGAATGGTCCGAGCCGCGACCGGTTTGCCCAAGTCAACGAAGGGGTGAATTACGGCTGGAACGGCTCCGACGCCTCGATGTCGATTAATGCCATCTACAACTGGCAGCCCTCGACCGCGCCGGTGAATATCACCTTTGTCCAGCGCGAAACCTTCCTCGGTAGCGCCCTCCCCGCCGACATGATGGATCATGCCTTCGTGAGCGAATCGGGCACGACCTACGCTCAGGGTCCGCAGGCCAACGGCAAAAGGCTTACCGAGTTCGTGCTCGATGCCAATGGGCAGCACGTCTCCGGCCCGACCCCGCTGGTGGAATACATCGGCTCGGGGCGAAGTTCCGTGGTCGCCCTCGCCGCCGGGCCCGACGGACTCTACTTCTCGGAACTTTACGAAGAGACGGGGGACAACGGTCCCACGGCGGCCGGAGCACGAATCTTTCGCGTTCGCTATGTCAATCCGCTCGCCGGCGACTACGACATCAATGGCGTGGTCGATGGCAATGACTACCTCGTCTGGAAGCAGGCCTACGGCTCGAATCTCCTGCTGGCGGCCGATGGCAATGGCGACGGCATTGTCGACGCCGCCGACTACCTGGTGTGGCGGAACAACGTCGGCAACACGCTCACACCACCAGCCGCGTTGGCCCTCCCCTTAGGGGTGAGCAATGTCCCCGTGGCCTTGGCGGCTCCTTCGGTCGATAGCGAGACTGTCGACACGGCTCTGGCCACATTCGTCCCGACCCGCGCAGCCTGGCGGCCAACGGCCCGGCCCGAATTCCACGTCGAATCGAATCTGCCAGTCGAATCGGCCGACCCGCTCCTGCTATTGGCCGACCGCCCCGCGACACGGGGCCCCATCGGCACGACCAGCGAGCCAAACGCTGTCGATGAAGAGACTTCAAACGAACAGCTCGACGAACTATTCGCCGAATGGGGGCATAGTAGCTCGACGGTCTCCGTCGAGCGAAGCAAAAGTTGATGCGACGGGCGGAATGAAACTCACTGCACTCGATGGAGACCATCGAGCCACGATGGCTACGTCTTCGCGTCGTGGAAGATGATCCCTAGCGTGTGCCGGTGTCCGCCGCGGATTCGGCTCACCCCGTGGCGCATGTTGACGCGGTAGACTCCCTTCGTCCCCTGCACCGGGCGATGGTGGACCGGAAAGATCACGCCGCACCCGCGCGTCAGTGGCACCACCTCGGCCCGCGACTGCATCCGCGGCCGCTGCTCGGTGAGGACGAACTCGCCCCCCGTGAAATCCTCCCCCGGCGCGTCGAGCAGGATCGCCACTTGCAGCGGAAAGACGAGGTCGCCGTACAGATCCTGGTGGAGACAGTTGTAGTCCCCTGCCTCGTAACGCAAGAGAAGCGGCGTTGGCTTGTCTTGACCCGCCGCCGCGCAAACTTTTCGGTACTCATCGAGGGTCGCCGGGTACTCGACGTCGATCCTGAGCTGCTCGTTCCAGCGGTTGGCCACCTCGGCGAGCGGCCCGTAGAGACCTCGGCGAAGCGCGGCGACCTCCTCCGGTAGCGGGTCGGCAAAGTACTGGTATTCGCCACTCCCAAACCCATGCCGGGCCATCACAATCCGCTTGCGGAAGTGTTCTGGCTGATCGTAAAGCTTCGCCAGCCGCCGACAGTCACGCTCCGTGAATAAGGGCCCAATCACCGCCGCCCCAAACCGATCAAGCTCCCCCGCCACCTGCTGCCAATCGATCTTGGCAAGTCGCTTCTCCAGCGGGCCTTGTTTGGCGACAGTTGCCATCAGTGAAGATCCTTACGATTTCAAACATCGCCCCGGCTAACTTCCAGTTTCAGGTTCCACCCCCCACTAACGTGGGGGGCTCGCTCATCCAACTCTCTCATCCAACTCTCTCATCCAACTCTCTCACTCAATCTCGAATACAGCCTCCACCTCCACCGCCATTCCCGCCGGCAGCGAAATCGCCCCCACGGCGCTCCGTGCTGCGATCCCCGCTTCGGGACCGAAGACGTCGCGCATCAGTTCGCTAAAGCCATTGATCACCGCCGGATGGTCGGTGAAGTCGGCGGGGGCACGCACGAGGCCAAAGGTCTTCACCAGCCGCACCACCCGGTCGAGCGAACCGAGTTCCGCCCGCAAGGTCGCCAGGGTCGCCAGGCCTGTCTGCCGGGCAGCGTTGTACCCTTCTTCAACGGTGAGGTCGGTGCCGACACAACCGGTGATGAGGGTCTTGTCGGGCCTGAGCGGCCCATGCCCCGAGGTGTAGGCCAGGTTGCCCACAACGACCAGCGGCTTGTAGAGGCCGATCGCCTTGGGGGCGGGGGGAAGCTCGATATTCAGCGCGGCAAACCGCTCTTCGGCACTCATGGCGACTCGTGTTCCTCGGTTGAGTTGGATTGGGAATAGACGCGCGAGGGGTCGAACACCCGCTCCCCCACGATGCGGGTTTTGCCTCCGTCGAGCTGGCGAAAAAAGCAGCTTTTGTACCCTTCGTGGCAGGCGGCCCCCCCGACCTGCTCGACTTCGAGCAGCAGGGTATCGGCGTCGCAGTCGATGAAGAGACGCTTCACGTGCTGGATGTTACCACTCTCCTCCCCCTTGCGCCACAGCTTCTGCCGGCTGCGGCTGTAGTAAACCGCCCGGCCGGTGGCGAGGGTCTCGTCGTACGCCTCGCGATTCATATAGGCGAACATCAAAACGACCCCCGTCCCTTCCTCCTGGACGACCACGGGGAGGAGCCCTCCCAGTTTGTCGAAATCGGGGGTAATGGCGGCGGCGGACATCGGCGGAGTGTGGCAAGAGCTACGGGGGCGGGGCGAACCACCCGCAACATACTCGACCTCGCGGCCTCATTCCAGCCTTACTGTCGGCATCTGCGGCACGACCCTTCCCGTGGCCGTTCGTCGCAATTGGCAGGACGTGTACACCCGATGCAGGTGGCGAGAGACGAACCCGTGGCACATCCGGCGATCTGGCTCCCACCTTCAGGAGGGCCTCACCGAGCATCCGATGGAGAAGGGTAACCGTTTCGCGGCGCGTCGCGCCCCCTCCCCGCGCGGCCATTCCCCAGCCCTCCCTGCGTCCTCCCCCATCTGTCGGAGTCCGAGCCTCGTGAACCCCTCCCTCACCGTCGTCCTTCCCGTTCGCAACGCCGACCAGACTCTCCGCCATCAGGTGGCCGAGGTCCTCGAAGTCGCCAGCGAGCTGACCCCGCAGCTCACGGTGCTGGTGATCGACGACGCCTCGCAGGACGACACCTACGACACCGCCCGCGAACTAGCGGCCGAATACCCGCAGCTTCGGGTAATGCGCAATTCGCGACAGCGGGGGCTTGGTCCGACCCTCAAGTCAGTGCGAACGTTGGTAAAGAGCGACATCGTCATCGTCCACGACGGGACTTCGGACATCGATCCGGCCGAAATCCAATCGCTGTGGAAAGAGTTTCAACAACGTCAAGCGAACGCCTCGGCGGAGTCGCCACTCCCTGGCCGCTCCTCGCTGGTCACCATCGACGACCTGCGTATCGCGGCAAGCGGCCACTCGGCCATGGCGATGGCCCATGCCCGGCTATTGGGATTTCACCTGATGTCGACCGAACCGACGTCGTCAAATGTCGAACTCCCCCCCCGTCGGACGGCGAAGCGCGAGGCCCACATGGGTGCGATTCCGCCCTTGCCACGTCCCAACTTCCTGAGTTCGCTAGCCGATTTCGCGCTCGGCGAATAAGCGCCCACGCGCAGCCGACTGGTCTGATAAGTTGCCCCCCCTGCGCCAAGTAGGTCCCCGCCGTGGCTGTAGGTCCCCGCCTGCCGGGCGGGACCTCCGCCTTCAGGTCGGGTCCAGCGATGGCGGGCCGGCTTACCGCGACTGCACACACTTCTCTCCGCGCACTGCGATAAATGCTTTAAACGTGCGTTATGTCCCGTCCTCACGCGCTTGCGGAAAATATTTCCAAGATTTTTTTCGCTGGACAATTCTGCAACAACGGCATCACGCAGTTTTGAACAGGCAGCCACTAGGTAGGATTGCGGGGCGTATCACTTTGAGGCAGATGCTACAACTGCTTGCGGAGTAACAGCTTGCGCGCGCCTCAAAGTGTGCCTCTCGCCGTTGCTCCTCGGGACAGGGGTGTCTAGGATAACGACGTGCATCAGGCCTCGGCCTTGTGCATCTCCAGTGGGGGTGGCCAAGCGCCTCCCACTCACTGGAGGTCGGGCCTCGTCAGACACCAGCTACCGGGCAAGCGTCGGAAATCGGGTCCGCGGGGGAGAATCTCCCTCGCCTCTCGCGACGGGTAGACGGTCGGAGCCGCGGAACAAGGTGCTTCGCCTCTTTGTGCGAAGCAAGCGTGATTGTGTTGCGACAGCTAGACCATTCTCCAGTGAACCCTTCGCTAGGGGCCCTGGTGTTCGTGCGATCGCCGGCCGGGGAGGAAGGCGATCGAGGGAGGGTGTGCGTCGGGACTCCTGCGAGCCCCGCAGCCGAACACCCCAGTTTCCTGCCCACCGATGAGATGCGTCTTCTCTTCACTTTGGCTCACTTCTCGGAACGTAGAAGGAGGCAACTACCATGAGCGTGGCCGACAATTTCGACGTGCGCAAGCTGCACGCCACACCCGTCCCACTTCCCCCCACTCCCGATTCCCGGCCAAAACACCGGATCGCCGAGGTCCGCCGCCAGCAAGGGATCTCCCTGCGGAGCATCACTCGCAAGATGGGACTCTCGCTCGACGAGATTCGTCAGCAGGAGGACCCCACCTCCGACCTCACCCTTTCGCAGCTCACTGCCTGGCAGCGGGCTCTCGAAGTGCCGCTCGCGAGCTTGCTGCTCGACCTCGACGCGCCGCTCTCGAGTCCCGTGATGACGCGGGCGCGGCTGCTGCGGATTATGAAGACGGTCCAGGCGATGCGCGAGAGTGCTCGCGACGCCGGGACCCAGCGGATGGCGCTCATGCTCTCGGAGCAGCTCGTGGAATTGATGCCGGAACTCAAAGATGTGTCCGCCTGGCACAGCGTGGGTCAGCGGCGCACCCAAGATGAAGTCGGCCGCATCGCCGAACGACCCATCTCTGATAACTTCATCCAAGACGCACTCCATTAGAGTCGGTCCTTCGCTCGATGACGCCACACGACGAGCCCCCGGCGAGGTCCCCCTCGCCGGGGGCTTTGTCCTGTTTGGGTTGAGCGGGTCCTCGCCGGGAAGCTAGACTGGTCGTGTCCGGACTCCCAATCGCAATCCGACACCAAGGGCTCCCATGTCAAGTCGAGCGACTCCCCTCAATCCCTTCCTGCTCCGGTTCATCCTCTCGCTGGCCACCCTCATGGCGACACTTGTTGCCAATGGAGACGTTGTTCGTGCGGCCGACTGGAGAGAACTCAAGACCGTCGCCGACGTTTGCCGCGCCTATCCCGACCGGGTTGAGCAACTCTTTCTCGCTCTCGACCTGGAACATCCTCAGTTCAAATCCGTCAAATCGGCCGTCGAGGAGGGGGATTACCCGGCGGCCAGTAGCCTCCTACTGGATTACTATCGCACTTCCGAAACAGCGAAGTGGCTGCGCGAGCCTCGACATCCCTTGGCCGCTGACGTGGCGGCAGCCGAGCCGCTACTGCACGATACCTTCCCGTACCATGAGGCACCCGACACCGTGCCACGAACCGATGCCGGCGGACTCGACTGGAGGCATCGCGGCCCGGAGGGGGACATCGAGTGGGCCTTCGACCTGAATCGCCATTACCACCTGGCGACTTTGCTGGAAGCCTACCTGGCGACCGGCGACAATCGCTTTGTCCGGCGACTCGACCAGGATCTGCGCGACTGGATTGCCGCCAGCTTACCCTACCCCGCGCGGCAGACTCGCGATCCCATGTGGCGCGGATTGGAGACCAATTTTCGCGTAAAGTTTTGGTCCTCAATCTTCTTCGCGCTTCAGAACGATCCCGACTTTCTGCCGGCCACGCGGCTGCTCATGCTCACGAGTTTGCCGGAGCATGGCCATTATCTGCGGCACTTTCATCGGGGCAGTGGCAATTGGCTGGCGATGGAGTCGGCGGCGCTGGCGGAACTCGCAACCCACTGGCCCGAATTCAAGGCCTCATCCGAGTGGTTCGCCCACGCCCAACAAATGCAGCAGGAGCAGATCAAGCGCCAGGTCTATCCGGACGGTGCTCAGGATGAATTGACTGCCCACTACCACGACGTCGCATTGAAGAATTTCGCTCGTTTCGCCGAGGTGAGCCGCCGAGGCAGTCGGCCCCTCTCCGGCGACTTCCTGGAACGACTGGAAAAAATGTACGACTATCAAGCCCGTTCGATGCGGCCCGATGGGACGAATCCGCTCAATAGCGACTCCGACTTGGAGGACGTTCGGCCACGGATCCTCGCGGCCGCCGAGCAGTTCCAACGCAACGACTGGCTGCATATTGCCACCGTCGGTCAACGGGGAACTTCCCCCGTGGGTCTTCCTTCAACAATGTTTCCCTGGGCAGGGCAGCTCATCAGCCGCAGCGGTTGGGACGCGGACGCCCAATGGAGCTTCTTCGACGTCGGCCCCTGGGGAACGGGGCACCAACACAACGATAAACTCCACCTCTCAATCGCCGCCCACGGGCGCGATCTCTTGGTCGATAGCGGCCGCTTCGCCTACGACGGAACGCTTGCCGACAAGTTCAAATCCAGCTACGCCCGCCATTCGCGTGGTCACAATGTCATTCTGGTCGACGGTTGCGGCCAGGGCCCTGGCCCACGTCGCGCAAGCTCCCCCCTACCCGACTCCGAGTACCAGGTCAACGAGGTGTTCGACTTCGCACGCGGTTCCTGCGATCATTTCGAGGGTTTCGAGGGAACGGCCCAGCACACCCGAGCACTTTTCTACCTTCGCGGTCGCTACTGGATCGTCGTCGATCGGATCACATCCGACCGACCGCGCCACATTGAAGTCCTATGGCACTTTCACCCCGACTGCTCGGTGAAGCATCAGGGGGAGAGCGTGGCGACCACCGATCCCGGAGTTGGCAACCTTCGGCTCCTCCCCTTTGGCGGAGAATGCTCCTGGGAGGTCGAGCTAGTGAAAGGGCGGGAAGAGCCCTACCCACAAGGCTGGTATAGCCAAATGTATGGCCAGCACTCTCCCAGCACTTGCGCGGTCTACTCGGCCACGGTCGAAGGGAATGCGACCTTCGCCTGGCTCCTCACCACCGCCAAGGGGGACGCTCCCCAGCTCGAAGCCTCACTCCAGGAAGCCTCCGGGCCACGTCCCGTCGCACACGTCAAGCGAACCGGCGGTGCGGACCAACACCCGATCCTCCTGGAACAGGGTGAGCCAGGTCTCGAGTGACGCGGGGCCAAGCAGGCGCTTAGAAGTCGATCGTCCGGCCTGGGGCGGGTTTCGACTCGGCGGGCTTGTCTTCCTTCTTCGGTTCGACTTTCGGTTCGGCGGATTCCTGCTCCCCCGCATCGCGGTTTTGGGCTTCGCGGAACGGCTTTCCTTGGCGATAGTTTTCGAGTTCCTGGGCAAGCTGCGGGGAATCCTCTCCCTCTCCTTCGAGTTCCACCGCCTTGGCGGCCCACTTCTGCGCCTGTTCGAAGTCCCCTGTTTCGGCGTAGGCAGCAGCCAGGGTACTCAGGATGTGGGCCAACTTGAATTCACTCAATTCGCAAGCCTTGGTCGCCAGTTCGACGGCCCGCTTGCCGTCGCGCACCTCGTCGTTGGGACTCGTCGAGAGCACCCAGGCGAGGTTGTTGAGCAGCCCTTGGTCGTCGGCGTTTTGCTTTAGCGCCGCTTCGAAGTCCTCCACCGCCCCTTTGTGATCGCTGATGTTGAGCTTCGCATCGCCCCGAAACCTCAGCACCAACGGGTTGTTCGGCTCCAGCTCCAGGGCCTTGTCAAAAGCGGCGATCGCCCGCCTCGGCATTTCGAGTTGCATGGCGAATTGCCCGACTTGCAAGTAGAGTGCCACCTGTGGCGCGGCCTGAGCCGTCTGCTCGAGTTGCTCGAGCGCCTCCTTCTCGCGCCCCAGCGCGGCCAGAATACGGGCCTTCGTCAGCAGCGTCGACGGATCGTTCGGAGCCAAGGCGAGCGCCTTGTCGATGTCGGACAGCGCCTCCTCGGCCTTCTGGTCTTGCAGATAAAGGTTACTGCGAATGAGCAACCCCAGCGGGCTTTGCGGCTGCATTTCGACGATCTTGGTCGCCTCGGCCACCGCTTGCTCAAGGTTCCCCAAGTTGGCGTAAATCTGGCTGCGGTGGAGGTAGGGAGTGAGGGCGTTGGGGGCGAGTTCGGTCGCGCGGTTCAGCGCTTCGAGCGCCTCCTCCGGCTTTTCCTGAGCGGCGAGGATCGTCCCCCGCAACTCGTGGGCAGCCGCGCTCTCGTCGTGAGCTTCAAGCACCTGGTCGACATCCTCGAGCGACTTGTCGAAGTTCTTCTGCCCGAAGTGATGCCGGGCCCGCATCAGCAGATACTCCGCCTGGTCGGCGTCGAGTTCGATGGCCTTATCGAGATCCTCCTGTTGCAGCTTCACGTCGCTTTGCCCCGCGGCCCGCCTAGCATAAGCCTCGGCCTGCACCTTCGGATCCACGTCCTCGCCATCGATCACCTCGCCGAGCAGTTTCTTGGCCTGCTCCGCATCTCCCTGGGGCAACTGGTAGAGCCGCGCCATCAGAATCTTGGCCTCGTGCTGCTGGGGATTGAGCTCGACCACTTTCGTGAGGTCGGCCAGCGCGATCATTCGCACCTGGGTCCAGCGCGGGTCGAGCTGGGGATTTGGCAACTGCGAATTCAAGAGGGCCGTCGCCACCGCCCCGCCGCGCTGCATGAGCACCCCGACGAGCATTTCCTCGGCAAACTCGCGATTCTCGTCGTCGAGCCCCTTTTCGATGGCCCCATTGAGCAGGTTGATCACTTCGGCAATCTTCCGCCCGTCGTTTCCCGCCTCCAGTTGGAGCTCGGTCGCCTTGTCGAGATCGGCTTGCCCTTCGTTTTCGGCCACCGCGGCCGAACTCGGCAACCCAACGAGGGCACCCGCCAGCAGCAGGCAGAAGAGCAGACGGTCGCGGGGAATCGGGGCAGGCATGGTGGCAGGCTCCTGGAAGCGGAGGGGGGAATATCGGTTGGCAAGGCTGCTTCGGCGTCACGCTGCTGCGCGAAGCATCCTTACGATTATGGCGGCTGGCGGTGCGGGTGACTATCCAGAACCCCCCTCGACTCTTGCAAGGCTGCAACCCACCGCAAATCACCCCCCCCCAAGGGAAACAGGGCGAGGGGATTCTGAAAATGGGTTCTCCTTCGTATGATTTGGCTTTCCCCACGACTCGAACCACCTGCCCCGCTCGCGAGGGGCGTCCCCCGGAGCAAGGATTTCCCGCACTATGGAGGCAGGCATTGTCGGATTGCCGAACGTCGGCAAGAGCACCCTGTTCAACGCGCTGACGGCGGCTGGCATCGCCAGCGAGAACTACCCCTTCTGCACCATCGAACCGAACATCGGCGCCGTCTCGGTCCCCGATTCCCGCCTCGAAACGATCCAAAAATACATCAAGACGCAGAAGGTCATTCCGGCAATCCTCCAGCTTGTCGACATCGCCGGCATTGTTCGGGGGGCGTCGGTGGGCGAAGGACTCGGCAACCAGTTCCTGACTCACATCCGCAATGTCGACGCGATTCTCCACGTCGTCCGCTGTTTCGAGGATGAGGACATTACCCACGTCGAAGGCTCGGTCGATCCGATTCGCGACATTGAAACCATCGACACCGAGCTGATGCTCGCCGACCTGCAGAGCGTCGAGAGCTCGCTCGAAAAAGCCCGCCGCACCGCCCGCACCGGTGACAAGGAAGCCAAGCGGCGCGTCGAATTGCTCGAAATGTGCGTCACCCCCCTGGCCGAGGGACGCCCAATCCGCACCCTCGCCCCCGACGACCCGGTGCTCGCCAAGGAACTCGCCTCGCTGCAACTCCTCACCAGCAAGCGGGTGCTCTACGTGGCCAACGTCGACGAAGACGACCTCTTGGGCAAGGGCCCACTGGTAGCCAAGGTCCGCGAACGGGCCGTGGCCGAAGGAGGTGGCGTGGTCCCCGTATGTGCCCGCATCGAGGCCGAACTGGCCGAGCTCGAGCCGGCCGATCGGCAAGAAATGCTCGAAAGCGTCGGCCTCACCGAGCCGGCACTCGCGGTGCTCGCCCGGGCCGCCTACGACCTCCTTGGATTGCAGAGCTACTTCACCGCCGGCGAGAAGGAAGTCCGCGCCTGGACCATCCCGGCTGGTGCAACGGCGCCCCAGGCAGCCGGGGTGATCCACAGCGATTTCGAACGCGGGTTCATCCGGGCCGAAGTCTATTCGGTCGACGACCTGGTCCAACACGAGAGCGAAAAGGCGATCCGCGAAGCAGGCAAGCTCCGTGTCGAAGGGAAGGCCTACGTGATGCGCGACGGCGACGTGGTCCACTTCCTGTTCAATGTCTAGCCTCCACAAAAGTTGGCAGAGGGGTTGGGTGCCAGGTTCCAGGGAATCCCTGACCCCTCCCACCCTTTTCTGACTTTTTGGCCAAAACACGATTTTTGGGCCAAAAAGTCGGGTCCCGATTCGAGGTTGAGGCTGTAAAAATAGAGGTTTTGGCCTTTTGGAGGGTCCGAATTAGCGCGCATTTCCAACCCTTTTTGGTCCTATTTCCACCCCTTTTTCGGGGATTGAAGTACCGCGACACTCCGTCTCGCTGAGCCCTGCTTGCACTCCGCCATCAATCGCGCTCGGAGGATGGGCCACGGATCAGAAGACGTTTGAGTTTGAGTTCGGTTGTCAAAGAACTGAGTAGGTTCCATCTGCCGGATGGAACCTTGAGGAGAGTTCAAACTCTCCACGCGCCCAAGGTCCGGTTCAGCGAACGCGGACCTACTTCGAGGCACAAATCCGAATCTATGCTGGGCGGTGCCCAATTCCCACCAAGAACTTCCCAAAAAACAGAAAATCGCGCCAGACAAGGCGTTTTCGGCCCATTTCCGAGCCGGGGACGTGAGTCCCCAGAGCCAAAAGGGACGAAGAATAGGATGCGGGTTTCCAGAATCAACCAGATTCTACTGCATAGTTCGCTCTGGTCGGGGGGCGAGGGGTTTGCTAAGTTCCGCCCCCCATGGGCTTCCTGGCGCTGCTGGGGAGCTGTTCGGGCGCCCGCGAGCATCGTCGGGCGTGGCTATCAGCATCTTTTCCGAAGGATCGAGTATGCGTGCTTGCTCCCTGCTCGTCGCATTGTGGTTCACGACGTTGCCACTTGTTGCCGGTGCCGACCCACTGTGGCGGGTCTTCACCCCGGTGAAAAAAATCGCTGCCGACCCGGGCGCTAGCTACCAGGTGACCGAGCAGAATGGCCCTTGGCACGTGATGGCGGCGACCTTCTCGGGAGCAGAGGCCGAGCAGGAAGCCCGGGAACTGGTGCTGGAGCTTCGCAAGCACTACAACCTGCCCGCCTACGTCCACGCGATGACGTTCACGTTTGTCGAGGAAGGAGAACGGCTGGGGCAGGGGATCGATACTTACGGCGGGATGCCCCGGATGCGCTATCAAAGTGGCGACCGCGAGCGCGAAGTCGCCGTGCTGGTGGGAGATTTTCCGACGATCGACGACCCCCAGGCTCAGAAGGTTCTGAGCAAGATCAAGACACTCCGACCCGAGGCGCTAAGTGGCGACCTGCGCGAGTCGTCGCAGAATCTGGCTCAAGAGCGCGAGTATCTGGCCCGATTGCAGGGGAGCCGCGGGGCGCCGCCGATGCACAAGGCGTTTCTCACCCGCAACCCGATACTCCCCGAGGAGTACTTCCGTCCCCAGGGGGTCGACCCCTTTGTCGCCAAGATGAATAGTGGCGTCGATTACTCGCTACTCGACTGCCCGAGCAAGTACACGGTGCGGATCGCGACATTTCGCGGCAAGGCGGAACTGCAAGGGGCGATGACGAGCAAGACGAAGCTCAAGAAGAAAAAGGTGGACGATGTCGACCCGCTGATCGAGGCGGCCGAAAACGCCCATGTTCTGACGGTGTTTCTGCGGAGTAAGGGGTGGGAGGCGTTTGAATTCCACGATCGGACCGAGAGCTGCGTTTGCGTTGGATCGTATGATGTGGCGACCGAGCTGGGACCGCAAGGGGAGCAAATGATCCGTGACTTGCAGATCATCGTCCGCACGTTTGGCGCGGCCTACGAAACCCCCACGGCGCTCCAAGTCAACGAACAGCTTCCTCCCGAGGATTCGTTCCGTGCCGAACAGGTGAAGCAGAAGTTCAACAATCTGTTCGTGTCGGGGCAGGGAGAGGTGGCACACGGCCTCAAGCCGAAGTACATCGAAGCATCGCCCGGAAGATTCATTCCGCTCGATGTCCACCCCTTCGTGATGGAAGCCCCGCGGCGAAGCGTGACGACGGTCTACGCGCGGGAAGCGCGGTAGAAGTGTTGGAGGCAGGTCTACGTCCGCATGTAGGTCCGTGTCCGCATGTAGGTCCGTGTCCGCTGGACCGGACCTTGAAGTGAATTCCAACTTCGCCGATTGGGAAGATCCTCACCGCCGGATGGGACCGTATTGTGAGGCGAGCTCAACCTTCGCCCCAGGTCCGGTCCAGCGGACTCGGACCTACAAAATCGCCCGGTCCAGCGGATTCGGACCTACAAAATCGCCCGGTCCAGCGGATTCGGACCTACAAAATCGTCCGGTTCAGCGGATCGGGGCCTACTACGCTGCGTTCTGGTCGGGGAGTAAAAAGCTCGGTGGCGCGAGGCGCTCGCGGCGGCCAGCATCGCTCGCTGGGGCTGAGGGGCCGAGTGTGAAACCGGGGAGCCACTGCTGCACCGGCGGGGCTTCGTGGTCGAGCCAGCGCTGGCGATAGCCGTCGGCCAGATGGATCATCAGTTCCATGGCCAAGAGGTCGGCCCGGTTCATCACGTGGCGGGCACTACGGCGACCGAGGCCGTGGATCATCCCTTCGAGCACCTCGATGTGAAGCTGCATCGCGTCGTGGGCCGAGACCCCTTCGAGGGTGAAGAGGTCGACCAGTCGGGCGATTTCGCGCGACAGGTTGCCGGCTCCCATGACGACATAGGCCTGCAGCAGGTCGCGATAGCGATTGATCTGGGGGACACCGAGAGGGCAAGTTTCGCTTCGTTCGCGCGGGAGGCGAAGCGAGCGTGGTTCGTCGGCGTCGGCCGTTTCGCCACCGGCAAGCATCTCGAGATCGGCGAGCAGCGCCCGCTGTTCGCTCAGCAGCCGCTCCGCTTCGACATGCTCGCTCGCCAGGCGCTGGCGCTGGGCCTCGACCAGGCGGCGGTTTTCGCGCACCAGTTCGAAGCGGCGGATCGCCCGGCAGACTTCCCACAACAGCGACCGGGTGGTGGTTTGTTCGATCCAGCAGTAGGCATCGGCCCCCACTTCGTAGGCTAGGGCCTGAAAGGCCTCGGGGGGATCGGTCCCAAGGACGATCATCGGTTCGTCGTGCCCGCCGGTGCGGAGGGCTTCGACAAAGTCGAGGGCGTCGAGCAGACCCGGCTCGTGGTTGACGAGCACGGCGTCGAACACCTCGTCGCGCAACAGGC
This sequence comes from uncultured Planctomycetaceae bacterium, assembly GCA_964650265.1. GTDB lineage: Bacteria > Planctomycetota > Planctomycetia > Pirellulales > Lacipirellulaceae > CAZYQQ01. Next base: position 27,963 of record CAZYQQ010000039.1, read on the forward strand.
CGAGCCCGGCGGTCACTCCGACTCCCTCTTCCAAGGTGACGCGGGTGGCCGAATCACTGCCGAATGCCTCGATCAGCCATTCACCCGAGCGATGGAGCGTGGTCACGTAGAGGACCTTGAGGCGATCGGGAAGCCTCGGCCGCGCCACATCGACTGGGGTTGGGGAGGGGATCTTCATGGGAAGGGGCAGGGAAGGGGGGGACCAACTTCGCCAGCGGTGGGGAGGTTGGCCGCGGGACCGTAGTCGAAAGGGGAGGGGAACGTCAATGTCAGGCGGGATGACTGACAGCGGCGCGAAGGAAGGGCTACAATCGGCCTCGCCCACCCAATTCCCTCCTTCCCACAGCTAGCACGGACTTTGCCATGCGGATTGCCTACCTCGATTGTGCCAGCGGTATTAGTGGCGATATGACCCTTGGTGCCCTGGTCGATGCAGGGGTCGACCTGGCGACGATCCAGGCGGGAATCGATTCACTCGGGCTGGCGAACTGCCGGCTGGTGGCGACACAGGTGAAAAAGAAAGGCTTCCGCGCGACCCAGGTCGTGGTCGAGCATGAGCCGGAGCATGCTCATCGGCATTTGCACCACATCACGGCGATGATCGACGGCAGCAGCCTCACCCCACGGCAGCAGGAGTTGGCCACGGCCATCTTTCGCCGGTTGGGAGAAGCCGAGGCGCACGTCCACGGGACAACGATCGAGAAGGTCCACTTCCACGAAGTGGGGGCCATCGACTCGATTGCCGACATTGTCGGCTCGGCGATCGGTTGGGACCTGCTGGGGGTGGAGCAAGTCTTTGCATCCCCGATTCCGACTGGCCAAGGTTTTGTCGAGATCGCCCATGGTCGTTGCGCCATTCCCGCGCCGGCGACGGCGGAGTTGCTCAAGGGAGTTCCCCTCTCGGGCTTCGCCCCCGAAGGAGAACTGACGACCCCGACCGGGGCGGCGATCGTCACCTCGTTCGCCCGGTCGTTTGGACCAATGCCGGCAATGACGATCCACACAATCGGCCTCGGCGCGGGGCAGAAGGACTTCGACCACCCCAATGTGTTGCGATTGCTAGTGGGTGAAACGGCGTCTGCCGGCGATCCACCGACCTCTGCCGAGTTCGATGAGATCATGCTCCTCGAGACGAACATCGACGACGCAACAGGCGAGACCCTTGGCCGCTGCCGGGAACTCCTGTGGCGGGCCGGCGCGCTGGATGTCACGCTAAGTTCACTCCAGATGAAGAAGGGCCGCCCGGGAGTGCTGCTGGCGGTCCAATGTCCCCCGGCGAAAGGCCCCGAACTGGAACTCATCATTTTTCGCGAGACGACGACGATGGGCATCCGCCGCGAGCGGATCACCCGGCGGGTCCTGCCGCGACGGGCTGTCACCCTGGCGACCGAAGTCGGGGAACTTGCGGGAATGGTGGCGACGCTTCCCGACGGTTCGGAGCGGTTTTCGCCTGAATACGAAAGCTGCCGCGCGGCGGCCGACAGGAGCGGGGAAACGCTGGCGGCGGTGTTCGAGCTGGCCCAGCGAGCTCATACCGCCAGCATCTCGCAATAGACCGCCGCCGGCGAAAAGTTGCCGGCTCCGCCGTTGGCCGGTAGGATGGGGATCGCCCGCTGGGGCGAAACCGATTCACAACACATCCGTGATTCTTCCAATCGAGGTGGCCATGTCGCTGAAACTGCTCTTGGGAACGATATTTATGGTGGGACTTGTCAGTCAGTTGCGTGCCGCTGAGCCGCAAGTGCTCGAACTGCGGCGGTATACCTTGGTCGACGCCGCAGCCGAGGCGAAGCTCGATACCTACCTCAAGGGGGCGCTGGTCCCCGCGCTGGCGCGTCAGGGGCTCGGGCCCATCGGGGTGTTTGCCCAAGCCAATCGCGAAGAGGGGCAGCCGGTCGAAGTCCTGTTGCTCGTCGTCGGCCCGAGCGCCGATGCCGTGACCGGCGCCGCCGCGAAGCTGGCGAGCGACCAGGAGTATCAAGCGGCCGCCAAGGACTATCTCGCCACCCCGGCTGATGCGCCGGTGGTGAAACGGATTCAAAGCGAGCTCTTGAAGTCATTCGCCAAATGGCCGGAGGTGGCCGTTTCCAGCCAGAAGAAGAACGACAAGCCGCGGCTGTTCGAACTGCGGACCTACGAGAGTCCGACCGAGCATCTCGGAGATCTCAAGGTGGAGATGTTCAACGACGGGGGAGAGATCGACATCTTTTTGAAGTGTGATATTCAGCCAGTCTTCATGGGGCAGGCCCTGGTTGGGTCGCAGGTCCCCAACCTCACCTACATGACAGTCTACGACGACACCAAGACGCGCGACGAAAGTTGGAAGCGGTTCATCGATCACCCGGAGTGGGCGACGCTCAAGGATGTGGCCCGCTACGTCGGTACGGTGAGCAAGATCGACAAGAGCGACTGGGTGCCGAAGCCCTATTCGCAGCTTTAGCAGTTTTCGAACCGTTCGCCCTAGCCGAGCGCTCGCATGCCAGAAGACCCCCTGCCCATCCTGATGTTCATCGCGGGGGCTGGCTTGGTGGCCTGGGTCCTCTTGCGGCGCGGATTTCGCCGCTCGGGGGGGCGGAAGAAGTACGACTCCCGCCCCATCGACACCCAGCCCCGTCCCACCTCGGAGTGGAGCGGTGCCTACAGCGACGCGTCGGCCAAGCTCGAGCGTCAGAAGGTCGAACTGGCCGAATTCAGCCGCGACGCGAATGGACAGATCGATACGAAAATTCTCGTGCTACGGGAATTGATCGCACAAAGCGATCGGCAGATTCGGCGGATGGAGGAGTTGCTGGCGGAGTTGGAGCAGCAGGCGACGCGGCGGTGAGCGTGGCTCAGTCGTCCCAGTCGGGCATCGGTGGCGGAGGGGACTCGTCGTAGATGCCGACCCATTCCGCGGCCCAATGGGAGTCGTGAAACTGAATCCAGGAGCGAAGTGAAACTCTCCCTTTCTTGAGCACCGCCCGGACAACGTCGATACCCTGGTCGACATCGGTCAGGGCGAGATCGACATAGGAATAGCGAAGCCCCGTGCCACCTCCGATGGCGCAGCCGAGCTTGCGGGAGATGAGGGCTTCGTTGAGCGTGTCTTCGATCTCGCTGCGATCGGCGAACTCCTCCAGTTCGGCTTCTCTCCCATCGAGTTTCACATAGCAGAAGATTTCCCCTGAACGGCTGAAGCGTTGCGAGTCGAATGGCGCGGGTTGGTGAGCAGCCTGCCACAAGGTAGGATTCCCCGACACCGCGGTGAGCATATCGAACTTGCTTGGATATTCTTCGGCCTCTTTCGGTTGGAGCTTCCACACTGTCCACTCGCACTCTTCGATCCAGGCGAAGTGTGGCTCACTCGGCAATTGGTCTTGTAGGCTGCCGATGAGGGCATCCACGGTTGCTTTCAAGCGATCGAGCGGGATGAGGCCTTTGGGTTGCTGTCCCTTTCCCAAGAATGATTTCAAGCCCAAACGGACGGGCAAGCGAGCGGCGTCGATGTACCCGACCCATCGATCGAGGCACTCCTCACCGAGAAGCGTTTCCGTCGCAACGAAGGCGGCATGGTTGGCGGCTCTGTCTTCCTCGCCGGAAACATCAGGACCGAAGTAACAGAGATCAACACAGTTGTGTTCCCCTAGCCTTGCTTGAACCTGATACTGGCTCACATCAACACCAACCCTTGCTTTTACAGCTATAATAGCCCGTTCGACGTTCTCCGCGAGGCGATAAGGATAAAACTCCCAGCCCGCGAGTGTCGGTGCCCGCTCGAGTATCGTGGTGACTACCGGCCGGAGATATCGATTAGACTCAGGGGTTATTACCAGGCGGTGTCCACGCTTCGATAGGGCTGGGCCAAACTCCCAGCATAAGTGAGGGGAGACAGGCGATAGGTTATGCGCCATCCAGTTCGGTATATCGATGTCGACGCCCCGCTCGAAGTGGCCAGCTATGCTATCGGCATCGCGCGCGAAAGCCTCCCACCAGGCATCAATCCTCTCAAGCGTTGCCTCGCGCTGCGCCCGTTCACTCTTGTCATGAAAACGCGAAAAGTGCCAGCGCATCGGATTCATCGGACGAACTCTTCCTGGGACTATCGAAAAGAACGCTCTGGTCGGCACGAGATCGCCTCGCCGGCGAGCCAATAGCATATCACAACTCGCCCAGATAGGCTGCTATCGCACTCGCTCCCACCACCGGCGCCTGACACGCCATCCCCTCGCACACCCAGAGCCGCGGCTCGGCGTCGTCCGACTTACGGTCAGTGAAGTTCGAGTCGAGCAGTGTGGAGCGATCGGCCGGTGTGCCGTCGCGGGCAGCGACTATCCCCCTTGGGAGGAATCGCTGCTGCGCGCGGAGCGCAAGGTCGCGCGCTCCCTGCCCGGTGAAGACGAATGTGGGGGTCGGGCCCTGCCAGAGATCGAGAGCGAGCAGCATGGTCCCCATGCCCATCGGCATCTGCTGCATCAGCGGGGCAGACTGGCGGAGGATGCCGTCGGCTTGCGACAGATAGTCGGTCCGGCCAAGCAGATGGCCGAGTCTGAGCAGGGCGATCACGGCCATCGAATTTCCCCCGGGGGTCGCCCCGTCGGTGAGATCTTTGTTGCGCATCAACAGTTCTTCGTGGTCGTCGGCGGTGAAGTAGAAACCGGGAGCCGCGGGATCCTTGAAGTGCTCGCGGACTGTTTCCATCAGGGCGGCCCCCTGGTCGATGTAGCGTTCGTCGAAAGTCGCCTCGTAGAGTTTCACGAGCGCGGCAGCCAGCGTCGTGTAGTCGTCGAGATAGGCGCTGAGCCTCGCCTCACCCGCACGGTAGGTGTGGAGGTGCCGCCCCGATTCGGTCCGCATGTTGTCGAGGATAAAGTCGGCGGCCCGGCGTGCTGCTTCGACGTACCGTGGCTCGTTAAGCGCAACTCCTGCCCGGGCAAAGGCCTCGATCGCCAGGGCGTTCCAGCCCACCAGGACTTTGTCGTCACAGCCGGGACGGACCCGGGCGGCGCGGTGGCGGAGGAGCTTTTCGCGGCTTTCGGCTAGCTCTTGGGCGAGCTGAGCCTCGTCGCGCCCCAGGAGGGTGGCATTTTGGACGATGGTCTTCGAGAGATGGAGGATGTTTTTCCCTTCGAAGTTACCCCGCTCGGTGACGTCGTAGACCCGGGCGAAGGTCTCTCCTCGTTCTTCCCCGAGGACTTCGATGACCTCGTTTAGACTCCAGACGTAGAACTTCCCCTCTTCTCCTTCGCTGTCGGCGTCTTCGGCGCTGTAGAAGCCCCCCTCGGGGTCGAGCATGTCGCGGAGCAGGTAGTCGAGCGTTTCGACCACGACCTGGCGGTAGCGCTCCTCGCCAGTCACCTGCCATGCCTCGACGTAAGTCGTCGCAAAGAGGGCGTTGTCGTAGAGCATCTTCTCGAAGTGGGGGACAAGCCACCGCGCGTCGACACTGTAGCGGGCGAAGCCCCCTCCCAAGTGATCGTAGATCCCCCCGAGCGCCATGCCGTCGAGGCTGGTGCGGACGATGGTGAGCCATTCGTCGCGGCCGGTCCGTTGCCACAGTCGAAGGGCAAGCTGAATCTCGGCAGTGTGGGGGAACTTGGGGGCCTCGCCGAAGCCGCCGTAGGTGCGATCGAAGATTCGCTCGAGCGAGTGGCCTGCCGCACTAAGCAGTTGGGCATCGAGCGTGACCGACGAGGGATCGGCCCCGCGATTGGTGAGTTCGTGAAGCTCGCTCGTCATTTGTCCTGCTCCTTGCAGGACCTGATCGCGGCGGACGCGCCACGCCTCTTCAACAGCAGCGAGCACCTGGTTGAACCCGGGCATGCCGCGCGAAGGGACAGGGGGCCAGTAGGTGCCGCCGTAGAAGGGCTCGAGATCGGGAGTGAGGAAGACGCTCATCGGCCAACCCCCGTGGCCGGTCATCAGTTGGACGGCGTTCATGTAGATCTGGTCGAGGTCGGGGCGTTCCTCACGGTCGACCTTGATGGGGATGAAGTGCTCGTTGAGCACCCTTGCGATGTCGTCATTCTCGAAGCTCTCGTGCTCCATCACGTGGCACCAGTGGCAGGCCGAATAGCCGATGGAGAGAAAGATCGGCTTATCCTCGGTGCGTGCCCGGGCGAGGGCCTCCTCCCCCCAAGGGTACCAATCGACCGGGTTGTGCTGGTGCTGGAGCAGGTAGGGGCTGGTTTCGTGGGCGAGTCGATTGGCCATGGGGGCGGCTTTCGGCTGGAAGTGAGGCGTCGGGAGGAAGAAAAGAAGCGGCCGTGACAAATGAGCCACGGCGATGAGGTCAATCGATCCAGCCCCCACCGAGGACGCGATCCCCCTGGTAGCAGACCACGGCCTGACCTGGGGCGATGGCGAACTGGGGCTCGATGAATCGGGCGCGGAGACGATCGCCGGCGAGTCGCTCGAACACCGCGGGGGCGGCGGGGGCGTTGTAGCGAATCTGGGCAAGTCCTTCGACCGGTTCGCCCGTGGGAAGGTCGACCAGCCAGTTGGCGTCGCTCGCCGTGAGGGTGGTCCCCCCGAGCTCGTCGCGGTCCCCCAGCACCACGCGGCGGGTGTCGCTCTCAATCCGGACGACGAACTTCCGCTCGCCGAAGGCGAGTCCAAGCCCCTTGCGCTGGCCGACCGTGAAGCCTTCGATCCCCTCGTGCTGGCCGAGGACGTTGCCCGTCGTGTCGACGAACTCGCCGGGCTGGAGTTCACCACCGCGGCGCTGGCGCACGAACTCGTCGTAGCGGCTGCAGGTGACGAAGCAGATTTCCTGGCTGTCTTTTTTGGTAGCGACGTCAAAACCCAGTTCTTCGGCCATCCGCCGGATCTCGGGCTTCTCGTAATGTCCCACGGGGAGGAGCATCCGCGAGAGGAGCCGCCGCGTGATGCCAAACAGAACGTACGACTGGTCCTTGGCGGCGTCGATCCCGCGGACCAGCGCCGGGCCGTCGGGAGTTCGAGTCATCCGCGCGTAGTGTCCGGTAGCCACATACTCGGCCCCGACCGAATCGGCGTAGTCGAAAAGTTTGCCGAACTTGATCCAATTGTTGCACTGGACGCAGGGGTTGGGGGTCCGGCCGCGGGCGTACTCGGCGGCGAAGTAGTCCATGATGCGGCCGAACTCGGCGTTGAGGTCAATCGCATAGAAGGGGATGTCGAGCCGATCGGCCACGCGGCGGGCGTCCTCGGCATCGGCCGCGGTGCAGCAGCCTTGCTTGTGGTCGAGTCGCTCGACGAGGGGAAGGGCATGGGTTCCCGGCGTGGCACAGACGGCCGGCGACTGGTGCCCATGGCGCATGAAGACCCCGATCACCTGGTGCCCTTCGCCTAGGAGCAAATGGGCCGCCACGCTCGAATCGACTCCGCCGCTCATGGCCAGGACGACACGGGCCAAGGAATTACGCCTTTCGCAAGTGAAGTGTCACGTTTTGTCTCCTGCCATCTTACCGGCCAGCCGTCGATGGGATAACCGCGCCCGCGGGTCGACCCCGTTTTGCCAGTCTGGGACCCGAGGGCTACAATGCGGCAACTCAAGTAGGTCCGGTTCGCTGAACCGGACCTTGAATGAGTGGCGAGGTTGAACCCAATTCGAGGTCCCATCTGGCGGATGGGACCTACTGTGGACGGTAGCGATTTAGTAGGTCTGGTTCGCTGAACCGGACCTTGAATGAGTGGCGAGGTTGAACCCAATTCGAGGTCC
>CAZYQQ010000039.1:35740-46385 GCA_964650265.1 uncultured Planctomycetaceae bacterium
CATCTGGCGGATGGGACCTACTAAGAGCCAGATGGGACCTACTGGAGCGAGCATGGAAAAGGAAACGTACGACCGCATCGACGCGATTCGGGAGGCCCTGACGCAGCTCAGGGACTCTCTTTGACTATGCGGCCAAAAAAGAGCGGATCGGGGCGATCGAGGCGGAGCAGTCGGACGGGACCTTCTGGAATAACCAGGAAGCTGCCCAGGAGAAGATAGGCGAACTCAAGGGGCTGACGTCGGTGGTGGGGCCGCTCGACGAGGCGATTCGCGGCATGGCCGACTTGGGCGCCCTGATCGAGATGGCGGAGGAGGACGAGTCGTTTGCCGAGGAAATTCCCGCCGAGGTCGACCGACTGGAGACCCTGCTCGAGCAGCTCAAGCTCAAGGCGCTCCTTTCGGGGGACCACGACGCGAGCGGGGCGATCATGACGATCAATGCTCGCGATGGAGGGACCGACGCCAACGACTGGGCTGAGATGCTGCTGCGGATGTACATCCAGTGGGCGCAGAAGCATGACTACAAGATCGAGCTGATCGACCGCCAGGACAACGACGAGGCGGGGATCAATAGCGCCAGTATCGCCATCCGTGGCCCGATGGCCTATGGCTACCTGCGCGGCGAGACCGGGATTCATCGGCTAGTGAGAATTAGCCCCTTCAACTCGGAAGGAAAGCGGCAAACGAGCTTCGCGGCGGTCGATGTCTCCCCGGAGATCGCCGACAGCGTGGAAATCGAAATCGACTGGGACAAGGACGTCCGCGAGGACACGTTCCGGGCGAGTGGCGCCGGGGGGCAGCACGTCAACAAGACCGATAGCGCCATCCGCCTGACCCACCTTCCCACGAACGAAGTGGTCCAGTGCCAGAATGAACGCTCGCAGCACAAGAACCGGGCGACAGCGCGGAAGATGCTCCGCGCGAAGCTCGCGCGGCTCGAAGAGGAGCGTCGCGAGGCGGCCGACGCGGCCAAGTACCACCAGCAGGCGAAGACCGGCTTTGGCTCGCAGATTCGCAACTACTTCCTCCATCCCGACCAGCGGGTGAAGGACGCCCGGACGAAGTTTCAAATGGGCAACTTCCACGCGGTGCTCGATGGAGAGATTCAGGGCTTCCTCGATTCGACTTTGCGTTGGCGCGCCGGTCAGCCGGTGGCCGATGACGACGACGATGAATAGGGGGCCAGGCCAACGATGATCGCCCCTTCCTCTACGTTCCTTAGGTCGCTCGATGGCTCGGGCTGTGGACCCGAGGTCGAGTTCTCTTGGTGCGAGGACCGCTTCACCCACGTTGTGTGGCTGGTTCGTGAAGGCGAACGAGTGCTGATCGCCGAGAGTGTCGTCGACTCGAAGGAACTGGGGATCGCGCTCGCGGAGCTTCATCCCCAACTCGAGGAAGCCCCCTCCCCAACGCTGTTTCTCCATGGCGCCGGGGGTGGTGCCCAGTGGTCGATGAGTGTCGAGGCGGCCGGTGAGGGAACGCTTCGCTTCGACGTCGCCGCCCGGGTGCTCCGCCCGCCGGTCGAGCGGGAGCTTGTCTATCGGCTGCACGAACCCGACACCTGGTTGCGTCTTAAGGCGGGGGAAGGGATAGCGGTCGTCGGCCCGACCGCGGACGGCAGGGCGACGCTTCGCATGACGGGGGAGCCGCCGGCGAATTGCCCTTGCACCCTTCGTTGGCAGTACGCCTTTACTTCGTCAAGCGGCTGATTTCACTGGCGAGCGCACGTGCCCCCTCTCCCTGCAACATGCTAAAGTGATCGCCGGGGATCGTGGTCTCGACGACCTTTTGTCCCAGGCCACTCTGCCAGCCGTTGCCGGGGGGGATCGCCAGCCCGGTGAGTTCCTCGAGACCTCCCTCGATTTCTGGCAGAAACAGGTGCATCGGTGTGGCGATCGCCCGGGGAGTGTAACTCTGGATCGACTTGACCATGCCGGCGCCGACACCGACGAGGTGATGGATGTAGTCGTCCTTGACAGCGGCGGAGAAGATCCCCTGCTCGCGGGCCTGGCGGACGGCATCGGCAAATCGCTCCTCGGGGGTGCTCCCCTCGATGTCGTCGAGCGATAGCTCGATCCGCGTGCCGGCGAAGCGGTTGGTGAAGTGGACCATGTCGATCAGGAATCGCGAGGGGTCGTCGACATCGAAGTGGGCAAACGCGCTGGGGAGGGCCGTGTCGAAGAGCGCAAGCATTTCGACCTGCTCTCCTTCAGCCAGTAAGTATTCGGCGAGCGCGAAGGCGGTGATCCCTCCGGCCGACCAGGCCATCAGATGGTAGGGCCCCTGGGGCTGCAAGCGCCGGAGGGCTGTGGCATAGTCGGCCACCATTTCTTGCATGCTCTGGTGGGGAGCCGCCGAATCGTCGAGGCCGCGCGGGCGGAAGGCAACGACGGGACGTCCCTTATCGAGGTGGGGGACAAGCTCGGCATAGCAGGAGACGTCCCCCCCGAGAGCCGGTAAGATGACGAAGGGAGCCCCCCCCGTACCGCTTCTAAGTTCCACGAGCGGTTGCCACTCCTGGTCGACCGCGGCCTGCTTGCCTTGAGCGCCGTCGCCGAGGATCAACTTCACCGTATCGGCCGCCAACGAGGCGATGCTGGGCCCTTCGAGCAGCTTGGCCATCGGCAGGTTGAACGACAGCCGACCTTCCAGGTTGTTCTTCAGTTCGAGCGCCATCAGCGAGTCGAGGCCAAACGCCGTGAGGGGCTGGTCGACGTCGAGTTGGTCGGGCTCGAAGCTGAGAATCCGCGCGAGCTCGGCCTGAATGTAGTCGCGGACCATCGCCGCCTGGTCGTCGGGTTCGGCCGCTTCAAGCCGACCGCGGAACTCGTGGTCGACTTGCGAATGGGTGTCGATGGCCGCGCCGTGGGTCTCGGCGATGTCGCACAAAATGGAGGGGCAGCGGTTACCGAGGACCTTGAGCAGATCGCCCCAGGCGACATCCATCACGGTCGTCTGTGTGACGCCACCCGACATGAGCCGGCCCAGGAGGCCAAGCGCTGCGTCGGCGGGGAGGAGCCCCATGCCGCGCCCTTGGGACGAGGCTTCCCCCTCCTTGCCAGCGAAGGTGTCGGCCGCCATGCCACTCCCTGCCCAAGGACCCCAATTGATGCTGAGGGCGGGGAGGCCGTGGCGACGGCGCGCGTGAGCCAACGCGTCGAGGGTCGCGTTCCCCGCGGCGTAATTCCCCTGTCCTGGCGAGCCGAGGGTCGCCGCGACCGAGGAAAAGAGGACGAAGTGGTCGAGGTCGTGGCCCAGTGTCGCGTGGTGGAGATTCCAGGCGCCGACGGTCTTGGGGAGCATTGCCCGGTCGAACTGGTCGGGGGTCATCTCGGTGAGCATGCCATCGGCGAGGACGCCGGCGGCGTGGATCACGCCGCGAAGTGGCGGGAAGTCCTTGGGCAAGCCGCCGAGGGCCTGCTTGAGACTTGCGCGGTCGAGCACATCCCCTTGGACGACTTCCACCCGGCAACCTGAGTCTCGAATGGGTTGAAGGACTTCGAGCTTTTCTGGGGTCGGGACGCTACGGGCCATGAGGAGGAGTCCCCCCGCCCCTTCGCTCGCAAGCCAGTCGGCGAGTTGCAGGCCGAGTCCGCCGAGGCCGCCGGTGATAAGGTAGGAGCCGTCGCAACGGATGAGTTGTTGTGTCGTGTCGTCGCGCGGAGTCTGGCTTTCTGCCTCGACCGGCGCAAAGCTCACGACGACCTTGCCGATATTCTTGCGCTGCGACATGTAGCGGAAGGCATCGATCGTCGCTTCGGCGGCAAACGTGGTGAACCGCTCGGAGTGGAAGTGGCCGGCGTTGAAGTGTTCCATCACTTCGGCAAAGAGCGTGCGGATCGTCTCGGGGCGATGGCGGAGCATCCGATCGAGGTCGATCGCGTGGTAAGAAAGATTGTCCTGGAACGGGAGCAAACCGATTTTGCGGTTCTGGTAGATGTCGGTCTTGCCGATCTCGAGGAATCGCCCATGGGCCCGCAGGATGCCGAGGCTCTTGGTGATCGCCTCACCCGGGAGTGAGTTGAGGACGACGTCGACCCCTTCGCGTCCCGTGTCGTCGAGAATTTGCTCGGCGAAGTCGAGCGAGCGCGAACTGTAGATGTGCTTGACGCCGAGCGAGCGAAGGAACTCGTGCTTCTCCGGGCTGCCAGCGGTTGCGTAGACCTCGGCCCCCAAGTGCTGGCAGATCTGGATCGCCGCGAGACCGACCCCGCCGGCGGCGGCGTGGATGAGCACTCGCTCGCCGCGCTCGATGTGGGCAAGCCGCGCCAGGGCGTACCAGGCGGTGAGGAACGTGATGGGAACGGTGGCCGCCTCTTCGTGGGTGAGCGAGGCGGGTTTCTTGACGAGCGTGTACTCGCGCGTCGTCGCGTGAGAAGCGAAGGCGTAGGGGGCGACCCCCATCACTTCGTCCCCCACCTTGAACCGGTCGACTCCTTCTCCCACGGCAGTGACGACGCCCGAGGCCTCGATCCCCAAGGGGACGATCTTGTCCTTGATGCCCGGGTAGAGCCCGAGCGCCTTGAGGACGTCGCTGAAGTTGAGCCCGGTGGCGCGGACTTCGAACTGGACCTCCCCTGGCGCGAGGGGTGCAGGCTGGTAGGTCACGTAGCGAAGGGCGTCGAACGACCCAGCCGTGGTGATACGAAGCTGGTAAGGACGGGTGTCGGGGATCATCGACCCGCCACCGCTCGCTTCGACACAGGCCCGCGACGTGGCATCCTCGGTCAGCCGCGCCACGAACCGGCGATTGCCTCGATAGGCGATCTGGCTGTCGGTGCTGCTGGCGTGAGAGATTTCGGCGAGCAATTGGTCGCCGCGCGCCCCGGATCCCGACGCGGGGTCGAGGTCGACAAGGGTTGGGCGGAGCTCGACCTGTTCGACGGCCGCCACTCTGGCAAGGCCCACGAGTGGCGCTTGGGTGACCGCGACGTCGGCCAGTTCGTCGGCGGTTTGGGCTCCGCTGGTGGCGAACCACAGCCGGGGGAGCGTGCCCGACAGGCGGCCTAGCTGCTGGAGGAGTTGGAGCGGGGTGTGCGAGGCGACGAGTCGCGAGCGGTGCCAATCGTCGTCGGCCACCGCGCTGGAATCCAAGGTCCCAAGGTCAAGCGGCCACAGGTAGAGGACTCCCGCGAGCGGCGAATCGCTCGCACTCGCGAGCGACATGATCTCGACGAGTTGTTCGCGATCGCCAGGGACGATGGTCGCTTCGGCAATTTCTCCCCTGGCAAGGTTGCCGGGTGCTTTGAATTCGTTACCAGCCTTGACAACCAGGAGTTGCCGATCGTCGGCCTTGAGTCGCGAGGCGAGCAGGCTGCCCACCTGGGCATCGGCCAGAATGAGCCACGTGCCAGCCGCAGGCTCGCTCGCAGTTGCAAGAGGATGCTCGTGCCAGTCGATGTGGTAGAGCCAGTCGCTGGGACGCGACTCCAAGCCACTCGCCGCGGGGCGGCCGATTCGTTGGACGCGAGCCCCCAACATCTCGACGAAGACCCGGCCCTCGCCGTCGACGAGAAAGACGTCGCTTTCGACGAACTCGGGACTGGGACTTTCGTCCTCCGAGCGGCGGATGGCGTAGCACCAGACCGACTGGTCGAAGTTTTCGATCGGCCGGACGATGCGAAGCTGGCGCACGCCAACCGGCATGTAGGTGAAGGGGCTGTAGTTGCCATCGGGCTCGAGCGGCACCGTCGAGGCAAGGGTTTGCAGGCAGGCGTCCCCAAGGACGGGATGAAGCTGGTAACGCGCGAGCTCGGCCACCACTTGTTCGTGCGGCACGACCCTTGCGAGCGCCGCATCCCGCGAGCGCTCCACGTCGTCCAACACCTGGAACTGGGGGCCGTACTTCAGGCCGCGGGCGGCGATGATCTCATAAAACGAGTCGCGTGTGCGGCTGTCGATCACCTGGCTGCGATGCTCTTCGAAGTCGACCACCTTGTCGCTAGCGCGCGGGGGGAGTTGCGACTCGTGAACGAGTGTGGCCGAGGCGTGCCCCGTCCACTCACCCGGCACCTCGGCCGAGGTGCTGTAGCTGTTGAGTTCGGTGCGTCCACCGGCTTCGGGTTCGACCGAGACCTGGGTGAGACGCGGATGTCCTTCGTGCAGGAACATGGCCGCCTGAATCGCCACATCGGTCACCGCGTGGCGACCATCTCCGAAGACCTCTTTCGCGGCGCTCAAGCCTTGTTCGAGGAAGGCCGCTCCAGGGACAACGACCGAACCCTGTACCTGATGGTCCGCCAGGTAGGGAAGGGCGTGCGTGTCGAGTACCCCTTCAAAGAGCGTGCTCGACCAGACGGTCGGCACCCGGGCACCGAGCAGCGGATGCCCCCCAGTACGGGCCGCAATTTTGCCGCCACTGCGCATGCCGCTGAGGTCGAACCAGTAGTGATCGCGCTCGAAGGGGTAGTTGGGGAGGAGGACTCGGCGGCGATCGGTGCGGGAATCGAGCGCGTTCCAGTCGATGTGGGCTCCGGCGGTGTAGAGTTCGGCCGTGGCCGTGGCAAAAGTCGCGTCGGCCCCCTGCCCTTTGCGCAAGCTGGCGATGCTTGCCCCGGCGAACTCGGGGTGAGCGCGGCGGCACATGCCCAGCAGGCTGGCCGAGGGGCCGACTTCGAGCAGAATGTGGCACTTCTCTTCCATCAGCCGGTCGATGCCATCGACAAACCGGACCGCGCTGCGGACGTGCTCGCGCCAGTACTTTGGCGTGGGGGCCTCGGTCATCACCTGGCCAGTGAGGTTCGAGACGATCGGTATCCGTGGCGGTTGGAAATCGATGCCGGTGGAGAACTGCTCGAAGTCGTCGAGCATCTCGTCCATCAAGGGAGAATGGAAGGCATGCGAGACGGTGAGGGGTTGGACCTCGATGCCCGCGGTGCGGAACGTCTCGACCAATTGGTCGACCGCCAGGGCCTCGCCCGAGAGGACGGTGTTCTGCGGGCCGTTGACGGCGGCGATCGCCACGCGATCCTCGAGGCCGCGGATCGCTTCGATCACCTGCGATTCGGGAGCAAACAGCACGGCCATCTTGCCTGGCCGCGAAACCTGCTGCATCAGCCGGGCCCGTTCGGCCACCAGGCCGAGACCTTCCTCGAGCTTCATGCAGCCCGCGAGGGTGGCGGCGACATACTCGCCGATGCTATGTCCCAGCAGGAGCGAAGGTTCGACGCCGCGCGATTGCCAGAGTTTGGCAACGGCGTACTCGATGGCAAACAGGGCGGGCTGGGTGTAGACCGTTTCGTTTACCAGGTCGGCGTTGTCTCCCTCGCCTGGAAAGAGGATCGACAGGAGCGACTCGTTGAGCCCGCGGTGAAGGACCTCGTCGCACTCGTCGATCACCTGGCGAAAAATTGGCTCTGTGTCATAAAGTTCGCGCCCCATCTGGGGATACTGCGAACCCTGGCCAGTGAACAGCATCGCCACCTTGGGGCGGGCCATCCCCTTGACTTGGGCATGCTTGACTTGGGGGGCACTCTTGCCCGCGTTCACCAGCTCGAGCGCGGCCTGGAGCGACTCGCGCGAGTCACACACCAGGGCGACGCGATGATTGAAATCGGCGCGGCCGGTGTTGGCGGTGAACGCGACATCCTCGAAACCGTCGTTGGGTTGGGCAACGAGATGATCGCGCAGCGCACTGGCCTGCTGCTTGAGCGCGCTGGCGGTGCGGCCGGACAGCTTGACGACGCGGGGATGTTGGACTGTTGCCGCGTCACGTGGGACGACCAGATGACCATTCGTGGTCTCTTCGCCCATGGCGGGTCTGGCCACCCGCGGCGGGGCTTCAACAATAAGGTGCGTGTTGGTGCCGCCAAAACCGAACGAGCTGATCCCGGCAAATCGGCCGGTGCCGATCGAGGGCCACTCGGCAGGGGCCGTGGGGACGACGATCCGCGACCCGGCGAGTGAAATGTGGGGATTGAGCGTTTCGAGGTGGAGCTGCGGAACGATCGTCTCGTGCTGCATCAGGAGGAGCGTCTTAATCAACCCCGCCACCCCCGACACGGTTTCGGTGTGGCCGATGTTCGCCTTGACGCTGGTCACATAGAGGGGGGGATCGCTCTCGCCCGCGCGCTGGAAGAGTTCGACCAGCGCCTGCATCTCGATCGGGTCGCCGAGCGGCGTGCCGGTGCCGTGGGCCTCGATATAGGAGATGTCACCTGGTTTGATGCCCGCCTGGACGAGCGCCGCGCGGATGCACTCCTGTTGCGACTGGCCATTCGGAGCGCTGATCCCCGAAGTGCGGCCATCCTGATTGACCGAGGTGGCGCGAAGAATGCCTATAATGTGGTCGCCGTCGCGCTGGGCATCGGCCAATCGCTTGAGCATCACCAGCCCGCACCCTTCGCCACGGACATAGCCGTTGGCACGGGAGTCGAAGGGTCGGCACTTTCCTTCCGGCGAGAGCATCCGCGCCTTGCTGAAGGCAATGGTCGTCTCGGGTGTGATGATGGCGTTCACCCCCCCGGCGAGCGCGGCGTCCGACTCCTTACGGCGGAGACTCTCGACCGCCATATGAATCGCCAGCGACGAGGAGGAGCAAGCCGTGTCGACCGCGGCGCTGGGGCCATGAAAGTCGAAGATATAGGAAACCCGGTTGGCGGCGATCGACAGGGCGTTGCCCGTGCCAACGTGGGCGTCGATGTGATGGTAGTAGTCGACGAATTGCGACGGAACCTTCGAGTAATCGGTCCCGCCGATCCCGACGAACACGGCCGTTTTCGTCCCCCCCATCCGATCAGCCGGGTGGCCCGCGTTTTCGAGCGTTTCCCAGGCGACTTCCAAGAGGAGTCGCTGTTGGGGGTCCATCCGCGCGGCCTCGCGAGGGGCGATGCCAAAGAACTGCGGGTCGAACTGGTCGATATCGTCGACGAACCCCCCCCAGCGGGTCGACATTTTGCCGCTTTGGGTCCCGGTCGGGTCGTAGAGCTCATCGATATCCCAGCGTAGCGGCGAGACTTCGCTGGTGGCCTCTATCCCTTCGCGGATCACCCGCCAGTAGTCGGCCAGCGAGCGGGCACCGGCAAAGCGGCACGACATGCCGACGATGGCAATCGGTTCGGCAGTGGGCTTGGGGCCGGCGGCCATCCGCTGCTCGAGCAATTTCCGCTGGGCGGGTGTCAGGTTGGCTAGGCGTTGAGCGAGGTCGGACATTGAGTCGGGAGAATGGGGCTAGAGGACAGGGCCGCAGCCTTCGAGGCGCACCGGCGGCGGTGCCCCACAAGGGCCGAGCGGGACGAACTCTGCAAGATACGGCAGCGGTGGCGGCCGTTCAACCCATTTGGCGGCGGCGGGCGAGGGCCAGGCCGCTAATGGCGGCAAGGCCCACAAGGGCCAGGGAGGTGGGTTCGGGGACGGCTGTGGCTAATACGAGGCCGCCAGCAGCTTGTGACGACTCCCCAAAATTTTCTTTCCAAATCACGTAGTCGGCCCCGGTGATCTGGTTGTCGCCATTGCCGTCGGCGGGGAGACCGCTGCCGCTGGAGCCGACGGAATTCCGCCAGACCAGGTAGTCGGCCGCGTCAACCACGCCATCGTCGTTGTAGTCGCCCGCGAGGGGGACGGTGATGGTGAAGGTGTCGCGAGCGATAATCGAGCCGGAGACTATGATCGTGACGGGGATCTCACTTCCGTTGTTATCGATGGGTATGGACTGGGTGTCGTTGACCGGCAGGGTTACGGTGATTTCGTATGTTTTCTCTAGTCCAATCTGTTCCCCCACCTGGACCAAGGAAATCGTTCCCATGCCGGTGTCTTGCGAGAGGGAGAGAGGATCGGTCGCGAGATTAAGCGTCTCGTCAATGTTGGATAGCAACCCGGAGCCCTTGGCGACGAGTGTTCCCTGGTTGAGGATCACTTCATGGTCGGACGCAAGGAACTGGTTGCCGGCGACGATGCTGGGCGGAAAAGGAGTGCCAAAAGTGCCAGCGATGTTCGTGCCCGTAATATTGACACTCGCGAGCAGCGGAAGTCCGATTGAGAAAGTCACGTTATTGGTACTCGCGCCGCGAACGGACACCTGCCCACCAGTTAGCGAGATGCCGCTGATCACAGGTGCTCCCCCAACAATATCGTATTCCATTTCCGACAGGACATTACCCGATAGGCGTGTCAGTTCCGAGTCGCGCAAAATGCTACCATTGTAATTGACCTCGAGTTCGATTCTCAGCCGATTCACCGTTGTCGTTGTCGGCAGGAGCCCGAGATTGAGCGACGCCGTGAGCGCACGTGCGTCGGAGTTGGCCAACAAACCCGCGACAAGCAGCCCGGCGACGCCTTGAAGAATCGAGACCTTGAATCGCTGCATTGCCGCTGCCCTCAGTGGTGCCATCGAAGGAGAGATTCGCTTGTGAACCGAGTCCCCCCGAGAGCCGCAGCCGGTACCCGGGGGGAATCCCATCAGTTTACTCATCAGCTACGGAAGCGACTACCAAAAGTCGACCGTTTTTCGCCCGGTCGCCTGCCGGGAGGCATTTTGCCCCTGGATTTGGCCCCCCTGACCAGTCCTCTCCTGGCCATTTTTCGCCGGTTCGTTCCTGGCAGGGAACGAGAGGGGTGCGACTCGGAGGATGCGGGCTGTTCCCAAGGCCGGCAGTAACCGTTCACGGTCCGGTGCAATGACCTACGCTGCCGCGGCAGCAATCGGCTG
>CAZYQQ010000040.1:0-45529 GCA_964650265.1 uncultured Planctomycetaceae bacterium
CCCCGCCGGTCCCCCGCACGGGCAAATGTGCCCATGCTACCTTTCCCTGCCCCCTCCCCCCCACTCATGCTAGCGGCTTGCCCCCGATTGCCGTTGACCCCTTGGGTTCACCCTTTATACTCCTTGCCGATTGCACCTGGTGGGAACCAACTTGTCTTGCGGACAGCGGCGCGACGGCCGCAACAAAGGAACTTCTCGATGCCTGAAGGATGGTTCGACATCCATTGCCATCTGGTCCCTGGGATCGACGATGGGGCGACGGACGACTCCGAGTCGTTGGCGATGGCGCGGATCGCCCAGAGCGAGGGGACGAGCACGATCGTCGTCACCCCGCACCAGCTTGGGAACTTCCGCCACAACAAAGGGGACCGCATCCGCGAGGCGACCGGACGACTCCAAGAGATGCTCAATCGCGAGCGAACCGGTCTTGTCGTATTGCCGGGAGCCGACGTG
This sequence comes from uncultured Planctomycetaceae bacterium, assembly GCA_964650265.1. Classification (GTDB taxonomy): domain Bacteria; phylum Planctomycetota; class Planctomycetia; order Pirellulales; family Lacipirellulaceae; genus CAZYQQ01. Next base: position 454 of record CAZYQQ010000040.1, read on the forward strand.
CGGATCGAGCCCGACTTGCCGGAACTGCTGGCGAGCGGCGAAGTGCTTAGCTTGGGAGATCACCGTAAACATGTGCTGCTGGAACTGCCGCACGACATTTACTTTCCGCTCGAACCGATGCTGCGCGAGTTGGCGAAGCTGGGGATGACCGGCATCCTGTCGCATCCCGAGCGCAACCGAGGCATCCAGCAACAGCCTGAACTGGTGCCGGCGCTGGTCGACTGTGGCTGCCTGATGCAGGTGACCAATGGGAGCCTGATGGGGACCTTTGGCCCCGGCTGTCAGCAACTGGCGGAACGCTGGGTTAGCGCAGGGCTGGTTCACTTTTTGGCAACCGATGCCCATGGAGCCAAAGCTCGGCGGCCGCTATTTCGCAGCGCCTTCGAACGTGTGAGTCAGCTTGTCGGAACTGCCACTGCGGAACGAATGTGCCGAGAAAATGGCCGGCTGGTGGCCGAGGGGAAGCCGGTCCCCGTTGGACGGTTGGACGTCGAGCGACCCGCACGGCGAGGGTGGTCGTTTTGGAAGAGGGTAAGTTGATGCGCCGATTGACCCGTCGTGAATTCCTAACGACCACGGCCGCGCTGGGATCGATGCTGGCAATGCCAATGGGTGTGGCCAGGGGGGGACCGGAGTGGATCGATCGACGACAGGTGGGGCCGTTTGTGTGCGTGGCCGACTTCTCGCTGGCGGGATACGAGCCGATGCTGGCGGAACTGCCGGCGCTCGAGGCCGAACTGCGACGCGTGCTGAACGTCGGTCCCTGCCGAGAGACCGTGACACTCTATTTGCTGTCGAGCCGCCAAGCGCATCAGCAATTGTTGAAGGAACGGTTTCCCGAGGTGCCCTATCGGCGGGCCTTGTACGTCAAGCAGGGGGGCGAGTCGAGTGTGTTCGTCTATCGGCACGACGAGTTGGCGGTCGACATTCGCCACGAATGCACCCATGCCTTGCTGCATGCCGACTTGCCGATGGTGCCGCTGTGGCTGGATGAAGGACTCGCCGAGTATTTTGAAGTCGCCGCTGCCGATCGGGCGCGGCGGAATCCTAACCAACGACGACTGAAGTGGAGCATTCGACTGGGCACGTTTACCGACATGAAGAAGCTCGAGGCGAAACAACGACTCGACGACTTGAGCGGTGCCGACTACGAACAGGCCTGGGCATGGACCCACTTCATGCTGCATGGTCCCGAGGAGGTTCACGCCGAGCTGGTGGCCTATCTGCACGACATTCGCCAACGCCAGGTGCCCGGGCAGCTATCCGACCGGATTACCCAAGTGGTTGGCGACCCCTCGGTGGCGATCACGCGGCACTTCCAGACCTGGACATCGCGGACGGCAGCCCGCGTGGAGAAGATAAGATGAAGTGGAAACAGGCGAGAATTCATGAATCGAAGCAGAGCACTCGCCGATAACCCTCTAATGAGGATCCGTAGGGGACTAAGCACTGTTGCGCTTGTAGGGATGCATGCTAGCAGATGCGGTGAGTTTGACGCCTAGATAAGTTGGCCCAGGGTGGGGACGGCTCGAAAACTGGCCGGTGCATGCTTTCCGCGGGGGGAAGGCAGCATGGGAATACTTAACAGCAAAGTGAAAGCGGAGGAGCGAAATGAAACTTCGAAAACTGCAATGGTGCGCCACCATGCTGGCGCTGATTGGCATGTTGATGCCAACGGCGGCCTGGGGGGCCGACGCGCCGCGGGCCCTGTCGACGGGAGTCGATGTGGCACTCGCTGACGGAGGCCTGTTTGTTGGCCAGGTGGTCGATGCGCAGGGTGCTCGGATTGCCCAAGCGGATGTCTCGATCCAGTACCAAGGGAAAGAAGTGGTGAAGACCACCACCGACCAGAATGGCGTCTTTGCGGCCAAGGGGATGCGCGGCGGTCAGTACGATGTCGTAACGGCCGACCATGTGGCTCCGATGCGGCTATGGGCTGCCGACACCGCTCCCCCATCGGCCCGCACCGCGGCCCTGATTGTCACCGGGGAGAATACGGTCAACGGCCAGAACCAGGGGGGAGCCTTGTCGTGGATGCAAGCCCATCCGCTGATTGTGGCGGGTGTGGTGGTTGCCGCGGTGGCAACTCCAATTGCGATTGCTGCTTCGGATAACGACGACGATTCCAACAGCTAGTGTTTCGGGGGAGCTAGTGGCATACGAACTCGCACTCCGCTGATTGACGCAAGTCAATCAGCGGGGTTGCCTTTTTTCCATCGGCGGTTTTTCCGCTACTTTTCACCGCGCGGACTGCCCGCAACAAACTCATCACATGGGCGATGGCTCGCTTTTTGGTAGCTCTCGCCAGGCTCGTCGGACAAGGAAAACTCATATGTCTGGCTCTCGCGAAGCTCGTCGCTGGCTGGCCGTGGCATTGGCCCTCCTGGTCGCCACTCCACTTCATGCCTTGGCAACTCCCCCGCAACAAACCCCTTCGACCCATGTCGACATTGCGCTGGCTCCAGGGGGCATCTTGCGGGGCTACGTCGTCGACGGTGGTGGTGTCGCCGTGGCGAATGCCGAAGTGCTGCTCCAATCTCCTCATGGCCAGCAGGTCGCGACTCGCAGCGACAATGAAGGACGCTTTGGATATCAGGGCGTGACCGGTGGAACCTATCAACTCGCGACCGAGTATGGCGAAGTCGCCTGCCGCGCGTGGACACCGCAGGGGGCGCCACCGAGGTCCTCTTCGATGCTGCTGTTAGTACACGACGAGCAGATCGCCCGCGGACAATGGGGCCCTCCACCCACGGCAAATGGTCTGGTCTCCAACATGAAGGGGACGCTTTCCCATCCCCTTGCGGTCGCTGCCATCATCGGTGCCGCCGTGGCGATTCCCGTAGCCATTCACAACGCCGACAAGGACGATTCGGGTAGCTGATCCGGCGGGCACGTTGCAATCCCAACAGATGCTACAGCTTATCGCGGTAGCCGAGAAAATACGGCCGTCACGAGCGGACCTCCTCGCCTGTACTTGTCGGCGGTGCCGATTATTTTGGCAGGGGTACGCGGCAGTGTGCCCCGCCTCTTAGGGCGGTGCGAGGGATCAAGCCATCGCCCTGACTTTCCGCGGAAGGGAATCGGCAATGGCAGCAATCGGGCCCCTGAAGTACGCGTACCTGGCCTACTTTTCGAAACCCCAGCCCGAGCGGCAGATCTATCGGCAGCTCAAAAAGCTCGAGGCTCGTCGCATCGTCGAAGTCGGCATCGGCTCGATCGAGCGCGCGGTCCAGATCGTGTCGGTCGCCCAACGGTTCTCCGCGGGGAATTCGATCACCTATACCGGGTTCGACTGGTTCGAGGAGCGGGCTGCCGGCCAGGCACCGCTGCCACTAATCCATGCGCATCGCCAGATGCAACTGTGCAACGCCAAGGCGCGGCTGGTGCCCGGTTTTCCACCCGCGACATTGCCGCAGATTGCCAACAGCCTGCAGCGGACGGACCTGATGCTGATCTCCCATCTGGTTGACGATGCATCGCTGGAACGGACGTGGTTTTACATGCCGCGGATGTGCCACCCAGGGACGCTCATTCTGCGTGAGCGCAAGGATAGCACCACCGATGTCGTTGGCTTCGAACGGCTCACGCTTGACGACTTGCAACGGCTAAGCCTGGTGCGTCGTCCTAGTCGTGCCGCTTAGTGGCATGCCTCGCCAGTGCATGTCTCGCCCGCCAATTCGACTTCGATAGTGATGTGCTCGAACTGGTGCTCGCGGAGCATCTGGTGAACGAGTCGTTTGGTCTCGACGAGTTGCTCCCGCGTGGTGTCGGGGTCCATCACGAGGTGAGTCGAAAAGACATGAACCTCGCCATCAAGCGTCCAAGTATGGGTATGGTGGGCCGAGATGACGCCGGGGAGTTCCGCAAGGCGGCAATCGAAGGCCTCCTGATCGAACCCGTGAGGTGCGGCCTGGAGGAATACGAGGCCGACTCGGGCGAGATTGCGGACGACGTTCCACAGCACAAGCAGTGCGATCAGCAGGGAAAGGATGGGATCAACCAATGGGAGATCCCAGAGAGTCATCAGGACTCCGCCGACTAAGACGGCCCCCCAGCCAAGAGTGTCCTCGATGAGATGCCAACTCGCGACACGCACGTTGAGCGAACTATCGCCTCGAAGTCGCCAGGCGGCCGCGCCGTTGAACAGGATGCCAAGCAAGGCGAGGGCAATGACTCCCAAGCTGTGGACTTCGGCCGGTTGCCGGAATCGCTGGATGGCTTCCCAGCCGACATAACTTAAGCCAATGGTGAGTACCACCGCGGTCAGAAGCGCGCCCACGGTCGAAAGCCGCCGATAGCCGTAGGTGAATCGAGAGTCCGCGGTGCGGGCGGACCAGCGCTGGAGGGCCCAAGCGAGCCCCAAGGTAAGGCAGTCGCCGGCATCGTGGACCGCATCGCTTTGAATGGCAACGCTATTCGTCCATATCCCACCGACGATCTCCAGCACGGTGAACGCGAGGTTCAGCAGGAATGCGAGTCGCAATCCATGCTCAGCATGGTGCGGATGGTGGTGGGGGTGTGCGTGGGCCATTGGCAATACGAAAGGCTGGGGTCGCTAAAATATAGCTTCCCGTTGGCCATACGGCCACGGCGAGATGGTCCCCTTTTCTGTCAGCCGGTAACTTCAGACCTGCGCTCATTGCCGGGCGCACGTCCGATGCCCTTCAACTTCGACCCGGTCGCAAAAGTTGTTGGGCCGTTGCTCGCGGGGCCTGGAATGATGCTCCGTTTGACACCGACCCCAATCGGGGCGAGTTATTGATCTGATTTCGATCGATTGGCCATAGCGTAGCGCAAGAAAGAGCCGAGTCCGGCAAACTTGAAGGAGGGGTCGACGTAATGCTCGATCACGTAGAAGGCAAAGTAGTAGGCTCGCGCGAATGCCCAGATAGCGAGTGCCATCAAGCAAGCCAGGCGAAGATCGGGAAACAACAACAGCGCAGTGGCCGCTGCCAACGCCCCGAGAAACAAGAAGAGACCGAACTTGAGCCATAACAGCCGGATGCTGCGGATTTCCGTCACGACTCGTCCTCCTCAAGTGCTACACGTTTCTCATTGTGGCCCGATGCACAGTATACGTTCCTCGTGCTGCAATTGCGCCTGTCTCGGGTGAAGGAAAACTACGTCGATTTGCCTCCGCGAAGCCTCATGGACTTACGCCGCGTTGTTTACGATAATCGAACGAAGAACCGTAAGGAACACCGGATGGGCGCCAATATCGCCAACTGTGAGTACGGCAACGAACCATCGCTATCCGCCGAGGAGTTTATCGATATCCTGCGCCGGTCGACACTTGCCGAGCGTCGACCAGTCCAGGAGCGAGATCGAATCGAGAAGATGCTGCGGCACGCCACGCTCATCATCACGGCTCGCCGCGATGGCGTACTCGTCGGCGTGTGCCGCTCGCTTAGCGATCGGACCTATGTGACCTATGTCTCCGACCTGGCAGTTGACGTGAATTACCAGCGTCAAGGGATCGGGCAAAGATTGTTGGAACTTACCCACGAACTTGCGGGGCAAGAGACGCGGATGGTGCTTCTGGCGGCTCCCGCCGCTACCGGATACTATCCACACATTGGAATGTCGCGTCACGACTCTTGCTGGACGCGGTCGCCCCTACCAAGCGACTAGCCAACCCCTGCCGAACTTCGAGGCTCCGAGACTATGCTTGCCGCTCGTGTGATCCCCTGTCTCGATGTGAAAGAGGGGCGGGTCGTCAAAGGGACGAATTTCGTCAACCTCCGCGACGCTGGCGACCCGGTGGAGGTTGCGGCGCGGTACGAGGCCGACGGAGCCGATGAACTGGTGTTCCTTGACATCACCGCCAGCCACGAGGCCAGGGCGATCACCCTCGATATGGTCCGCCGGACGGCCGAGCGGATTTTCATGCCATTCACGGTGGGAGGGGGAATCCGCACTCTCGACGACGCCAAACAACTAATTCAGGCCGGGGCGGAGAAGGTGAGCATCAATTCGGCTGCCGTGAAGACCCCTGAGCTTGTGGGCGAGGTCAGCCGCTGGTTCGGGAGCTGCGCCACCGTCGTCAATATCGACCCTAAGCGCGTGGAACGCGACGGCCATACGGTTTGGGAAGTCCACATCCATGGGGGCCGGATTCCAACGGGACTTGAGGCAGTCCCTTGGGCACAGCGGATGGAGGAAATGGGGGCAGGAGAAATCGTCCTTACCAGCATGGACTGCGACGGCACGAAGGATGGCTATGACCTCGAAATCACACGAGCCGTAAGCGAAGCGGTGTCGATTCCTGTCGTGGCAAGTGGGGGAGCGGGCAAGCCAGAGCACCTGGCCGACGCGATCCTGCTGGGCAAGGCGGATGCCGCCCTCGCGGCCAGCATCTTCCACTACGGGGAGTTTTCGATCGCCGAAACCAAGGAGATCATGGCCCAACGTGGCATCTGCGTTCGGCAGCTCGGGTCAAACAGCCGATCGTGAACTGCCGCGGAGATGGGGTTTTGCCGGGGGGGACCCCTGTAAACCCTGCCAAATCGGAACCCTGGCCTCCCCGCCGCACGCTTCTCAAGCCCCCCCGGACCGAGGTGCGGGATGGGACCGGCATCTTGGCGGCGAAAATCCCACGTTGGGGAGTCCACTCGCTCGAAACTTCTGTGTAAAATGAGAGATTCCCCCAATAAGGGGGGCTGGTACGGGACAACCGGCGCCAGGGATCCAGGGCTCCTTCGCTGAGATGAGGCAATCATGGCCGAGCACGACGACATCAAGTCGAGCTTGATGCACGCACGGGCCAACTTGGAAATCGACAAGTTGTTCCGAGCCTGTGTCAAGCTCGAAGCGAGCGATTTGCACCTTAAAGTGGGCAAGCCACCCATGGTACGTGTCGATGGCTCGCTGCGCCCGATGAATCGCGGGCCGATCAACGACGAGGAGATGGTGCAGCTTTGCTACCCCATGATGAATGAGCGCAATCGGAAAATCTTCGAGCGCGATGGGGGGGCCGACTTTGCCCATACATGCGACGTCGATGGCACGGTATGGCGATTCCGCGTGAATCTGTTGCAGCAACTCGGCCACATGGGGATGGTGGCTCGCCGCGTCAATAGCTGGATTCCCGACTTCGAGGGGCTTCATCTCCCCCAATCGATCGAGCATCTTTGCACTTTCGATCAAGGCATGGTCCTGCTTGCGGGGGTGACCGGGTCGGGCAAAAGCACGACGATTGCCTCGATGCTCAACTGGATCAACCGGCGTTATCGCAAGCACATCCTCACGCTCGAAGACCCGATCGAATTCGTCTTCACCGAGGACAAGTGCCTGATTAATCAGCGCGAGATCGGCCTCGACGTGGTCGATTTCGAAATCGGCATGAAACACGCCGTGCGTGAAGACCCCGATGTGATGCTCGTGGGAGAAATGCGCGACAAGGAAACGTTCATGACCGCCATCCACGCGGCGGAGACTGGCCACCTTGTGTTCGGTACCATCCACGCTTCGAGTGCGGCCACCACGATCGGCCGCATTCTCGATCTCTTCCCCCAGGATATGCATTCGGCGCTGCGTAGCGCCATCGCCTTCAACATGCGGGGCATCATCGCCCAGAAACTGCTCAAGTCGATCAAACCTGGAGTCGGACGGGTGCCGACTGTCGAGATCATGACCTTCAGCCCCGTGGTGAAGAAACTGGTGCTGGAAGGAGAGGATTCGAAACTTCCCGACGCGATCCGCATTGGAGCGGAAGACGGGATGCAGGATTTCACCCAGAGCCTGAAGAAGCTGGTGGATGAACAGCTTATCGATCGAAATGTCGCCATGGAGGTTGCCCCCAACCGCGAAGCCCTCAAGATGGCCCTTAAAGGAATCGACGTGGCCCAGGGTGGGATTCTGTAATGGAGCCTCGCTTGATATCGCCCCCTTTTGCTTTGATTCGTTTCCCGCTGACTGGGTTGCTGTTGCTGCTGGCCCTTTGCGCGTATGTCGCGATACCGTCTTCGGCGGCGTGGGCCCAGGAGGAAGCCGAGCCAGCAGAAACTTCGGAAGCGGAGCCCCCCGATGAAGCTGCCGCCGGCGATGCTGCTGGGAATGCGAATGCCGTATGGACTAAAGACGACGTCAATAAGCACCGCAAGGACTCGTTCCTCAACTGGCTGAAGTTGATTCCGGTGATCCTCGTGTTTTGCCTTTGGATCCTCACCGGCGACTGGGTGAATCGCAGTAGCCAGATTCATGGACTCGGATATGGCAAGTGGAATCCGATCATTCTCTTGCCGTTTGTGCTCGGTTTCATACTGCTGCTCGTGATTCCCAACTATTACGCGGGGATTGGCATTCTCACTCTTTCGTGGCTCGGTCCCTTCATCGCTTATACGGTCACCCATAACAAGAACGTCGAAAACTACCAAAAGGTCTTCACCAGCGATTGGTTTCGGTACACGTGGGCCGGCCTGCTCGCCAAGGTGGGGGTCAAAATCGACGCCGAACGGAAGGCGGAGTACGAAAGAGGAGCAGCGGTCGACTTGCAGGCCTTGGGTGGAAACGAGCAAGTCAATCAAGGAAATCTGATTACGGCCCGGCAGTCACCCGGCTATTTGCTGGTCAAGGACCTGGTGGCCGACATGATCACCCGCCGTAGTGAGCGGCTGGTCCTCGACTACACGGCCAGCGCGGTAAACGCCAAGCATTATATCGACGGGGTCTGGCACAACGGCGAATCGCGCGACCGCGAGAGTGGCGACGTCATGCTCGCCGTGATGAAGCAACTGGCGAATCTCGACATCGGCGAGCGACGAAAGAAGCAAGAGGGAGCGTTTGCCGCGGCCTACGAGGGAAACAAATACTTGTGCCCCTTTGCAAGCCAGGGAGTTCAAACAGGCGAGCGCGTGCTGCTCTCGATCACGGGGGGGGGGCAGGTCACATTGCGGACCCTTGATGACCTGGGAATGCGCGAAAAACTGCGCGACCAGTGGTCGGAGTTGATGGCCGCTGACTCGGGGTTGCTCATCGTTTCGGCTCTCCCCGAGGGGGGGCTGACCACGCTCACCGACGTGTCGCTCATGGAGACGGATCGGCTGATGCGCGATTTCGTGGCCATTGAAGATGTCCACGATCGCCAGCGTGACATGGAGAACATCGGTGTCACTACCTACGACAGCAAGCAAGGGGAATCCCCCGCAACGAAGTTGCCCGAACTGATCCGGACCTATCCCAACGCCTACGTCGTGCGCGACTTTGTCGACGCCGAATCGGCGAAGTTGTTACTCGATCAGGTGGAAGCCGAGCGACTCGTCATTACGACCGTGCAGGCCGCCGAGGCCCCGGAGGCGCTGCTGCGCCTGTTGCAGAAGAAGGTCCCTCACCGGGAGTTTGCCACGCGGGTCACGGGTGTGCTTTGCATGAGGCTCATCCGCAAGCTCTGCCCCACGTGCAAGGTGGCCTATGAACCGGGGCCCGATCTGTTGCAAAAGCTCGGGATTCCACCAGGCAAGGTTCAAGCGCTCTACCGACCTCCCAAGCCAGAAGAACTCGAGAAACCGTGCGAGACTTGCCAGAACATTGGTTACGTGGGGCGGACTGGGCTGTTCGAACTGCTGGTCGTCAACGACCAGGTCCGCGAGGTCCTGCTCAAGCAACCGAAGCTCGAACTCTTGCGCAAGGCGTCACGGCTGGCTGGCATGCGGAATTTTCAAGAAGAGGCAATCCTGCTGGTGGCCAAAGGGGTGACCAGCCTTCCCGAGGTGATGCGGGTCCTCAAGGGACAGTAAGCAACCAACTTGTGAGACCAATTCCCCCCAACTCGGCAGAGGTTTATCGATGATCTGGCTTTATTACGCCATTCTGGCCGCTACATTCTTCGCGACGTTCGCCATGATGGTGCAGTTGGGGCTGTGGAGCAACGTGATCACCACGATCAACATCGTGCTGAGTGGCCTCATCGCCTTCGGCACCTATCAGGCTCTCGGCAAATTGCTGGTCAGCAAGTTTGCACAGGCGGGCGAGTTCACTTTCTTGCTCGACTTCCTCTGCCTTTGGTTGATTTACATCATCTCGTTCGTCGTGTTGCAGCGGATTTTGGCCAACAACCTGTCGCGCACGCGGATGCGGTTCAAGCATCCCATCGACACGGTGGGAGGTCCGCTCGCGGGTCTCGTCGCGGCGTTCTTTACCATGGGGATTGTCGGTGCATCGCTCCAGGCGGCTCCATTCGATGCCGACGCGTTCGCCGGGGTGTTCACCGATACGAATCGCAGTGGCACAATGCACCCCGACTTGGCTTGGCTGCAGCTCTGCGAGACCGCACTGGGCCCTGACCGGCTGGGGACCAGTAACAAGCCGTTCCGTAGTCTTGAGTATCGGGATGAAAACAACAAAATGCGGCAAGCCTTGGAACCACATAAGACTCTGAAAGTGCCACGGTAACCACTGCAAAGGGCCAGCCAGGATGCAGATCCCTGGCGGCGAGAATCCGGATTGATGCTGCGACGGAGATCCGTGCTCACATAGGATGACCATGAGCCAAACGACACACACTCCTGAACAGGATTCCTTGGGGCGGGACGGAGATCCCGATATCACTTACCGTCCCGTCAGCATCGCGGCTATTATGGCCCTGGTCCTTGGGCTCTTGAGCCCATTGGCGACATTTTGGAGTATTCTGTGGCTCTTGCCCCTCTTGGGCGTGCTGGTCAGCGCAGTCGCACTGCGTGGCATCCGGCGTAGCGACGGGACCCTCGCCGGGCGTGGCCTGGCCGTCGCGGGTCTCATCCTTTCGTTAGTGGTCGGGTCCATGGTGATTGCTGGCGAATTCACGCGCAACCGCCTGCTCGTCGCCCAAGGGACCCCATGGGGGATCAAATGGTGCGAGCTTCTGTTGGAAGGTCGCACCGAAGAAGCTCTCGAACTTCAACAGGGACCCTCGACGCGGCGGCCTTTTACGTCGCTCGAGAAGTTCTATGCCGAAAATGATTCGGCCAAGGCACGGCTGGCGGAGTTTCGCGAAGAACCGCTCATCAGACTGCTCACGTCGGCACACGAAGGCTCGCGCGTAGTCCCTGGCAAGGTCCTGGGGGTCGACCGGCGTCCGAGTGGCGAGTATGGAATGCTCCGTAGCTACGAACTGCGTCCCCCGGCCGCGGCACCAAACGGGGGGCAGCCGGTCTCTTTCTTGCTCGAAGTCGATAAGGTGCCGGCTCGCGGGGTGGTGAAAAGTGGCTGGTATGTAAAGGGCCATAAGTTGGCCGACGAGGGTGCGGGCGCGGCACGCTAATTCGCTCGCCCGGCCGTTGCTGTAACGACCGTTGTAATCCGCACAACTTAACGCGCGGGGCGTCGGCAAATTCTTGGTGTACGCACGTCGGTTGCCCCCAATTCCGATGCCCATACCCGTCGCGGCCGGGGAATGGGCCGGCTCTTTTCGTCAAATGGTACATCTTAACGTCCATGGATACCAAGCCGCCGATTTTTGGGAATGTCGGCCATCGGGCGATGCATGCGTGGTGGGCTTGGGGTCGATATCAAACAGCGAGGCGGTAGGTCGTTTGCGCGAACTGCGTGATCGCACGCGTGCCTGTGCGGCGCAGTGAGCCGTCCCATATTCCCCCGTCTCGTGGGCATCGCCACATGCCTCGAGAGTACTCAGAAGAAGGAGTCTGAAGGTGAAAGTCGTTCGATGGACCATGGGCGTTGCCATGATTGCCTTTGTCGCCGCACCGGCGCTGGCGCAATCAACCGCCCCAAACGCGTTCAGCTATGACCTGGTGAGCCATAATTGCTCGGAGCCTGCCTGCGGCTGTGAAGAACCAAGTTGTGGTTGCGAGAATCAGTGCTGCGACTGCGCGAGCGGGTGCGGTAGCTCGGGATTTTTAAGTGGATGCCTGCTTGGCGATTGCTGCCTTGGCGAGGCGTGGGACCTGGGCGATGAGCTCTGCGGTCCTTGCCGTTCGTTCGACATCGGTGGCTGGACCCAAATTGGGTACCACAGCGACAACACTCGGTTTTCGGTTGATCGTGGTGACTTGCGGGCGTTCAATGATGTACCCGATCGGGTGAATCTCCATCAGCAATACTTCTATGTCGAGCGGTTGGCGAAAGCTCCCACATGCGGCTACGACTGGGGTTTCCGGGCCGACATCATGTACGGTACCGACGCACAAAAGACTCAGTCGAACGGTAACCCCCGGGCCGACACTCCCGGATTCGGAACGTTCGATGCCTCGCTCGACCATGGAGTGTACGGCTGGGCCATTCCCCAGCTTTACGCCGAACTCGCGACCGGTGACTGGTCGTTCAAGGTCGGTCATTTCTACACCATTGTTGGCTACGAAGTGGTGACCGCGCCCGATAACTTCTTCTACAGCCATGCCTACACGATGTACAATAGCGAGCCGTTCACCCACACCGGGGTGCTCGGAGCCTATAATGGCATCGATGACGTTACTCTCTACGCTGGATGGACGTTGGGTTGGGACACCGGATTCGATCAATTGAACTCCGGCAGCAGCTTCCTGGGGGGCTTCTCGGCCAACCTGATGGAAGACGTCAGCTTCACCTACATTCTGACCGCCGGCAACTTCGGCTACCGTAGCGGTGGCGAGAGTGGTTATAGCCACAGTGTTGTCTTGGATGTCGCACTAACCAATAACCTCAAGTATGTGGCCCAGAGCGACCTGGTGAGCTACAATGACAACGATAACGAATTCGGTGCACAGGTTGGCCTCAACCAGTATCTGTTCTACACCGTGAACGATTGCCTTGCTTTCGGAACACGCGTGGAATGGTGGAAGAGCGATGGGATTGTCGGCGACGACGACTCGGCTTCGTTCTACGGCATCACCTACGGTGCTAACTATAAGTTCAACTCGAACCTGATTATTCGCCCCGAAGTCCGGCACAACTGGACTCCGGCCGAAGATGCTTTCCAGGCGAACACCGGTTTGGATTTCAATCAAACCGTATTTGGTATCGACGCCATCCTGACCTACTAGCCGGTCAGGGGGTGTCAAGGAGCGTTGTGGCGAACCGAGACCGCCGTGTCAGCGGCAAGCCACTCGCCTCCTGAAGTTCAAGTCGACATCGACGCGCATCCCACCGGGGCTCCTCATCCGAGGAGCCCCGGTTTGTTTTTGGCTGCTGGGGTTGGAAGTCTGCTGGAAGGGTTGCTAACATACGGCGCGGGCTCTGCCCCCTTTCCGATGCCTCCCACTCACCACGCGCGGTGCCATGTCGACCGATCCCACAACGGCGTCTTCCGGACTTTCCTCCCCTCCCTTATGGCATCCGCTCGAGGCGGTCGATCGCCGGGTCCTAGGGGTGCTTATCGAAAAGGCCAAGACCACCCCCGACGTCTATCCCCTCTCCCTCAACTCCCTCAAGTCGGGGTGCAATCAAAAAAGCAACCGGTTTCCCCAAATGCAACTGGAGGAGGAGCCGCTCGAGGAGTCGCTCGATCGGCTCCGCAAATTCAAGGCCGTGACCCTGATCCAGGGAGATGGCCGGGTCGAGAAGTTCCGCCACCTCGCTTACGAATGGTTCGGAATCGGAAAAGTCGAGCTGGCGATTATGGCCGAGTTGCTGTTGCGGGGAGCCCAGACCATCGGGGAACTCCGCGCGCGGGCCTCGCGGATGGAACCGATCAAGTCCCAGGAGGAACTCGGCCCGTTGCTGCAGAACCTTCAATCGAAGGGCCTGATTGTGTACCTCACCCCGCCGGGGCGGGGCGCCGTGATCACCCACAATCTCTACCTCCCCAGGGAATTCGAAAAACTGCAGCGAGAACATGGGATCGCCCCTCCAGAAATGGGGCATCCTCCTCCTCGTTTTGCCGAGGTTTCGCAAGAACCACCGCGGGATATCCCCCCCTCCCCTCCCCCCACGGAGATCGACGAACGGCAGGACATGGAGGTCCATCAACTCCGTGAGGAAGTTGCCCATCTTCGTGCCGCTCTGGCGGTTTATCGCGATGAAGCCCAGCAACAGATGGCCGACCTCAAGAGCGAGTTGGAGGCCCTGCGGCAGCAATTGGGAGGCTAAATGGCGGTGATTCGTGTGGTTGGAATTCGACCGGCCGATTAAGCTGAATCGGTGAGGGCCATTCCCGCTTGAATGACCGCGGCCCCCAGTTGTGGCCCAATCTATGTCTCAACCGCAGCCCCTATCGATCGAAACACACCCAACTGGGGGAGGGCTGCGGAAGTTCCTGCCGGCGCTGCTTTGCGCTTGCTACTTGCTTGCTCTAATGCTGCCCGGACCTGGGCAGTGGCTCAATGCCTGGCAACTTCCCGCTGCGGTCCCCGAAGTGCTGAACCCCAGGCTCCCGCAGTTGCTCGTGGCGGTGCTGTTGTTCCTGGCATCGCTTGGAACCGAGTTGAAGCGTCTCCCCTTGGTCTTCCGCCAGCCAATACTCCTGGTGCTTGCAGTGGCGGCGGTTTGGCTGGTTCCGGCTGCCCTGGTCGTTCCCTTGCGCTGGCTTTTCCCGCTCGTGGTCGATTCCCCACAGGCGGCGGCCCTGGTCGTGGGGTTTGCCTTGGTGGCCGCGATGCCAGTGGCCAATTCTTCCGCGGCATGGACTCAGCAGTCACGTGGAGAACTTCCTTGGACAATCGTGCTCGTGGTGGGTTCGATCCTTGCCTGTCCCATCTTGACGCCGCTGGTCCTTTGGCTGTTGGGCCTTACTTTCTCGGCTGCGGAAGGCAAGGGGCTTACCGAGCTGATGAGCCACTTCACGGGGCTCAAGTTCGTGATTTGGGTGTTGATACCCACGGCTCTCGGGATTCTTGTACGACAATTGGTGGGGGCCGACCGAGTTGCCCGTTATCGGGGGCACGTCCTCTTGGCGAGTGTCTTATTCCTGTTGCTCCTGAACTACATTAATGCGTCCATTGCATTCCCGGCGATGCAAAGCCAAGTCTCGTTTTCCGGCCTGGTGGCCATTGGATTGGCAGCGCTGTTGACGTGTCTTGCCGGCCTGGCTGCTGCCCGAATACTTGGCTTTGCGACCCGGTCGTCGCCCCAAGTGATTGTTGCACTCGACTATGCCCTCATGATGAAGAACACCGGCCTCGCACTTGCGCTGGCCAACGAGGTTCTGAAAACTCAACCGCTAGTGGTATTGCCCCTCTTCGCGGCAACCCTGGTTCAGCACCTGATGGCAGGCTGGCACCACACACGATTGCAACAGCGGACAATGGGGGAGAAACCCGGGGAAAACTAAGTCGACGGTTCCTGCTTGGGTGATTCCTCACGAAGAAGTTGCCGGATGCGCATGAGCCGGGCTGCCAGTTCTTGTTCAAATCCCCGCTGCGTAGGCCGATAATACTCGCGATCGATTCCCAAATACTGCTGCGGCGCGACCCCCTCCTCGAAGTCGTGAGCATATCGGTAACCTGCTCCATGCCCGAGTGCGGTCGCGCCCGAGTAGTGGCTATCGCGCAGATGCCGGGGAACCGGGATGGCATCGCCGCCACGTACATCGGACAGAGCTTCCCCGATAGCGACTGTCGCCGCATTCGACTTGGGAGCACAAGCGAGATAGGTCACGAGTTGGGCAAGAGTGAGTTGGCATTCGGGAAGGCCGACGAATTCACACGCCTGCATTCCCGAAACGGCCAAGGAAAGGGCCTGTGGATCGGCATTCCCGATATCCTCGCTGGCGAGAATCACCAGGCGGCGGCAGAGGAAACGCACGTCCTCCCCCCCCTCGAGCATCCGGGCCATCCAATAGAGCGCGGCATCGGGATCGCTCCCACGAATGCTTTTGATCAGGGCACTGGCTGTGTCGTAATGGGCATCGCCAGAGGCGTCGTAGTTGATGGCTCGTTTCTGAACGGCACTCTCGACAAGGGAGGTTGTTAAGCGGCGGACTTCCCGTCCCGTGGCTGGGGGAGAGGAAAGAACGGCAATCTCGAGGATTCCCAGCGCCTGACGCGCATCCCCATTCGAGACATCGGCGATGAGTTCGACCGCCTGGCGATCCGGTTCGACACGATGCTCTCCAAGACCTCGATCCTGGTCGGCCAGGGCATCCTCGACAATCTGCATGATCTCGGCATGAGTGAGTGGATCGAACTGAAACACACGGCTCCGACTCACCAAGGCCGAATTGACGGCAAAGAAGGGGTTCGACGTCGTCGCACCCACCAGGACGACGATCCCCTCCTCCACATCGGGCAAGAGGGCATCCTGCTGAGCTCGGTTGAAGCGATGAATCTCGTCGATGAACAGCAGCGCGGCATTCTCTCCCCCCGCAACCCCCTCGCGTGCTTGGTCGAGCACCTGCCGCACGTCCTTGACCCCGCTTGTGACGGCGCTCAACTGGAAAAAGTGATGGTCGAGTTCTTGGGCAAGGAGCCGCGCAAGGGTCGTCTTGCCCGTTCCTGGAGGGCCATAAAACAAAACCGAGCCAAGCCGGCGAGCCTGCAGCAACCTCCAAAGGAGTTGCCCCTCACCCAGCAGGTGAGTCTGCCCGGCAAACTCGCGCAAGGTCCGCGGCCTCATCCGGGCGGCAAGTGGCCGTACGCGATCGAAGTTATCGGCTTCCTGGTCGGCAAACAGGTCTTTCACGTGCTCAGCCCGCAGGTGAGTGGAGGGCAAAGCCCAATTATGAACCTTAATCGTCGCATGGACCAGATCGCGGTAGGTAGCTTGCAAGCGGGCAGCCGTCGCATTGGGGGCGAGCCTTGCAGTGACTATGCCCCAGGCGGACGATCAAGGCGTGATATTCGTTGAACAGCCGTGGGTCGGCAGGAAGCTGCGACGCGAAGAGCCGCTGCATCTCCTGGTAGCTTACGCCTGGTGGAAGCCACCCGTGCCGCACCAGCACCCGGCGGGTGTAGGCATCGACGACAAATAGGGGGAGCCCCCCCGCGTACAGCAAGATCGAGTCGGCCGTTTCGGGCCCTACACCATTGACGGCAAGCAACTGGTGGCGGGCTTCATCAGGGGGTAATGCGAAGAGACTTTCGAGCGATCCCTGATGAGACGCGACGAGGAAGTCGAGCAGGTTGCGAAGACGCCGCGCCTTGACGCGGTAGAAGCCCGCCGGTTGAATCAGCCGTTCAAGTTCGCCATGTTCTAGTGCATGGAGTTGTTCAAGATCGAATAATTGCCGCTGGCGAAGATTGTGGAGGGCGTGCTCGACATTTCGCCAAGAGGTGTTTTGGACGAGCACCGCCCCGATGACGATTTCCATGCTGGAATCGCCGGGCCACCAGCCTTGGGGGCCAAAGGCCGCATAAAGCGTTTCGTGGATTTCCAGTAGCGGGGGAATGCGGCGCGGCATGTCGCGAGTTAGGACAGGGAACGGGGGTTTCGTCAAGTGGGAATTTTCCGAAAACAACAGAATATCAAATCGACCTTTGTGAGCCTTCACGGACGAAGGTATAATGAAGTTGTTATCGAAATTTCGAGGGAAGTTGTCTCTTACGTCAGGTAAAAACCGGCCACTGTGCCACCCTTTCCTTTTTGCCAGCAGCTCGAGCCGTCCGTTGTTATCCGCCCGCCCCAAAGTTGCCGAACTCGTCTTCCAGTTCTATGGTCGTTCGCTCCACCCCGAACTGTTCGAAGTGCAGCAGCAGCGCACCATTGAGCGGAACGCCTATCGCGTCGTTATCAAGATCACCGGCACGGGGCACGTCGTAAGTCTCGAACTGTTGGAACACATTGATGGCGAGCCGCGAGTCGGAATGGTCCTGACCGAAGTCGCCACTTCGGCGCACCATCCCCTACCCGTCAAGCGCCGACTGATGTCTCATCGATTGATCGGGGATCAGCACGACATCGTCGAGTGCCGCGGTGCCGTGCGTTACGAAACCGGATTCGGATTGGAGCATGTCGATCGGCAATTGATTCTCGACTATCAGAAGCAACTCCTGCTGGTCGGTAATCAGCAGGGACTGACCTATCAGTTCTCTTCCGGCGGACGGCTCGGAGTGAACGCTATGAGCTATATCCACTTCGAATCCCGTTCGCGCAGTCTGAAAATCCAGGCCTTGCATACTTTTCCGGACGACGGGGCGATTCTCAAGAGTCAATCGCTGTTCACACTTACCAGTCCCACTGCAACCGAGAACTCGGGCTAAGTCCGTGGCAGCCTTTCGAGGAATTGGCTCAGCGCGTCATTGAAGGCGCTAGGGTTTTCCATCGGAGTCATGTGACCAGCCCCTTCGATCACGGTCAATGAAGCGTTCGGCATGGCGTCAGTCATGGCTTGCATCGTGTCGGGGGGTGTGATGGCGTCTTCCGCCCCCACCAGGCATAGGGTTGGGATTTCGAGCCGAGCGAGTACATGGCTCATATCGGGTCGATGGGCCATCCCCCGTTGGGCGGCCGCAATAGCGATGGGGTTCGTGCGGCTGATGATCGACTCGATTTCGACCACCACCTCTGGATGTCTTTCCATGGTCGAGCGTCCCACGAGCTTGGGTAACATCATTTCCGCCACGTGACCGGCCCCCCAGCCCTCCACATTCTCGGCCATACTGAAGCGAGCCGCCTGCACCGCAGGTGGATCGGCACTCGCCCGCGAGTCCACCATCACTAGGGCCCGAACGCGCTGGGCGTACTTTGCCAGGAACTGCAGGGCGATATAGCCCCCCATCGAAAATCCAACGAGGATCACCGGTTTCGTGTATTCGAGTTGGTCGAGTAACTGGCGGACATCGTCGGCGTAATCCACCATTTCGATGCCGGTCTTCGCGGAGATCGCCTCAATCGTCGACGTGCCAAAACCGCGGAGATCGGGAGCAACAACGCGAAAACGGTCGCGAAATTCCGCGATCTGCCGCCGCCACATGGTATGGTCGAGTGGAAACCCGTGGAGCAGCAGCAAGACCTCCCCCTCCCCTTCCTCATGGACGTGGAGAGTCGCGGCACGGAGATCAATCTGCGACATGGCTGAATTCTCGGTGAGAAGATCGCGGAACCGATGGAATCTAGGCCGAGGGCTGCGGCCAAACTACTCGCCACCCGAAGACTCCACCTCCAGACCTTGCTTGCGGGCCGCTTCCTGGAATTCCTCGAGTTGACGTCGCACTCCGCGGGCGTGAGGCATTTTTTCCACCGCCTCCGTCTGATACTTCAACGCATTCTCGATATCTCCCGCCGAAAAGTAACAGCGGGCGAGGGTGTCGAGCAGTGCGCCATCGTGCTTGGGTTCGTCGAACAGCTTGATGGACTGATGGGAATAGCGAATCGCCTTTTCGTAATCTCCCTCCGTGTTTCCCACGAGCCAGGCCCAGTCGTTGTACGATTTGAAATTCACGGGGTTGTTGTCGATCTCCTGCTCGACTTCACGGCAACGTCGTTCAATAAAACCCATCGTCAATTTGCGATTAGCTTCGTTTCCCGCCGAAGCGCGATACATTGCAATCAGCACATCGACGTCCTCGCGGTTGTACTTGATTGACTTCTGCAGATTGCTCCACTGCTCTTCCCGAGTGTCTCCCTCCTGTCGCGATAAGTGGGCAGCGGTGTAGAAATACTGTAGCGCGAGGAGCTTGGTGAAGTCGGGCAGATTGTAGTAGTAGCCGTCCTTCAATTCGTCGTAAGCGGCTCGCGCCGTACGGTCGGTTTGAAGCAGATGAGTCAGCGGTTGGAGCACATTGGCGGCCTCCTCGTCTTCTTGCCAGTCGTGCAGCGAATCGGCAAGCGACACCACAGCCACCACGTGTGGCATCGACCCCGGCGTCGCCTTGGATATCACGTCGCGGTACTCGCGACGTCCCCAATCGACGCGGCCCTGTGCGATGAGCGAGCGTGCTTGGAAGTTGCGAGTGTTGAGCGTTTCTTCTCCCACGTCCGAGGGTGCGAACTTGAACGCTGCTTCGGCGAGCCGTTCGGCCTCCTCCTGCTGGCCCTGGTCGGCTCTTGCCCGGGCCATCAGGTAAAGACCAGCGCGGGAAGAGGAGAGCTTTGGTGCGAACTTCTCGAGCACCTGGTCGACCAGTGCTGGGATCTCGGCGGACAGAATCCACTCGACCAGCCCCTCGACGGTCGATTCGAGCTGGTTTTCGTGCCGCTCGGCGAGCCGCTCGGCCACTTGAAGGAAAGCCTCTTCATCTTTGAGTTGCAAGTGAACTCGCGCCAAGTTCCAAAGTAGCTGCACGACCTGGTTGGTCAGCGCTTCTTCCGCTTCCGGAGCGTTCGCCTTGCGGATGGCCTTCTCGATCGCCTCGTTCCAATGGGGGATGGTCTCGGCTGGAGCCTCCAATTGCAAAGCGAACAGGCGAATCCAGTGGGCTCCCTCACGAACACTTGGGCCGAGAGCTTCGCGCATGACCTTCGCTTGGGCGGGCCCCATTTCGATTTTCAGCCGTCCCAGTTTCCATGCG
Source organism: uncultured Planctomycetaceae bacterium (assembly GCA_964650265.1). Lineage (GTDB taxonomy): Bacteria > Planctomycetota > Planctomycetia > Pirellulales > Lacipirellulaceae > CAZYQQ01. Next base: position 20,748 of record CAZYQQ010000040.1, read on the forward strand.
GAAGCTTCGACGTAGCTCTCAACCGTTTGACCCACATTCATTAGTGCGAGCGCCGCCGCTTGAGAGACCACGGGTGAAGGGTCGTAGCGGCAGATGCGGCAAAGGGGAGCGAGTCCCATATGCTCGGGGAGATTGGCAAGTTGCTGCACAGTCTGAAGCCGATACATCTCGTCGTAATCGGCATAATCCTCGAGATACATGGCCACTTGGGGCGGGTCGCCGCGGCGAGTCCAGCGAACCGTCAATTGGTTCAGCAGATACCGGCAGTTGGCGGCAATTTCCGGATCGATGGATTCGGCCGCCTGGTCGATTTGATCGAAAGCGGGCATGCCGACCTCCAGCAATTCCCGCTCGGCCGCTCTCCGGACGACGTATCGCGACTTGCCCAGTTCGGAAATCAACCCGGCGACACGTTCCCGGTCCGGAAACGGTGCGGGGGCCACTGCCTCCGCCAGGGTGACCTCCTGTGCCATTGTCGCCGGCGCGGGGGCCACAAAGGCGACCAGCAACATCCCCATTGAGAGAACCTGAACGCTAGACACTGCTTTCACCCGAAGGGCTCCTGTTTTCACTTTCACTCCCCTGACTACGGGCTCCCGGTCGCTGTCGATACGATGACCTTCAGGCGGGGTCAGGCCCCCGCCTCTGAATCGCTCCGTTTTTCCATCTCTTCGATATAACGGCGCAAGCGTTCGACCTCGTCGGTGACATGGGCCAGCCGCAACATGTTTTCCACGCGACGCGTCAATTCGAGCTTGTTGACTGGCTTTGAAAGAAAATCGTCGGTTCCCGCATCTACCGCACGCTCGATGTCGCCAAGCTCGTTGAGAGCGGTGACCATCAAGATCATGATACCGCTAGTAGCAGGATCCTGCTTCAATTGGCGACAGACCTCAAATCCGCTCACTTTCGGCATCATCACGTCGAGCAGAATCACATGCGGACGAAAGCTGGCAACCTTGTCGAGCGTGTCTTGCCCGTCGACCGCGATCGCCACGTCGGCATCGATATTGGCCAGATAGGCTTCGAGCAATTCGACATTCGGCTCGTTGTCGTCGGCGATCAGAATGCGGCTACGGGGTGAATCGGGGTGCATGACTGCGGTAGGGAGTGAGGTGTTACGGAACTAAGGGATTGGCAACGTGGGGATTGGCAACGTGGGACCAGCGGACAGCTCAACCCACCACCGACATCTGTTCGGTCGTCAGCGGGGTTGCCGGGACAGGGAAATCGGCACACAGTTCGCGAATCTGCCCGCGGATGCGGCTATGAACAGCATGATCGTCGGCCGCCCGCAATGCCTCGAGCATCCAATGCCCGATTGTTTTCATTTCCGCCGTTCCCATCCCGCGACTGGTGAGGGCTGGCGTTCCCACTCGAATGCCGGAAGGATCGACAGGTTTGCGTTCATCGTAGGGGATCATGTTCTTGTTGACGGTAATTCCGCAGCGGTCGAGCACTTCCTCGGCCTGCTTGCCCCCAATCCCCAGCGGCGTCACGTCGACCAGCATCAGATGATTGTCGGTGCCGCCACTAACCAGCCGCAACTTGCCAGTCATGAGCACCTCGGCGAGCACCTTCGCATTGTCGATGACTTGCTGGGCGTAGACCTTGAATTCGGGTTGCAGCGCCTCCTGAAAACAGATCGCCTTGCCAGCAATCACATGCATCAGCGGGCCCCCTTGCGTCCCGGGGAACACGCGGCTGTTAATAATTTTGGCATAGTCCTGCTTGGCGAGAATGAGCCCTGCGCGGGGACCGCGCAAGGTCTTATGGGTCGTGCTTGTCACAACGTCAGCCACCTCGACCGGGTTGTCGTGGAGCCCAGCCGCCACGAGTCCCGCGTAGTGGGCCATGTCGACCATCAGCTTGGCCCCCACCTCCTGGGCGATTTCAGCAAATCGGGCGTGCGGAATCTCTCGCGGGTAGGCGCTCGCCCCAGCGACAATGAGTTTGGGGCGGTGCTCGCGCGCGAGTCGGGCTACCTGATCGAAATCGAGCCGGTGATCGTCCCGGCGGACTCCGTACGACACGAAGTGGTAAAGCAAGCCCGAGATGTTGAGCGACATGCCATGGGTCAAATGTCCCCCATGGGCGAGGTCGAGCCCCAGGACGGTATCGCCCGGCTCGAGCAGGGCCAGATAGACCGCCGCATTGGCCTGCGACCCACTGTGGGGCTGAACGTTGGCGAATTCGGCCCCGAACAACTGTTTCGCTCGGTCGCGGGCAAGCTCCTCCACCACATCGACATGCTCGCAGCCTCCGTAATACCGCCTTCCTGGGTACCCCTCGGCGTATTTGTTCGTCAGCACGCTTCCCGCCGCCTGCATCACGGCAGGGCTGGTGTAGTTTTCGCTGGCGATCATCTCCAGCCCGTCCTGTTGTCGTTCGATTTCAGCGGCAATGGCTGCCCAAACTTCGGGATCCGTCTCACGAATGAAATTCATGCCTGGCCTGTGATGCAAATGGGAAAAACGGGTCGAAAGCCCCTCCATTGTCCCGCTGGAGGCCCAGGATTGTCAATTAGCCACAAGCGGGCAAAGCAACCGGCTTCTTCCACCGAGTTTCGGGGGCATTACTGGATTTGGCGAATCGAAGCGGAGAGGGCGCCGCGATTGTCGCCGAGTGAGGCGGGCGAGTCGTTCACCCGGAGGTAGACTGTCCCCGACCTGGTGGGAGTCAACCTTTCCCGGTTCCCGATAGGAATGGGGCGGACCAGTCCGCTCGTCCCCTGCTGGCCACGAACTTCCGCACCGATTGGACGGTCATCGATCGCGGCAAGCAACAGGCCAAGCGGTTGGCCAGCATGATACTCAAGAGTGATCCCATTTGGCTCCGATGTCCACGGAGTGCCGTCCTCTTCGGCCCCCACGACAAACCTTCCACCGGCCCGGATCTCGTAGGTCTTGCCCGCTTCGACATGCCAAGGGGTTGGCTGCCAACCGCGGTCGGCCTTGATCGAGGCGCGGGAGGAGGGGTTGCCGGGGGAAGCCGTGCGAAAATCGATTGCCTCGCGAACAATGTCGTGGCCATATTCGAGCGCGGCGATAAAGACTCGCCATTCGGTCTCCAAATCCGACCAGTCGTCGACGTAAAGCTGGCGAAACGAGTCGTTGAACCTTGCGTCGAGCACTCGCGTGGGAAGGGTGCGAAACCGCTCCTGGTAGCGAGGATGGGTGTCGAGGAATTTGGCGAGAGCCCAGCACCAGGCGTAACTGGTGGTCGGCAAGGCGCGGTCGTTGTCAATCTGCATCACGGAAGGGATCGGGAGCGCTTGTCTTGCGTCGACCGAGTCGCGAACGAGCTTGATGCGACCCCACATTGGTGATGCCTCGCGCGACTGAGGCATGACACCAAGTTCCAGCCTGCTCGTCTGGGGATTCCAAGCATGCGTTCCCATCAGCTCGGCGGTCGCCTCCATGTACCAGCCAGGGCCGCAGTTTCCTAATTGGGTTGCCATGAAGCTGTGTGTCACTTCGTGGATCAATAGGTGTCGCCGATAGAAATCGCTGGACTGTTCGTGAATCCACAATTCATATCCACGTGAAAGGCCGTCGGGGAACTCCGGCTCCCCCTCGGGAAGCAACCCAGCGGCAGCGAACCGCGTGGAGTCCTGCATCACCATCGCCAGGACATGCCAGTTGCGCGTACGCGACTCGTCGACTCCGAAGTACCGCGCCAGCAAGGGAACAGCCTTGTCGACCACGGCCGGGAGTTCATCGACGGCCTCGGAGGACGGCAAGTCGGTAACAATCGTAACGTGCTTTCCCTCCAGCCGGCGGAGACCAGCTCGCGTCAAGGTGGTCCGTTCGACCTGGCGTTCAGCCGGCCAGTTAATCGGTTGGAGAAGATTGGCCCGCGTAATCGGCGGCAGTGTTTGGGCTTGGGCTCGCGGGCATGTCAGGATGATTAGTCCCAACAACAACGCCACCCAAAGGAAACGATAACCATTGCGGCTATTCCCGCTTGCGACCTCCGAGCAGCTTTTCGAGAGCATTGTTGAGTTCATTGCCGATCACACCCGCGCCGTCTTGTCCGCCAAGCCCCAGTCTGGTCAGTTCGCGGAGCAGAGCCCCCTCTTCCAACTCTAGTTTGCTGAGAGTGCCGCTAACAGGGAGCTGGAGAGATTTCCCTCGCAAGGGGTGGCCCGCTTTCACCCATTTATCCAGTATTGGTATTTCGATCAGGACCGAAACGGTCTGGTCAAATCCAACCGAGCCGCGCGACCGGAAAATGAAGTCCTCCGAGCCAAATTCGACTCCTTGGTGATAAACGCGGCCCTGTTCGACCCAAAAATCGATCCTACGGTCCGTGATCGAGAGCTGAGCGACTGGCTGGCTCGGTGTCCCTCCCAAGAGGTTGGCGATGCCGGGCTGCTTGAGCATCTTTTCGACATTCAGGCCAACATTCAGCACTCGCGAGATCTCCGCGCCTGGCCGCACCTTGACGGAGTGGAGTGTGAGCTGGCCTGCGGCCGTAACCCCCAGGGGATTGCCGAGAGGGACGCGAGCCGAATCGAGCCGCACGGAGAACTGACCGTTGGTCTGGGTAGCCCCAGCAAGGTAAGGGACAAAATACTTGAGCATCTCGTCGGTCACCTGAGGGGTGAGCTGGACGCTTGTGAGCAGCGGACCTGACGGGAGCGATATCTCCCCTGGCGATGGGTCGAACGACACCCGCGGAGACGCACTGAATTGCCCTTGGGCGACAGTGAAAGCAAGCGGCTCGATCGCAATCTGGCTCTGGTCCATTTGGGCGGCGATCCGACCCGGGCCCACAGGCAACCCGTAGAGGGTCATCGATTGCCAGGGGGCGAGCACACGGCCCTTCCAGCGGGTCGACCAGTGGTCAGAGGACGAGATCCCCGTGGCCGACACGGCTTGTACCAGCGGGGCCGGACCTTGAGCGAGCGACCCAGCGACTTCAAACCGTGCCTGTTCGCGCCCGGTCAGGAGCACCCCCTCTCCAATGTACTGGGCAAGAATTGGCGTCAGACGGGCGAGATCGTAATCGATAGTTCCCGCCAGGGTGAGATCGCGGGTCGTGGAGAGTTTTTCCAGGCCTCCCCCTACGGCAGCCGCCAGGGTTTGCGATTCGATACGCAAGCCATCGAATGTCATCCGGTCGTGGGCCGGATGGAAGGCGACAGTCCCTTTGAGATTGAGGGATGGTTCTTGCCAGAAGACTTGTGGAATCGGGGCCTGTCCTGGCAAGCCGGGAGTGAATTTTGTCAGCGCGAGCTGATTGGTCGTAAGGTCGACCATCGCCATAACCTGCCCCGCATGCGAGGCGAGCTTAACGTTGCCGACCAGCTCGCCAGACGGATCGATCGCGCCTGGCACCTGAGATTCGGCGTTCCGCAAAGCCGCGAGGCGTTGCAAATTGGCCCGGATCGCGGCCAATCCACCTACCTGTTGGGCTTGTTTCATGTCGGCGGTCCAGAACCAATCTCGCAGCGTGGCTGCAAGAGTGCTGCTGATAAGTCGTCCTTCGCGACTGGTGAGCGTTCCGGTCTGTTGGTCCCAACTCATATCGCCGGTCCACTCGACCCTCGGCTCATTCAGTTTCCAGCTTTCCGAGTTGGCGGTGAAAGCATCGATCCCAATGGTCGAATCCGTGACGGATATCCTCAACGGCTCAATCCGCATGCGAGCCTTGGCATTGAGCGCCAGATCGCCGGTTAGCTGATATGTCGTAAGATTGATCCAAGGGCGTAATCGCCTGGTCCAAGTGCCGAGCTTGCCCGTCGTGCGGACCTGCAAAGGCCAATCGGTGGCGGTCCATACACTGGCCAAATCCACCGCCTCGATCAGGTCGATCAAGAGATTGTCACCGGCGGCATCGAGAGAAACCTGACCGCTTCGCAACCGCACCGGCCACAACGTTTGGCTATCGGTGTTGCCAAGTAAGGTGGCTTGCCATTTGAGCTCTGGCTCCATCGCCAACGGATCGCCTTGGTAGATGGCGACCAGTTGGCTCAAACTTCCCGAGCCACCGGCCGTAAGTCGCCCTTGTTGATCAGTTTGCCAGGTCGCTTTGAGTTGGCCATTGCCAGCGAGCTGCCAGTCGCTGAGATCGACAAACTGGTTCAAACGTTTCGTCAATTGATCGAGGTCGAAACTTCCCTCGACATTCATCTGTCGACGGTCGCCCGTCGCGGTCACTCGGAGGAATTCCGAGTTACACTGGATCTGGTCGAGGCGGAGGTTTTCCGCGTATCGGTGGGCGGTCACGTCGATCGCGAGCGGGGCGTCCCAGGAAAATGGCTTTCCCCCACTAACTCCGGCCAGCGGAGTGGTTGTCACCGAGGCGAGCATGCGTTGTCCCCCATTGTGAGGCTCGCTACGGGCGGTGAAGCGGATTTCCCCTTGCGTGAGGGTGGTGTCGGGGCGAATTTGCATCAGCTTGGGCATCAACTGCGACATGCGGGCGATGTTGAGTCGTCCTTCGGCATCGAGATCACCAGACGCGAGGAGCCAGACAGGGCTCGATTGACCCACCCCCGCCGCCGTCGCGAGTGTTGTAGCGGGCAAAGTGCCGCGCACGTCAAGCATGAGATAGTCGCTGGCGAGCGACAGATTTTCGAGGGCGAGATTGCCCCCGTCGGCGCTCCCTTTCCAGGCCAAATCAGCCTGCGAAACGGCAATCGCCTCGTCTCCGAGCGCGGCGGCCCCAATCCGCATGCCGGTTGTCGAAAGTCGCCCTGAACTGTTACCAGTAATGGCATCGGTCCAGACTGTTGGTGGTGATTGTGTCGTCGCAATCGTTAGCTGGCATTCGCCGGTCGCCAGCCCAGCAAGCTGCAGGGAGGGATCGAAACGTGGCAGCCAAGGGCCGACAACTCCCACGGGAAATTGGTGACAGGCAACTCGGAACGTACGAGTCCCAGGTTGATTTTCCATCGATGCGAGTTCAAAACGGCCCTGTTCGGGCGTCGGCCCTTGCGGCATCGCTGGCAAGGGGGCTTCCCCTTTCAGTTCGAGGTGCAATTGTCCGGTCGAGCCGTGGACAAGGGTCGCATTGATGGAGTTCAAACCCCAGACCTCGGTCTTGGAGATATGTCGCGACAATATGCGGCCGTCGACCACTTCCAGACGGTAGTGAATTCCTTCGCGCGACGACGGATCGTCGGCATTCTCACCGAAGGCTTCAATGGCACTTGCGATTGCGTCTTCGATGTTGCTCCCGTCGTTCCGCACCACCGCATGCAGGGTGGGACTTTCCAGGCGGATGATCCCCAGGTTGTGGCTATTGACCACGAGGGCCGACAGCGATCGATCGACCGACAACCGCTCGATCTCCACTAGCGGCTTTCCGGCGGGATCGAGGATCACTACCTTGGTGGCGGAGATGGGGGTAAGCCAACCAGCGCTAATCTGCTCGACCGACACCGTTCCCACTTCCGCGGGGACGAGTCGTGAAAGAATTACACTGCGAATGGGGGTCCGCAGTGCGATTGTCGGTGCGAGAATGACGAGGGCGACAACGACGACCAGCAGCACAAGGAGCCGCCGTTTGATGGAGCCTGCACGGAACAGGACCCACTTAGCGCGACTAGTGGAGGCTGGTTGGGACATGGACGAACCTCGCGAGAAGCAGGAGAGCTAGAGATCGGCGCGAGATTCTAGTCATCCTCGCGGGTGGCGACCATAGCAGGCGGGGCTGAGCCCGTGGTGTGCTATCACCACCATGCCAGCATCAGAGTTCGAAATTGAACGTCCGCGACAAATAGCGCCACAGCCGCCAGGCAAGCGTGCGGTCGGGGGCTTTGATCTTGGCGGTCCCCACCAGGCCGACCCGGAGCCGGACCGGGTCGTCAGGCATGGGAGCAAGGGCGTAGTAGTGAGGAGTCAGGGGACGATGGACGCCCGCATTATCAGGCTGAGTGGCGATCGGTCCCTTTGCCATGCTTGAAAGCCGGGTCGGAGTGACTTCAATTTCGTTTCGCTGTGGCTCGTAGACCGATGAGGTATAGCGCACGCCAAGCTGGTTGAGTAGAATCGTCACGGGATAGTCCTCTTTGACCAGTTCGGCGTCGTCCTGCTCGATAGCGATGCGGGCTTCGAGGCGATGGGGATCCCCGACCCAGCAGAAGGGGGTCCCTACTTCGAGCGTTGCCTTCAGATTGCGGGCATCGAACGGGGTGCCCCACCACGTTGGTAGTTCGCGACTATCGGTAGGGGCTTCGGGGACCCGGTCGTAGGGAATGATCACCCCATCACGGGGAGCGCGAATGGTGAGCCGCTGTTGATCCTCTCGTTGAATCGCCAGTTGGGCCTCTGCTGTTTCGAGCATCTTGCGTAGATCGGCTTTGCGCGCTTGGGCAGCCTGGCGGGCGTCAGGGTCGTCGGCATATGTGAGGCCCTCGAGTCCCTCGAGTTGAATGCGGTACGACTCCACCTGCCCCTGCGACTTGAGGATCGCCCCCTCGAGTTGCAAGTTGGTCAGGCGAGCCAACACCTGTCCCTGCTTGACTGGCATTCCCGGTTGGACATCCGAGGGAATCTCGGTCAGCACGCCGGAGGCTTTGACATGAACGAGGTCCGCCTCGAGCGGTTGGACGTGAAGACTGGCAAAGACGTACATCGGCAGGGGAATGCTCATGACGCCGGCAATTGCCAACAGGACCACCGCCGTGGAAACCAACAGACGTGCCCGTTTCACCTTGGCTAACCTCCCCGGAACGCGGAAATACTTGAACAGTTTGACGAGCGGTTGGATTACGAGGCCATAAATGCTCATCAGGGCGATCGCCTGCCCCAAGGGCTTGAGCCCGTAGGGCTCGAAGACTTTGTTGAGAAAGTACAGAATCGAGAGCACGACCACCCAGCGGTAGATGGCGGCCGCCACGCTGTAGAGTGCGAAGAGCCCCTGATGGCGGTTGGGGAGGAAGGGATCCTCCGGCGGCTCGATTCCCAGGCACCACTTGCCAAGCGTGCGGCTGAGAATCGCCGTCGCTTTTTGCCGCAGGTTGGGAATCTCCAAAATGTCGCTCAAAATGTAGTAACCATCGTACCGCAACAGCGGATTGGCATTAAACAGGATGGTACTAACCGAACTGACAAACATGACGTTAAGGCAGAGATAATTCAGCATCCCTGGCTCGGTGAACCACCAGATGAAGGTGCAGATCGAAGCGAGGACCAATTCGACATACATTCCGGCCGCTCCGATCGCCGCGCGATGCCAGCGATTGGGAAGCATCCACGAATCGCTGACATTGCAGTACAGGCAAGGCGTGAGCACCAGCAGCATGATTCCCATCTCGTGGCACTCACCTCCCAGGTGTTTGCACGACAGGCCATGCCCGAACTCATGTAAGATTTTGGTGAATCCGAGCACGCATGCAAGCAAAGCCCAGTTCTTGGCGGCAAAGAAGGCGTTGAACGACGGAAGCCGCGACTGGAAAACATCGAACTGCACAAGAATCAGCAGCAGCGCCGACGTCATCAATACGAGATTGAAGATCAAGACCGGCTTGGTAAAAAACCAGCCGAAGTAGACTTCCAGAAAGTTGAGGATCCGCTCGGGGTCGATCCCCTTGAATCGAACCGAGAGAATATTGCTGAGGGTCGCGAGCCGCTGCTTGCGGGTCTTCTCGTCCCCCATCTTCTTGAGTTGAGGCCCCTGCCCCGTCGCATCGGTAATCACCAGTCCGCTGCGGTGCAGCATGCCGATGAATTGCTGCAGTTCCTCGGTGCGGATCGTTTGTGGAGGAAAGGCTGCCTCGAACTGCTCGGCAATCTGGTCGAGGCTCGCCACCCCGTCGAGCATTTGCAGGATGGCGAACTCTTCTTCCTCGAATCGGTAGTATTGCAGTCCGACCGGATCCTTCACGACCCAATAGACGCGCCCTTGATACCGTTGTCGGCGAGCGATGAGATCGGGACGGGCGCGAATGGGGAGCGGCCGCGACGAACTCGAAACCAGGCTATCGGCTAAAGTCGTCGACATCGCTTAGAGTGTATGCAGGAGAAGTATGCCCCGTGAGTAACGGAACGCCCCTTAGTTTTCGGGTGTTGGGGCGCGCCGCGTGATCGTGGGATTCCGAGTGGCAAGGTGAATCGTCATGGTCGCACGTTGCCCGGGCATAAAGACCCACCGTCCATCGACCTTGGAGTTTGGAATTTCGGCCTGGACCGGAAAGACATAGTTCCCTTCAAACTGGACCATCTGGTTGACCCACGTAATGCGTCCCTTGGCCCGCTGCGATTGGTTTTTCCCCGTCGTGACTTCGACCGTCACTTCACACCCATCGACATCACGGGGGTCGTACTGTTCGAGCGACACCCGGCCTTCCACCTTGAGGACGTCATAACGTACCAATTGCAGCACGGCATCGCCGGGATTGACCCACTCCGACTGTCGCCGCTTGAGCCGCATGACTTCTCCCGAGAACGGGGCGCGGATGATCAGCCGATCGAGGGCCTGTTTGGCCGCTTCGTATTCGGCGATTCGCGTATGAAAGTCGTAGCGGGCGAGTTCCCGGTCCTTCAATGCCTTTTCAATTTGCAGTTTGGCCCGTGTCCACTCGAGGTCGGCCCGCCGCAATTCACTTTGAGTCACGACATTTCTGATATTTCCCGAGTTGACCTCGACAAGCTCCTGCACTTCGGCTTCCGACGCGTCGGCGGCTGCCCGAGCATATTTCTCCTCGACCTGATCTTCGAATTTCGCCTTGGCGGAACGCGCTTGCTGTTCGGCGATCTTGAGTTGACTTTGATATTCTCGGTCGTCGATACGGGCAATCACATCCCCTTCGTTGACCAATGAACCTTCCTTCACGGCCAGGTGGGTGATCATCCCCGCTACACTAGCGGGAATCTGCACGTCGTCGACGAATTTGAGCTCGCACCTTTCGATCACCGGGTCCTGCTGTCCCCAAGCTGGTGTGGTGGCGGCAATCGCCACGGTGAACAGCAGCAACCGTCGCAAGAGAGAGCGATGGGCGATAGTCAGATCACGAGTCATATTTTGCATAGCCGGAGCCCTCGAGCGAATGGCGCGAGACACTTTACCATAAACGAAACAGCAATTTGCCTTGAACAAAGTCGATCAAATCGTGCAGATAGACATATCCAGCCGATGCTCGCCCACAAGTGACCTTGGCAATCGCTTCGGCTCCCACCTTGGGATCTCCGTTGATAGCCGTTCGCAACCGCGCGAGTTCGTCTGAGTCGAGTTTCACGCGGAGCAGAACCGTATTCCCTTCTTCTCCACGTGCCTCGGCAGTCGACTCCACGAGTTCAACTATTCCCGTGAAGGTCGTATCGGGAAGACCGACGAGGATAAAATTGACGGGCAGTGGTTCCCCGATATTGTTTGCCTTTGCCCATGCCTCGGAGACGTGCCGCATCCGCGTCTCGGGCATGAGCACTTCCAGGTACCAATCGCCCGAAAGATTTGCGACCTCCAGCAGCATTTGGCCTCGGCTGACGGGACGATGGCCAAGCTGTTCGATTTGATGCTTGCCGGTGATGATGTGACCATCAATTGGGCTTCTCACCGTCAGCAGATCGAGCATTTTCTGCAATGTTTCGAGTTGGAGTGCGATCGTCCGGCGATCGCTGTTCAGCCGGGCGATCTCGCTGCTCAGTTCCGCTCGTTCGCCGTCGGTGAGCTGTTCCTTGCCAAGTTGGATACGAAGACCAACGGATCGGGTCTCGTTCGACTCGGCTTGCCCCGCGAGTTGGGTCATCTGGTCTTGTAGCTCGTAACTGCGAAGTTTGAGCAATTCGGAGCCCTTCCTGACCTCCGAGTTATAGGCGACTGGGATCTCAACGATTTCGCCATCGACTTGGGCGAACACTCCACTCAGAACGGCGGGCTTCAACCGCCCCTTGCCTTCGAGATTGAAGTCGATTTCCCAGAATGCCGCTAGCAGGCCCACCGTGGCCAATACGGCGAGCACACTAAGCGTCTTCCACCGCGTGCTCCCTCGAAATAGAGCCGTCGACTTGCCTAGAGTCTTCCACACCGGCATCAGGAACAGGCTGTTATGCTCCAGCGCGTTGGCCAACGCCGTGGCGCTGTGGTTTCTTACGACGTCGACCCGTTGGACGTACCCCTCGGATGGGGTCGTGTCGACCATCTGCTCGACGATCAGCGCGCCGAGCACCTCGCGCTTCTTTTCTTGGTTCGGCAGACCTTCCTCTTCCTCGCGTCGCGGTCGAAAGAGAGGGAGAATTGCCATGCTCTTGGTATGCGACTCGTCGACATAGGCGTCGATGGCATGTTCGACTTGTGGTGCCATCTTCGAAGTGTCGCCGTCGTACCACACTTCTTCGCCAGTTTTGGTGACCGCGGTCGCCAGACGATTGAGCAGGGTGACGACATTCGATCGCTTGTCGAACGTGTCCTTGCCGCTGACCGATTCGACAATCATTTTGCTGCCACGGCGGATTGCCACGCTCACCCGATCGCATCCAATCAGCCGTCGGCCTTCGTTGGCAATCGTGTAGGCGCATTGCCGCAGATCGAGTGTCTCATGGGCTGTGCGGGTGAACGATTCCAGTTGCTCCCACAGCGATTGCTTCTCCGCCAAATGACGTAGCCGGCGGGCCCGCAGATAGTCTCCGGCAAGCTCGCAGGTCTGTTCGAGAAACTTGAGATACCCACGCTGAGTGGCGGGACGTGCTCCAGGACGCTGAAAGACCTCAACCACCCCCTGAGGACCCTGGTCGTTGAAGACGGGCATGAGGATGAGCAGAAAGTCGGTGGGGTTTGCCGCAGCTTGCTCGTCGTCAATGTCAGTTCCGCCGGAATGCCCCGAGTGGGGGGATACCAGCATGCCTTCCGGCGACTTGATCGACTGGAGCAGAAGGCGTCCGTGTTGGGTCTGGCCAATGGGGTTGTCCAGAAGTCCGATGTTGCGGAGGTTGATTTGATAGCTGAGTTGGAGCCCACCGGCCCCTAAGGTCCAAACGGCCCCTCCAAGCGCCGCTAACGCGGAAACGACCTTATTAAGAAACTCGTCGTAGAACTGCTCGGACGTAATATCGGAGCGAGAAAGGTCAGCGATTTGCTGAACAATCCCTTGAATCTCTCGCTTCGCGCGCTGAACCTCCTCGGGATCGACCGACAAGGCCGATTCGGCGGAACGAGGCACATTTTGGTACTCGGAGGTGCTCACAGTCCCTTAAGTGTATCGCAAACTTGTTGAAAAGGGACTCGAATGGGGCAATATATCGCGGGTTTTCAGGGCCTCGCGGTAGAATTTGCTCAATCGTTAAGGTCGTTGCGACCTGTCGCTCTGAGGTGGGGAGCGTAGCCGGAACTGGCCTTCGGGCACAAGGCAAAATGCGGCAACCGGCCACCCTATGTCGCTAGCTCCGTCGGTGCGATTGAGTATTGTGACCGGTTCTGGTCGACGTAACTCGTGATATCTGCTAGACTTCTGGGGTGCCTTGGTGGTACCATTGCCACTCAGCGGTCTCATCACCGCTTCCCCGGGGGCTTATTTTGGCCCAGTCTCGTTTTCCCTTCGCCCAGGAGCGAAGTCCAAGCAGGCGTTTATGACAAAACAAAAAGAAGAAGCTCTCGAAGTCGAAGGGGTTGTCACCCAGGCCTTGGCGAATACCCGGTTTCGTGTCGAAATCGAGGGTGGACACATCGTGACCGCCCATGTCGCGGGGCGGATGCGAAAGCACTTCATCAGGATCGTGCCTGGAGATAAGGTTCGGGTGGAACTCTCTCCCTACGACCTGACCAAGGGTCGGATCACTTATCGCGAGCGGTAGGGAAGGCGAGGTCTAAGGCCGGATTCGCTCTTCTTTGGATATTGGGCCTCTTTGGTCACTGGGCCTCTTTGGTCATTGGGGGGGGGCGAATGCATGGTCGGGTCATGCTCCGGGACCCCATCTCCCTTTCGGGGCCATGATCGCTATAATCGGCGAGATTGTCAAAACCGCGATGCCTTCCGGGTGGTAGATTTTCCCAGTAGGCCGTCGTTGGGACAGGGTGTGCCCGCGTCGCACTCTCCCTGGCCTACGCTTGTCGAGTATATCCACACTAGTCGGCTCCAGGCCGGCTCCACCAATACGAACCGAGGAGGCCTACGCCGTGAATTTCCGCTCCCCTGCCCTGCGCACGCTCCAAGTGGCGATGTTTGCCGCGGTCGCGGCGGCTCTGGTGATCCCCAGTGCTGTTCAAGCCCAGGAAGAAGCCACCGGGTCATCGAAGACCGTGGCCGTTATTGCCGCCAGCGGCGTCGACCAACTGCTGAACGACATCGACTTCGTCGGCAATCTGGCAGGCGCGCCGAGCGTCCGGCAGCAGGCCGAAGGAATGCTCCTGCTTTTCACGGGCAATAACAAGCTCCCAGGTGTCGACGACACCAAAGTCTGGGGAGCAATCATCAGCACCGATGGCACCAACTTCGAGCCAATTCTTTGTGTTCCCGTGACGGACCTCGGTGCATTGCTCAACATGCTGCAAAACTTTCAGATGAATGTGACCGATCTGGGGGATGGTCTATCGGAGTTGGAACTCCCGAATCAGAGTCTCTACATCAAGGAGTCGAACGGCTGGGCGTTCGCTGCACCGACCCCAGAGTCGCTTGACGAGGTTCCCGCCGACCCCGCCCAGACGTTAAGCAAGGTTGCGGGTGAGTACGATCTTGGCATCCGCATCATGATGCCTAATATTCCGCCCATGTATCGCGAAATTGCCATCACTAACCTCCGCGCGGGGATGGAGGATGGACTCGAACAGGGCGAAGACGAGTCAGACGAGGATTTTGCCAAGCGCGAGGAGGCCGCCGAGAAGCAGTTCGACGAGATCCGCCGGGTGTTCGACGAGATCAATGAAATGACCTTCGGTCTGAATATTGATCCCGACAACAAGAGTCTGCTGTTCGACTTTACCTACACAGCAGTCCCTGGCACACGAACCGCTAGGGAGCTTGAGAATTTTTCCAGCACTCAGACTCGGTTTAGTAAGCTTCTCAAGCCGGATGCGATGATTCAGTTCAATACCGCTAATAAGGTGGCTCAGGAGGATTTGGCCGCGTATCAAGCAGAGCTCGATGCGGCTCTGCTCAGCAATCGTGCCACGATCTTGCAACAATTGGATGACAATGAGGATGTATCGGAAGAAGACCGCGAAGTCGTTCGCAAGCTACTTCCCCCGGCCATGGATTTGCTGGGCTCTATTCTCCGTGACGGAAAGGTCGACCTGGTTGGCAATGTGATGCTGGCCGAAGGGAAGGTCAACGGCGTGGGAGCGGCCGCCGGCAATACGGCAGAGGCTGCCAAACTGCTCGACGCGATTGAGGAAGTGGCCAAGGAACATCCTGAGAAGGTGACCTTCACCCGTGACTCGTCAACTCACGGCGGGGTGGCACTGCACGAACTGTCATTCCCCTTGCCCGAAGAGGCGGATGACAGGGCACGCGAACTCCTAGGGGGCGACCATGCCAAGGTGTACATCGGTGTCGGTTCGGACGCCCTTTACGTGGCGGCTGGGGCCGATGCCCTGACCACTATCCAAGAGGCGATCGATACGACTGAAGAGACCGCCAACACCGAGGTTCCCCCAGTCCAGTTCAAACTCGCCTTTGGCCCGGCTTTGGAAGAAGCCATGAAGGGAGAAGAGTTTGCCGGTAATCCGGCAGCCGAAGAGCTGGCCAAGAAGCTTATCGAGGGTGGACACGATAAGATCATCATGACTCTCGAGAAGGTCGGCGAGATGGGCCGAGGCCGCATCACCATTGAACAAGGTGTGATCGAAGGAATCAGCCGGATGATTCGACTTGGCGCCGAAATGGCCCAGTAAATCTCCGACTTTTCGTGGATGAGCTGGGAGTTTCGAGCTGCCACCTCTTTCTCGATGCGAACCTAGCGCGACGCCGATCGGTCGATTCCGGTCGGCGTCGCTTTATTTGCCGACGTAAGTGTACGAAATGCAGGTCGACGGAGCACCGCTATGGAACCGTTTATCGATTCAATCGCTGAGCAGCCAATTGCCGAACTTGCCCGCAAGTTTGGTACGCCCCTGTATGTCTACGACGCCCAGCGGATCATGCAGAGAATCAACGACCTTCGTTCTTTTGATGTGATTCGTTTCGCCCAGAAGGCCTGTTCCAATCTGGCGATTCTCAATCTGGTCCGACATCAGGGGGTCGTGGTCGACGCGGTGAGTGCGGGCGAGATCCACCGCGCCCTTCAAGCCGGCTTCGACCCAGATGCCCGCGACCCACACCAAATCATCTATACGGCCGACATTTTCGATCGAGAGACGCTCGAACTTGTGGTCGACCTGGGGCTTGCGGTCAATTGCGGATCTCCCGACATGATCGACCAAATCGGCGAGCGGACACCGGGTCGAGAAATCACGTTGCGGATCAACCCGGGCTTTGGCCATGGGCACAGCCAGAAGACCAATACCGGGGGGGAGCAATCGAAGCACGGCATCTGGCACGAGGATCTCGAGGAGTGCATCGAGCGAGCGACTCGCCATCACCTCTCGATCACTGGCCTTCACATGCACATCGGATCGGGAACCGACCTTGCCCACCTGAGCCAGGTCTGCCATGCGATGGAGAAGGGGGCGATGGTCGTGGGGTCGAGCATCACCACGATCAGTGCCGGAGGAGGACTGCCGACCCCCTACCGCGATGAGGACCAGCCGATCGACATTGGGCCCTACTTCGAACTTTGGAACACCAGCCGCGAACGCCTCGCGTTGCAGTTTGGACACCCAATCTCTCTTGAAATCGAGCCGGGGCGATACCTGGTGGCCGAGTCGGGCTACCTGGTGAGCGAGGTTCGCGCCGTGAAACGGATGGGAGGCAACCAGTTCTATCTGGTCGATGCCGGCTTCAACAACCTTGCCCGACCCATTATGTACGGCTCCTATCACCCCATGGCCCTCGCTCCACAGGATGGAGACCACGGCCGGCCGATGCGCGATGTGGTGGTCGGTGGCCCCCTTTGCGAGTCGGGAGACATTTTCACCCAAGAAGAAGGGGGGTATGTCAGTCGCCGATCACTTCCGGAGGCCAAGGTGGGCGATCACCTGGTAATTGGCTGTGCGGGAGCCTACGGTGCCGTGATGGGGAGCAACTACAATTCGAAGCCACTCGCCGCCGAGGTGCTCATCGATGGGGGGCAGGCTCATTTGATCCGCACCCGGCAATCGCTGGAGGACATCACGCGGGGCGAAATCATTCCCAATCGGTCGTAAGCTCAGGTTTCGGCGTCTATCCGCCGCATGTAGTCGATACTTTGCCTGGCAATCTCGAGTGGACTTGGCTCGTACTTGAAGACCTCCACCGACACCCACCCGTCGTAACCTGTCTCCTTGAGTGCGGAGAAAATGGGATGGAAATCGACCTCCCCCATTCCTGGGCCGAGGAGGTTGGGGTCGTTGGCGTGGAAGTGAATAGTCCAGTCGCGGCTCTCGCGAATAATCCTGTCGAACGGCTTCGCCTCGCTCGACATCGCTTTGACATCGAGGTGGAGCTTGCAACACTCGGAGTTCACAAGTTGGGCCAGCTCAATCGCCGATTCGGCCGAGTTGAGGAAATTCGTCTCGGCCGGGCCCAAAGGTTCCAAGGCAATGGCGACGCCCAGTGCTTCACAGCGGGGCATTGCCTCTCGCAGGACTTCGGCGGCAAACTCCTGCCCTTGTTCATGGCTCACCTCTGGCAGGAGGCTGCGCTGCAGCGGCGACCCCAATACCATCAGTTTCCCACCTAAATCGTGGCACAAGTCGGCGAGCGCAGCCAAATATTCGCTTGTCGCCTGGCGGATCGTCGGGTCGGGGCTGGTGAGGTGAAACCCTTCCGTTTTTGCGAGAATCCAGTGGAGTCCGATCACCTCGAGTCCCGACTGGTCGAGCTGTCGCCGCAGTTCGGTTCGAGCCGAGGCCGGAAGCTGGCGGACATCCGTCAAAGGGCCCTCTTCCCAGAGCGTGAAGGGGGCGATTTCTATGCCCGTGTAGCCGGTTTGCCGGGTCAGGGCACAAGCTTCAGCCAGCGGCACTTCCCCAAAAGTCTCGTTGCACAGGGCGTATTTCATTTTGCGGCGACCTGGTTGATTGCTCGGGACTTGCCAATAGTGCCGGTTAGCTTACCCCAGAGGCACCCGACAAGTGAAGGGTTGCTAGCATAACGGCTTGAAGCTGCACCGAGCCTGCGATAAGGTGAACGCTCGTGTCGATTTCGGGCAAAATTGTCGTAGCCCCGGAGCGACCATCCTTGGCATGGAATCTCTCCTTACCTGTGGGACTCGTTTGGCATGCTCGGTGTAGAATCTGCGATCCTTCAAGGTGACGCCCTTCAGTTGATGCGCGAGATGCCTGCGGGCACCATCGATCTGGTGTTCGCCGACCCTCCCTTCAACATCGGCTACGAGTACGACACCTACGACGATGAAAAATCGGACGAAGCCTATTTGCAGTGGTCACGCAACTGGATGGAGGAGGTCCACCGGCTGCTCACTTCTAGCGGCAGCTTCTGGCTCGCCATCGGCGATGAGTACGCTGCCGATCTCAAAGTGATTGCCGAGCGTGAAATCGGGTTCACCGCGCGAAGCTGGGTTGTGTGGTACTACACCTTCGGCGTGAATTGCGTGCGGAAATTTAGCCGCTCGCATGCTCACCTCTTTCACTTCGTGAAAGATCCCGATCAGTTCACGTTCAATAGCGACGACCCCGCAATCCGTGTCCCCTCGGCCCGTGCGCTCGTTTATGGCGACAAGCGGGCGAATCCCAAGGGGCGTCTCCCCGACGATACCTGGATTCTCAGGCCGCAGGACTTTCAATCGGATGTCTATGGATTCAGCCCGCTCGACGACACCTGGTACTTTGCCCGGGTCGCCGGGACTTTCAAGGAGCGGCAGGGATTCCACGGCTGCCAGATGCCAGAGCAATTGTTGGGGCGGATCATCCGCGTGAGTTCCCAGCCAGGCGATCTGGTGTTCGATCCCTTTACCGGCAGCGGGACGACTCTGGCCGTGGCCAAGAAGCTTGGCCGTCGCTACATGGGGTGCGAGCTCTCCGAAGACTACACCCAGCGTGCGACACAGCGGCTCGATGAAGTCGAAGAGGGTGACCCGCTCGATGGACCCGCCGATCCGATTGGTAGCGCCCCCAGCACGGCCGCTGGGCGACGGCTGAAACAACAACCTCTCCTGCCGCTGTTCAAAGAAGAGGACTTTATCGAAGGAGAAGTCGCTGCCCCCGAAGATGGCGAAGCTCCGGCCGAGGTGAACGGTGCCACACCCCGGATGGAAGAATTCGCGTCAGTGGCAGTCTCCTCGCCCCTCCCCAAAGCGGTCCCAGTCGATTTGCGGGAGCTGCAAGATCAGACCTTGATACAGGCGATGCTCGGCGCGACTGGTGCGTATTCGATCGAGCGATTGCTCAGCGATCCAGACCTGCAAACAGAGTTCCACAGTGAATGTGCGCGACAAGGGCTACTGGGAGATCCCGCGATTTGGAACCAGCGGATTCTCGCCTTGCGGAAAGAAGGCAAGCTACTTAAACAGGCAGAGAAGCAGACGACCAAGATTTCAGCCGCGGAACTCGATCGTTATCAGTTCGCGTCAGAAATTGCGTGGACGCTTACCAGCGAGAAGTTCGGCGAGTTGTCCTTGGCGGAGCTATTCAGCCACCCCAATCGCAGTCAATTCTTCGACCGTACGGCGGCCCGATTTACGCCAGGCCATCCGGCAGCCGATTGCCGTCGCGGCGCCTTTCTCTTCCGGCGGACTCACAAGTCACTGCTCGCCGAAGCCAAGGAATATCACTATGTCCTTAAGACGCGCGACTTCGCTCCACCTCGAAATCTTTCGGCCCATGCGGTCAAGCACCTTATTGGTGAGAGCGGAGTCTATGTGTTGTTTGGTGCGCGAAAGGCACTTTTGTATATCGGCGAGACGCTCGATATTGGTGCGCGATTAGCAACCCACCTGACGGCACCCGGCACACGCAAGTCGGTCACGAGGTTCGCCGTGATCCTGGAATCCGATCTGCCGAGCGACAAGTATCGGCCCCTGCTCAAGGTCGATCTCGTACAGCGCTATCATCCAGCGTGGAATCGACTCGACTAAGGTGCTGCCTCTCTGACTGAGCGACGCCGCCGACCTTCCAATTGCTGGACAAGCTGCCCGCAGGCCGCTTCGATGTCGGCTCCCATGGAGTAGCGAATCGTCGTTGTGAGCCCCGCTTGCTTCAAATGATTGGCGAATACATCGCGAGTTTGGCGGTCGGAGCCAGCCAGGTGGGGAGCCGCCTCGATCGGGTTGAACGGAATGAGATTGATGTGGACCCGGAGCCCTCGGGAAAACTCGATCAACTCGACGGCATCCGCAAGCGAATCGTTGATGTCGCGAAGCATCAAGTACTCGATCATTACCGGCGATTTCTGCCGTCGGTTCAACTCGAGGATCGTCTCCCGTAGATTCTCAAGCGGATACTTTCTCGCCAGCGGAATAAGCGACTCGCGCACGTCCTGCCGCACCGCATGCAGACTGAGAGCCAGATGGACTTCGGGGAATCGCTCGACGCACCGCAGCATTCCGTCGGGGATGCCGACCGTGGATATCAGGACACGACTGGCGGGGTGGTTGAAGAGTTCACCCGCCAACAGCAACTCCAGTGCAGCGAATACCTGTGACTCGTTGTGGAACGGCTCTCCCATTCCCATCAGCACAATGTTGCGAATGGCTCGCCCCTCCGGGGCGACGAGTTGGCCCGCTTGAACGATCTGGTCAAGTATCTCGGCAGCCGAGAGATTGGCGCCGAAGCCCATCTTGCCGGTCGCACAGAAGTCACACGCCGCGGCGCATCCCACCTGGCTCGAAAGACATAGGGTCGTCCGGCCCGTGCCGGCGCGGAGGATGACTGACTCGACTCGTCCTCCTCCACGGGTCCGCCAAATGAGCTTGCTCGCCCCGTCGATGCGGGAATCGTGCCGGACTTCGAGTTCCAGCGGGTGAAAATCGACCCGGGCGGCAAATTCCTGGCGCACCTCCGGGGGAAGCTGCCCGAGGGCCGCGTCACGGCCTGCAAACTTCTTGAAGAACTGGGTCTTTAGCCGCCGTAGCTGCTGCGGATCGATCCGCAACTCTCTTCGCACTCGCTCTAGGGCGTCTCGATCATGAATGGGGGCAAGGTTTGTCATGCAAGGACCACCTTGTGCGGAGCCCCCGCGACCTCACGCACCAGGCGCGGCACCATGTAGCCTGGAAGCCGCTCGCGAAGACCGGCGATAATCTGTACCCCCATTTGCTCTGTCGTTTCGAAGTGGGCCCCCCCCGCCACCCGGTCGAGTTGGTGCAGGTAGTAAGGGAGCACACCGATTGCCATGAGCCGCTCGCACAAACGCTGTTGATCGGCCAACGTGTCGTTGACGCCGCGGAGTAGGACTGACTGATTCAGTTGGACACAGCCCGCCTGCTGAAGCCTCCCCACGGCCGCTTCGACAGTGGCATCGATCTCCTGCTCATGGTTGGCATGGTGGACCACATTCACCTGCAACCGCGACCGTGTGAGCAATTCGGTAAGTTCGGTGGTGATGCGGCTCGGCAACACGATTCCCAGTCGAGTGTGGATTCTGAGGCGACGCAGGTGTGGGATCGACTCGAGACGCGCGACAAGTTCTCCCACCAACTGATCGTCGAGAGTCAGAGGGTCGCCGCCACTCAGAATGACTTCTTCAATTGTCGGATCGACCCCAATCCGGGCGAGGGCAGCCTCCCAGCTTCGCGGGGTGGCCGCCCCGCTGGCGTAAGGGTAATTGCGCCGAAAGCAGTAGCGGCAATGGATGGCACAGGCTCCGGTGACCACCATCAGCACCCGACCGGTGTATTTCTGCAACAGACCCGGCTGCAGCGCTGCCGCACCATCCCCCACTGGGTCGAGGGTGAAGCCTGGGGGGACCTCCCCCTCTTCCGCCACGGGCAGGACCTGCCGCAGCAAGGGGTCGTGGGGGTCGCCCGGACGCATCCGGGCGACAAATCCCCGCGGCACCAAGAGGGGAAAATCCCCGCCGCTGGTGGTCAATGCCGGGTCGAGCCCAAGCAGGTGGCAGAGTTCCCGCGAGTCGCGGACCGCCTGGCGGAGTTCCCGTCGCCAGACGGGCTCGCGCGCACTGCGGCCTGGGGCCTCGCTGAGGGCCGGAGTGGGGCGGACAGGCTGGTCGATGGGGATTAGAATGTGGGCTCCTTTTGGCCGGTCGCCGAAGGGAAACGCTCAGAATAACCTTAAACAGTGTCAGTCGAAACGGAAAGCTACCAGTGCCAAGCGTCTACAATACCAGCGATTTTCGTAAGGGGCTCAAGGTCCAAATCGACGGGACCCCTTACCTGATGGTCGAAATGAACTTTCGTAAGCCGGGCAAAGGGACCGCCCTCTACGAATGCAAGCTCAAGAATCTGCTCCGTAACACGGTGGTCGACCGTACCTACCGTGCCGGGCAGACCCTCGAAGCAGCCGACGTCACGGAATTCACGGCGCAGTTTCTCTACAGCCAGGGAGAGAACTACGTGTTCATGAACAACGTCGACTACGAACAGTATGAGTTGAATCCCGATCAGGTGGGAGACGTGGCCCGGTTCCTGAAGGAGGGGATGGACTGCCAGCTCATGACGTTCAACAACCAGCCGATCGCGGTGACCCCCCCCAACCACGTCGTCCTCAAGGTCGAGTATGCCGAGCCGGCCGCCAAGGGCAACACGGCGACGAATGTCCAAAAGCCAGTCAAGCTCGAGACGGGGGCCGAAATCCTCGCTCCGGCCTTTATCAACGACGGCGACTGGTTGCGGGTCGATACCCGCACCGGCGAATACATCGAACGAACCACGGCCCCCGAAGCGTGAACTTGCCGCCGTCCCGAGACACATACCAAGATCGCCAGCCTGAGAACGAACAACCATTGAACGAAGTCCAAGACCAACCCTCATACCCCTAGCAACGGAGCGTCCTCATCATGGAACCCTGGCTCATTGCAGTCATTGTCGCGGCGGTGATTGGTTTTGTGCTGATCGCCTTCGGTGCCGGGATTTACAACAAGCTTGTCGCGCTGAAGAACCGGTTCGAGAATGCTTTCTCGCAGATCGAAGTCCAACTTCAACGCCGCTACGACCTGATTCCCAATCTGGTGGAAATCGCCAAGGGCTACATGAAGCATGAGCGGGAGACGCTCGAGGCGGTGATTACCGCCCGTAACCAGGCGGTGGGAAGCCTGAAGGCGGCGTCCGCCAATCCGGGTGGCGAAAAGGAAATGGCGGCGTTGGCGAGTGCCGAGAGTGGGTTGGGCGGGGTTCTGGGGAGACTGTTCGCACTTTCCGAGGCCTACCCCGACCTCAAAGCGAACCAGAACATGATGCAGCTCACCGAGGAACTCACTTCGACGGAAAATAAGGTCGGCTTCGCGCGGCAGGCCTACAACGACACCGTCATGGAGTTCAACATTTACCGCGAGTCGTTCCCGCCAATCATCTTCGCGGGGCTATTTGGGTTTAGCCACGAGGCCGAGCTATTGGAGTTCGATTCCCAAGCCATTGCCGAGGCCCCCAAGGTTTCGTTCACCTGAGTCGTTTGATGCCGCACTCGCTAGTCTCGTCACGTCGGGCATCCTTGCACCATGGCGACTAATTTTTTCGAGCGGCAAGATCGCGCACGCCGTAGCACGGGTTGGCTCCTGGTGGCGTTTGTCGTGGCCTTGGTGGCAATTGTTGCGACGACTTTCGTCGCTGCCACCTGGGCAACTTCAGCGGCGCAAGCCTACCACGACCCGATGGGGCTCAGAACGACGGATGAATTTCCCTGGTATATTCCACTCATGGCGAGCGGGGCTGCCCTCGCCCTGATTCTGCTCGGTACCCTGTTCAAGGTCATCGAGCTTCGCGCCGGCGGCGGGGCAGTCGTGGCCGAGCAACTTGGCGGGCGGCGTCTCTCTCCCGATAGCCGCGATCCACTGGAGCGACGATTGCTCAACGTGGTCGAGGAAATGGCGATCGCCTCCGGAATTCCCGTTCCCCCCGTCTTTCTGCTCGACGAGCCTGGGATCAATGCCTTCGCGGCTGGGTATCAAACGGGTGACGCCGTCTTGGGCGTGACGCGCGGCGCGGTTGCCCAACTGACGCGCGAGGAACTGCAAGGGGTGATGGCGCACGAATTCAGCCACATCCTCAATGGCGACATGCGGCTTGGGATCCGTCTGATCGGCCTGCTCTATGGGATTCTGCTGCTTAGTTTCATCGGGCACTTCATGTTCCGCATGGCGGCCTTTTCTGGTGGAAGACGTCAAAGTAACCGGGATGGGGCGGGAGCGGTTCTGGTGATGCTCGGTATCGGACTGGTCCTCATCGTTCTTGGATCGCTAGGCAGCTTTATTGGAGGGCTGATCAAGGCGGCCGTCTCGCGTCAGCGAGAGTATCTGGCCGACGCCTCGGCGGTTCAATACACCCGCAACCCCGGCGGAATTGCCGGTGCTCTTAAGCAAATTGGAGCCGCCGCATCTGGTTCGCGCATTCGTGCCGCCTCTGCCAGTCAGGCGAGCCACCTGTTTTTTGCTCAGGGGGTGTGGGAAGGCTTTACCGGCCTGATGGCTACCCACCCTCCTCTCCCCGATCGCATTCGTGCTGTCGATCCCAACTGGGATGGTCAGTTCCCGGAGCCACGTGCGCCTCAAGTCGCCTCCCTGTCCGGGGCCGCCGTGAGCGGTTTTGTGGGGGGGCAACTGCTGGAGGACCATCACGAGCTAGTGGACACGGCCCTGGTTGAGCACGCGAGCGAACAGGTGGGGGATCCCCACGAAGTCCATCGGCAGTATG
>CAZYQQ010000041.1:0-44898 GCA_964650265.1 uncultured Planctomycetaceae bacterium
AGTTGGAAGTTGGAAGTTGGAAGTTGGAAGTTGGCGACGGAGGACCGTCGCCCCACTTTGTTATAGCGTCCAGGTGGGGGCTTGGGCGCGGAGGCGTTCGGTGAGGGCTAGGAGCGTGGGGACGTCGAGTTGTTCGGTGCGGGTGTCGGGGCCGAAGTTCATGTCGGTCATCACCTCGTCGACCTGTTCCTTGGTGAGGTGGCGCTTCATGGCGCTGGTGATGTTGGCACGAAGGAACTTGCGGCGGTGGAGGAAGATCGCCTTGGTGAGCTGATGGAAGTAGCCAAGATCGGGGATCGCCGCGCGGCGTTCCGGCTCGACCACCAGGCGAATGATGGCCGAGTGGACCTTGGGAGGGGGCCAGAAGACCGAGGGGGGCATGACGCGGACGATCTCGGCTTTGCACTGGGCCTGAATCCAGACCGAGAGGGCGCTGTAGTCCTTGCTCCAGGGATGGGCGACGATGCGGTCGGCGAGTTCCTTTTGGATGGTCGCGACCATCATATGGGGAGTGTGCTCGGCGAGCAGGAGGTTCGAGAGGACCGGGGTCGCGATGTTGTAGGGGAGGTTGGCGACCAGTTTGAAGCGGCGATCGGGGGCTTCGGCGAGGCGAGCGCCGATGGTCTCCATGATCTCGGGGGCGAAGCGGTTTTTGTTTTTGAGGGCGTCGAGCCGGAGCATCGTCACGTTGGCCAGGTCGATCAGTTCCTCGCTGGCGAGTTCGTAGAGGTGCTGATCGATTTCGACCGTGACGACATGCCCGGCTTGTCTGGCCATCATCGTGGTGAGGCTGCCGGTGCCGGTGCCGACTTCGAGGACGACGTCGCGCGGTTCGAGTTCGGCGGAGCTGACGATCATGTCGACGAGGTTGAGGTCGATCAGGAAGTTCTGCCCATGGCGCGTGACAGGCTTGACCCCGATTTCTTGGAGCCGCTCGCGGAGGAAGGTCTTGGTCTGGCGCTGGGACATCGGCGGGGAGGATCAGGTGGTGGGTGGGGCGCGCCAGGTGAGTTGGCGTTCGACGTATTTCGCAAGGAGGTCGGTCTCGATGTTGACTTTGTCACCCACGTTGCGGGAGCCGAGTGTGGTGACTTCCAAAGTGTGGGGAATGAGCGCCACACTGAAACGCTCCGGTTCGACGTCAACCAGGGTGAGGCTGATGCCGTCGACGGCGACCGAGCCCTTGCTGGCCATCTGCCGGGTAAGTTCCGCGGGGACGCGGAACCAGAAGGTCGACCACTGGCCTTCGTCGATCCGCTGGTCGACGGTGCCGAGGCCATCGATGTGGCCGGTGACGAGATGGCCGCCGAGTTCGGCGCCGAGGGTGAGGGAGGGTTCGAGGTTTACGCGGTCTCCCGGCTGGAGCTGGCCGAGGTTGGTGCGTGAGAGGGTTTCGCTGCCGGCCTGGAACAAGAGGTGCTTGGCATCGAACCTGACTACCGTCAGGCAACAGCCGTTGATGGCGATGCTCGCTCCGAGGATTCCTTGGCGGGCGATGGTTTCCTCGGTCACCCCCAATAGCACACCGGGCCCCTCGGGATCGAAGGAGGAGACCGTTGCCACGCTCCGCACGAGTCCCGTGAACACTAGCGGCCCCCTCCCGTGGCCATGTTGGCGTCGTCGGAGGTGCCGACCAGCAGCAGGCGGAGCAGGGGATAGATGGCGTACATCGACGACAGGATGACCAACGCCATCCAGGGGCCGAGCACCCCGATCATCACCGAAACTCCCACCAGGAAGAGGAACGTGAGTTGAGGGGGCAAGACCCGCATGATGTGGGCAAGTTTGGGGTAGCGAAGCGGGGAGACCATGAGGACGGCGATGGCGACCATCATCACCAGTAGGCCGCGGGGGTGACCAGCGCTGCCGGCAACCAGGCTTTGGCTCTCGGTGACGGCCAGCCCGATGGCGAGCGCGGCCGCCCCGGGTGAGGGGAGCCCAAGGAATTCGCCACTCGAACTGCCGCGGCGCAAAGTGCGGCGCGAATGGCGTTCGAGTCGATAGAGGGTGGCCGCCGCGTAGACGATCGCCACGGCGACGGCTGCGGCGGAAGGAACCCCACTCAACTCGTCGCGGCCAATCGTGCAGATCAGCGCCGCCGGAGCGATGCCGAACGAGACCCAGTCGGCGACGCTGTCGGCCACGTTGCCAAAGCGGCTGGTGGCGCTGAGCATCCGGGCGAGGGGGCCATCGCAGCCGTCCCACACCATGGCCCAGATGACCAGCCAGGCACAGAACGTGATCTGCTGGGCCAGGTCGAACTCGCTCGGTTGCCAGGCGAGCCAAATGGCAGCCATGCCACACCCCAGGTTGGCCAGGGTGAAGGTGGCGGGAATGCAATAGCGAGCCGTGGATGCTTTCAAGTCGATGCCTCGCTGGCAGAAGGAGAGTCGATAGGAAGGATGGCCACCGCCGTCTCTCCCCCTTTCACCCGGCTGCCAACGGCAACCTGGGCGACAAACGCCGCGGGAAGGACCAGCTCGGTCCGCGAACCGAATTTGATCATACCAAAACGGGCCCCTCTTGTTACCGCCAATCCGGGCTCGAGTTCGGTGATAATTCGCCGGGCCACGAAGCCGGTGATCTGGCAGACCGAAAACCGCAGGGGAGGGTGGCCAGTGAGATGGAAAAACGAGCGAACCAGGGCATTTTGGGTTGCCGCCTGGGGGGATTTCGCGTGGCTGTGGCCCCCTTTGCCCACTTCAATCCGGTCGACCTGGCCGTCGAGCGGGATCCGATTGACGTGGACATTGAACACGTTGAGATAGATGCTGATCCGTAGGGCCTCGGGACCGGCCCAGGGGTCGTCGACCCGGGTCACCTCGACCACCAGGCCATCGGCGGGGGCAACGGCCGTCTTCTGATCCCCCTCGGGGGTCCGGTCCGGGTCGCGGAAGAACCAGACGACAATCAGGGCGGGAATGGCCGGCAAGAGCGCCAGCGGCCACCACACGAACTGCCACAACAGCGCAATCGCCACCACCGCCGCCAGCACGCAGGCGATGAGTTCCTTGTAGCCCCAGCGGGCAAAACGGATCGGGCAGCAATTCACTTGAGACTTTCTTTCGCTAAACGCAACACGGGGTAGGTGCCGAACCACGCCCCCTGACACCTGGTCCCTGACCCCTACTCTCCGACCTCTGGCCTCCTCAATTCAACACCGGACAGGTATCGAACCACTGGCGCCCGTCGGCCCCCATCCACTCGGTCGACTCGGTCGGACCCCACAACCCGCGCTCGTACGGAAAGACGTGAGGAGCCCCCGATTGCTCCCACGCCTCGAGAATCGGGTCGCAAATGCTCCACGCCGCCTCGACTTCGTCGGCCCGGGCGAACAGGCTGGCATCCCCTTCGAGGGCATCGAGCAGCAGCCGCTCGTACGCCTCGGGCATGGTGCCACGGAACTCGCGCTGGTAGCTGAAGTCGAGGTCGGTTTGTCGCATCCGCATTCCGGCGTCGGGAACCTTGGTTTGAAAGTGAAGCTGAATCCCCTCGGCCGGCTGGACCTGCACGATCAGACGGTTGGCCTCCTTCGCCCCGCGAGGGCCATCGGCGAACAACATGTGAGGTGGTTCCCGGAACTGGATGACGATCTGGGTCGTTCGGCAACTCATCGCCTTGCCACTTCGCAGGTAGAAGGGGACTCCCTGCCACCGCCAATTGTCGATCCAGAGCTTGATGGCGGCAAAGGTCGCGGTGGTGCTGCCCGCCGCGACCCCTTTTTCCTTGAGGTAGCCATCGTACTGCCCCTGGATCGTGTCGGAGGCGATCATTTGCGGGGTCATTGGCCTGACGGCCTGCAACACTTTCACCTTTTCGTCCCGGACCTCGTCGGCCCCGTAGCGAACCGGGGCCTCCATGGCGGAGATCATCAAAAGCTGGAGCAGATGATTCTGGAACATGTCGCGAAGGATGCCCGCCGTGTCGTAATACCCGGCGCGGCTGCCGATGTCGACTTCCTCGGCGACGGTAATCTGGACGTGATCGATGTAATTGCGGTTCCAGATCGGTTCGAAGATGGTGTTGGCGAACCGCAGGATGAGCAGATTTTGCACCGTCTCCTTGCCGAGGTAATGATCGATGCGATAGACCTGCCGTTCGTTGAACACCCCGTGAACGACGTCGTTGAGTTCCCGGGCCGAGCGGCCATCGGTGCCGAACGGCTTTTCGATGACGATTCGCCGCGGACCGCGCGACTCGTCGGCCATGCCGGCCGCGCCAAGCATTTGGACGGCGGGGCCATAAAACTTCGGCGCGGTCGACAGGTAATAGACTCGTCGCGACGAGGCCCCTGTTTCGAGCTCGTCGAGGAAGTCGGAGAGCCGCGCGAAGTCCTCCCGCTTGCCGATGTCCCCTGGGCAGTAGGAGATGTGCTGGCAGAATTTGCTCCAGGCGTGCGGATCGAACTCCTTGCCGACAAACTTCGCCGTGCTCTCGGCCAATTGCCCGCGCCACTCCTGGTGGCTGAACGGGGTCCGCGAGAATCCGACCACCCGTGTGTCGGCCGGCAGCCGCCCTTTGCGATGGAGCTGGTAGAGGGCCGGGATCAGCTTGCGCTCGGTGAGGTCTCCCGAGGCGCCGAAGATAGTGAACGTATGCGACATGGCTAGATGGTCATCGAGGTGAATCCGCCGTCGACGTAAACCGCCTCGCCGGTAATAAAACTGCCTGCGGTCTTCGACAGCAGCAGCAAGGTCGCCCCGATCAACTCGCGCGGCTCGCCAAACCGGGCCATGGGGGTGTGACGCATGATGTTTTCCACGCGGTCGGCGCTCAGGATCTTGCGATTCTGCTCCGCCGGAAAGAAGCCCGGGCAGAGGCAATTGACCCGCACCCCCTGCGTGGCGAACTCGCGGGCGACATTCTTGGTGAGGCTGAGGACGGCCGCCTTCGAGGCACTGTAGGTGAAGACGCGCGACAGGGGGAGAAAGCTGGTGACGCTTCCCACGTTGAGAATCGCCCCGCCCTCGGCGTCGATCATTGCCTTGCCGAAGACCTGGCAGGCGAAATGGACTCCCAGCAAATTGGCGCGAATGATCCGCTCGAACTCCTCCTCTTCGATGTCGAAGTAGGGGGTCGCCGAGTTGACCCCGGCGCCGTTGATCACCGCGTCGACCCGGCCATGCTCGGCGAGGACTTTGTCGCACAGAAGCTGGATCGACTGTTTGCTCGTGGCGTCGACCTCGGCGAACGAGGCCTGGCCCCCGGCGTCGACGATCGACTTGACCCGGGCGTCGCCCCGCTCTTGGTTCCGCCCGGCAACCACGACGTGGGCCCCCGCGGCGCCGAGCCCTTGGGCCATCTCACCGCAGAGGACTCCAGTGCCGCCAATGACAACGGCGACCTGGTCTTTGAAGCCGAACAGTTTTTCTAGGTAGCTCATGGTTGATTAACCACAGAGGGCACGGAGGTGAGAAGGGAAGGTTGTAAACGCGGAGACGCAGAGGCGCGGAGGCTATTGACCTAATCTTGCTTTCATTTCCAGGGCCATTCCCTTCCATTGTTTGTCAAGGCCTATCTTCCAGCCATCCTTGGTCAGCAAGCACGTGCAGACTTCCATCCTTTCCATCTCCACTTCTCCAAGCTCGACATGGAGCCTTACTACCACATGGACGGTCTCTTCTCCCTCGGCAACAGAGCCGACTATCTTCATTTCTTTGAACGTGAGACCTAGTTGCTTCGTCTTTGTGAGGCCCGTTTTTAAGAACGTGGCGAAGTACTCTGCATCGGACATTGCAGCCACAGTATCCGGAGTCGCGTCAGGGCCGAAAAACACTCTCGTCATCCGCTCAGCGTGGGGCAATTCCTGGTAAAAGAAAGTCATCTCACGAAACTCTTTGAGCGCCTCGGGAGCCATCAGATTGCCAGCTTCCTGCCATTTTTGCTGCTTGGCGAATTCGAGATAGGACTTCACCACGTCTTCGGGCGCCTGAGCGTGGCACGTCTGCGTGAGTAGGAGAATGGAGAATGCCGCAATGACTAACCTTCCCATTGAGTTTATACCTTTCTAGACGCTTGCTTCGAAAACCCACTAGTAGGAATTAAATTCGTCGGCGGGAAATCAACGCATCAATCGTCAATGTCCGCGTCCACGACTTCGTCGTCGATCATGTCGGTTGCTTCGGCAGCGGCATCGTTGCCGAAAGTGTCATGGTGGAAGCGTGCTGCTGATATAGCATCGGCCAAGGCCTCGTCGCGTGTGTTTCCTTGGCCAACAACTACTCCCTTCATCCCAAGTGGATAGGCAACGAAGCTGTCGCTGTGCTGTTCGACAACGAATTTCATCGGGCGATTGCTTGTAGTTAAATATAACGCTGCAGCTCTCTTGCTTTTGTGAGAACCCTAGCGGACGCTTCCGACTCTTGCGACTCAGGAACAATGCGTGGTGACTTCTATAGCCTTTTCGTCCAGCCGACAGTTAAAAACAATCTCAACGCACTCAGCATCTCCTATAGGTCCCCACAATGACATTCCGATGGTCCGAGGTGGAGGTATCACAACGACCATTTCGGCAGACTGCTTGTCAGGATGATTTATGAATTTCTCCGCGAATTCAGGCCAAGTACATGACTCCTGTGAGCCAGTAATCAGAGGAATATGTGGCAAATAGTCGGGGTAATGAGGATAAGGCCAATCAGCAGATGAATTATCGGGGGTCACTTTTTCAATTGTGACTTTGGAGGGTTCGTATCGATATCGCATTTCGCAGCCGGAAAAACAGATTCCGAAAAACAGTGGGATTGCTTCTCGCGGCTTGCCTATTCCCAACTCCCGCGTCGATAGCGTCGCCACATGATGTAGTTCTCTTGGTCCGAGTTTTAACCCAGTGACCTGGTGATTCGCGGGTCCCCCGAACCGTGAAAGTGTTTGCACTTTCCAATCTGTATTCCGGACCAGTGAGTACAGGCTCTCCTCAAAGAATACGTATACTAGTGGTTCCAAACTCTCGGCCATAATTCGCCATTTCACCTCGCTCGTGGGCAGCTCACAAAGGTTTCTATTCCTTCTTCTGTGTCGCTCCGTGCTCTGTGGTTATTCACTCCTACGTCGGCTGCTTCCGCTCACCCAGCCAGTCGGTATGGAACGTTCCTTCCTTGTCGGTCTGTTCGTACGTGTGGGCGCCAAAGTAGTCCCGCTGGGCTTGCAGCAGGTTGGCGGGCAGCACCGCGCGGCGATAGCCGTCGTAGTAGGCAAGTGCGGTATAGAACGCGGGGACCGGGATTCCCAGCGTGGCGGCGGTGGCGACCACGTGGCGCCACCCGTCCTGGGCCTTGTCGACAGCTTCGCCGAAGTAGGGGGCGAGCAGCAGGTTCTCTAGCTTTGGGTTCTTGTCGAACGCTTCCTTGATCCGGTCGAGGAAGACCGCGCGGATGATGCATCCGCCGCGCCACAGCATGGCGCAGTCGCCGTAGTTGAGGGGCCAGTCGTGTTCGGCCGCGGCGGCTTGCAACTGGACGAACCCTTGCGCGTAGCTCACGATCTTCGAGGCGTAGAGGGCGTTGCGAACCTGCTCGATAAACTTCTGCTTGTCCCCTTCGTACTTCTTGCCGTGCAGGTGGTCGCCATGGGGGCCCTTGAGGACTTTGCTCGCCCGCACCCGTTCGTCCTTGAGGGCCGACAGGCTGCGGGCGTAAACCGCCTCGGTCACCAGGGTGCTCGGTACCCCCAGGTCGAGGGCAAGCTGGCTCATCCACTTGCCGGTCCCCTTCGCACCGGCACGATCGAGTACCTTATCGACGAGGTACTCGCCAGTTTTCGAGTCCTTGACGCTAAAGATGTCGCGGGTGATTTCGATCAGGTAGCTGTCGAGCTCCCCGCGGTTCCACTCGGCAAACACGTCGTACAGCTCGTCGTTGGTGAGGCCGAGGGCTTCCTTCATCAGGAAGTAGGCCTCGCAGATGAGCTGCATGTCGCCATACTCGATGCCGTTGTGGACCATCTTGACGTAATGGCCCGCACCACGGGGGCCGACCCACTCGCAACAGGGGATGTCGCCGTTGGGTCCGACCTTGGCGGCGATCGCCTGGAAGATCGGCTTCACGTGGGGCCACGCGTCAAGGCTGCCGCCGGGCATCATGCTGGGGCCTTTGAGGGCCCCCTCTTCGCCCCCCGAGACCCCGGTCCCGACGAACAACAGCCCCTTGCTCTCGACCTCCTTGGTCCGCCGTTCGGTGTCGGCGTAGTAGGTGTTCCCCCCGTCGATGATGATGTCGCCAGGTTCCAAAAGGGGGACGAGCGAATCGATCACCGCGTCGACCGCCGGACCCGCCTTGATGAGCATCATCACCTTGCGGGGCCGGGCGAGGTTTTTCACCATCTCCTCGATCGAGTGGCAGCCGACAAACTGCTTTCCCTTGGCCCGCCCGGCGATGAATTCGTCGACGACGCTCGTGGTGCGGTTGAAAACGGCCACTTTGTAGCCGCGGCTCTCCACATTGAGCGCCAGGTTTTCCCCCATCACCGCCAGGCCGATCAGGCCGAAATCGCACAATTCGCTCATCATCAATCCCAGGGCTTGGAGCCAGTTATCGCGTGGAAACAGCCCAAATCATCGGGAAAGTGCCCCAAATCGTCAATCCACCGCAATTCTCGCAACGAAATGGGCCACGGATTTAAGCGGATGAGTCGGGTCACCACGGATCAGAGGTCACGCCGGTTTTAGAGTGCCACACCCTGCGAAGGGTGTGGTTGGTTGGTGGGAAGAATGGGACGCGGATTTTCAGGATTTGCGGGGATTGTCAGGATCAGTAGTGCGAGGCGTGAGTCCCCGGAGTGTGAACTTAAGGAATAGGCCACGGATTGAAGCGGATCGGACGGGTCACCACGGATCAGAAAAGCTTTTCTGATCCGTGGTGATCCGGCAAATCGGTGTTCATCCGTGTCCCATCGTTAAGTTCGTGCCCTTCATTCACTCCACGGGGTAGGGTATTCTCGTGGCAGTTTCCCACAATTCACGACTCTCCTGGTAACGATCGCGCGTTCTCATGGCAGCCCTTTCCATTCCCTCGGCCGATTCCACCCAGCTCGATTTCGTCTCCCTCGGCGCGCTCGTCCACCGGCTCGACCCAGGGATCATTCCCTTCCGCCGAGCGAGGAGCTTCGACATCCACGTGTCGGGGGGGGAATATAACGTCGCGGCGAACCTGGCGAGTTGCTTCGGCCAGCGGACGGCGGTCGTGTCGGCGATGGTCGACTACGGCATCGGCGAACTGGTCGAGGCCCGGGTTCGCGAGATGGGGGTCGAGGGGATCTATAAGCGGATGGCCCACGATGGGGTTCGTGGACCGAACATTGCGACCGTCTACAGCGATCAAGGGGCGGGTGTGCGGGCGCCGGTGGTCTATTATAACCGGGCCAACGAAGCGGCGGCCATGCTCGGGCCGGGGGACATCGACTGGAAATCTATTTTCGATCGTGGCGTCCGTTGGTTCCACTCCGGGGGCATCTACGCCGCGCTGGGCGAGCAGACCTCGGCGCTGATTGTCGAAGGGATGCGGGCGGCCAAAGCAGCCGGAGCGGTCACCTCGTTCGACCTCAACTACCGCGCCAAGCTCTGGAAGACATTGCCAGGAGGGGAGGCGAAGGGGATCGCGATGAACAAGGAAATCGTCGCCAACGTTGATGTCCTCGTGGGGAACGAAGAGGATCTGCAAAAAGGACTAGGCCTTGAGGGGCAGGATGTCGAGCGGAAGAGTGAACTCGACCCGCAAGCGTTCTTCGGCATGATCGAGCAGGTGAAGCAGAGCTATCCCAACGTCAATGCGGTCGCCACCACTTTGCGCGAAGTCCATACGACCAATCGCCATCGTTGGGGGGCGGTCCTCTGGCTCGATGGCCAGCAGTTTACCACGCCGACCTTAGACCTCGATGTGGTCGATCGGATCGGCGGCGGCGACGGGTTCGCCTCGGGCCTGATGTACGGCCTGCTGTCGGGAGCCGAGCCAGAACAAGCGCTGCGCCTTGGTTGGGCCCACGGGGCGCTCTTGACGACCTACCCGGGCGATGTGTCGCTGGCTTCGCTGGCGGAGGTGGAGCAGTTGGCGAAGGGGGGGACGGCGCGGGTGCAGCGGTAGGAGGGGGGGGAGGGGTCGGGGGGCAGGGGCCATAGGGAACGCTCGTTTCTGATGGAACCGGCATTGCCCGGCCTAATCACTAAAGGCCCAGAATACCAGCATGAAGAGGGGTATCAGGGCTAGCCCACTAAGGATGCAGAGGGTCCCTACGAGCCGTGCCTTGGGGCCGGTGAGTGTGGTGCTCTTGCTTAGGGCGAGGCCGCTCGGTGTGAAACCTTTGATTCCCAGGATGATCAGCGCGACGGAAACCACTAGTAGTGCTATTTGCAGTATTGCGGAGCCCCTTGCGCGTGTTGAGATGAAGAATCGCCAGACGAAATCAATCTTATAGCCAGGCGTGGTCCCGACTGCCAGTCTGCGGTCGAGCTTTTGACCGCTTGGTCCTATTCCACCGCCGGGACTTCGGCGAGTTGCTCGCGTAGCTGGGCCACGACTTCGGGATGCTCGGTCGCGTGGTTGCGTGTTTCAAAAGGGTCGGTCTCGTAATCGAATAGCTCGATCCGTTCGCCTACTTTGGTTGGCTGCGCGATCAGTCGCCAGCGGCCAGTGCGGATCGTCCGCTCGCCGCCGCTCGAGAACCCGTAGGCTGGTTTGGCCGAGGGGGCGCTGGGGTCGAGCAACTGAGGGCAAAGGCTCGTGCCGTCGAGTTCTTCGGGGGCGGGCAGATTGCAGAGGTCCATCAGAGTCGGGAAGAGGTCGACCGTCTCGACGATGGCGTGGCTCGTCGCCCCTGGGTTGGTCATTCGCGGCGCGCGGATCATCAGCGGTGAACGGAGGGCGTGTTCGAACA
The DNA here is from genome assembly GCA_964650265.1 of uncultured Planctomycetaceae bacterium. Taxonomy (GTDB): domain Bacteria; phylum Planctomycetota; class Planctomycetia; order Pirellulales; family Lacipirellulaceae; genus CAZYQQ01. The sequence goes on from CAZYQQ010000041.1 coordinate 10,864, forward strand.
GGCAGTGCTTGCCCCAGATGGCGTGTTCCCCCAACAGAAAGCCATGGTCGCCCCAGACGACGACGATCGTGTTCTCGGCGAGGCCCAACTCGTCGAGCCTGTCGAGCACGCGACCCACCTGGGCGTCCATGTAGCTCACACTGGCGGCGTAGGCCTGGCGGAGTCGCCGCGCGACCTCCGGGTTATCGATCGGGTCGCCATCGGGATGGCCATAGTTGCCGCGGAACTCGCCACTCGCGTGCCAGCCGGAGGGCCACGACGGTTTGGCCGTTGCGTCGGGGGGAAGCTCGGGGAGACCCGTGTCGTGAAGGTCGTGCCAGCGCTGGGGGGCGCTGAAGGGGAGGTGGGGCTTGAAGAACCCGACAGCAAAGAACCAGGGGTCGTTTCCCTGGGCAAGTTCGGTGAGGGTGGTGATCGCTTCGGCGGCGACCCAAGCGTCGGGGTAGGCCTCGTCGGGGCCGTCGTGGGCCTCCCATGGCGGGGAGACACCGGGAGTGCGGGCCTTGCCATTCGCATAACCATGCATCATGGCAAGCGGGGTCGGCCAGGGAGAGTCGGGTATCCAGCACCGGTCCCACACACCCGGGAGTTCCTCGCCCCCCTCGGCCCAGTTCTTACCCGAGCGGCCACCGGGGTAGTGGGAGATTTTGCCCAGGGCGAGGGTGCGGTAGCCATGGGCCCGAAAGACCCCCGGCAGGCTGCGGTCGGCCCAAGTGCGGCTGGTTTCGAGGATGCCGTTATTCCCCAGGTGGGCCCTGGCCGAGGGGTACTGGCCGCGGAGCAGCGCGCACCGCGACGCGCCGCAGGTGGGGACGTGGACGAAGTGGTGGTCGAACACCCGGGCCGTGGCGGCGAGGTGGTCGAGGTGGGGAGTTTTCGCGTGGTCGGCCCCCAGGGAGCCGAGTTCGTTGCGCAGGTCGTCGATCGCGATGAACAGGACGTTGGGACGCTCGGCGGCGGCGAGACCCGCGGCAAACCAGAGGAACAGCCCACAAACGAGGAGCCACGATCGGGGGCGTAGGGGAGTGTGGAACACGATTCTGCTGACGGGCGTGCGGTTGGAGATTGGCTCGCTGTTCATGCTCGATGATAGCCCCGCTGGCGCGGTGATGCCAGCGAATAGCTGAGCATGCCAAGCGTTTTGCCTGGTATTGACCCAATTGGGCCAGGTCGCTACTTTCCCCCCTCCATCGCGGGGCTGTAGGGAAACTATCGACTTGAAACCAAGTGAGGTGCTTCATCATGCGATCGATCGTGGCAATGGGAATGGCAACCTTCGTCGCTTGTTGTTTGACGACGGCAAGCTGGGCCGATGAGGCGACCCCCTGCACCCAAGGGAAGTGTTGCGAGGGGGAGTGTGCCGAGGCGAAGTCGGCAGCTTGCTGCCCGGCATGCCCCACAGCGAAGGTGACGATCACCACCGAGGGATCGTGCGAGAAATCGTGTTCAAAGTGCCAGGCGACAGTTGCCGTCGTCGCGACTGCCGAGAACCAATGCGGCAAGAGCCAATGTGCCAGTGGCCAATGCACCGCAGGCCAATGCACGGCAAGCCAGTGTGGCCAAGGCCAGTGTGATAAAGGCCAGTGTGATAAAGGCCAGTGTGATAAAGGCCAGTGTGCTCAAGCTGCTTGCGCACTGGGCCAATGTGTTGCCACCAGGTGCGCCACGTGTACCGGTCAGTGCAGCGAGTGTACGCCTGGTGAATTGACCGGGATCAAGGCGGCACCTATCGCCCTGGCGACCAGCGTTTCTTCTTCGGCTGGTGCGATTCAAGCGATCGCCACCTCGAATGAGCGAACCACCGAGCCTCGCCGTTACACCGTGAAGGTGCGGATGATGGGGGACAAGGGAGAACGAGAACTGGCCTCCCCCACGATCACCGTCGGCGAGGGGACCACCGCTTCGGTCGGCAGCCATGCCAGCCGCCCGTTTGTCACCGGGCTCCGCAAGAATCCCGATGGCATGGCTATACCGATCATTACCGTCCTCGACGAAGGGACGACCATCGAAGTGCGGGTCACTCCGCTCGCCAATCGCCGCGTGCAGCTCGATGCGACCTTCGAACAGACGACGATCGATGGCGAGGAAGAAGTCGAGTCGCCTTTCCAAACCGAAGAGGAACGCGAGACCTTGCAGGCCCCCGAAGTGAGCAGCCAGTCGCGCCGCGTGGTCCGCGCCGTCGAGCTGGGCGACACCGTGAAGATTCGCTGCGGATGTGCCTGCGGCACCGATGGCCAGCAGGGGATGGTTGTCCTGCTAACGGTCGACCAGGTCGGCTCTCCCACTCCCGGCATCACCCCGATCACCAAGGTGTCGGCGACCGAGGAGATTGAAGAAGAAAAGCTCACCATGGTCGTCTATCCCGTCGGGGATTTGATGGAGCCTTACGCCGTCCACAAGGAAGGGGCCGCCGTCGAGGCCGCCGACTTCCTGCCGATTATCGACATGCTCCTCACCGAAGCCGGTTGCGACTGGCCCGCCGAAGCCGAAATCCATCCCTTTGAGGCGAATCAATCGGTCGTGATCGCTCAGACACGGGCAGGGCACGAGGCGATTGCCAAGTACCTGGCTCGCAAGCGGGCCTGCGTCGCCGAGATCGAGGCGAACCTGCTGCGGAAGTAGCCCTTATTTGGGCTGCTTCGCCTCCGGCTCGCGAAACCCGGGCAGGTTGTAGATCGCCATATCGATCCGCAGGATCATGGCCTGATAGCGGTCGTCCTGCATGCCGCCGAACTGGTCCATGAACTGGCGGGTCGAAAGCCCTTCGGGAAACTCGTCGACCACCGGGACGTAGTCGGCGGAGCGAAAGCCCATCGCAAGCTGGTCGAGCGAGCGCTTGCCGCTCGCGATGCGCTCGGCCAACAGCACGCCGGCCTTGTCGGCGGCGAGGTCGCAGAAGCTGAAGCCGCTTCCCCCCTGGGCGTCGAGCACCTCCTTGGCGAGCATGGCAGCCTCGGCTGCTTCGGTGCCGCTGTGAGCGGCGATCATGGCGGCGACGGCGAAGTGCATCGCCAGGTCGTTTCGACCGCGAATGGTCGGTTTGCCGACGAGCGTATTGCGGACTGACGAGTCGGCTGGCGTCTCGATGCGATTTAGCAGCGTCCGCAGCGCGGGGAGCTTGCGGACCTGATCGGTGGCGCCGATGCTCACCCCCAGCGCCGTGAGGAAGGCCTTGTGGCGATGCGCCTCGTCGACTTTGCTGGCGGCATTGGCCGCGACGCGAACGTAATGGTCGAACAGCGAGTCGCCTGCGAGGGGGGCAGGGCTCTTCGAATTGGCACGAGCCGCCTCCGTGAGATGGTGCAAGACGACGCGGGTCGCGTCGATTTCTGGGTCGCTCCGCGTGGTTCCCGTGCGGCCCGCCAGCAGGCGGCTCGAGGTGTCGCCTGGCTGCGTCGCTCCCAGGGCGGCGTAAAGTTGGTTAGTGCGGGTGCGGGTGCCGGTGGTCATGGCGGCGAGACTGGTCACCCGGCGGCGGCGGATTTCTTCGGCGGTGAGCGACATGATGAGTGTGTTGACCGCGTCGAAGCGGATTTCGAAGTCGGCTCGGCGTGCCTTGCGGTCCCCCAGGACGGGTCGCATCACACTGTCGGGCTCGGGACTGTGGGCCGCCCCGAGGTAATGACCCAGCTCGTGAACCAGGAGTTCCAGCCGCTCGTTTTCGCTCACATGGTTCGACCATTCGCGAAGCAGGATGTGCGACTGCAACGCCCCCCGAGTCCCCGCCAGGTGGACGCGTCCCTTCACCAGGTCGTACTGGCTGGAGAAGCCGATGGCGAGCTTGCCGGGAGTGGGGTCGACCTCTTTTTCGAACTCTCCGAGCGAGACTTCGAACATCGAGGTGGCATTGTCCGATTGCCACACGTCGACGGCGACCACCTCGAACCGGACCATCGCATGCCGGTGGAGGATGTCGGAGGCCTTTTCGAGCCGCTGGCGCAGCCGGGCTTCCCAAATGGCTTGCCGCGAGGTCTCTTCCTCGTCGACCAGCAGCTTCACCGGGATCACGGCGACCGGCGTTGTGGCGGCGTTGCCGGGAAGGGTCCGCCCCAAGTTGGTGAGCGGGGTCTCGTTGAGGCCGATCTTGCGGAGATCGATCGACTTGTCCTCGCGCGATCCGACAAAGTAAACGCAGTTGAGATCGAGCGTGTAGGATTCCACGCCGCGGCCGCTATCGAAACGGACAACCAGCGGGCGGTCGACAAAAATGGGGGTCGAGTCGCCGCTGGCGATGGGGAGCGTCCAACTGTTAAGGGCGTTTTCCTCGGCGACCTCGAGTTTCACCGTCGCACGAGTCCGATTGGCCACAACGACGACATCCCCGCGGAGTGAGTCGCCGAACACGGAACATAGCAGCGCCACCAGCAGGGTGGATCGAAGGAGGCTCATCCCACGCCCTCCTTTCCCTCGAGCAGGGCCTGCATCTCCTGCATCGCGTAGACGTCGCGGTCGCGCCCCGCCGTGGCGAAAACCGATTGGAGGTTGAGCAGGATTCGCGAAAGCCAGCTTCGGTGCGTGGCCGTGCTGAATTGGCGACGCTCGGGGGGGAGGGGATGCCCGATCGCCATTTCGCTTCGCCGGAGTGCCTCGACGGGGGTTAGGAGCACTCCGCCATGGAACGGGTCGACTAGCATGAGCCCCTCGCGCGCCCCTTCGCGCGATTCGACCGCCACCAGAAAGTGGCCTGGCGAGTTGACCCCATGGACCATGAGGCCCAGTTCAAGCCCCACGTACTTATAGACCAGCGAAAGCGTGATCGGCAGTCCTTGCCGGGTGGCGACCACTTGCGGCAGATAGCTGTTGTCGGGGGAGTAATAGTCTTCGGCGTTACCGCGAAAGCCGAGCTCCTCGAACAGCACGTCGTGCAGGTGAGCCAGCAAGGCCTGTGTGGAAGAGGACTTCGTCCTCCGGCGCACCATCTTGACGATGTCGTCGAGCGCGCAAAGTGTTTCGCCTGCTTGGAGGCCCGGAGAATCGTGGGCGGCGACGGCGCAGGCGGCGCGCACCAACCCACGGGTTCCCGATAGGTTGGGAAGTTCGTCACCGAAGGCGCGGAACGCTTCGGGATGGCAAAATGCGGGAGCGCTCACGATTAGGGGTGTGTCAGCCAAGGGGAAGAGCGGGGGCGCGATGCTTTCAGCTTACCCTGCCGGCCCGTTTGGGGACACTCTTGGGGGGGCGATTCCTTGCCGCAACTCCCCGAATCGCGTCTCACCAGGTGACTTCCACCATGTTTTCAATCCGCTGATCGGCCGCCACCTGACGGATGGTCTCTTGGGCCATTTGCTTCTCGAAAAACGTTTGGACCCGGCCATGCAGGCGGACCTGGCCGGCCTCACCCGGCTCGACACGGATATTGCCCTGAGAAATGTAGGGGCTGGCTTCGAGGGCCGCGGTGATGCGACCGAGCAAGTCGGGAACTTGGTGGACAGTTTCGAGCATGGGGAGACAACTCCGGGGGCCCACCCGGGCCGATGGATCAGGGGAGGGAGGACGACGAGCAATCATAGCCCGCGTGCTGGTAGTCATCGGCACAATGGAGAAGAAATCCTGAATCGCTTCTCTTTACAGGATGGCAAAGAGAGGCAATTTGGTCAGACTGTCGCGACTGTAGGGGATGGGGTGACGTGGCAGCGCCGCTAGCGGCTTGGGGCAACGTTCCTGTCCAACCCTATGCCTGGGTGCTAGTGTAAGCCTTGATTAGCTGGGCGAAGCCCACCCGCGATCCCATGAAAGAGAAGCAGACTGATACGATGAGCGGGTTCACATTTCAGGCCAAGTATCGTGTTGCTCGGCCCAATTGATAACTTGGCGAAAGATTCCGCTGGGGCATCTCGTGATGCCACGACTTAGGTCAATGTCCTCTCTTAAAATTCGATGTAGCCAGTCGGCCTTTATGACGCATGGCTGACTAAGCCCAGTAACGGGATGTCCGCCCGGCTGGGAGGGCATTTTAAACCAGTGTGTCGGCAGATTATTGATGTCGAATTTGGTGCTTATGGCAGCGACAGCAATAGGGCCGCCAGCTTCAATAGACGCCGTACGGCTGATGATGACTGCTGGACGTAGCTTGGGACTTCCAGAATCGTCGACAATTAGCTCTCCGTTTGGCGCGCGAAGCGCAGCCCAAACGATTGAACCACGTGTAATCGTCGACATGCTACCGGCCTATTCGTCAGCCCACTCCGCTGGCGCGGGATACTTATCAACCAAGGCCTGCAACGCTTCCTCGCTGGGACCGATGTTTTCGATCGAGTCGTCGTAGTGGAACGGCATGCACCGGTTGGGGCGAAATCCGCGTGGGGCTCCCTCTTTGTGCGCGAGAGCCGTGCTATTGCCCCTGGCGTACGTGAAACCCACTGAAATCGGAGTATCCTGAGATGCATCCTCCGCGGACGCCTTAATTCCGCTATGCTTCTTGCTATCGGAGCGGGTTGTTGTGGATAAAGCTGCTACGGTCATGATTCGGTCTCGTCAAATTTCTCTACGGTAAATCGCCTGCTCATGAGAGGGATGTCATTCGCCCAAAGCTCGCAATGATAGATGCCCTCTTTAGGTATCTGAAAACCTACGTCAAGCGACTCCTCCAAGACTGCCAGTGGCGACACAAACTCTTCTTCTCGTATGGCGTGAAAGATTCGACCATCTACCTTGTCCTCGTGGGTGGCGTCAACCGCGCCCGACTCCGCGTCCACTAATTGGATGCACAGACGGCACGGACCCATGCCATCTGTTACCGCAAAGTAAATGCCCAATCTAATAAATGTGGGGAATTGCTTTGCCGCAAAAGTATCGAACGTCCCGAGGAGGGAAAACTTATTCGTAGATGGATCACGGTGCGTGGCGTCACACAGGACCAGCGCCAAACAATAGGGTTCCGCCATTATGTGACGCTCTCTAATCGAGCTTCCGCAACGCGTTGACGCAAACTTAGCATCGGCACGACGGTTGCTGAGTAGGGGGTAAAGCTAAACGGCTCGCGAGACAAGACCAATTAAAAAGATATTACATTTTTTGATTCTACGCCGATGCCAATTCCAAAGATAGGTTGAGAGAAGGTCTGCGTCAGTTTTCCGTGGCTACAAAAAAGTCATCAGGTGTATCGTGTTCCAAGTATGGAGTCACGATTACGCCTAAAAACAGGCTTGACAGCAGTGCCACTTGTTTATGCGGTGCGCCGCAAAACGCTTTGGCTGTACCGCCACTTTTCGCAAGAACCGTTCCGGTTCCCACCGATGCCCCTGGATTTTCGACCCAAGTGGGGGCCTAGCTCAACCAGGAGGGAAGTTCCCCCGCTGGCGGCAGTTTGACGAACTGGGTGCTCGAGATTTCAGGCAGCGCGAGCATGTCTTCCAGCGACTTCGCCGTCGGTTCGCCATCGAGATTGAGCACGCCAACCGCCTCGCCCCCCGGCGACTCGCGCCCGACCGCCATCTGGGCGATGTTGATTTTGTGCTGGCCGAACAGGGTGCCGATGGCACCGATAATGCCGGGCACATCGCGGTGGCGGAAGACGAGGAGCCCCCCGTCGAGGTAGGCCTCGAGCCGTTGGTTGTCGACTTCCACCAGGCGTGGCATGCCATTGCCAAACAGGGTGCCGGTGAGGCGGCAGGAGTCGTTCCCCCCGGTCAGGGAGACCGACATGCTGGCCCGGAAGGCCCCCATCTCGGCGTTGCTTTGCTCGACGACCTCGATCCCCCGCTCGCGCAGCATATAGCCAGCGTTGACCAGATTGACGTCTTCGGCCATGGCCCCTTCCAGTAGCCCCACGGCGAAGGCCGAGGTGAGGAGCCGGGTATCCTGGCCGACGATTTCGCCGCGATAGACGAATTCACAGGCCGAGATGTTACCGCACTGGAGTCCGGTGGCCAGTTTGCCAAGCCGGTAGGCGAGATTGAGATAGCCCTTGAGGGCCCCCAAGGTCTTGGCATCGAGGGGGGAGACATTGACCGCGTGGCGGATGGTGCCGGTCGTGAGGAAATCGGTCAAGAGTTCGACCGCTTCGGTGGCGACCGACGTTTGAGCCTCTTCGGTGCTGGCCCCCAGGTGCGGGGTGCAGACGACACCCGGCTTGCCGAACAGCGGGCTATTGGTGCAGGGCTCCTCCTCGTAGACGTCGAGGGCGACTCCCGCGAGTTTGCCCGAGTCGAGCCCTTGGACGAGGGCCTGCTCGTTGAAGATGCCACCGCGAGCGCAGTTGATGAGCCGCGCCCCTGGCTTGATCTTCTCGAGCTGGGGCAGATCGAACAGGTTGCGTGTTTCGTCGGTCAGCGGAGTGTGGACCGTGAGGTAGTCGATTTGCGGGAGCATGTCGTCGACATGTTTCACTAGCTCGATCCCCAATTGCTGCGCCCGTTCGGCGGAGAGGAAGGGATCGTAGCCGATGACCTTCATCTCGAGCCCCTGGCAGCGCGCGGCGACGGCCAGACCGATGCGGCCAAGGCCGACGATACCGATCGTTTTGCCGGCGACCTGAGTTCCCATGAACTTGTTGCGATCCCACTTTCCTTCGCGCAGGCTCTGGTAGGCGGGGGCGATGTTGCGCGACAGGGCGAGCATCAGGGCGATCGCCTGCTCGGCGGTGCTGAGCGTGTTCCCCGCGGGGGTGTTCATGACGACGATCCCCGCCTTGGTGGCGGCACGGCTGTCGATGTTGTCGGTGCCCACCCCGGCGCGGACCACCGCCTTCATGCGGCGGTTCCCCTCGAGCACGTCGGCCGTGAGCTTCACACCACTGCGGCAGATGGCGCCGTCGAATTCGGTGAGGGCCTGGCGCAGGTCGTCGCCGGCGAGGCCGGTCCGCACTTCGTATTCGATGCCGGGAGCGGCGGCCAGCATGTCGAGCCCTTCCTGGGCGAGTTTGTCGAGGACGATTACTTTAGCCATGATCTTTTGTGGAAGCTGTCGCTTGAAAGGAAGTAAGGGTGATTTACGCCTTGCGGCTGGCGAAATCGAGCATGAATTCGCGGAGCGCCTCGACCCCAGCCTCGGGCATCGCGTTGTAGATCGAGGCCCGGATGCCCCCCACGCTGCGGTGCCCCTTGAGGTCGGTGAGCTGGCGCTGCTTGGCCTCTTTGATGAACTCGCCGGTGACGTCGTCGCTGGGAAGCCGGAAGGTGACATTCATCAACGAGCGGCTCGATTTCTCCGCATGGCCTTGATAAAGCTCGGGGTACTGGTCGAGCACTTCGTAGAGCCGGGCGGCTTTCTGCTTGTTGCGCTCGTACATCTTGTCGAGCCCGCCGATGTCGTCCCGCAGCCATTCGGTCACCAGCTTGAGGACGTAGATGGCGAAGGTGGGGGGAGTGTTCCACATCGACTCGGCGTCGGCGTGGACTTTGTAATTGCAGTAGCCGGGGAGCGAGTCCTGCGAGCGCGCGAGCAAATCCTTCCGCATGACGACCACCGTCACCCCCGCGGGGCCAGCGTTCTTCTGGGCACAAGCATAAATCAAGCCGTATTTCGAAATATTGAGCGGCTTGTAGAGGAACTCGCTCGAGGCATCGCACACCAACGGGACATTGCCGACTTCGGGCTCGGTGGGGAATTGGACCCCTTCGATCGTTTCGTTCGACGTGTAGTGGACATAGGCCGCGTCGGGGCTGACTTTGATTTCTCCCGGCTGTGGCAGGCGATTGAAGTTCGATTCGGCCGAAGTGAAGGCGACCTCGGTGGGGCCAACCTTCTTCGCTTCCGAAAGGGCGTTTTTGCCCCAGCTTCCGGTGAGCACGTAGGAACTCGTCTTGCCACTGCCCGCCAGGTTCATGGGAACCATCGAGAATTGGAGCCGGCTTCCCCCTTGGAGGAACAGCACAGCGTAGTCGTCGGGGATGTTGAGCAGCGCGCGAAGGTTCGCCTCGGCCGCATTGGCGATGTCGATGAAGGCCTGACTGCGGTGGCTGATCTCCAGCACGCTCGCCCCGACGCCGGGGAGGCAAAGAAGCTCTTCTCGAGCCTTGTTGAGGACTGACTCGGGAAGGACTGCCGGGCCCGCGGAGAAGTTGATGTTTCGTGTCGCCATTGCCATTGTCCGTTGTGCAAAAAACTGCCCCCTCGCTTGCGGGCATTCTAACGCCGCTAGCGCCGAGAGTCAGGGGCCCAGCGCTGGAGGCACTCCCCAAGCGGCCAAGAGGCGAATTCGACTTGCATGGCTGACTTCCGCGGCGCTGACTTCCGCGGCGTGGGACGTTGCTTGCATTAGCTCGCAGGTCGACATTTTCTCGGCGAGCCGCTAGGCACCCCTTACTCACCCCAGTTACAATGAGTAGGGATCGATCGCTTTTTCCAGAATTCCTGTTTCGAACAGATTTTCGACGGAGGTCAACGTCATGCGCCCTGTTTTTCGAGTGGCCCTCTCTCTGGCTCTGTTGATGTTCGCCTCGTGCGATAGCCCGGCTCAGAACCAATCGCCGACCTCCATCGCTCCTGCCGCGAAGGACAATCCGCCGGCCGACGATCCCTCGTCGCTGGAAGCGGGGTTTGCCGGTGAGACAGGCCTGACGAGCGAGGGGGGACTTGCGGGGGGAGTGATCGCCGCCGAGGGGGCCGCTGACGTTACCCCCGAGGGGCAGATCGACGCTTTGATTATGACCCCGCCAGCCAACACGACGGCCGAAGAAGCGGGTGTGCCGCATGCCGCCGCCCGAGCCGAGATCCCACCGGTGGCGGGTGACCCACGGGATGAAAAGATTTTCGAACTGACCGAGCGCGTCGCCGCGTTGCAGACCGAGATTGAGGAACTCAAACTGCGGCTCCGCCAACTCGAAAACCTCGAGCAGCGCGTCGCCGATCTCAAGCTGTCGGTCGACGACCTGACGACGGCAGGAGAGGGACCCGACGCGGGACGAAGGGCGCTGGGGGCGATGTCGGAAAGCCCGCAGCTTCGGGGCGAGATCGCCGAGAAGTTGCAAGGGAAGGTGCGGTTGGTCAACAACACGGGTCGCGAACAGGTGGTCTATATCAACGGGACCCCCTGGACGGTGGTGACGGGCAAATCCTTCGTCTACGCACCCGTTGGCAAGGTTTCGTTTCAGTTTCTGGGAGAGGCCAAGCCATTTTTCAAGGGGGTTCACGAGTGGGAAGCGAATCCCACCAGCGACGAGATGGAGTTGGTGGTGAATCTATCGGCCACGACCGATGCGAGCTCAAGCGAAGAGAGTGTGGTGACGCGACGCGCGGTGAGTCTCGATGACACTGGCAGTGAGAAATAGCCGGCCTCGCGCAAGGACGAGGTCTCACACGCGAAGTTCCTCGCCTGGGGTGCCGCTGCCATATTTCGCGCGGAGCGGGTCGACCACGTCGGCCAGAAACATGTCGACCTGTGCGGGGGCACATCCCACGAGTCCCTGGGGATCGATCGCCCCCGCGATGTCGATGCCAGCGAAGGCCTCGTCGCGCTCAAGGCGCGCGAGTAGGTCGTTCGATTCTCCCTCTTGCTTGACCCGAGCGGCGGCCGCCTGGCTATGTTGGCGGATACGTTCGTGGAGTTCCTGGCGATCCCCTCCGAGCGCGACCCCCTGCATCAGGATGTTCTCGGTCACCATGAAGGGGAGCTCCTCGGCCAGGTGCCGGGCGATCACCTTGGGATAGACAACCAGGCCGCTCGCCACATTGTGGTAGAGGGAAAGAACCGCGTCGACGGCGAGGAAGGCCTGGGGGAGGACGAGCCGCCGATTGGCGCTGTCGTCGAGGGTCCGTTCCATCCACTGGGTCGCGTGGGTCGCCCCCGCGCTCGATTCGAGGCTCATCGCATAGCGGGCAATGCCACAGATCCGCTCGCAGCGCATGGGGTTGCGCTTGTAGGCCATGGCGGAGGAGCCGATTTGACTCGTTTCGAAGGGTTCCTCGAGTTCCTTGCGATGGGCCAGGATGCGAAGGTCGGTGGCCGCTTTGTGGCAACTGGCGGCGATGCCGCTCAAGGTTTGCAAGACCTGGTGGTCGACCTTGCGGGGGTAGGTCTGCCCGGTGACGGCGTAGGACTGGTCGAAGCCCATTTTGGCGGCGACCAGCTTTTCGAGCTGGGCGACCTTGCCGAGGTCCCCCTCGAAGAGCTCGACGAAGCTCGCCTGCGTGCCGGTGGTCCCCTTGGTGCTCCGCGCGGCGAGGTGGTCGAGCCGGTGCTGGACTTCCTCGACGTCGAGCACCAGATCGTAGGCCCAGAGCGTCGCCCGCTTGCCGACCGTGGTCGGCTGAGCTGGCTGGAGATGGGTGAAGCCGAGGGTGGCGAGATCGCGATGCTCGCGGGCAAAGTTGGCGAGGGCCTCGATCACCCCGATGAGCCGCGACCGCACGAGTTCGAGCGATTCGCGAATCAACAGGAGGTCGGTATTGTCGACGACGAAGTTGCTAGTCGCTCCCAGATGAATAATGCCCCGCGCGCCGGGGCACTGGTCGCCGTAGGTGTGGACGTGGGCCATCACGTCGTGGCGGAGGGCCCGCTCGTGCCTGGCGGCTGCTTCGAAGTCGATGGTGTCGACATTCGCCTTGAGTTGGTCGATCTGCGCGGGGGTGATGGGAAGTCCGAGTTCGGCCTCGGCCTCGGCGAGCGCGACCCAGAGCCGGCGCCACGTGCTGAATTTCTTCTGGTCCCCCCACAGAGTGGCCATCTGGCGCGAGGCGTAGCGGGCGATGAGGGGATTTTCGTAAGTGTCGTGATTCATGCGCGGCTGGTGGTGTTTCAAGTGGGAAGGGGTTTACATGTTGGTCAGGTCGTCTTCGCTGGCACCCCCCAGCAGTTCGTCGAGCACGGCGCCGATGGCCCGCGCCTCTTCGCGGGAGTGCTCCTTCCGCAAATAGACGCGGCAGGCACGGTGAGCGAGCGGAAGGTGCTTGAAAAGCTGGTCGTAGGTGAGGGGTTGGACCTGGTGAGTCGCCGGGTTGTAGAGAAAGTTCTGACCGGCCGTTGCGGCCAGCGCATCGGGCCGGTAGATGTGACGCGGCAGGTCGATTTGCATCTCGAGCATTTGCAATCCCTGGGGGAGGCGGCTACGGATCGCTTGTTCGAGGAAACCCTCGTTCGAGAATAGGCTGGTCTGCTCGGAGTCGCCGGCGCGGATCGTGAGGTTGCGGTCCTCGACCGCCACCCAATCGACCTGTCGCTGGAGGAGTTGGTCCCAGCGCTCACCAAGATTGCGAATTCGCGGATCGCTGTGCTTGCTCCACCGCGAGACATCGACGAGGAGCGACCACTCGGTGAAATGAAGATATTCGTCAAGGTGATCGAGGGGATTGCCGGGGAACAGGAGGTCGCGGCTGTCGCGAAACAGCTCGCTCAAGGTTTTGTCGATTGCCCGAACGGTGCGATGAAAATAGACCGACCTGAAGAGCTCGCTCTTGGTTTGGACGAACTTGTGGAGCGCGTTCATCCCCTTGGAGTGGATGGTGAGCCCGCGCTCGCTGAAGAAGCTGTAGCGTAGCAGGCGATCGAGGTCGTAGGCGCGGCTGCTGTACCCCGACATGTAGGCGTCACGAAGGACGAAGTCCATGTTGTCGACGGTGTAGAGCCCGCAGAACAGATTCCGCAGAAGCACCAGCCAGCGGGGATGCTCCCCCGCGTCGTGCGTCTTGGGACGCTGGATGAGGATCGCGATCTCGTCGGGATCGATCGCCTCGCCGTCGGCCAGGCGACCGTTGGGGCACTCGCGAACGCCGCGAAGCAGTGGACCGAGTTCGTGTCGGATAATGTGGGCACCCAGGATTTCGTGCGTCAGCTCGTAATGCTTGAGGAAGTGGGCGTCGAAAAAGTGGCCAAACGGCCCATGCCCCACGTCGTGCAAGAGCGCGGCGAGCCGACAAAGGCATTCGACATAGCCGCGGCTGGGGACCTCCCCCGCGCAGGCTTCCGCCAGGCTCGGATAGAGCCGCTCGACGGCCCGGCTCGCCATGTGCATCGCCCCCACGACGTGCTGGAAGCGGGTATGCTCGGCCGAAGGGTAGACCCACCAGGCGGTTTGAAGCTGGTGGATTTGCCGCATCCGCTGGAGCCAGGGATGATCCAGCAAGGTCCGTTCGGCAGTTTCCCCGGCCGGAGCGGTCGACAGGAAGGGAATGTAGCCGTGGATGGGGTCGTGGCAGAGACTTTCGCGCTCGAAGTGGTGATCCATGCCCGTCATTGTGGCGGGTCGAGGGCATGGTGGACTAGCCCATCGGTGCTTCGAGCACGCACCCGGGTGAGCCCTCTGTTGCCGAATGTCGTGACAGGTGGAAGATTCACGGTAATGCAAAAGAGTGCGGCACGCGCGTGTCCTGGCTGCCCGTGCTAGATTTGGGGAGAAGGACGGTCGGCGGCTATCCGCATGGCGATTCGAAGGTCGTTTTGGTCGCGAGTGGAATAGAAAGGGCCAGGCTCGCCGATTCGACTCGGGTGCGCCAAGCCCGATATTCGTTTTCTTCGTAGCTGGGGGGGCCAGAACGTGCCTGGGTGGGGGGCGCCAGTTTGACGTGGTGAACTCCTGGGGAAGAATTAAGGACACATTCCATTCGGACAAGGGGGCCACCGGCCTCGAAATCAAAATGCGTTTGCCGTTAGTCGTCTGGATAATTCTGGTGATGGCCGCTCCCACTTCGTGGGGAGCGACGCTGATTCTCGACGATGGCCGCGAGCTCGAAGGCCGCGTGACCGAGATTAGTGGGGTGGTGGAAGATCCCACGAAGACCAACCCGTCGGAAGTGGCGGTCCAGCCGATCGTGCTGGTGGACGACGGGCTGCGGCGGACCTACGTCTGGCAACGCCGGATTACCAAGATTCTGGAGCAGGCACCGCAACGCCCCGTCCGTTTTCGTCCCTGGCAGAATGTGGCCGAGCGAGGGGGAGCCGTGGGGACGGTGGGGCGGCGGCTGGGGGAGACCCCTTTCGATCAATATGGCCGGCGACACTACACCATGGCCGCTAAGGATGGGCCGCTGACGGTGGTTCAAGGGATCACCGAACTCACGCCGGTCTACGCCAAGGTCGAAGGGCTGATGGGGGGGGAGCGGCCGATTGTGTGGGACATGCGCTTGGCGACCAGCTCGATTCCCCCGGACGACCTCAAGGCGATTCTCCATCAGGCGATCGACACCACCGACATCAACGCGCGAAAGGAGATCGTCCGCTTCTATTCGCAGGCGGAGCGCTATCCCGAGGCCTACGAGGAACTTCAGCAGATCGTGAGCGACTTTCCCGATGTCGCCAAGGATTCGGCCGACATCCTGCGGCAACTCAATCAGCTTGCGGCGCGAAGCATCCTCGACGAGATCGCATTACGCCGCAACGCGGGGCAACACGCCCTGGTCCGCACGCTGTTGGACCGCTTTCCCGCCGACGACGTGGCGGGGGAGACCTTGCAGAAGGTCCGCGAACTCTTGACCGAGTACGACGGACTCGACGTCCGCTATCGCACCTATCTGGAGCATGTCGCCAAGACGATTGCCGCCATATCCGATCCGGTTCATCGTGGGCTGGCCGAGAAATTTCTCCAGGAAGTCTCCGCCGAGCTGTCGTATGCGACCCTCGACCGGACGGCGGCCTATACGCGGCTGGCCGATGACGAGACGCTGTCGGCCGAGCAGAAGGTGGCGCTGGCGATAAGTGGTTGGCTGCTCGGTTCCGACGACGCCGTCGAAAACTTTGCCGTGGCGAGTTCGCTCATGCAGGTCCGCGATTTGGTGCTCGCCTACTTGCGCGAGTCGGAAGCGGCCAAGCGGGCGGCCCTCGTCACGCAGATTCGCGAACTCGAAGGGGGCGTCCCCGAGCGGGTCGCCCAGATTTTGCGGCGGATGAAGCCGCCGATGGAAACGCCTGTCGATGCCGAGGGAGCGCCAGGTTGTGCCAGGATTGCCGTCGAGATGCCGGCTCCGAGTGGGCTGGCCTACTACCACGTGCAGCTTCCTCCCGAGTATGACCCGCTGCGTGCCTATCCCACCATCGTCACACTCAATGGCGAAGGGTATGCCCCTGAACTTCAGCTCGACTATTGGGCTGGCTCGGTCCAACCCCAGGTGGGGCGGCGCGCGCAGGCCATGCGGCATGGCTACATCACGATTGCGGTCGATTGGCAAACGCCCCATCAATTTCGCTACGATTATTCGCTCCGCGAGCATCAAACGGTGCTGGGGGCCGTGCGCGATGCGATGCGGCGGTTTTCGATCGATACCGACCGCATCTTTCTCACGGGGCACGACATCGGGGGGGATGCGGCGTGGGACATCGGTCTTGCCCATCCCGATCTCTGGGCGGGGGTCATTCCCTACCTGGCCGTCTCTCGGCGCTACGTGCCGCGCTATCGCGACAACGGCAAGCTTGTCGATTGGTATTTTGTGGCGGGAGAACGGGATGGGGGAAAGATGGCGCAAAACGCGCCCGATTTCGATAAATACCTTCGGCCTGGCTTCAACTGCACGCTCGTGGAATATCATGGACGGGGGCATGAGCCCTATCACGACGAGATCCAGCGCGTGTTCGACTGGATGAACCGCCGGACCCGGCGACCTCCCCCCGCGGAGTTTAGCGTTTCGACGATGCGGCCTTGGGACAACTATTTCTGGTGGATGGAGTTGTCGGAACTCCCGGACGGGTCGATGGTTCCGCCAGCGAGCTGGCCTCCCAAACGGGGCCAACGGGCGGCAAGTATCCAAGGTCGGGTCTACGGGAGCAACAAGATTTCGGTTCGCTCGGGAGCCAAGCGGACGACGATTTGGCTCAGGCCAGAACTGGTGGACTTCGACCAGCCGGTGACGATCGAAGTCAACGGCCGGCGAGTCGGCCCTCGCGATCGGACGATCGTCCCCGACTTGGGGGTGCTGCTTGAGGATGCTCGTACCCGCTGCGATCGCAAGAATCCCTATTGGGCCAAGGTCTCGACCGACGACACGTTCTGAATTTGTCGGATTGACCTGCAACGGTCTGGTATCTATTCTTAAACAAAAGATGTCCCCCCGCCCCCTCAAGTACGGCATTCTGCTCGTCCTCGCGCTGTTTTGCGTGAGTGAACTGGGACGCTTTCGCCCGCTGGCGATCAAATCGTCGGGTGATGTGGCGACCGCCAAGCAACTCAAGGAGGGGGGAGGGGAAGAGAAGAATCCCCAAGGGTTTGCCCTCTGTAGTGCGGCAACGCTCGAACTTGCGGATGGAATCAAATATAGCGAGTCGCTGGCATCGGCGTCGCCGGCTCCGCAACTCTCGCTGGCAAGTCATCATCTCCGCGGACCACCCATGCTGGCGACGACCTAAAGCGGTTCTGAATCCCGCTGCCAGCCGTTCGACATGGAAAATCCACTGATTTTCCGTAGCGACCCCAGTAGCTCCCGTGTCATTCTCCGTGGTTGGCAATTCCCGCCTCACGTACCTGCCTCTCGCCAGGGGCGAGCATTCGCTCCTAATTCTCGAGCCTTTCCGAAAGATAGATTCCCGTGCTCACCACGGCCACCCTCGCTGCGCATACAGATGCAGTGTCAACTCACCCTAAAGAACGATTGGCGTGGCTGGCAGAGTGCATCCGCCATGCCGCCCACTATCTTCCCGCCCAAGGGCCGATCACGGCCTTCATTCATCACAATACTCTCCACGCCTTCGAGCATCTCGACTTCGAGCAAGGGGTGGTCGCGGGGGCGGAACTCTTCGGTTGCCATCCCTTTCTCCGCGAGGAGGATTATCGCGAGCGGATGGCCCGGGGCCGGATTACCCACGACGACATCGAAGTGGTGCTGATCGAAGACCTGGGGGACCGGGGGGACGAGCTGCTCGGTTTCCTCGGGACCCGCTTCGCCCTGCGACGTAATATGCTCGCCCATCCGCTGCGGACCGGCACCGCGGCGGAACTCCGCTGGGTGATCGCCGAAACCGAAGCGCTGCGGCAGTTTCGCGAGGAGACGCCTCCCGAGATCCGCGAGGCGACCATCGCTCACACCCGCCAGTGGGTGATGCGCGATCTCTATCCCGAAGGGAGCAGCTCGCCGGAGAACCAACAGGCCCGCGAACTCCTGGAACGTCTCCTGCAGCGCTTCGCCAGTCGGCGAGTGGAGCGCTGGACCGACCCCCAATGGGAAGCACTCACGCTCCACATGTTGTGGGCGATCTGCCGCGAGGGAGTCGGCCACACCCAGCCACCTACGCCCGTCGGTCCGCCGTTGCGGCGACATCGCGACCTGGCGTTCGAAGCGACCGGGCAGGACACCGACCAGATGGTGAGCGAGCTGTTGCTCCGCTACTGTGCCGCGTTCTTCGACCAGGGATTCGCGCAGTGGACGTTGCCGTTGGAAGAGGGGTTCTTCGCTACTTTTTCCATACTCTATCGCCAGCCGTTTTCCCCACCCGACCGTTGGCGGCGAGGTCTTGCCAAAGAACTAACTCGGATTGCCGACGCCGGGCTCACTCCTGTGGAGGTCATCTGGGAGTCCATGTCCCAGCTAGGTTTGGCCGAGGAGGAAATCGAACCCTATCTGCTACAGTCGCTGCTCGCCTTGCGCGGCTACGCGGGCATGATCTGGCAACTGGAGACACGTGGCGACCGCGCCGCCCGACCAGTTCCCGAAGGAACGCTCGTCGAGTATGTCGCGGTCTGGCTCCTGCTCGAACGGCTCGCCCTCCAGCACGTGGCGGCCGAGTCGATCGGCTATCGTGGTCCGCTGGCGGAACTGCGCCAGCAGTTGGAAGCCGCACCGGTCGATCAT
Organism: uncultured Planctomycetaceae bacterium; assembly: GCA_964650265.1. GTDB lineage: Bacteria > Planctomycetota > Planctomycetia > Pirellulales > Lacipirellulaceae > CAZYQQ01. The sequence goes on from CAZYQQ010000041.1 coordinate 29,512, forward strand.
TCGCCCAGCATCCAACAGCGGGCGTTTCTGGTTTTTCAGCTTGCCCAGCTTGAAGGATGGGCCCCCGAGACGATGTACCGGCTGCGCCCCCGGGAGTGGCGATGGGTCGTCCGCGAGATCGAGGCCTTTTCGCGACTAGAGCGGCGGCGCATCTATCATCTGGCCTTCGAGCGGCGATATCGGATGCAGGCGCTCGACGCGATCGTCGCCCATCGGCGACGATTGGGAGCCGAAGCCACGGCGACAACAACTTCCCGCCCAAGCTTCCAGATTGCCTGCTGCCTGGATGAGCGCGAGGAATCGTTCCGGCGACATTTAGAAGAGGTTGCCCCCGCATGCCGGACGTATGGAGTCGCCGGGTTCTTTTCGGTCGCCATGTATTATCGCGGTGCTGCCGATGCCCACTTCACCCCTCTCTGTCCCATCATCGTACGACCTCGGCACTACGTCGCCGAAAGTGTCGTGGCGGCCCTGGCCGACACCGACCGCCGCCGTCGCCGCCATCGGCGGGCGATCGGCACGGTCACCCGGCGGGTTCATCTTGGCAGTCGGACCTTCGCTGGGGGGTGGGTTGCCGGGGTGCTCGGCTCGATTGCCTCCCTGCCCCTTGTGATGCGGGTGTTTTTCCCACGCGCGACCTCTCGCGTTTGCGACTGGGCGGCCAAGGCTGTGCAAACTCCTTCCCTGACGCGTCTCAAGCTCAAGCGGGCGCCGGAGGTGGAACCAGGGCCCGAGGGGGGACAACTGGGATATCACCCCGACGAAATGGCGACGATCGTCGAGCAGCTTCTGCGTGACATTGGCATCGCCCACAATCTTTCGCGGCTGGTGATCGTCTGCGGGCATGGATCGTCGAGCCTCAACAACCCGCACGAATCGGCGTACGACTGCGGGGCTTGTGGGGGGAACCCCGGAGGACCGAACGCCCGGGCGTTTGCCCAGATGGCCAACGATCCGGAGGTCCGTTCGCTAGTCGCCGCGCGCGGCATCGCGATTCCGCACGACACGGTGTTCGTCGGTAGCTACCATAACACGTGCGATGACAGCATGACCTACTACGATCTGGAGCTGCTCCCCCCCAGCCATTGGGCCGAGATGGAGCGAGTGAAGGAGCAGATCGAGCAGGCCCGCGCGCGAAATGCCCACGAACGGTGCCGCCGCTTCGAATCGGCCCAAACAACCTGGAGTCCGCGGCGGGCGCTCCAGCATGTCGAGGGGCGGGCCGAGGACCTCTCGCAGGCACGGCCCGAGTGCGGGCATGCGACCAACGTCCTTTGCCTCGTGGGTCGTCGCGAGTGGTCGCGTGGGCTCTACATGGACCGCCGCGCGTTCCTCCAGTCGTACGATCCGTCGCAGGATGACGAGCAGTACACGATCCTGACGCGGATTCTTCAAGCGGTGATTCCCGTCTGCGTGGGGATCAACCTCGAATACTATTTTTCGTATGTCGATCCGAATGGTTACGGCAGCGGCACCAAACTTCCTCATAACATTGCCTCGCTGCTGGGGGTCATGAACGGAGCGGCGAGCGACCTTCGCACCGGCCTGCCATGGCAGATGGTCGAGATTCACGAGCCGATGCGGCAGTTGATGGTCGTCGAAACAACTCCGCAGGCGATGCTCGCCATCATGGCAGCCAATCCTGGGATCGATCGGCTGATCCGCGGGGGGTGGACGCAGCTTGCGACCTTCGACCCCGAGACCAACCACATCCAACTCTTCCGGCATGGCGAGTTTCAATCGTATCGTCCCCGTTCAACTCAATTGCCGGTCGTTGGGTCATCGATCGCCTGGTATCGCGGTCTGCGGGAGCATCTCGGGTTTGCCATCGTGGAGGCCGAGCCCGTGACAAAGGAGCTGAAGTGATGGATATCGAAACCGCCACCACTTGGTGTGGACTGGGCGTACTGATGCCACCGCTGGTGCTGCTGGCGGTGCTTGGCATTCCCTCATTGCTACGGAAGTCTCTCAGCGAGACCTTCATCAATCGGGCGACTGTTCTCTCGACCGTGTTGGGGCTCGTCAGCGCCGTGGTGGCCCTCGGCCTGATGCTGGCGACTGGCGACCGGCACGTGCCGGTGGAACTGGGGAACTGGGTGATACTTGAGGAACAACACTTTCACTTCCACCTCAAGTTCGTGTTCGACCGACTCTCGGTGCCGTTCACCATCTTGTGTTACCTGCTGTGCGGGACGACTAGCGCATTCGCGAGCCAGTATCTCCACCGCGAGGAAGGGTTCGGACGGTTCTACATATCCTATGCCCTCTTCCTGCTCGGCATTGTCCTCACCTCCCTCGCCGGGACGATCGAGGTGCTGTTCGCCGGGTGGGAACTGGTGGGCCTCTCTTCGGCCTTACTGATCGCTTTTTTCCACGAACGGGCCGTGCCGGTCGAAAATGGGCTCCGCGTCTGGGCGATCTATCGCCTGGCGGACGCCGCCTTCCTGGTCGCCGCGGTGGCCCTTCATCACCTATCGGGAGGAGGGGACTTCGAGGGGCTCATGGGAAAAGGGTCGTGGCCTGGTGGGGAGGCCGCCGTCACCAGCCAGCAGGCCCTGGGGATTGGCTTGCTCCTATTGATGGCGGCCGCCGGCAAGTCGGCGCTGATCCCCTTCTCGGGCTGGCTCCCCCGGGCCATGGAGGGGCCCACCCCGTCGAGCGCCATTTTCTATGGTTCGCTGTCGGTTCATCTGGGGGCCTACCTGCTACTTCGCGTAAGCCCGCTGCTCGATGCTTCGCCCCTGTTGGCGTGGATTGTCGTCGCCCTCGGCGTGACGACGGCTCTTCACGCGGCGCTGACCGCCCGCGTGCAGACCGACATCAAGAGTGCCTTGGCCTACGCCTCCCTGACGCAGGTCGGCCTGATTGTCGCGGAGATCGGTTTGGGGTTCCGTTACCTCGCGCTCGTCCACATCATCGGGCATGCGTCCCTGCGGACTCTCCAGTTGTTGCGGGCGCCGACGCTGTTGCACGACTATCAAACGCTGGAGGATGCCATCGGTGGCCCACTCTTGTTCGAAGCGAGTTGGTGGGACCGCTATCTCCCGCGCGGCGTGCGGTTGTGGCTCTACCGGTTCGCCATGGAACGCGGTTACCTCGATGGCCTGCTCGACACCTACGTCGTCGGCCCGTTTCAGGGGGCCTTGCGGCACTGCGAGGCGTGTGAGCGGCGATGGACCACTTTCCTTTCCGGCAGGAAGGAGGAGGTGCCGGAGCCGCTACTCGCCCATCACGAGATCGTGGAAGAACTTCGCCTCTAGACCTCATCCGCATCAATAACTCCAACTCTGCCTGCTCACATGGCCGAACTCCGATTTCCCTGGCTCGAACTTGCCATTCTCCTCCCTTTGTTGGGAGGGATCGTCGTCGCGCGCCGGCGTGATGCCGAAGCGGCGCGCCGTTGGACCATCGGTGTCATGGGGGTGACACTTTTGTTGACGATCGGGGCATGCGCCGATTTCTTCCTGCTCGGCCAACCCGAAGCGGCCGGTCCCTGGGCCGCCACCGACCTGTCACAGGGATTCCGGGGGGTGATGATCGATGGTCTCAGTACACCGTTGTTGCCGCTTGCCGCCTTGCTCTATTTCCTGCTGGCCGTCGCGACGCTGCGCGCCAAAATCAAGCAGGTGCCTTTCGGCTGGACCTTGGTCTCGTTGTCGCTGCAACTGGCCATTTTTTGTTGCCAGTCGCCGCGCGAGTTGATCGTGCTCCTTGCCTTGAGGGCGATTCCCCCATGGCTCGAACTCTACTCCCGCGGTCGCGGGACACGAATCTTCACCTTCCACATCGGGTTGAGTCTGGTGTTGCTGGCGGGTGGTTGGGGGATCGTGGACTATGGACCAGTTGACGGACCTTGGCGGCAGGTGGGGTTGGGCATGATGCTCGCTGGGGTGCTCATCCGTTGTGGCGTGGCCCCCTTCCACTGCTGGGTGACCGACCTGTTCGAAAAGGGGACGCTAGGAACGGCCCTGTTGTTCGTGGTCCCGATGCCCTCGGTCTACGTCGCCTTCCGTATTCTGCTGCCAATCGCCCCGGAGTGGGTGATGCATGTCATGGGAATCGGTGCGATCGTCACCGCGCTCTACGCCAGCGCAATGGCCACCATCCAGCGCGACGCGCGACGATTTTTGTGCTACCTGTTCCTCAGTAACGCCTCGCTCGTCCTGGTCGGGCTCCAGTCGTCCGATCCGATTGGTGTCACCGCCTCGCTCTGCGTCTGGATCGCGGTCGCCATGACCCTGTTGGGACAGGGACTCACCCTGCGAGCCATCGAATCGCGTGTCGGGTACCGCAGTCTCGCCGAATATCATGGGCTCTATCGCCACATGCCCACCCTGGCCGTCTTCTTCCTGCTCACCGGGCTATCGAGCATTGGATTTCCGGGGACGATCGGTTTCGTCGCGACCGAACTATTGGTCGAAGGGGCGATTCGCGTTAGCCCGGTGGTGGCGGTACTGGTGGTGACTTCGATGGCCTTCAATGGCATCGCCTTGTTGCGTGCCTACTTTCGGCTCTTCACGGGACCCGAGCACACAAGTTCGATGTCGATTGTGGCCCGCTGGCCCGAGAAGTTGGCCGTTCTTACGCTCACGCTCCTGGTGCTGGGGGGAGGGCTGTTTCCCCAGCCCGGCGTGGCGTCGCGCTACGACACGGCCAAACAACTCCTCTCCAGGCGCCAGGCGGCAAACCCTGATGATGACCACGGCAACCACCTGGTGAGCCGCGCCTCTGTTTCCCTAACTGAGTGAAAACAACCTATGTCCGCAAACGGTAAGGCGTCGGCCTCGGAAACGTCGGAAAAGCCGCAGGGCAACCTGGCTGGCTTCACCAGGTATTTTCGTTACGACATTGTTTCCGGATTCCTGGTATTCCTGATCGCTCTTCCCCTCTGCCTGGGAATTGCCCGGGCCAGCGGTTTTCCTCCCATCGCCGGGCTGTTCACCGCGATTTGTGGGGCGATTATCACGACATTCCTCAGCAATTCGGAGCTGACGATCAAAGGACCGGCCGCGGGCCTGATTGTGATCGTCGCGGGGGCCATCGAGTCGTTCGGTGGCGTGGGCGACCCGAACGCCTACCGCATGGTCCTTGCCATCGGGGTTGCCGCCGCGGTGCTGCAGGTGGTGTTCGGCGTGTTGCGCGCCGGTATCTTGGGCGAATTTTTCCCATTGTCGGCCGTGCATGGCATGCTCGCGGCCATCGGGGTCATTATTATCATCAAGCACATTCCGGTTGCCCTAGGGGCGCAAGGGGGGGGAGAACCGCTGGAGATGGTCAGGGAAATCCCCACCTACTTCAGGGAATTGAATCCCGAGATCGCCCTGATTGGTCTCGTCGGAGTGCTCATCATGTTCCTTTGGCCAACCCTGCAAGCGCGGGCCAAGGCGCTCAAATCGGTCCCCGCCGCGCTGGTCGTCATCCTGGTGACCGTGCCGATGGGCATGTACTTCGATTTGCTCCATACCCATCAGTACAGCTTCAATGGTCATAAGTACGAGGTGGGGGAGGCCTACCTGGTCGACATGCCCGACCGCATGTTCGGCCTGCTCGATTTCGTCACGTTCCCCGATTTTTCCGTGTTCACGGGTCCCCATCTGGGGGAAGCCCTCAAATGGGTCGGCTTGTTTTTTGTCATCGGCAGTCTGGAGTCGCTGTTGTCGGCCAAGGCGGTCGACATTATCGATCCCTGGAAGCGGAAGACCAATCTCGATCGCGACATGTTGGCGGTGGGGGTCGGCAACCTGGCCTCCTCGATGATTGGCGGGCTTCCCATGATTTCGGAAATCGTCCGCAGCAAGGCCAACATCGACAATGGCGCGCGGACCCGCTTTGCCGATCTGTGGCACGGCATCTTCCTGCTGTTGTGCGTGGCGCTCATTCCCACCGTCATCCATCGCATCCCGCTCGCCGCCCTGGCGGCAATGTTGATCTTCACGGGTTATCGCCTGACTCATCCCAAGGAATTCCGCCACGTCTACCACATTGGGCCGGAACAGCTTTTGATTTTCGTCTCGACCTTCGTTGGTGTGTTGGCGACCGATCTCTTGTGGGGCATTCTGATCGGCATCGGAGTCGAGCTGATCGTTCATCTTTGGAACGGAGTGCCGGTCCGGTCGCTTTTCAAGCCCTCGTTCGACGTCGAATTGGTGGGTGACAACTCGGCCGTTGTCCGCGCCCATCATTCGGCCATCTTCAGCAACTGGATTGCCTTCCGCCGCCAGCTCGTCCGACTGGGACTGGTCGAAGGACGCCATGTGCGGCTCGACCTTGCCAAAACCCGTGTTGTCGACCACAGCGTGATGGACAAACTCCACCAACTGCAGGGAGATTTTCACGACGCCGGCCTCCGTCTCGAACTCTCGGGGCTCGAGCGGCACAAGCAGCTTTCCTCGCACAAATTGGCGGCCCGGGTCAAAACCTCGGCCCGAATGCAGCGCGTCACGGTGGTCGGTCGCATGGAACTCGAGTCCTTGCTCCACGCGAAACTCGCCGAACTCGGAGTGGAGGGGTACACCGTTGTGCCGTATCACTCGCTTCTCAATGGCGACGCGAGTCACTCGGGAGAGGGGGCGTGGGGCCACTGCCGCATCGAAGCCATCGTCAACGATGAGGTGGCCGACGACCTGCTCGACTTCCTGCGGGATCAACACCCCTTCCATCACGACCTGCGGATTTACGTCGAGAAGGTCGAACCGTGCCGCATCCGTGGCGAGGCGCGGCACGCGCTCCAGCAAGCTTTCGACTAAGCGGACCGAGCGAACTTGCCGAAGCGGGTTCGGCGCATGGGGTACCTTGGGCGCATCGCGGCAACTATCATGGAGCGACTGCGGCCGGTTCGTGCCGACGAGCGTTTTCCACACCTAGTTGCCGAGTCACTGCGATGCGCATCCTCCGATATCTGCTGGCATTGGCTGCCTTGGCAACTCTGCTCGAGGTCCCGTCCAACCGGCTCCTGGCCCAAGCGACCGACGTGGCCCGTGGCCGCGATCTCCCCGTGGGAGAGTTCGTCAATCCGTTTGCCGAGGGGGCCGACCCGTGGGTCGTGCGCGATCCCAACGCCAATCGCTATCTGTGGTGCCAGTCGGAGGGGAATCGGGGCATCGCGATCTGGGTTTCGCCTCAGTTGACCTCGCTCGGCGAGCGGCACGTCGTCTGGAGGGCTCCCAGGTCGGGCCCCTTCAGCAAGGAGGTCTGGGCACCCGAACTCCATCACCTCGACGGTCGCTGGTACATCTACTTCGCCGCTTCCGACGGCCGCAACGAGAATCATCTGACCTACGTTCTCGAGTCGGAAGGAGCCGATCCGCTCGGTCCCTATACGCTCCATGGACCAATGGCGACGGGTGACGGGCCCGATGGGCTCAGCCCCAACATCTGGGCAATCGACATGACGGTCCTCGAGCACCAGGGGAAGCGCTACGCCCTTTGGTCGGGATGGGATGCGCCGGGTACCGACCAGCAATATCTCTACATCGCGCCACTCGCCTCGCCGACAAAACTCGGAGGCCCAAGAGTCCTCCTCTGCGACAACGACGATTACCTCTGGGAACGGACGGAGGAACGTCGCGAGAGCCGTGGTCTTCACGAAGCCCCGCAAATCGTGCCGTCGGAGAGTCGCGTCCTTGTGACCTACTCGACCGCCGCCAGTTGGCTCCCGACTTACAAACTCGGCCTGCTCGAACTCGTGGGGAGCGACCCGCTCGACCCGGCAAGCTGGAAGAAACACACCGAGCCGGTCTTCGCCTCCACTGAGTCGACCTATGGGGTGGGGCATTCCTGTTTTGTCCAGTCGCTCGACGGGAGCGAATGGTGGCACGTCTACCATGTCAAGCAAGATCGCGAGGGAGGTTGGCGGCGGGCCATCCACGCGCAACCCTTTACCTTCGATCCTCAAGGGAGGCCTCAACTTGGCGAGCCCGTTGCTGCTGGTCTGCCGCTGACCGAACCAAGCGGTTCACCCGTCCGCCAGGTGGCATTGCCCCTCGCATCCTCGTTGGCCGAGCCAGCCAGCCTCGCAGGGTGGGATTTTTATGGGCATCACCAGTTCCTCTCCCATGTCGACGGTGGGCTCCGGCTGGGGCACACCCCGCGACTGCCGGTCAATACTTATCGGTCGGGGGAGAAGCTCCTGGTCGCGGGGGCCGATTGGACGGATGTCGAAGTGAGCGTGGAGATTGGCGAAGTGGAAGGGCAAGGGGAGGTGGGCCTATTGGTCCGTGTGACTGGGGCCGGAGTTGGTCACCATCGCCTGCGGGGGTACATGGCCGCCGTGCGGCCCACGGAGGCAAAAATTGTGATCGGTAAGTTCGATGGCGAGGACTGGTCGCTGATTGGGATCGGGGAATTGGACGGGGGCCTTACGCTGCCCGGGCGCCTGAGGCTGCGAGCCATGGGAGACCGCATATCGGTCGGTTGGGGCGAAAAGATGCTGATGGAAACTATGGATGGCGACTACACCCGAGGGACGGTTGGCGTGCGGGTCGGGGGGAATGGAGAAGGGGTGTTTCGCGATTTTTCGGCGGTGCTTCCGCGCGATGAAGGATGAACAGGGGGTGGCGGCAGGTTTTAGCCACGGATGAGAATGTCAAAGACCATGTAGGTTCCATCTGCCGGATGGAACCTTGAAGAGAGTCCAAACTCTCCACGCGCGCAAGGTCCGGTTCAGCGAACGCGGACCTACTTCGAGGCACAACAGCGAATCTATGCGGGGCCGTGCCAACCAACCTTCCCTGCAAGCACGCCTGAAATGGCAGTCCGCGTCCGCGCTGCGGACGATTTGGAAAATCGTCCCACAATCGTAACCCGAAGCGTCAGCGAGGTGCCACCAACAAGACACTGCCTCCCCACGACGCCTGTCAACCGCTGCAAAGTGCCTGGGCAAGGGAGCTTGTCCCACGACCATCCGACTTTCGTCCTTTCGCGCTTTCGTGATCCTCACCAAAGTAGTACCCCTCGGACGACGAATCGCTACGATGGTCATTCAGGATCACGAAAGCTCGAAAGCACGAAAGAGAGTACAGCCGGCTGTTTACCAACGTGGCGATCGAATTCAACTTCTTTGCGCACCTCTAGCGCGCTGGCGCCCCGCTTTGGCGCTCTCCATGCTCGTCCTTGACGGTGGGAGTGGTCTTCGAGGCGGTGGCAGGGCTGTTTTTGTTGACCGGGGGGGGAGTGAACGATAGGATGGGAAAGTTGAATGGCTGGGGTTTCTCTTTGGTTTAGATTAGGAGAGCTTTATGTCGTCACGTATTTCCGTCGCCGTGGTAGTTCTGTGCTTGCACTTGGCGAATGGAAGCTGTTTCGCCGAGCCTCCGGCAGAAAATCAGCTCACCGTGATACGTATTTCGCCCACTGATGCGAAGAAGGGAAATCACGCGATTATTGAATGGAATGGATTGGAAGTTCCAGAGACGTTGCAGAGCACAGTGCTCAAGCGCGGATTTGCGAAGCTTGGCAAAGGGGACCATGTTCTCGTCATCGGCGACCTTCGTCTCTGTCCTCAGCCTTTCCTTTCTCAACTTGAGGCCATAGAGCAGGCGTCTGAGCAGCGGCAGTTTACTGCTTCATACTACACCGGGAGGCGCACTCGCGCAGGTAATGCCGATACAGGTAATGCCAATGTCTTTTGGTGGGTAACGCCTTACGAATTACCAGGAGCGCACGATCAAGCATCTTACTACTACAACCACCTGAGTCTTGGGACAGGCGATCGAGGTTTTGACCTGTTCCTCGCTATCGTGCGCGATGACAAGCCGGGAATGGTTATCTACTCGGGAAGTGACTACACGTATAAGGTCGGATACTCTGATGACGAGATCCCTTTTCGGGACAGAGAGGCCGAACTCAAGGCAGTTCTCGACGCCGCTGGAACGACTTTTAGGAAAGCTTCTCGGGGGGGACTGTCGTCGGAAATAATGGAGAGAGCAGAGCTTGACGCGAAGGGTCCGTAGTGAACTCTGTGCGGCGGATATAGAGTCTAGTCACTTCGGCAACTAAAATGCCCCCGACCCAATCAAGACACGTTGCGCCACGAGGCCCGAGAAAGGAGGACGATGATGTAACGGACGACATCATCCGAAACCTTGCGAAGCAGCCCAGTAGGTAGCCAATCCTACCCGGTGGAGTTGGCCAACAGGCATAAGCGAGTCTTGCGTGGCGGGGCGACCCATCCTGCGATCAACAGTAAAGTCCTCGTCCCACCGTGACGGACATCGCCGTTTTCTTTTGCGGACTGGATCGTGATTTTGCGGACTGGATCGTGATGTTGTTCCAAGTGCAATAATCGCTATCCGTAGCGATCTCATGGTTCGAACCCGAACACTCTTTTCCAGTCCCGCCGCATATCGACAACGATCCACCCGCGCTGGGGGGCGTCGGTCAGCGCTTCGACGAGTTTGCCGCTGCTCTTCGGATTCGCATCGTAGGCATATTCCCGGTCGGCGTCGGTGTGGTGGACGATCAGGCCGAAGCTGGGGCGGGGGTTGCCGATGGTCGTGTACTCCATCATCGCCTTGTCGCCGTCGCTGTTGCCAAAACACATCACGGGTCGGCGGCCGATGTACTGGTGGATGCCGACCGGTTTCCCTTCCTTGTCGTCCACGAAGACCTCTTCCGTCGTCTTGACCAGGACCGGCTTGCCGTCGCGAAACTCGAACTTCGTGCGGGCGTTCGATCCGATGACCTGTTCCGGGGGAATGCCGTAAACTCGTTCACTCCAGACGCGCATGAAATCGGCCCCGCCGCCGGAAACGATGAACGTCTTGAAGCCGCTGGCGCGGAGGTAGGCCAGGACCTCGATCATCGGTTGATAGACGCACTCTTCGTAGCGCTGGTCGAAGTGTGGGTGTTTGGCGGTTTTGAGCCAGTCGTTGACGCGGGCGTCGAACTGCTCGGTCGTCATGCCCGCGTGAGTGAGGCCGACGATGTGGAACAGTCCCTTGTAATGATCGGCCAGGAGCGCGGCGGTGTCCCCCTGGAGCGCGGCTTTCACGAGCGGGTCGTCTCGCAGCGCGGAGTTCCTCGCCGCCTGGTCTTTCAGGTTGTCGAGCGCGAAGGCCAGTTGAAACGGCACGGGATTCTCGGGCCAAAGCGTCCCGTCGTTGTCGAACACGGCGATCCGTTCGGACAGCGGAATGAAGTCGGGGGACCCCTCCTCGGTCACCTTGGCCACGTACGAAACAATGGCCGCCTTGGCGGCGCTGTCGTTCCACGATGGCAGCGGGTCGTCCTGGCCGAAAGCCAGACTGGGGAGGACGATCGCGACCAACGCGAATGGGAGGCAAGCAGCCAGCATCTTGAAGTGTCGATTGGTCATGGGGGACTCTCCATTTCTTGGATGACTTGTCTCCAGTCGAAAGCTCAGGCTTAGATCGGGAGTTAGGCGGCTGGATAGCTTGGTTGGCCTCGGTGTCTTTGTTTCAACATTGACTCGAAATCTGGCACGTTGGCTGGTAAGTGTCGAAAAGATCGCATGGATGTCGGTATTCGGATTTTGGTGGTCACTCCACCTGCTCGATGTCATTGAGCTTCCACGTCTTGTCGTAGAGCGGCTGAAGCGGACCGTAAAAACGGAAGATCGGGAACCACCCTTTCCCCGGTACGGTTTCGACCCAGTTCTTCTCCTGCCCGGCGGGCATTGTCGGCCCGAAGTAGACGTCAATCGAGCCGTCGGCGTTGGCCTTGGGATCGCCGTACTTGCTGACCGAGGGGAACTTCTGGCTGTTCTGCAACTCGCTTCGGCTCAGCGAGTCGTAGACCAGCACCGACCAGAAATCCTTCGCCGGCACGTTGGCGGGGATGTGCAGCCTGTAGTTTTTCGCGCCGTCGAGAAAGTCGCCGGCGGCGTCTTTATACGTCCACAAGTAGTACGAGCCGACGCCGATATTCTTTTCCATCATTGCCGGCGAATTGCCCAGCGCCATGTAATAGACGTAAGCCCGGCGGTCGACATCCGGCACGCCCTCCTTCACGAAGTTGTACGGCACGTCGCCAACGAACTGCCACTTGCCGTCCGGGTAGAAGTACGTGTCAGCAGCGGGCGAGGCATAGCTATTTGCCCGCGCGATCGCGGACCCCGTGCGGGCGGCGGTGGAGAGCATTGCCCTAGTCTTGGCATCGGGATTGAATGGCTTGCCGTGCTCGATGCCGATCGCCTGCATCTGAAATCGCTCGATCGGCGAGAAGATGTCGGCAGGCTCTTCATTGACGAGTTGGGCGAGCATCTCGAAGAACAGGATGGTGTCGGGGTGGACGGTGTTGATTGCCTGCCCCGAGCCGTCAAGGAATTCCATTGGCGGCGCTCCGCCTTCCAACTTGGCCAGTGGGTAAACCTTGATCTGCTTCATCAGCGCGACGGCCTGATCGGTCTTCCCGTCCACCATGAAGCCGCGCACTCCAAAACCGACGGTGTACGTGGGCGACCTGGCGACGAAGTACCCCTCGGGCACGTCACCCGTATAGCCCGGTGGGAGAAAGAGATACTTTCCGCCCTGCCCCTTGTCCGGCCCGAGGGGACCGATGTCCACGAGGTAGCGCTGGAGTGCATCCATCGCGAAGCCGAGCATTTTCGGCGGCGCTTCCACGACGGTCGGCCCATCCGTCTTGAGGTCCAGATGCCCCAGCGCATAGACCGTCTCGGTGTTGGGCGTGAGCAGGATCGTCTGGGCGTCCATCAGCGACTCCCAGATGATGATTTGATGGGGACGCTTTGCCCCGAAGTCCGCCAGGCCGCGATGTTCCGCGGCAATCGAAACGGCCGGCATCTGGGTGAGATACACCTCGACGGCGCGATTGAACTTGAGCTGATCGAGTAGCGCATCCGCTGCCGCGGGAGTGGGATATCCGTTCTTGAACTCGAAATTGCCGTAGGGCGTTTCGACCGTCTCCGTGCTGATCCAGCCGTGCGAATCGGCGCCCTCCTGCTCCGTGGAATCGGTGGAAGGGGAGGGCACCGTACAACCGGCCGCTGCCGCGAGACATATTCCGACCACGACAAACGTGTGAGATACTTGCATGACAGAGGCTCCCATCAAGAACGCTCGGGCTGGCACAAAGTCGGCCGATTCTGGCCAATTCGGTCGCCCGTGCATGGACTAGACCTATGCAACGTCCGATTGCAAGGTGTCAGCATCATACCGTCCGGTCGATAAGGCGACAATGTGCTCGCCTAAAACTCTCGCTCGCGCATCCAACTGCAACGCGAACGCTACTTGATGCCCTGCGCCTCGGACATCTTTCGCATCACCTCGTCAAGGTTGAATGATGCCGGCTTCTGCCGTGGCGGGAACTCCTTGAAGCTCTCCAGCCACTTGGCGGCGAACGCCTGCATCGGCACCTGGACGAACGCGCGGCGAAACATCCAGTCGCCGTAGTAGATGCTCTCCGGGCCGCGCTCGAACGGGTCGGTGCGCAGGTTGTATAGCTTCGGAAGGCGCAGTTTGATGAACTGGCCCTGCCACACGCCGACGGGCGCTTCGGGAGACATCGCCGTGTTCTGCTCCATGAACGTGGTTTTCCACATGTCGTAGCGGATCGCCATCAGGTCGCCATCGTCGGACCAGTAGATGAACTCCTTGCGCGGCGACTCTTTCACATCGCCCTTGAGGAACGGCATGAGGTTGTAGCCGTCGAGGTGGACCTTGAAGGTCTTGCCGTTCGCGTCGTATCCCTTCAGCACTTTCGCGACGAGGTCGGGTTCTCCCGCGGCGGCGGCGAAGGTGGGGATGAGGTCTTCGTGAGCGCAGATGTCGTTGATGATCGTGTTGGGCTTGATGACGCCGGGCCAGCGGATGAGCGTCGGCGCGCGGAAGCCGCCTTCCCAGTTGGTGGCCTTCTCGCCTCGGAACGGCGTGGTGCCGCCGTCGGGCCAGCTCACCAGCTCGGCGCCGTTGTCGCTGGTGTAGACGACGATGGTGTTGTCGGCGATGCCGAGGTCGTCGAGTTTCTTGAGCAACTCGCCCACGTGCGCGTCGTGCTCGACCATGCCGTCGGGATAGACGCCCAGGCCCGTCTTGCCCTCGCTTTCCTTCTTGAGGTGCGTGATGACGTGCATGCGCGTCGAGTTGTAGTAACAGAAGAACGGTTTGTCGGCCTTGGCCTGCTTGTCGATCCAGTCGATCGCGGCCTTGGTAAACTCGTCGTCGATGGTTTTCATGCGTTCGACGGTAAGCGGGCCGGTGTTCTCGATCCTCTGCTTTCCGACCCTGCCGAACTGCGGGTCAACGGTGGCGTCGTCGGTGTCGGTTGCCCAGCAGTGCATGACGCCGCGCGGGCCGAACTTCTTCCTGAATTCGGGCTCCTTCGGGTAGTCGGGATTCTCCGGCTCCTCCTCGGCGTTGAGGTGGTAGAGGTTGCCGAAGAACTCATCGAAACCGTGGACAGTGGGCAGGAACTTGTTGAGGTCGCCGAGATGGTTCTTGCCGAACTGCCCGGTGGCGTAGCCGAGGTTTTTCATGAAGTCGGCAACGCTGGGGTCTTCGGGTTGCAGCCCAATATCGGAGCCTGGCAGACCGACTTTGGTCAGCCCGGTACGAATGGGCGACTGTCCGGTAACGAACGCCGCGCGCCCGGCGGTGCAGCTTTGCTGGCCGTACCAGTCGGTAAAGCGCGCCCCTTCGGTCGCGATGCGGTCGATGTTGGGCGTGCGGTAGCCCATGATCCCACTGTTGTAGCAACTGGGATTGAACCAGCCGATGTCATCGCCCATGATGACCAGAATATTCGGCTGATCGGCAGCGAGTGCCAGAGTCGTTTGGCACCAAAGCATCACGGCCGCCAAGAGCCAAGAGCCTATTCGTTGAAACATTGGAGTGTTCCTCGTTAAAGTTTGATGTCCATCCGGACCGGAAACCACGACGGCACTCGATGCACGGTGGAGGACGATTGCTTCAGGTATTTGATCTTCGTCGTATCGAGGGGGCCGCGAAAAAATACGGACAACGACACGGCCATCACGATCACGCGATGGGAGCAAGTCATGCAGGCACCTCTAACAAAAGAACACGCTTCATCGATTGTCCCTGGCCAACGATTCGGGCGACAGGGGGGCACCCGTTCGGCTATTTCAACTCCACGGTCACCTTCTCGATCTTGGCCGGAAACCCACTCGCCAGCAGAGAATTGCCCAGCAGGAAAAGAATGTCTTTCGACCAAGTAGGATGGATCGAACCATTCCGAGGTATACTCGGGGGGCCACGACTTGTTCAGAAAATGTCCAGATTCCGAAAGTAAATTCGTCGTAACCGTTGGCCTCCGCAGGCATTCCGGCTGGCGAGTTGGGTCGAGGCCACCGGCATCCAAGCGAGGGTAGTGAGTTGGCGTGGTTTGTTCGGAAACAGGTCGACGCTTCACCCGACGGCTGGATGAGCGAGCTGACCCTCGACGAGCGAA
>CAZYQQ010000042.1:0-44284 GCA_964650265.1 uncultured Planctomycetaceae bacterium
CGATATCGGACCAGTGGGGGACCACCTCGGGCTGGACCTTTAAGACGAGGTGCAGGTGGTTCGACATTTCGGCCCGAAAGGCGACTTCGATCGCGAAAATCCCGGCCAGCACCTGCTGGAATTCCCGAATCCAAATCCGCCGGGCACTATAGTCCTGGCCGGTGACCAAGTCCCGCCCGCACAAGAAGGCCTGGCGGACGGTCCGGGTCCAGACGTGGTAAATCCCCGGCTCCCCCTTACGGACGATTTCGCGACGCGGGCAGGCGGCCATGGCGTTTTCCCCTCAAAAACATGGTGGACATCAGTGCTAGCATCCAAATGTACAGATGTCCGGGCGGGTGTCAAGCGGGTTTTTGGGAAAAAGTGGGGGGAAATGTTGAGTGTCTTGTTTTGTGGTCTTTTGTGGTCTTCTCTCCGCATCCTCCGATCTCCCTGAAAAAACTCGCTCCGGAGTCGCACGCCGCGCTGCTCTGGTGGACGACTTCCCGACGCAACGCTGGCCGGCACCGCCGACGATTCAGAGAATCGTCCCAGTGCGCCGTGAAGGCGTTTGAACAGCAGGGTGGAAGTCCCTGCCAGGGTAACGTTACCGCCCTGTAGCCGACAGTCGTAACTGCGTTTCCGCGAGGAGAGGAAAGGTGGAGAGCAATCGGAGGAGAACTACCAGTCAGCGGGCGCAAGTGAACTCGATTCGGCCAGGCCTGTCGGGGAGGAGTCTGCGAAATCCCGAACCTTGACCGTGCAACGGCATTCCCTTGACCCCAGAGGTCTGCCCGGGGGATACGTTGACTCATCCCCCAAGCTGCCCCGGCAAACGAACCCGAGCTACGCGCCCCTTTGGCACGCTGGAAGCGTGCCCCACGATAAAAAAACGCAGCCCCGCGCGAGGGCGGGGCTGCGTCAGTTCGATTCTGTCCCGTCGGTTGTGCCAGGCGGCACTTCGCGACTCAGTACGTTCGCGACTTAGTATGTCTTGAACGACGGGGCGGGGTTCGATGCCGCAAAGCGGTTGGCCTGGGCCTCGCCATTTGTACTGGCGTTGCTGCTGACCGCGGAGTTCTGCGGGGCGGGGCTGCTAGCACGGCGGCGGGCTGGAGAGGTCCGCTCGTTGGGGATCATGTCCTGCTCGACCACCTGCAGCAGCTTCGAGATGCAGAGCTTGTTCATGCTGGTTCGCATGTCGTGGGCTTCGGTCTGCAGGTACTCGTGCATGCTCTTGGGAAGCCGCACCGTGATGACCCGGGTCGGTTCGGTCTCGGAGTCGTTACTCCCCTTCTTCTCTCTTAGCTTGACCACGATCCGCTGGATGGTGGCGTACTCGTCGCTCTTTTCGAATTCCGAAAGCTCTTCGAGGGTGGGGAAGGCCTTGCGAACAACCCCGTCGACCCCCATGACCTTGCGGAAAAACGTGACCCAGTCGGTGTTGGGATCCACCATCTGTTGGGCCGCGCTGAGAACCTCTTGGTAGCGAGGATTGTGGGTTTTTTCAGTGATCATGGCACTCGTCTCCTTCCAGTAGTGCTTGATTGGAAATCTCGTGGGGCACACATCCGGCCCGCGTTCGAACCCATCTTCCGATGCTGTCAAGCGCGTGCTTGCAGGTCCTTGCAATGCTTGCACTTACGTCGATTCGGGTGCGGTGCCTATTTGCGAGCAGGGGGTGCCCGACCCTTAAGCAGCCGAGGCATGCACAAAAACTGTGCATCGCAAAATTCCCTTTGGCCCGGGTGTCCAGTTGGTGGAACTGGTAGCCCAGATGCCAAAAATCTCCTGAATTGCCTAGCAAAAATGACAATCTTGAAGATTTTTCCTCAAGGTGAACCAAGCGAAGGGCGAGGTGTAGCAAAAAGCCGATGGCGAGTCGAGCTCACCATCGGCTTGAGGCGGTGTTCAAGAGAAAATAACTCTCTGCCGATTTGGCAGGGGCGTTGGGCAAGGGCCAATCAGGCCGCGGCCTGCTCTTCGGCCATTTCTTTCGTCAGCTCGTCGCGAACCCGCTCGAGCAGTTTTTTCGTCAGGCGGATCCCTTCCATCTCGTCCGGCTTGGCTCCTTCCCACTCGATGCCGACGTACCCGTTGAACTTGGCTGCTAGCACGATTTTCATCATCTTCCGATAGTCGGTCCGCTTCTCGTTTCCTTCCGCGTCGAATTCGTGGCTCTTGGCACTCACTCCCTTGGCGTAGGGCATCAGTTCCTTGACCCCTTGATAGCGGTCGTAGTCGCCAAAGTTGCCAAAGTCGGGGAGGGTCCCGACGTTGGGACGACCGGCGAGTTCCATGACCTCCTTCAGCCATTTGCCGTTGGAAGAGAGCCCGCCATGGTTCTCGACAATCACGTTGATCCCGTGCTGGTCGGCGAAGTCGCCGAGTCGCGATAGGCCGTCGGCGGCACGGTCGCGCTGCTCCTCGTAGCTACCACTCGAATGTGCGTTAACCCGAATGGAGTGGCATCCCAGGAACTTGGCCGCGGTGACCCAGCGATGGTGGTTTTCGACCGCCTTTTTGCGGGCCGCTTCGTCGGGATCACCCAGGTGCCCCTCGCCATCGCACATGATGAGCAGGCTGCGGACTTCGAGATCGTCGCAGCGTTGTTTGAGCTCCTTGAGGTACTCCTTATCCTCCGCCTTGTCCTTGAAGAAGGCGTTGACGTACTCGACCGCGTCGATGCCGAGGTCCTTTTTGGTGACCTTGGGGAAGTCGAGATTGGTGAGTTTGCCCGCCTGGAGGGTGCGGTGGAGCGACCATTCGGCCAGTGAGATGCGGTAGAGGGGCTTTTTCTCAGTCTTCTCCTCGGCGGCTTCTTTCTCGGTGGGCTCCTCGGCCCAGAGTCGCGTGGGGCTGAGGGTCAGGGCGGCTGCCGCCGAGAGGCCGGTGGTGGTGAGGAAGCGACGCCGATCAAGAGGGGAAGAGACCATGGGTTCAGTCCTTGTGCTGGATGTTGGGGGTCAGCCCGGCCGCCACCGGTGGAGAGGAATTGATTGTCCCCTGACATCCCTCGGGAAACAACTTGCCAAAGGGCGTGGGGCCAACTTTTTTGGAATTGGTTGGAGGTTGGGGGGCGGAGGTCAGAGGTCGGAGGTCAGGGGCTGGTTCCTTGTGTTGGCCATTGACCCTGGGGGTAGTGGTGCCGAAAATCGGCGGCTGTCTTCCGGTCTCCCCGCGTGGGACCGCAGATTTCATCCGCACAGCGTTGTCAGAGAGGAAGAGGTGTCATGAGCCAAGCCGGAACCCCGATCACGATGCAGCAGGGGAAGCTCCAGGTCCCCGATCGCCCCACCATCCCCTTCATTGAGGGGGACGGCACGGGTCCCGATATCTGGCGGGCGAGCCAGCGGGTGTTCGATGCGGCGGTCGAGAAGGCATACGGGGGGAGCCGCAAACTCGAATGGCACGAGGTCCTGGCGGGCGAGAAGGCGTTCAACCAGACCGGCAACTGGCTCCCCGACGAGACGCTCGACGCCTTCCGCTCGCTGCTGGTGGGGATCAAGGGACCACTGACGACGCCGGTTGGTGGCGGCATCCGGTCGCTCAACGTGGCGTTGCGTCAGGTGCTCGACCTCTATGTCTGCCTGCGGCCGGTCCAATACTTCACGGGGGTCCCCTCGCCGGTGAAGGAGCCGGAGAAGACCGACATGGTGATCTTCCGGGAAAACACCGAGGACATCTACGCCGGAATCGAATTCGCCGCGGGTTCGGAGGAGTGCCAGCAGCTGAAGTCCTTCTTCCAGGAGGCCTTCCCGGCGCTTTACAAGAAGATCCGTTTCCCCGAGTCGACCGGCATCGGCATCAAGCCGGTTTCGCGGGAGGGGACCAGGCGGCTGGTGACGGCGGCCATCAAGTACGCCATCGACAACGACCGCGACTCGGTGACCCTGGTCCACAAGGGGAACATCATGAAGTTCACCGAGGGGGCGTTCCGCGACTGGGGCTATGAGTGTGCCAAGCAGGACTTCGGCGCCACCGAGCTTGATGGCGGTCCCTGGTGTGTGCTCAAGTCACCCAAGACCGGCAAGACGATTACCATCAAAGACGTGATCGCCGACGCGTTCCTCCAGCAGATTCTGCTCCGGCCGGCCGAGTACGACGTGGTCGCCACCTTGAACCTCAATGGCGACTACATCAGCGACGCCCTGGCCGCGTGCGTCGGTGGCATCGGGATCGCCCCTGGCGGGAACATCAACTACGACACCGGCCACGCGATCTTCGAAGCAACCCACGGCACCGCCCCCAAGTACGCCGGGCAGGACAAGGTGAACCCCGGCAGCGTGATTCTCTCGGGCGAGATGATGTTCCGCTACCTCGGCTGGAACGAGGCGGCCGACCTGATCCTCAAGGGGATGAACGGCGCGATCGGCGCCCGCACGGTGACCTACGACTTCGAGCGGCTGATGGAGGGGGCGGCGTTGGTGAAGTGCAGCGAGTTTGGTGAGGCCATCGTGAAGCAGATGGGGTAAGTTGGAAGTTGGAAGAGGCGCTGGGTGCCGGGAACGTTACTCCGTACTGTGTACTCTCCGTACTTCGTACTCTGCTGGCACCCGACACCTGTACCTCTCCTTCCGACCCGAACGTCGGGCCTAAAACGGCGGAGAATCAGTGTCATCGATTAGGCTTACGGACCCCAAACTTATCATTTTGATTCTCGGTAGCCTGTTGCTAATTGGGTTTGGCATAGCTTTTGGTGAATCGCGGCCAATAATAATCGGTGGTATTACGCTGGTTGGATGCTTGGCAATCATTTGTCAGGAACTATGGGAGCGGTGGAAGAATTAATCGGTCACGTTAGGACCGCCGATTCCTAGGCGGGCCTCGTGGCGATCTGTACTTACTGTATTACCCCATTCCTAACGGCCCTTGAGATTCTCCGACTGAAGCTCGCAGAGCTTCATAGCGTCAAGCGCGAGTTCTGCGCCGAGGATTTCGCTCGTGGCCCCAGAGGCCGCGCAGCGGACGACTTCGCCGATTTCGGTAACGAACGAGTCCATCGGATCGCCCCCTGCGAGTTTCACTTCCTCGGCGCCCTCGTTGGTAATCAGGGTAGGGGGGCAGGTGTACCGGCCCTCGCTCCCCAGCACGGCGAACTCGAAGGCGAGCGTGGCTCGTTCGAGGTGGATTTCGAAGCCGTGCAAAAAGGGGCGGCCCTGCTGGTCGATGGTGCCGCTGGTGGCTTCGACCACGGCGCCACTGGCGAAGCTAAACTGCGAATGCCAGAACTGGGCCAGGCCGTTGCGCTCGCGGCCGGTGGTCGAGATGCTGGTCGGCATGCCGAAGAGTAGCCGGATGAAGTGGGCGTCGTGGATGTGGAGGTCGAGCATTGGGCCGCCGACGCGATCGGCATTCCAGTAATGAGGTAGCCAGGTCGGTTCGGAAATGACTCGCTTAAACGAACCGCCGAGCAGCTTGCCATACTCGCCACTGGCGATCACTTCGCGCGCCCACGTGTACTCGGGGAAGAAGGGGAGGACGTGGCCGATCATGAGCGGGCGATCCGCTCGGGTGGCAGCGGCTTGCATTTGGCACGCGTCCTCCGCTCGGAGGGCCATCGGCTTTTCGCAGAAGACGGCTTTACCTTGTTCGAGCGCGGTGGTGGCGGCCCAGGCATGGTCGGCGGGAGGGAGTGTGATGTCGACCAGATCGAGGTCGGTCCCGGCGAGCATCTCTTCGAGAGTTTCGTAAGTGTCGATACCGCTGAGATCCATTTGCTCGCCGGGGGGACCGAAGTTTCCCTTGATGCCGCGCCAATCGCCGGCGCGGCGTTCGGGCTCGCGGGTAGCGATCGCCACCACCTTGGCACTTGGCACTTTTTGATAGGAGAGGTAGTGGACCATTCCCATGAAACCGAGTCCGACGATGCCGACGCGTGTCATGTGTGTTCCTGTAGTTGAGGAGGAGAGGTCGGAGGTCGGAGGTCGGAGGTCAGGGGAGTTGCACCATGTCTTCCACCGACGGCCATTCTCCTAGTTCGATGACGTTGCCGTCGGGGTCGTGGAAGAACATTTGCCGATAGCCGTGGTCGGGGAGCTTGCGCTCGACGAATTCGATACCGTGCGAGGTAATTCTTTTTCTGGCCTCGTCGAAATCGTCGACGCGGAAGGCGAGATGGTGGCCACGCGTTTCGATATTGGTTTTCTCGACAAGAAAACGCTGATCCTCGATCAGATGGAGCATCATGCCGAGGCCGTCGCGGTAGAGCCAGCTACCGGCGAAGCTGAACCCGGGGCGGGGGACTTCGTGGAAGCCGAGCACCTCGACGTAGAACCGCACGCTAGCGGCCAGGTCGCGCGTGTTGAGCGCGGCATGGTTGAAGGGGCCAACGTCGACGGCGGGAGGCATCTTTCGGGGGTTCCTTGGTGGCGAAGCAAGTTCGTTTTTGGCCGATTGTGCCGATTTTATCAACTACCCTCCTGCTAGCGGTCGATAGGAGGGGGTGTAGCGACGTTGTGAGCGCCTCGCTTGCGAGTGCGCCGCGAAGGGGGTCGCTGGGGGAAACTCGTTACTGCTTCTAGGTCAGGCAAGCGAAAGGCCGTCGCCATGGTTGCCCGCTATTCGTTTTTGGGGCTTTGCTGCGCGCTCTTGTTGAGCGTTGGCTGCTGCGGCCACCGCGGCATGGGGTGTGGTTCGGCATGCGGCGATGGCTGCGATGGCCGTTCCTACGCGGGGCAAATCTTCAAGACTGGTGGCACGCCACATATTCCCTATTGCGTTTGCACAGGGCCAAAGTGCTGTGACGTGGACCCCGGCTGTGGCTGCGAACCGGGCTGCGGTTGCGAACCGGCCTGTGGGGTGGAGCCTGGTTGCGATTGCGAGCCAGCTTGCGGAGTCGGCCCCTCGTGCGGAGTTGAACCTGGCTGCGAGTGCGAGCCGGCGTGCGGCTGTGGCGATGCGGGATGCAAGTCGCGCGGCCGTGGAATTGGGCTCTTCGGCGAAGGGGGAGTCTTCGGTTTGCTGTTTGGCAATACCGGCTGCACCGGCGAAGTCTACTGGGACGAGTGGCACAACGATCCACCCCGCTGCTGTGATCCCTGCAATCGCTGTGGCCAATGGGTTGGCCCCGCCGCGCAGAGCGGAACTCCCGCCTGCAACTGTCACTAACCGAGCGACTTCGATTGGCCGCAATATGGTCACGAGTTCCGTATCGATTCGAGGGGGGGAAGTCGCGGTTCCGCGGCACAAGCTTTGATGGTGGTTGTTCGACATCTTCTGATCGCTCTCACAGTCGTCCTGCTCTCGACGCAGGGGGGGTGTAAGTTCGTCTGCCCCACCACCGGTTGCTGCCAGAGTCAGTGCCTCGCTCCCGGCGTCTATCATGGTGGCCCTATTCCACCGGCCGAGCCTTGCCGCGACTGCAACCCAGTGCGCCCCCGCTGTTGTCACTGCGACGGGCGATATCAGGCTCGCAGGGCGATGAACAACCTGGTCGATTCAGTCTATACCCTGGGCTGCGAGTGCCCTGGAGTGGGGGAAGTCGACCCGTGTTGCTACCCCGTGCCGGCCTGTCCGTAGCCGAGCTGTCTAGCGACGCGCGTCGAGTCCGAATAACCGTCGGGCATTCTCGGTCGTCGCCCGCGCCAGTTCTTCGACCGTTTCGCCACGCGCTTCAGCCAATCGCCGGCACGTATGGACCACGTGGGCCGGTTCGTTGCGGCGGATCTTTCGCACTGGCTCGGGTGAGAGATAGGGCGAATCGGTCTCGATGAGGATCTTGTCGCGCGGGATTGCGGCCGCGACTTCACGCAGTGCGTCGGCATTCTTGTAAGTCACCATGCCGGCGAAGCTGATGGAGAGCCCCAGTTCGATGCACTCGTGCGCTCCGGCAACGGTCCCTGTGTAGGAGTGCATGACTCCACTGAGTGGTCCGCGCTGGCGGGCCTCGCGGAGCATCGCGAGTATGTCTGCTTCCGAATTGCGCAGGTGAACGATAAAGGGCTTCGCCAGTTGCTGCGAGAGTCGCAAGTGGCGGTCGAAATAGTCTTGCTGCAGCGGGAGGGTCGAGTCGTCCCAGTAGCGATCGAGCCCGGTTTCTCCCAGCGCCACCACACCGGGCTGACACGCGAGGGCCACGATTTCGTCCCATGCCCCCGCGCCGACTTCGGCGACGTAGTTCGGCTGAATCCCCACCGCCGCATGGAGTTTGTGCGCCGCGGCAAGGGCAATGCAGCGGCGACTCGAGGCGGGTGTGACTCCCACCAGCACGACCTCGTCGACGCCAGCCGCGCGTGCCCGGGCAACGACCTGAGGAAGGTCGGCCTCGAAATCGTCCTGGTCGAGATGGGCGTGCGTATCGAAGTACATCAGGAAGGCTCAGCAGGAGGAGGGGGCTCGTTGCGCCAAATCGGGGCGCTGGGGGCGATCGTGGGAAGGGCCGAAAATGCTAGCACTAGGTGTCCTTTGGTGGTGTGGGTGAAATCGCTAAATGCTTGCGGAAAGCCGAATTCAATTGAGAGTTCAGAAGCCCGAAAGGGTCCTGCATTGCGGTTTGTCCCGTGGCGCTGGGCAAAATCGGGGCCAGAATTGCAATGATTGCTTGACTAGCGGCCAATGGCACGTAGAGTGGAAGTAAGGAGGTTTGCCGGGCCGGGCCGCTGTGCGCGGTCGGCACGGGAATCGCTTGGTCCGAGACAGGCTGGTAGTCCTGTCAAACAATCGGGAAGGTGATCCAAGCGACGACGGCAACGTTCCGCGAAGGAATCGAAACTATGTTAGTGCTCTCGCGAAAAAAGAACGAGAGTATTGTCATCAACGATGACATTACGATCGTCGTGGTGGAAATCCGCGGCGACAAGGTGCGGTTGGGGGTTGAAGCACCCAAGGAGGTGCCGGTCCATCGTAACGAAGTCTACGAAGCTATCCGCCGAAATCAAGACAACCACGCTGCCCCGAACACCATGCCCACCGAAACAGGGCAATGATTTTTCGGTGCGATCGCCACCCCTGTCGGCTCGCCGGCTGGGATGGGGCGGTCATTCTTTTGTTTTTGACCTCCGCAAATGACGGGGGTCGGGTTGACGTTCAGGGCATTGCCTCTTATATCTTCGCCTAGATCGAATGTTGTGTTTCGCCGTTCGCGGTGAACCTTCCTGCCGGTCGAGCCATCTCTCCTTGCGACGCCTCGGGGGCAACACCACGGCCCCATCGTCTAGTGGTCTAGGACTCCGGCCTTTCACGCCGGCAACACGGGTTCGAACCCCGTTGGGGTCACTTATTCCCCGTGGCGTCGAGAGAGGGATATCTGCTCGGGACCTGGGGTCCTAGCGTTCCACTCCGGGGGGTGCCGGCACGCGCTGGCCCCTGTGGTGGCTCCCTTCTACACTACACCGAGCCATTCGCTCGCTTGGTGTCCCCCTCTCTCCCCAATCTGTCCATGCCTCCCCCGTACGATGCACTGCTGTTGGTCTCGTTTGGCGGGCCCGAGGGGCCGGAGGAGGTCGTCCCGTTTCTCGAAAATGTCCTGCGTGGGAAAAATGTTCCCCGCCAGCGGCTGTTGGAGGTGGCTGAGCATTATGGGCAGTTTGGGGGAGTCAGCCCGATCAACGCGCAGAATCGGCAACTCAAGCAGGCCATCGAGGCGGAATTCGCGTCCCACGGCATCTCGCTGCCCGTCTATTGGGGGAATCGCAACTGGCATCCGCTGCTCGCCGAGACGATTGGGCAAATGGCCCAGGAGGGTGTGCGGCAGGCCCTGGCGTTTGTCACCAGTGCGATGAGTTCCTACTCGGGGTGCCGCCAGTATCGCGAGAATATCGCGGAGGCGCAACAGGTCGTGGGGGAGAGGGCCCCGGCGATCGACAAGCTCCGGGTGTTCTTCAACCATCCCGGTTTTATCGAGCCGTCGATCGCGCATGCCGCGCGGGCCTTCGATGAGCTACCGCCGGAGCATCGCGCAGGGGCGACGCTGCTGTTCACCGCCCACAGCATCCCGCTCGCGATGGCCGAAAATTGCCGGTACGAGGCCCAACTACGCGAAGCCTGCCGGCTTGTTGCCAAAGGGCTCGGGCGCGACGAGTGGGAACTCGTCTACCAGAGCCGTAGCGGCCCGCCACAACAGCCATGGCTGGAGCCTGATATTGGGGACCGGTTGCATCAGCTTCACGAGGAGGGGACGCTACGGGCCGTCGTCGTCGTGCCGATCGGCTTTATCTCCGATCACATCGAGATCCTCTACGATCTCGACATTGCCGCCCGCGAAATCTGCGAACAGCTCGGCGTTCCGATGGCACGGGCCGCCACCGTCGGGACCCACCCGCGGTTTGTGCGGATGATTCGCGAACTGGTGGTCGAGCGAATGACCCCCGGGGCCGAGCGCCCCGCGCTCGGAGCAATGGGACCGAGCCACGACGTTTGTCCAGTGGATTGTTGTCTTTACGACCCCCGCCCGAGATCTCCCCACGGAGCGACGACATGAACGACCCCATGCCGAACCAGCCCTCCTCGGCGCCATGCTCCTATCGCCCCTTGGGGCGGACGTCCTACGAGGTCAGTTCGGTGGCCCTCGGTTGCTGGCCCATCGCGGGGGTGACGACCTTGGGAACAAGCGAGGCCGAAAGTCTGGCGACCTTGGACAAGGCGATCGAGCTAGGGATTAACCATTTCGACACGGCCTACGTCTATGGCCCTGGCGGGGCGAGCGAGCGACTGGTGGGGCGAGCGATTGCTTCGCGCCGCGACCACGTGGTGATTGCCACCAAAGGGGGGATTCACTACGAGGGGGATGCCATGGTGAACGATGCGCGTCCCGCCACCCTCCACCGCGAGTGCGACGAAAGCCTGGCTCGGATGGCGATCGACCACGTCGAGCTCTATTATCTCCACTCACCCGACGCCAATGTCCCGATTGAGGAGTCGGCGGGGGCGATTCGCGAACTGATCGACGCAGGGAAGACGCGGTCGGCGGGGGCGTCGAACCTTAGCCTCGCCGAGCTCAAGCGATTCCACGAGGTGTGCCCGCTGGCTGCGGTCCAATTGCCCTACAACATGCTCCAACGCGGCATCGAACAGGAATCGATTCCCTGGTGTCGGGAAAACGAGATCGCCGTGATGGTCTATTGGCCGCTGATGAAGGGGTTGCTCGCGGGGAAGCTCGCCCGCGATCACCAGTTCGACCCCCAGGACTCGCGGCGAAAGTATCCGATGTTCCAGGGGGAGGAGTGGCGGCGTAACCAGGACTTCCTCGACAGCTTGCGGAGCATGGCGACGGGACTCGAGGCGACCGTCGCCCAACTTGTCGTTGCCTGGACGATCGCCCAGCCTGGCATCACTTCGGCCTTGTGCGGTGCCAAGCGCCCCGATCAAATTGCCGAAACGGCTGCCGCCATGCGTCTCGATCTATCGTCCGACATCATGTCGGCCATCGATCGCGCCTTGGCCGCACGGGGCACGCCCGAGATCAATCGCAAATTCACCTGAAAGTCGACTCTTATGCATCGCGTCCTCCTCACGGCGTTTGGTCCCTACGACGACTGGTCGGAGAACGCCAGTTGGTTGGTGCTTCAGGACTTGCTTCGCGACACGCCTCAGCACATCGAGCTCGTGACGCGACTCTACCCGGTCGACTTCGAGAAAGTTCGGTTACGACTCGAGGAGGACCTGAAACTGGGTTTCGATACCGTGTTGTCGCTGGGCCAGGCCCCCGGATATGCCCGGGTTGCGATCGAGGGGGTGGGGCTCAACGTCGCCCGCGACCGGGGGATGCGATCCGAGGACGCGGTGCCGCTCGACGCGGCGGGGCCCCCCGCCTATTTCAGCACGCTACCACTCAAGGTGTGGGCCGAGCTATTGCGGAGCGAAGGGATCCCGGCGGAGGTGTCCCATCACGCGGGCACCTATCTTTGCAATGCGGCCCTTTATTTGTCGCACCATCTCTCCGCACTGTCGGGATATCCCACCCGTGGGGCATTTCTCCATCTGCCTTTAGCGAGCGAGCAGGTGCTCGACTGCCAGCGCGATTATCCTTCGCTGCCGGTGTCGCTCATGTCGCAGGGCCTCCGGCGATTGCTCGACAATCTGGCGCCGGGCCCGCTCGTCTAGCCGGGAGACGCCTGTCGGAGGCCCCGAGGGCATGGCATAATCGTCGTAGGCGTGCCGTTTGTCGCACGTCCCGCCACCCCTGGCAGATGCGCGAGAGGGCTTTGATGCCAAAATTTGCCGTGATACTGCCTGCCGCCGGTCGAAGCCAGCGGTTTGGCGACAAGAACTACAAGAAACCCTTTGTCATGCTCGGCGATCGGGCTGTGTGGCTCCATGCGGTCGAGCGATTCGTCAGTCGCGACGATGTCTGCCAGACGATTCTTGTGATTGCCGAGGAAGATCGGGAATTCTTCCACACCAAGTTTGGCGCGAACCTCACGTTCCTCGAGATCGATGTTTGCATCGGGGGGCAGGAGCGCTGCGACTCGGTGGCCGCGGCGCTAGAGAAGGTGCGTCCCGAGGCCGACTTCGTCGCCATCCACGATGCGGCCCGACCCGCGGTCGACGACGCCTCGATCGACGCCGTGTTTGCCGCGGCGGTGGCCAGCGGCGCGGCGATGCTCGGCACTCCGGTCGCGGCAACCATCAAGCGCGCGTCGACCGGCAAGCCTCCAACTGTCGAGGCAACAGTCCCCCGCGAGCGATTGTGGCTGGCGAATACACCGCAGGTCTTCTCGCGTGAGATCATCACGCGGGCATACGCCGCGCGCGGGACGGAGCAGCCGACCGACGATGCCCAACTGGTGGAACGATTGGGGCAAGCCGTCACACTGGTGGAGGATAGTCCGCTCAACATCAAAATCACGAATCGCCGCGATCTCAAACTGGCCGAGCTGATCGTCAAGACGCGCGCTCCCAAGCGTGCGGAGGGGTTCTCGCACCCCTTTGCCAACGACGACCTTTGGAGATAGCCGGATGGGGCGAGCCGCGGGTTTCTTAGGCTGATAGATAGGTTGTAAAGCAGACCGAGTCAGAAGCACATGGATTTGTTATCGGAACTAAAGTGGCGGAATCTGGTCCATCAGACGACCGACGAGCAATTGGGGGCGTGGCTGTCGGAAAAGCCGCGCGTCGTTTATGCCGGTTTCGATCCGACGGCCGACAGCATGCACGTGGGGCATCTGCTTCCGCTCCTGATGCTGCGCCGATTTCAAACCGCCGGGCATAAGCCGATCGCGCTGGTGGGGGGAGCGACCGGCATGATCGGCGACCCGAGCGGCAAGTCGGCCGAGCGGAATCTCCTCTCGCGCGACGCGCTCGAGGCGAATGTCGCCGGTATGAAAGCGCAGATGGAACGGTTCCTGCGTTTCGACGATGGCCCCTCCTCGGCCGAGTTGGTCAACAACATCGACTGGATCGGCAATTTCAGTTATGTCGATTTTCTTCGCGACGTGGGCAAGAACTTCCCGGTGAACGTCATGCTGGGGAAGGAATCGGTCAAGGCGCGGCTCGAGCGCGACGATGTGGGGCTCAGCTATACAGAGTTCAGCTACATGCTGCTCCAGGCCTACGACTTCGTTCATCTTCATCGCCAGTTTGGCTGCGAGTTGCAACTCGGCGGGAGCGATCAATGGGGGAACATCACCGCCGGGATCGATCTGGCGCGGCGGATGGATGGTGTCCACTTGCGCGGTCTCACCTGTCCGCTGCTGACCAAATCGGACGGCTCGAAGATGGGGAAGACCGAGTCGGGGGCCGTCTGGCTGTCGCCCGAGCGGACGAGCCCCTATCAGTTCTATCAGTACTGGCTCAACGTCGACGATGCCGACGCGGGAGGCTGCCTGCGGATGCTCACCGAAGTGCCGACCGGAGAGATCGAGTCGCTCGATGTCCAGCGGCAGGAGGCCCCGGAGCGGCGGGAGAGTCAACGGCGGTTGGCCGAAGCCCTGACATTGCTCGTCCATGGCCAGGGGGGGCTGGCGGCTGCCGAGCGGGCGACCGATATTTTTTTTGGTGGCGAGATCGACAACCTCGACGATCGCCAACTCAATGAGATTTTTGCCGACGTGCCGAGTCGGGAGCTCCCGCGGCAGACGCTGCGGGACGGGCTCCCCGTGGTCGACGCCTTGGTCGCGTCGGGCCTGGCAAAGAGCAAGGGGGAGGCACGACGCACAATCGAGCAGGGGGGGGCGTACGTCAACAACCGCCGGGTGAGCGATCCGGCCCAGGTGCTCACCGAGGCCGATTTGGCAAGCGAATCGGTGATGGTGTTGCGTACGGGCCGCAAAAAGTACGCCTTGCTCAAATTTGTTTGATCGCGAGGGGCGGACAAGACTGGCTGCGGGGCGTTGCGGCTGGTCAAGATGACACTTATAGTGACGTTTTCCCTACATTTGTCGGCAAACCGTTACCGGCCTTGTCCCGTAGGGAAGAAGTCGCAAGCTCCGAGCGTCACTTGTGCGTCGACGTGCTGGGAGCGAGCCGTTTCAACACTCGCAACAAGGGTGGTGTCGATGGCGGGAGATGTCGTAGTTGAAACTCGAGCCTTGTCGAAGGTTTACCGCGATTTTTGGGGTCGCCAGAAGGTGCGTGCCCTGAAACCGCTCGACCTGGAGATCTATCGGGGCGAAGTGTTTGGTCTGTTGGGCCCCAATGGTTCGGGGAAGACGACAACCATCAAATTGCTGCTCGGTTTGCTCTATCCGAGCGAGGGAGAAGCGCTGGTGCTGGGGCGTAGCGCCCACGATGTCGCCAAGAACGAGCGGATTGGATATCTCCCCGAGGAGTCCTATCTTTACAAGTTTCTCAACGCCGAGGAGACGCTCGACTTCTACGGCCGGCTATTCGACCTCCCGACCGCGGTGCGGAAAGAGCGGATCGACAAACTGATCAAGCTCGTCAAGCTCGAAGGCGCGCGCAAGCGCCAGCTTCGCGAGTACTCCAAGGGGATGACGCGACGCATCGGCCTTGCCCAAGCCCTCATCAACGAACCCGACCTGATCTTGCTCGACGAGCCGACGAGTGGTCTCGATCCGATTGGCACCCGCGAGATGAAGGATTGGATCCTCGAACTCCGCGACCAGGGGAAGACGATTGTCATGTGCAGCCACCTGCTGGCCGACGTCCAGGATGTGTGCGACCGGATCGCGATCCTCCACCAGGGAGAGCTCAAGGAATTGGGCCGGGTCGACGACCTGCTCAAGGTGAAGGACGCCACGCAGATCAACGCCAAAGGCCTGACCGCTGCCTGCCAGGACGAGATTCGCGAGGTGATCCTGCGGCATCAGGGCCAGCTCATGTCGATCGAGAACCCGACGACCACGTTGGAGGAACTCTTTCTTTCCATTGTGCGCGATAGCGAAGCACGCCCGGGCCGCCGCGCCAGTTAGTCGCCCGAGTCCCCCGCGTGCCTTGGGGCTCGCTCTTCCGAACATGCGATGACCGAAACTCACTATCCGACATGATTCAAGAAAAACGTCTGCTCCCATATTTTGAGTGGTTGCTCCAAGGCGGCGATGGCCGGTTTGGAGCGTTGTGGGTATTTTTGCTCACGATCGGGGTGGTGGTGTTCCTGGGCGCGGCGATTGCCTTGCTCGTCTCGGCCATCCTCTACGGACCGGCCAAGGGGGGCGAACGTGTCTACCGCATGTTCGCCAACGCGGGACGCGAACTCATCGACATCTCGCCTCGCCGCGTGATGGCCTTGACCCGACTTGCGCTCTACGAGGCGTGGCGTAGTGGCCGGGTGGTCATCGTCGTCTTTTTGTTCTTCATTCTCCTGCTCTTCGCCGGATGGTTTGTCCATCCCGAGCGGGAACCGGCCAAGATGCTCTTGTCGCTCGTGCTGAGCGCCACATCGTTCCTGAGTCTCGTGCTGGCCGTCGTCCTGGCGGTCTTTAGCCTGCCGACCGATTTCAAGAACAAGACCATCTATACGGTCGTCACCAAGCCGGTGCGATCGGGTGAAATGGTGCTGGGGCGGATTTTCGGGTTCTCGCTGATGGGGACCGTGTTGCTGGTGATTATGGGAGTATTGAGCTACATCTTCGTGATCCGCTCGCTCAACCATACCCATGAAATCCCGCTGGTCGATGGCAAGCCCGCCGAATTCACGAGCATTGTCGCCGGCCATCGTCACGAAATCGTCCAATTCGAGGATGGGACCTGGGGGACGTCGATCGACTACGACCACGAACATGAGATCACCGAGCGGAATGGACGCCTCGTGATGTCGGGCCCCCAGGGGCTGTTCGGGGCGAGAGTCCCCAAGCTGGGCGAGATTGGCTTCCTGAGCCGTCAGGGGATCGAGGAACGGCGCGGGGTGAGCGTCGGCAAGGAGTGGACCTATCGCAGCTTTATCGAGGGGGGGACCCAGGGGGCTGCCATCTGGACCTTCGAGGGGATCGACGAGTCGATGCTCCAGCAGGGGGAGGATGGGGAGTATCTGCCGATCGAGCTGATCGTCCGCGTCTTCCGCACCTACAAGGGGGTGATCGAGCGACCGATCCAGGGCACGATCCAGTTGCGCAGGCCAGGGACCAAGCTGACGACTACGCCGGAATTTTTCAACGCCAAGGACGCGACGATCGACACCCGCTACTTTCCACGAAAGCTCACCAACAATGAGCCCCCCAACGACACGATCGACCTGATCGACGACCTGGTGGTCGATGGAAAAATCGAAGTGATCGTCCAGTGTCTCGACCCGGGGCAGTATTTCGGCTTTGCCCGGGGGGACTGCTACATCCGCCTGGCCGATGGCTCGCCGACGTGGAATTTTGTGAAGGCCTACCTGGGGATTTGGGTCCAGATGGTGCTGGTGATCGCGATTGCGGTGATGGCGAGCACCTTCCTCAGCGGGCCGATCGCGCTACTATTCACCGGGGGCTTTGTGATCCTGGGCCTCTATCGCGACACCTTCCTCAAGATCGCCTTCGACCAGCAGGAAGGGGGGGGGCCGGTGGAGTCGTTTGTGCGGATTGTCACTGGGATGAACATGGTCTCGGAATTTCGCGACGTCACCCCGGCGGTGCATGCCATGCGTCTGGTGGACGACATCTTCCAGCATGGGATGATCCTGGTGGGGAACGTGATTCCCGATTTTTCCAAGTTTGGCGTGACAAACTACATCTCGGACGGATTCGATATCCCGCTCAATTTGATCGCTCAACAGGTGACCATCGGGCTGGCCTACGTCATCGGCCTGTCGATCATTGGTTACTTCCTGTTGCGCAACCGCGAGGTGGCACGATGAATCAACAACCGATCTGGCTTAGCGGCCGTAAGTTGGCCTACGGATTTTCGGCCTTGGCGATCCTGATCTTGATTCAGTTTCTCAGCCGCCCCTCGTCGGGAACCGACGATCAGGGTGGGGTGCTGGCGCAAATGCGGCGCGAGGCCCATATTTCGGAAGCCGACCTCGGCAAGATCGACCCCGCCAGCTCGACGGTCAAGCTCGCCACGCTCGGTCTCAACTCCGTCGCCCAAAGCATGCTCTGGAACATGGCGGATGAGTTCAAGAAGAAGGAAGACTGGACCAACCTGACGCTCACGCTCGAGACCCTCGCCAAGCTGAATCCCAACATGATCAGCTTGTGGAAGTTCCAGTCGTGGAACCTCAGCTACAACGTCTCGGTGCAGTTCGACGATTATCGCGATCGGTATTACTACGTCCGGCGGGGGATCGAGTACCTCGACGAGGGAATCGACTACAATCGCGAGAACCGCGACATTCCTCAACTCCTGTGGGACAAGGGCTGGTTCGTTGGTCAAAAGATCGGGCGGGCCGACGAGTACGTTCAGTACCGCCGGCTCTTCAAGGCCGACGACCAGTATCACGGCGACAAAAGCCCCCCCGGGAGCGATCTGCGCGACAATTGGCTGGTTTCGAAACAGGAATTCCAGAATTGCGTCGATGCCATCGACATCCGGAAGAAGAGCCTCGGCAATAAGAGCGAGAAGATTGTCTTCTCGAGCCCCGCGAAATCGCAAATGAGCTACGCGGAGGCGATCGAGGAGGAAGGCTCCTTCGAACAAGGCCAGCAAGCCTGGGCCATTTCGGCCGACGACTGGCGCGACTTCGGCGACCGCCCCATCAATCATTCTACGGGGCGTGTTCTCCGGCTTGGCCACGAGCAGGAATTGAGCGATTTGGTCGCCGGACTGGAGACCCAGCTCGAGGCAATCTCGCCTGGCCTCAGAGAGAAGATTTCCAAGGAGCGGGTCGAGGCTCTGCCGGCCGCGCAGCGGACCGCGGTCGAAAAACCGCTCGAAGAGCGGACGTTCGAGGAAAGCGAGCTGGTCTACCAACTCGATTCCGTGTTGAGAGTCACCGACTACGATGTCTACGAGCGGATTGTGAAGGAGATGCCCGAACAACGGGTCGAGGCTGGCCGAATCGTCTCTCGACTGGCGGAATCACGGCTCGACCTCAATTTCACGCAGCGCTACAAGCAGGATGCCAACTACGATTACTGGGCCCTGCGGGCCGACTTCGAACAGACCGACACCGCCGTCGCGGCGCGACGGAAGATGTTCGAAGGGAAGCAGGCCATGCGAAACCAGGACGACCAGTTGGCGATCGAGCTTTACGAAGAGGGCTTTCGGAAATGGAAGGAAGTGCTCGACACATTCCCCGATCTCCGCGATCCCGAAGGGGTGACTGGGGACGACTTGATGACATTTGTCAAAGAGTATCGCAAGGCGCTCAACCTGTCGAATTCGCCGATTCCTCACGATTTCCCCCTGTGGGACATCATTATCGGCTTCGATCTGGAGCAGGATTTCACCGAAGAGATCGAGCAGCATGAGCGCTGGCTCACGGAGCAAGAGGGACGTGGCGACAAGGGAGATGCCCGCGAAGGGGAGGAATCACCAACGCCCGCCGCGCCGGATGACACCGCGGACGAGGCTGCCGACAGCAACGAGGATCAGCCCGCCGAGGAGAGTTCGACACCCGCGAGCGAATCGCCAAGTCCCGACGAACCCGGTGATGAACCGACTGGCGAGCAGCCTGAGCTGTAACGATTCGTGTTTTCGTGATCCCCACCAGGCCCGGCTGTCCTACTTCGAACACGACTTCGAAGCGCTGTGTTGGTCGTTCAGGATCACGAAAACACGAAAGCACGAAACCGCGAGGGGTCGGGTGGTGATGGGGTAGGCTCGGGCGAAGGTTGTCTTGGTTTGCCCAAGGTTTAGGTGCAAGCGGTGTAAGTAGCTTCCTTCTACCCTTGCTGAGGAGACTTGAAGGGGGCTGGGGGAGTTGTGCGTCTGGCTGCGGCGAGATGTGGCAAGAAGAGGACAAAACTGTAGGTAGTGTGTCTTCTTCTGTTTCTGCAAGCGTCTGTTCAGGCGTTTTCGAATCTATTCCGGGTGGTGCCCAATTCCCATCAAGAAGGTTGCAAAAAGTCCAAAAGCGTGCCAGATAAGGCTTTTCGGTTTCAAAGTTTAGATTTTCCTTCTATTTCTATTGCAATCGACAGGCCCTCCTGTACATTTAGACGCATCGGAATCGTGATGGCCGCGATTCGCTTGGCACACTTCTTGAACGGACTTCTCATCTCGGGGGCTTGATCGCGGCAAGCTGGAGGTGCAAGCCCAGTTGCCGTTGTACGCTTGCCTCTGGATTACTCGGAGGTTTTCTTATGCGCCGCTGGCCCTCTTCCTGGGACGTCGCCCTCACCAAACTCGGCCTCAAGCGTCGTAAGACTCGTCGCAAATCGGACCAGCAGCATCGCCGTAGTCGGTTCGAGTCTCTAGAAGTCAGGGCACTCTTAAGTGGAGATCCACTGACTGATCCGTTTGGCCCGGACACCGCTCAGTATGCAAGCGGGACAGCAGACGAGCCCGTTACTGTCGTGGTGCGACCGGCGTTCGTCCTGGTCCAGGGAGAGCCCACGGCCGGCTTGAGAGCATCGGAAGGCGCCCTGATAGAGCCCCTATATCTGATGGAAACGGTTTACACGGAGCAGGGTCCGTTCGGCACTTTGCGATTGAATCCCAATTCCAGCGTTGGTCCTCCCGAAGGGCTCCACGAGTTGAAAATTGAGCTTCGGTTGGGAGGAATGGTTCTCGAAACATACGATATCGCCATTGACATTGCCGAATCGGGTTTTCGAGATCGGTTCCTCGCTGATCGCGTTAAGTTAGCAACGAACGAAGGCGGACCAGGCGAAGATGATACGCTTGGCGTCCTGGGACTGCAGGAAGCCTCGGCTACGGCTCAGACGTTGGCAGAGTCTATAAAAGACGCCCAAACGAGTGCTGTGCTAGAAGCCTTGAGCCAAGCGATCAACGTCTTGGGAAATGTTGCACGACGTCAGCACACCGAATCGAATGTCTTCGTTGGCCCTGCCGATCGGCTTGCTTTTTATGAAAGCCTTACTTCAGTTACCTCTAGCCTAAAGCAAAGCCGAGACCTTAATTCTGCGCCTGAACATGAGATGGCGGAAGACGTGGCCAAGGACCTCGGAACGGTCGCCCTCCTCATCGCGGACGATCTGAGCCAGGATTTGAAGTCATTGGATGTTGCCGTGCGCACGGCCGCGGAAGCTTTGCGCAACGAGCTAGCCGCGACTGTTGATCCCTATTACACCCTGTTTACGGGCCTCGAAATCGACCGCGAGGTTAAAAGGGCAGTCAATCTGAAAGGGACGACTACGATAGTCGGGTTTACCGAATCGGGCACCTTTCGGCCTGGCGATCAGCTTCGGATTGTCCTTGGTTCTCACCAGGCAATGGTGCAAGTAAGGAGAAGCACTGAGGGCTCGGAAACGGCCGCGCTCGAATCGCAGTATCCAGGCGGAGTGTACATTCGCGACACGTATATTAACAAGACAAATGAAGACACCTACTTTGGGTCCGCCAATCCTTTGCATCTGGAGTACGACGAATCAGAAGTTGTCATCGCGACCTCGATGCCGACCGAAATGCTGGGGCGATACATAAATGAAAGTCGCCTCGATTTGACCGTCGATGTGGACATGACGGGATATATCCAAGTCAAATCGGGCCACGACCGCTATGGGTACTTTGCCGAATCCGTGGAGGTCATCGATTGGGTGAACTTCCATAGTCTCGGGGAAAGCTGGAACGACTACTTTCCCGATTACCTGGATTTTCTGGAAGTTACTCAGACCGGCATCCAGACACTCAGTCTTGATCTAACGGATGAGGTCCAGCGGGCGTTGCTCTTCGGCGATGCCAACTTCGATGTCCACATCGATGTGACTGGAAGTAGCGACGTCGAGGCGTTTCATCTGGCCGTGACGAACTGGGATGCCTATGTCGCCGAGTATGGAGACCGCCAAATCCTTGAGGATGATTTTCTTTACCGCAATGATGCCAACTTGAATGGCTCGATTAGCAGCGGGGATGCCGGCGCATTCTTCCGCCGTTTAGGGTTTTCGCTAGGAGACTACAATCTCAATGGCACCGTGGATAACAATCAGGGAGGAGTGAATGGCTATGACTGGGCGATCTACCAATCCAACTATGGATTAGCCAATGCCCGCTTCACGCAGGGCGACGGCAACTTCAATGGCGTCGTCGATGCCGGTGATTTTCACGTGTGGGTGGCAAGCACTTACCAGGACAATCTTGAGCCTGAAGTCCCCGAGTTGGGACTTCATTTGTTTGGCGTCGACTCGTCGATTGCCCTGACCATCGTTTCCGAGGAAGCGAGCACGAATAAGCCAACCCTCGTGATCGATGCCATGCATGACCTGGCAGTGAACGAGTTCACGGTCTCCGACGACGCGATTGCGATCGACTATTCCGTCGTGGGAAGCAGCGTTACCAACGTCAAGCTGGAGGTCTTTTACCTCCATGATCCGGAAACCGCTATCGCTGCCTTCGACGGCACGGATGGAGTCTCTTCAACCGCTGGTCGACACACCTTTCTGTTCGATGCGGCCGAACTAGGGACGATCCAAACCGACGAGCGGCTGGGTACACGCATCACTGGCTCACTACCCATGGGGGCAACGAATGCCTCGACGGAGAACGATAGCCGCGAGTTCGAGTTTTCAGGTGCAACGGCCATCACGGTTAACTCTCTCGACGACGGAGGAATCGACGTCCTGCGAAGGGGCTACATTACTCTTCGCGAGGCGCTCGAGGCCACAACGGCCCTTCCTTGGATCGACACCATTACGTTTAACACGGCGCTGTTTGTGGATGGAGCTGGGACGATACCGCTCTCGTTCGACGCCCAAGGGACTGGCACGCCAGATCAATTAGAAGTTGACTCGGATATTTCGATACTCGGACCAGGAGCAAATCTTCTCACGATCGACGCTCGTGGCGCGACCCGTGTGTTCAACGTGTACAGTGCGGCGACCGACGCCGTAATTGCTGACGTCACAATTACTGGAGGTGGAGGTACTTCGGACGGAGGTGGCGTCTATCTGGGCTATGGCACGCTCATGCTCGACGGCGTGCGAATCGTCAATAACGAGTCCTACTCGGGGGGTGGCATCGTCAACATGTCGGGTGATCTCACGATCAAGAACAGCGAGATTTCCGGCAACCAGGCCGTCTGGGGTGGGGGGATCGCCCACTCGGGTGGCAGCCTGACGGTGCTCAACACGACCATCTCGGGCAATACCATCGAAGAGCTTGCGCCGTCGTTTGGTGGTGAAGGGGGCGGGATCTACGGCCTCAAGAACGCGACGATCATCAATAGCACGATCGTCGACAACATTGGCGTGTATGGCGCCGGGTTGTTCGACTCCGGCTACGGCAACCCGACTCCCGAGATCCACAACAGCATCATCGCGGGCAACTGGGATGTCTGGCAGTATCCCAGCAACCTGGGAGGCAGTTGGACAGCCGCCACTGGCTCTTCGCACAACATTATCGGTGGAGCCTCCACTGCGGGTGGGTTTGTCGACAATCGCCCAGGGTCTTCAGGATACGATCCGCAGGTTCCAACAAACTACGTGGGACTGACATCCGCTCAGCTTCACTTGGCCCCGCTCGATTTTTATGGGGGAACAACGAAAACCCACATCCCGCTGCCAACGAGCCCCGCGATCGATAAGGGAAATGACGACGTCGCGGCAACGTTCGCGCTGCTGGGAGACGCCCGAGGGGCGGATTATCCACGAGACCTGGCGGGTGCGGTCGACATTGGGGCGGTCGAGGCCAACGTGATCTTCAATGGTTACGAAATCCTCTACATCTGGGGAACGAACGCCGATGACCTGATCTGGATCGATTCGGACAAGGTAGTCTTGGACACAGTCGGCGGATACGCATTCGACGTGCCATCGGCGACTTTGTTGGTGGAAGCCCGGGCGCTCGACGGGAATGACTACATCGCGCTCGATGAGGCATTCGCGCAGAATGCCATGCTCTACGGCGGCGATGGTGACGACATCCTCGAAGGAGGGCGGGGAGAGTTCAATGTCCTCTCGGGTGGGGCCGGTAACGACACCTACTTCAATAACCCGCAGGCGTACAACACGACTTTCCACGAAGGAGCGGGGGATGACACTTACTACGTGCGGGACACGGAGTATCAGGTCGGCAGTCGGGTCACGATCTCGCCCGATCCCTACTCCGCGCCCGGCGGCGTCGATCTGCTCTCGTTCGCCTGGATGCTCTATGGGGGAGTCACGGTATCGCTGGCCAGCGATCAGTGGCAACAACTGCAAGGGTCGCCATGTGGGCTGGAATTGAGAATATCGCAATCGACCGACTTTGGGGGAGGGGTCGATATCGAGAATCTGATGGGAAGTACATTTGATGATTCTCTTACTGGCAACGAACTACATAACTCGATTTGGGGAGAGGCAGGGAATGATCACATTAAAGGAGGAGAGGGAAATGACATGCTGGTTGGCGGCAGTGGCGACGACCAGTTGGACGGTCAGCATGGCAACGACTTTTTATATGGGCAGGATGGAAGTGATGAGTTGACTGGAGGAAGTGGCAATGACTACCTCAATGGAGGATTAGGCGAAGATTTTCTCGACGGTCAAGGGGGCTTCGATCACATTGCAGGTGATGGACAGGATCTCCCTCGTGCGCCACAATTTCTGTCCATCGAAAACCAAGAAATCCGCGTCGACCTTCGGTTCGCCACTAGGTTGCTAGCAGACGATGACGATCCTTACGAAGAACTGTTTTTCGAGGCATGGATTAGCGGTGGAACGCTATCTCAACCTGAGTATCTTCCTGTGGTAAATGGAGTGCTTTCATGGGAGCCACTCCCCGGAGGCGTTGGTTTGTATACAGTTGAAGTCAAAGTAACGGATTCGGATGCATTAATTGACACAACTGAATTTGACATCCTAGTACAAGATTACAATTTCTTGCCGCCCTATGGGGCAGAGTATTGGCCAGATACGGCCACTGACGATCCGCTAACATTCATTACATCCACGTTATATCACCCCGACCAACATCAGTTTGATACCTTTGACAGTCAAACGCCTCCTCACTTGTTAACATATAACCTAATTAGCGGCGCTCCGAGCGCGTCCCTGACGTTATCGGGTATCTTCGTGTGGTCCCCACCTGGAGTCGCGCCTGCACACGGCCTAAACGACAATGGGACCGGACTGCCGATTGACCTTGAATGGGTCACGCCGTACCGCTTCATTTTCGAGGTTACAGATCAAGCGGTGGGTAATGCCGGTGCCCGCACCAGAAAGACCGCGCTAGTTGGCTACAACAGTGATTATCTAGATTTCGATCGAATTGAATCAACAATCGGTAGTCTCGATATGGGGTATGCAATTGATGACCATTTCGACACTGCTATGAATACGCCACTAATCGGAAATGTGGCTTTCGGCAACCCGTCCTCAATTAGAGCTGATCAGGCGACAGGTACGTTCGAACTCGTGGGCAGCGGACCTTCACACTCTTCATCCTTCCAGTTGCTACCGGGGGGAGGATTTAGCTATACCCCGGCACCTGGGTTTCGAGGCATAGATACGTTTCAGTATCGTATTCGCAATGACGAAGGGTGGTGGGAGTATGACGGTACATTCTCGTATCAGGACACTCTCAGTAATGTTGCGACCGTAGTAATCGAAGTTGGAAGTGCAGTGTACGCAGACATAAATATCGGTCTTCCAGAGGAAGAAGAGGATGTTTCCCCAGGGCGTACGGTTCAGCTCAACTCTGACGATGACAATGGTAACTTGCGGGATGATCGCAAGGATGTCCTTGGACCGGTAAGCGAAGAGGATGACTTGGTGCCGGCAAGTCTCTCCTATTGGCTGCGGGATGACGCATACATCGATGACTTTGTTGCCACACTTATCGTAAATGCGGATAATGCAATTAGAATTTGGACGAGTCCGAATAAAGAAGGGGAGCTCTTCCCGCAGACCCCGAATTCGATAGGACAAGAGTGGAAGTTAGCGGACTTGCCATCAGAGATATGGATCGAGGGTCTAGCGGAGGGGGCAGTATCGTTGATGCTGTCGATTTATGGCCCCTCCACATCACTATTTACGGGTCTGGTCACACCTTACGATGGTGGCAGGGCATCGACCAATGTCTCAGACCTTGTCCAGCTAACTGTGAGCAGTGTGGACATTGACATCTCGCATGGCCAGGGTGGGAGTCAAGTCCCGGACGAATTAGAAGGGCCAAAACAAGTAGGAAGCGTGACGGTCGCAAATTTAAACGATACTGATGGCGACGGTAGAATCGATGCCACAGATGACATTGTTAGGGTGACGTTACACCAAGTAACGTTGTCGTCGCCTTTGCAGAACACAACAGTTATCCCTTTGGATGCAGCGCTTCCATCTGATCACACCTTTTTGCCAGGCGATAAAGTCCTCGTCATGTCTCCTGGTGGAGATCAGTATGAGAGCGTTACGATTGCTGAGGTAAATCCGAATGACAGCATCGTGTTAACGGAGCCACTGGTTGGCCTATTCACCGGATCGGTGATCGTACGCCATTCCGGTCGAAATGAGGTGGACTTGGTGAAATTACAGTTAAGCTCCAATGCCGGGCTCGGAGGCACTTACCAACTAAAAGTTCCACCAGGAGTCCGTATATGGACGAAGAGCACGAAGGAAGTGCTCTTCGCAGAAGAGAATTCTACCATGACCGTGGTTCTCTACGACCCTCTCGAACTCTGGGCGGAGGTAATACAGGTGAGCAAAGGGGCCCGCGATAAAACGATATCGCTCGAGCATACATCACCGGATGGCATGAAAACTACGGACGAAGTGGCTGTAACTGGGATATGGTCAACAGTGGTGGAAGTGAGACACGACGCTAGCGATAAAAAGTGGCCGTGGAAGGCGAGTCATCCAATTCATCCCGGGGAAGCGATGGAGACTCAAAGTTTCGGCTTAGCGGAAACGATAGTCAACGGGATCGGCGATCGTGACATTACGAGAAATGGCATTGGCTTCAAGTTTCAGGTTTCACCGAAGAGTGTTTTACCTGATCACGATCCTCGATACGAAAATATCGTGCATGTTGATATTACTCGCGCTGTTGAATCGCAGGATTTCAAGAAACTTCCTGACGGTGACTGGACTTTCGATCTTGACTGGGAACCAGGCGTGCTGAGCAGCCTTCCACCTTTTGAGGAAATGCCGAACGACGACGAGGAGGATTGGGATGAGTCAAAGCGCCCTGACTCCCTGGGATACATGTACAGCCTGGACGCGCCTGCGATACATATGCTGGGTAATCTCCCCGATGGCTCGAAAAACGTTTATCGTCTAGGTGCCCGCGAATGGCTTCGAATTACCATCGAAGGTGAAACTGAAGGCGAAGTTGTAGGAGGCTCACGGGCGTCGGAGTACTTCGAGTGGCATTCAGTTATCACAACCGAGAAACATACTGAGGGCGGATTTGTAGTCTGGAGGCGTTCGCCTGGGGTTCTATTCAACGAACAACCAGCGTGGAACAGCATTGGCCCGGGCATTCCATGGGATAATATAAATGACTTGCCAAATGATGATTAAGCGTATCGTGGCCACGGCGCGCGGCACCGCATTGGGTGTGTGTTTGCTGGTAGGTCCGTTGGCGTATACTGCGGCATCGCCGGCGGTAGCTCAAAGTCCGGTCGACTTGGAGGTTGGGGCGCCTGTCGCTGAGGCGACAGATCGTCAGAAGGCCGAGCTGTACCGACAGCTCAGCACACAGTTAATGCAGCCGGTGGATCGTGACTTGGCCGACCAATTGGAAAGCTTTGAGCAGCGACAAACGGGATTTATTCATCTGCTGACTCAGTGCATTCGGTTGGAGCCGACCAACAGACAAGAAGAACGCATCGCAGCGACTTCGGCTCGCTTGCTCGGCCGATATCGAGGGCCCAATGTCCTGCGGCAACTTGCAAGTAACATTGATCTCAACACTCGCCGATTTGTGGAAGAAGAAGCTTTATCGGAGGAATCGCTTACGCCTGAACTGTTGCGCACGTACCCATGTGCCGACTCACTACGCGCCCACGGAGAAGCGGCCGTCGAGCCACTTATTGCCGAATCGCTGCGCCTAAACACTAATCGTTCCGACATCCAGCTTGAACTGGCTGCTTATGTGTTGCTTGAGATACGCTACCCCCGCGAAGTCAGAGAGGATCCTGAGGCACTACCCCGAGTGCGCAATGACCTATTAACTCTAGTGGACGAGCAATTTCGTGAACTTCAGAGGACGTTTTCAGGCGGCGAGCAGCGAATAAATCGATTCAAGGCGTATCTCGAACAAATCGAACCAGTGTATTATCGCTATCCGGAGGTGGGTAAGAAACATGGCATGCAGCCGGCAGAGGGCAGTGTGATCTTTGGTGTCAAGTAAGGGGGATATCGAATTCACTAATCTATTCCCCACCATTGCCCCCACCCCCGTCGTTGTCCCGGCGCATGCGCTGCTAGCAGGCGTTGCAGCTTCGCCAGCTTGCCCCACTTGCGCGACACGAGAAGTTTCTGTGGAATCGGCTCGTCGTTTGCGCCGATATTTCTGATGAGGGTTCAATCCGTCGCGAGGAGTTGCTGCGCATGTTGAAAATTTCGCCAAGGATGGCAATCGCCACGCTGCTGGTCGCCGTCGTTATGCCGCGTGCATGGTCGGCCGAGTTATTTCCGGTCACCCCCTATCGCGTGCTCCACTCTGGAGAACCGGGCACCTCGGAGGCCAACCCGCAGCGTGGTCGGGCCGTGGTGACGGCGCTCGCGATGTCTCCCGATGGCGGGACCATCGCCGCGGGTGGAGACGATCACACGATCCGCCTGTTCGATATCGAAACGGGTGAGCTGGCTGGGCGGCTTGAAGGGCATGGCGATTGGATTCGCGGCCTGAGCCTCTCGTCCGATGGCCACACGCTCGCCTCGGTGGCCAACGACCGCGAGTTCCGCCTGTGGGACCTTGCCAAGGGGACGCTGATCTCGAACTCGGGGCGGGGCGCGGGGCCGCTTCGTTCGGTGGCTTTCCACCCGGAAAGCCAGCTTGTGGCGACTGCTGGATTCCGCTGCCCACTGACCGTTTACGATGCCCACTCGGGGGCTGTGGAACTCGAGTGCCAGTGCCCCTGTTCCGATATCACGGCCCTCGCGATCTCGCCCGACGGCACCCAAATGGCCGCGGCTGGTCGCAATGGCAAATTGCGGCTGTGGACTGCCGCCAGCGGAGAAAAGCTGCTCGATCTGGCTGCCGACTCGCGTCGCATTCGGGCGATTGCTTATTCGCCCGACGGGAGGCTGGTGGCCACCGGAGGGGATGGCCCCGAGGTGCGGTTGTGGGACACGAGCACGGGACGGCTCGAGTCGATTCTGCCGGTGAGGCCGAGCAAGGTTCATTGCCTGCTGTTTTTGCCCGACGGCCTGCTGGCGGTCGGGGGGAGCGACAACCGCGTGCAGATTTGGAACCCGGCAGAGGAGAAGCTCGAGAAGCTGCTCGTGGGTCACACCGGTTCGATCACGTCGCTGGCGATCGATGCTAGCAGCCAGTGGCTCGCCTCGGGGAGCTTCGACACGACGATTCGCGTATGGCACCTGCACGAGGCACCTGCTATTAAATCGGCCGAGGTGCCCGGACCAGCGGCCCGGTAACGGGGGCCAGCGGACACTCATCCACTGATTGCGCGGTTTCAGGGAGGAAACACGTGGGATTACTTCGATCGCTCTTGGGCCTTGATCGCGCGCGTCTAACGGCGCCCTCCGAGCCATTCACTCAGCGCGCGGGTGTGTCGCGCCGCCGGGTGACCCGCGGACATATCGAGGCGCTCGAGCCCCGTCAGATGCTGGCCGCCAATGGACTCCTTACGCCCCAGG
The DNA here is from genome assembly GCA_964650265.1 of uncultured Planctomycetaceae bacterium. Classification (GTDB taxonomy): domain Bacteria; phylum Planctomycetota; class Planctomycetia; order Pirellulales; family Lacipirellulaceae; genus CAZYQQ01. The sequence goes on from CAZYQQ010000042.1 coordinate 29,157, forward strand.
TGCTGCTGGGCAGCGTCTACTTCGAAGAGGCGACGGGCGACGATAGCGCGCCCGACATCATCGAGGTCTCCTATGTCGGCGGAGCCGCGGGGACGACCCTCGACCGCATCATCATCTCGGGCGATAAGGGGGGGGATGGGCTGAGCGCGGGGGATGTCTTCTTCGACATCGCCGACGGAGGACTTGGCCTGTTTAACGCCGTGGGGCTCAAGATCGAGTCGTCCGATGGGTTCGAAGTGACCGGTGTCACGGTGGTCGATGGCGGGACCGAGATTATCATCAACTTCTCGGGCTTCGACGCGGGCGAAGTCTTGCGGTTTTCGATCGATGTCGACGAAGTCCAATATGTCGAACCAGGAGCCGTTGTTGGCGGTCAGGTTGTCGACATCGACGGGGTCGATGTGAATTCGCTCGTCGAAGGGGCCGAGTTCCAGCGGAGCATTATCACCGGCGAGTTCTCCGCCGTGGGTTACGTCGACTTGACGCTGACGGCACTCTACTGGGATGCCTTCGATGGACGCCGCACCGCGGCCGAGACGGCGACCGGGCTCGAACTCACACTTCCCGACGACCGCTATACCGACCATCACGACTACTCCGACCGCACCGCGGGGGCCGTTGCCCATGCGGCGCAGATACCGCTGGCCACGCTCGCCGGTTGGGTTTACCACGACCGCTCCGACGATGGACAGTTCAATCGTGGCAGCGAGGAGGGGATCGGTGGGGTGACCGTCGAGCTGCTCGATGCCAATGGCAACCCGACCGGCATCACGACCGTCACTTCCAGCGAACCGGGGAAGGTCGGCTATTACGAGTTCCGCAACCTCACGGCGGGGACCTACGGCGTCCGCGAGGTGCAGCCGAGTGGCTGGCTCGACGGCAAGGACACACCCGGCAGTCATGGTGGCACGGCGGCCAACGAATCGAGTGGCCGCGTCGATCGCATCACTGGGGCGACGCTCGACTTTGGCGACAACGCCGTCGAATACAACTTTGGCGAGTTGCTGGTCGGTTCGATCGCGGGACATGTCTTCGCCACCACGGGGCCCGATTGCGATTTTGAAAACCCCGAGATGCGGCTCCAGGGAGTGACGATCGACCTGATCAATTCCTCGGGGGTCGTCATCGCCACCACCCAGACCCTGGCCGATGGGAGCTACCTGTTTACTGGTGTCGCACCGGGGGTCTACACGGTGCGCGAGCACCAGCCAACCGATTTCTATGACGGCGGCGAGCATGTCGGCTCCGCCGGTGGCGTGGCGAGCGACATCGAAGGGCTCTACAGCTTGTTCACGGGGATCGCCCTGGGCTCGGGTGTCGATGCCGTGCGCTACGATTTCTGCGAGCATGTGGGGCCCAGCCTGTCGGGGTGGGTTTATCACGATCGTTCGAACGAGGGAGAGTTCGATCGCAACAGCGAAGAGGGGATCAGCGGCGTGGTGCTCGAACTGCTCGACGCCAACGGTGTCCCCACGGGGATCACGACCGTCACCAGTTCGGTCAATGGCAAGGTGGGGTACTACGAGTTCACCAACCTGGCACCCGGTACGTATGGTGTGCGCGAAGTCCAGCCGGCTGGTTGGCTCGATGGCATTGATACCCCCGGCACGCATGGGGGAGTCGCGGCGAGCGAGATCATCGGCCGCGTCGACCGGATTACGGGGGCTGTCCTCAATTTCGGCGACGTTGCCAAGGAATACAACTTTGGGGAACTCCTGTCTGGTTCCCTCGCGGGACGGGTTGTGCTCAATCTTGGTCCCGACTGCGACTTCGAAGACCCCGACGGCTATTTGGAAGGGGTCCAGATCGATCTACTCAACGCCAATGGAGAGGTGATCGCCACGACGACCACCGACAGCCTGGGGCGTTACAAATTCGAGAACCTTGCCCCTGGGGAATACTCGATCTACGAGCATCAGCCTGCGGAGTACCTGGATGGTGGGGAGCGGATCGGCAGCCTCGGCGGACTTCGCTCGGGAATCGACGACACCATCTTCCAGATCTTCGTCGGCTCCGACCAGCACGGCATCAACTACGACTTCTGCGAACATACCCCCGGCTCCATTTCGGGCCGGGTTGTCGTCAACCGTGGCGAAGCTTGCGACTTCATCAATCCCGATGACGTCCTGGCGGGGGTTCGTATCGACTTGCTCGACGCCCAAGGGAACCTGCTCGCGACGACGACGACAGGGGCCGACGGGACGTACCGTTTCGATGACCTCGCCCCAGGTGAATACCAGGTCTACGAGCATCAGCCGAACGACTATTACGACGGCGGGGAGCGGATCGGCTCCGCCGGCGGGGAACGAGTGGCAAACGACCAGGTCGGCCGCATCGCGTTGGGGATGGGGCAGCATGCGGTCGACTACGATTTCTGCGAGCACATCGGGGTCAATCTCTCCGGTTGGGTCTATCACGACCGATCGAACGAGGGCTCGTTCGATCGGGACACCGAGGAGGGGATCGGCGGGGTCACGCTCAAACTGCTCAACGCCGACGGGACCGACACCGGCCGCCGCGCCGTCACCAATAACCAAGGCTACTATGAATTCACCAACATCGGTCCTGGTACCTACCACGTGATGCAGATGCACCCCGAGGGGTGGCTCGACGGGATCGATACGCCGGGCAACCGGGGGGGCGTTGCCGATCCCTCGCCCGGTGGGGACATGATCCGCCAGATCACGATCACCCTGGGACACGACGCCAAGGAGTACAATTTCGGCGAGTTGCTGCCAGGAAGTATCCGCGGCACGGTCTACCAGTCGACCACGCCCGGCGACTGCCTTTGCGATCCAGAGACCCCGCGGATATCGGGCGTGACGATCGAGTTGCTTGATGAGAGTGGTCGCGTCATCGCCACCACCAAAACCGACGACCAAGGCCAATACGCCTTCGAGAACCTTCGCCCCGGCAATTATACGGTCAGAGAGATTCAGCCCGTCGGCTTCTTCGATGGAGGGTATCGGCTGGGAAGTGGGGGTGGCACGGCGTTGGGTGCCAACATGATGGGGGAGATCCTCGTCGGCAGCGAACAGCACCTGGTGAAGTACAACTTCTGCGAGACTCCTCCCGCCGCACTCTCGGGCTATGTCTTCATCGATGGGGAACCGGTCCTGACGGCCGGCGCGCTTCCATCCGACCTCTCGGCCATCCGCGACGGCGTTCGGACTCCCGACGACACGCCCCTGGCCGGCGTTGTCATCGAGTTGCGGCATGGCGTCTCGGGGGAACCGATCTACGCGGATGAAGCATTGCCAGGATACTACGGCCCCGGTGCGATCCGCACGACGACCGACGCCAATGGCTACTATCAGTTCCTGGGCCTTGCCGCGGGAACGTATGCCGTGGTCGAAATCCAACCAACTGGTTTGATCGACGGCATCGACACACAGGGGACGACCGGTGGCCTTGCCGTCAACCCGATCGGGGCGGTGAACGACCCGACGACCGGCAAGCCGGGGGGGATTACTCCCCCCGAGCAGCAGGCGATCGAACAGATGCGGCTTCGTTTTGGCGAGGATGTCATTTTCCGTATTGCTTTGCCGGCAGGGGCCCATTCGCAGGAGAACAACTTCAGCGAAATCCGTGTGACCAGCTTCTGGATTCCGCAGGCCGAAGATCCACTCATCGAGATGCCCCTCTTCCCAGGTTTGCCCGTCGCCACGCCCCCCTTCCTGTGGCCGTTGACCATGCCCGAGCGGCCCAATCCGGTGATCTACGGCGGGTCGAGTGGTGTCGTGGGGTACACGTGGCACTTGAGCATCTTGAACGCAGGTTTTCCACGGGCGATTCAGCTCGATCCCAACGTGCAGTTCCAGTTAGCGGCCGATCACTCGGCGGAATTCGATCCCCCGCCGCTCGACCAGGCCGAGTGGCGGCTGGGAGAGGATAGCGAAGGAGGGACGGGACAGTCGCGCGTCTTCGTGTTCGGTGCTCCCGGTGCCAAGCCGGTGGTGGGGGACTGGGACGGGGATGGCGACGATGAACTGGCTGTGTTCATCGATGGCCGCTGGTACTTCGACCTCAATGGCAACGGCCGCTGGGACAGTGGCGATATGATGGCCCGGCTCGGCACGGGGGCCGACTTGCCAACGGCCGGCGACTGGGATGGGGATGGCAAGACCGACATCGCCATCTTTGGCCCGGCCTGGGCGGGGGACCCTTGGGCGATTCAAAACGAGCCAGGCTTGCCCGACGCCGAGAACGACCCGGGACCGATTGCCGCCAAGGAAAAGAATGTCCCCCCACGCGCCGACGAGGCCACGCATGGCGTCCGCGACCTGAAGCTCGCCAGCGATCGCCAGGTACGCCGCGACCTGATCGACCACGTGTTCCTCTATGGTGTTGCCGGGGACAAGCCGATTGTCGGCGACTGGAACGGCGATGGCATCGCGACGGTGGGGGTCTACCGGGGCGGGGTGTTCTACCTCGACGTCGACGGGGATGGCCGTTTCACCGAGGCCGACATCATGGCCGAATTCGGCGAAGGAGAACCCGTGGTGGGGGACTGGAACGGCGATGGCATCGACGACATTGGCGTCTTCGCCGCCGGCGTGTGGACAATCGACTCGAACGGCAACAGGCAGCTCGATGCCCGCGACCGCGTGTTCGAACTTGGGGAGGCGGGGGACATTCCCATCGCGGGAGACTGGGATGGCGATGGGCGCGATGAGCCTGGCATCTACCGGCCAGTCGCCGCCGAGCCGGAGATCCAGCTTTCACGCCGCGCGGGTTGACGCCTCGTCAATTGCCGCTCAGGAGTCCTTGAGTTTTTCGATTTCCGCCAGGGCTTCGGCAATGCTCGCTTCGAGCTGCTGAACCTCCTGGGGGTCGTCCATTTGCTGCTTGGCCCCGGCGAGTTGCTGTTGCAAGTGGGTGACCTTCTTGCGCAGGACTTCGATCCGTTTCTTGGCCTTCTTATCCATTACAGTGACTCATGTATAGTGACTCATGTTCAAGGTTAGCGGTGGCCACGAGCTCGTCGGCGACGGCGGGAGTCTTGGGGATCGATCGCATCACGGCGGCGAGAACCAGAATGGCGAGCGCCACGGCAATCGACAGATTGAGCAGTAGTCCCAGCGAGCCGCGGAACTTGCTGGCCATGCCCGATTTGCCACCGATCGCCGCGGCGACGAAGAACAAAACGAGGGCCAGCAGAAACTTCATCCCGAACAGCATGTGGTAGAGGGGTGGGAGCGACTCGTTGGGCCAGATGATGACCATGAACAGGTTGTAGAAGCCCGTCGCGAGGAGCAGCACCGTCGTCGCCATCACCGCCAGGCCCCAGGCTCGGCGACGGGTGCCGAAGACCTGCTCGGCCGAGGTTTCGCCTTTGGCGATTTGAGGGGCCACCACGAGCCGCAGATAAAAGAGGCCGCCGACGAGCACGGCAGCCGAGCCGACGTGAAGGATTCGCGAGGCGAGAGCCGCGAAATACTCTCCATCGAACACCGGCAGGAGGTCGCACAGCAGCGGCTGCATGGTCGTATCCCTTCACTTCGCGCGGGGGGCAAATTTCTCTTCGCCGATCGTAAGCCCCCCTTGCCGCGAAGTCCATGGGCCTCGTGGTGTCGTCATGGTGGGGCCTGGTGATAGAGCCGCTCGGCCAGCGCGACGGCTTCGTCTCGCGTTCCGATCACTCGTTCGAGTTGGGCATCGCGAACCGCCTCGAGCAACTCCCCGAGCCGTGGACCGGCGGGAATGCCGTGGGTCATGAGGTCGTTGCCGGTGACCAGGGGTGCCGGGTTGAGTTCTGCGGCGGGGAGGGCAAGCTTCGCCTCCCACAACGCGACGGCCGGGGCGTCGCGACCACGGATAGCCGCGCCCAGGTCGACGAGTTCCTTCGCCCCAGGATGAAGGAGGAGGCGCTGGAGCCGCGGCCAGGGAAGGGCGGCAGGGGAATCGAAGAAGTGGGGAAGCTGGCCGAGCAGCCAGTCGGCACGTTCCGATTCTCGCTTCGGGAGTCGCCAACGGTCGGCGATCCCCGGCTCGACGCGCAGGGCAGCATCGACGCGAAGGATGGCCGCCAGCACCAGGGGTAATGAGACCTGCTCGAGCCGCTCGGCGACGGCGAGTGCCTCGTCCCATGCGTCGGACGGAAGACCCACCAGCTCGGGAAGGACCTCGCCGAGCAGCCTGGTCTCGCCGAGCAGCCGCAGCGCCTCGGCTCGATGGGGATGGAGCAACATCGCCCGCATTTCGGCCCCAATCCGCTCGCCACTCACGACGGTAAGCTCGTGGGCGCGCTGGCGGATGGCGGCCCGAGTATCCGCCTCAAGCGCGAAACCAAACCGCGCGGCGAAGCGAACGGCGCGGAGCATGCGGAGCTTGTCCTCGCCGATTCGTTCGTCGGGGTTGCCGATCGCGCGGACAATGCCGGCCGCCAGGTCGTCGCGACCACCGACGTAGTCGATCACCTCGTCGGCCACCGGGTCGTAGAACAGGCCGTTAATGGTAAAGTCGCGGCGTTGGGCGTCGAACTCGGCCGTGGTGAATTCCACGTGGTCGGGATGGCGCCCGTCGCTGTAGCCCTGCTCGCTGCGGAAGGTGGCGACCTCGATTTGCCCCGCCTTCCAAGGGCCGAGCAAGGTGATCACCCCGAACGATGCCCCGATGGGGAGAGTCTGCCGCCGACCGAACACGTGGCGGACCTCGTCGGGAGGAGCGCTCGTCGCGATGTCGTAGTCCTTGGGATCGATCCCCAGCAGTTGATCGCGAACGCAACCGCCGGCCCAAATGGCCTCGTGACCCCGAGCGCGAAGTCGCTTGACGACTTCGAGGGCCGATTGACGGAGGGCTTGGCGGTCTTGGGTGGGCACGGGGCGTTGGTCAAATGGTTAGAGCGTCGACTGGAGGGGGGCCGCCCGTCCCCAGGCCGGCTGGCTGAGGAACGCGCTCATCGCCTGGTCGACGAGTGCGATGGCCCGCTGGCGAGCCTGCTCGTTCCATGCAAAAGCATACTCGACCCCGGGGCGAAGAAAACAGAGGACCATTTCATCGGGTCCCCGACCGAGCGACTGCTCGACGGCGAGGGCATAGACCAGCACTTGCAGTTCATAGCCGCTGGCTACTTGGGGGACACCCTCGGGGGTCGTTTGGTTCGTCTTGTAGTCGACAATGCGAAGCGCCCCCTGCTGGTCCTCGTAGAGGGAGTCGATGTACCCTTGCAGGGTTTGGCCACCGGGCGCCGTGTCACCTAGGGGCCAGGCCAAATGGAACTCCACTTCGCGTTCGATCCATCGCCCCGCGCGCATCGACTCGGCCCGAGGGCCGGCCAGGAACTGCGCCAACAGCCGATTGGCCTCGTTCGCGAGCTGATCGGCGTGGACAAGGTCGTACTGCGGCGCGAAGATGCGGCACCACTCGGCCACTTCATCGGGGTTGGCGAGGTCGACCCGTTCCATCACGGCATGGACGAGATTTCCCAAGGCGATCGGGTCGATGGAGGGGCGAACTGCCGCGCGGGGTTGTTCGGGCCATGGGGGGGAGAGCGAGTCGTTGGCATCGGCTTCGGGGGTTGTGACGAGGTGCCCCGAGAGTCGCGAGACCGAGAGCCGCGTGATCCAGTGGGGATCGAGTGCGACGGGGGAGGCCAGATCGTAGGGTTTTACCTTGCCGCGCGCGGCACGCTGCTCCACCTCGTCGAGACTCCGGGCCAGGGAAGGATGCCGCTGGTGTTGGACCTTGTCGGGGTCAGCGACTTCATGATCGAAGATCACGCGGACCTCGACCTTCTCGCCTCCCGACAGGGAATCGCCATCGCGTAGGTCGAATGCCTGGCCCAAGGTCGCCATCCAGCCGCTAACTTTTTCCCAGTCGGCCACCGCGGCCGACAGGACGAGGTAATCCTTGGCCCTGGTACACGCCACATAGAAGAGCCGCGTCGACTCGGCCGCTTCTTCCTCCCGTTCGGCCCGCAGGTAAAGATCGAGGCCGCACGGCTCGGCCTTGCTCCAATTTTCCGGTTTGACGAGTGGGCCCAACTGGGAGTTGAACACTCCGCTTGCGAATGGGGCCCGCGGGCGTCGCGCAAGGTCGGGGACGACGACCACGGGAAACTCGAGCCCCTTGGCCTGGTGAACGGTCATCAGCCGGACGACATTGGCCGCCTCGGGGCTGGTGGTCGCAAGTGCCTCTTTCGGCTGTTCGACGACGAACTTGCCGAGCTGCGTGACGAACTCGGCGACCTTGCCAACCCCGCTGGCCGCTGCGGCGCGCGCCTGCTCGACCAGCTTCTGGATGTTCGCCAGCTTGCGGGCCCCCATGAACTCGGCCAGGAGGGCCGCGTCGTAACCCGTCCGCTCGAAGGCCAGCTCGAGGAGTTCCGAAACGGAAGCGCGATCCTTCATCCGTCGCAGTTCGCTCAGGATGCGCCGCGCCGCGACGACGCGGCGCTGTTCCTCGGGATCGACGATCGTCTCCGGCAGACGTCCGGCAAACAGCCCCGTCGCCAGCGATCCCCCGCTGGCGGCCAGCCAATAGAGCGTTTCGTCGCTGAGGGCAAAGAAGGGACTTCGCAACACGCCCACCAGGCTGATCTCGTCGCATTCGCTCACCACCGAGCGGAGGAGGTGGAGCAGATCGTAGACCTCCTGCTGCGCGTAGAAGGCATGGCCACCGACGAGGTAGTAGTCGATCCCCGCGTCGCGGAGGGCCTCTTCGTAATACTGGACATCGCTGAGCGCGCGAAACAGAATCGCCACATCCCCGTAACGAGCGGGGCGACATCCCCCAGGGGCCTCCCGATCGCTGACGACTTGCTGTTGGCTGTCGAAAAGCTGTCGTAGCCGCGCGGCGATGGTGCGGGCCTCGATGCGGCGACAGTCCTTGGCATTGACGCGCTCGGTGGGACTCTCGTCGTCTGTTCCTGGTTGATTCTCACTCTCCGTGACTTCGGTCCAAAGGAGTTCGATGCACGGTTCCTCGGTCACTTGGGGAAGGTGAGCCGACAGCGGCTGGTAGCTGTCGCCGAACGCGGTCGCGAACAACTGGTTGACAAAGCCGAGGATCGCCGGCTGGCTGCGGAAGTTGACCGACAGGGGGAGTCGCCCCATTTCGGGGACCTCGCCGCGAAGCTGGCGGAAGACTTTGGGCTCCGCCTTGCGGAAGCGGTAGATCGATTGCTTTTCGTCTCCCACGAAGAAGAGCTTGTTGGACTCGATCACGTTCCCTGCCAGGGCGCGGACAATCTCGGTTTGCAGCTCATCGGTGTCCTGGAACTCGTCGACCATCAGCAGGCGAATCTGGCGTTGGGCCTCACGCTGGATTCCGCCAAAGGCCTCATCCGTCAACAACTGATGGGCGAGCGCGAGCTGGTCGTCGAAGTCGATCGCTCCTTGGTTGCGCTTGCGCGTCTCGTAAGACTCCGCGGCGATGCCTGCGATCCGGGTGAGTCGAATCCCTAGTTCCGCCGCCCGCCGGGTTTCCGGGCCGTCAAACTCCACACGCCCCGATGTCTTGAGGTCCGCGCGGAGATCGTTCAGGTTTTTTTGAAACAGAAGATAGAGCCTGTCGTCCTGCCATTGCGCCTTGCTGAGCGGCTTGCGCCGCAAGTTGGCCAGTTCGCCGAATTCCGCCATCAATGGCTCCGAGCAGTTGCCCTCGGCAATTTCGCCCAAGAGATCGAACAGGCGGGCGAGTTTGACTTCGTCGCCATAGGCGGGATGGTCTTGCAGAACCTCTCGCACCCTCTCAACCAACTCCTTGAGCCGCGCGAGCTGGCGCGGCCATACGTCTTGTTCGTAGTGTCCGCGCCACGTGTCGATCAGTTCCCGAGGATCGGCCACCTTCCATTTGGCGAACGTCGCACTGCGATAGGCGGACATCATCCCCCACAGCCGGCGGCGGACCCCATCGATATTCCATTCGGCGGCCAGTTCCATCAAATCGGTGTCGCGTGCGGCCAGGAGACCTCGCAAGGCGTCCTCGATCGCTTCGTCGGAGAGGACCCGGGCGGCCGCCGCGTCGAGCACCGTCATCAGGGGATCGAGCCCCAGTTCGAAGGCATGGCGGCGGACCAGGTCGCTGCAGAAGGAGTGGATCGTGCTGATACGGCAGTCGTCGAAGTGCCGCAGCATCTCTTGCCAGTAGGATTGCTCTGCGGGTGACGCCGCGCGCCACGCCTCGGCGATCCGGTTTCGCACCCGGCTGCGAAGTTCGCGGGCCGCCGCTTCCGTGAACGTGATCGCGACAAGTTCGTTGAGCCGCTCGCGGGCCGACTGTCCTGCCTCGCCCGAGTGGGGCGAGAGTTCCTCGAGGAGCCGCTGCGTCAGCACATAGGTCTTGCCACATCCGGCTCCCGCCGCCAACGCCACCGAGACTTCCTTGGTGGTGATCGCTCGGGCTTGCTCGTCGGTGTGGAGTGGCTTGGTGGCAGGGGACATCGTCTTCCAGTGGGTTATCGAGTCTGCTCGTCGTGAGACGCGGCCTTGGTCACACCTGGGCCGGCCCATACCTTTTCGAGGCTCCGGGTTTGCTGTACGCGGCAGCAGTGGCGGTACTCGCACTGCGAACAGATCTTGTCGTCGGCGGGGACCATGGGGAACTCTCCCTGGCGGATACCGGCGACAAGCTGGCCGACGCGGCGGGCGACGGCTGTTTGCAATGTTTGCCACACCTTGGTCGGCACGAGTTGCCCCTGCTCCAGGGTGTGCATTTCGACGGTCGAGACCTTGTCGAAGCCTTTGTCCTGCACTCCCCAATAGCCGCAGGCGAGGGGAATCGCGGGGCGCTCGCCATCCCCCAGCAATGTCGCGGCGACAATGGCGTAGAGCGTGGGTTGCAGGCTGCGGCCATCCTCTAGTTCCGCCGGCTTGAGTCGCACCTGCTTCGAAGTTTTGTAGTCAATGATTTGAAAGACCACCTGTCCCGCATACTGCCCCACATCGATGCGGTCGATCCGCCCGGCGAGCCGAATTGTTTCGGTCCCGACGGTGAGCGAGAAGGGCATGTCGACGGAGTCGGGGTCCTCCGACGCATCGCTATGGCGACTCGCGGGGCCGAAGCGGAACTCCAAGTGTTGGGGCGCCAGCGGGGTCTCCCAGTCGTGCGACCGGGCTTGATAGTCGGTGTGCTGCTGGAAGTAGGAGGGTTGCCACTTGCGAACCTGGTGGGCGAGGATTTCGGCCAGCACCCGTTCGGCGCCATGCGCCGGCAGCTCGTGGAAAGCTTGCTGCAAGCAGCGTTCGTATTCGGCACAGAACGCCTGCTGGTCCACCGCCGACAGCGTGCCATTGGCCATCGCCTCGCGCAAACTCTCGTGGAGTCCCTTGAGAGTCTCGTGGGCGAGGCTCCCCTGCTGGCGGTAATCGGTCGCCAGCACCAGGTCCTCTTGCTCGGCGATCTCGAGGACGTAGCGCAGGTAGAACTTGTAGGGGCATTCGGCATAAGTCTCCAGTTGACTGGCGCTCCAGATGCAGTTGGGACCGAACTTGCTCGCCAGCCTCCGCTGGACTTGCTGTCCCAGCAGCATCCCTTCCCAGGGGCCAAAGCCATCGCCACTCGCCCGCGCGTGAATCGAGCGGAGGGCGCCGACAAGGTTGCGCGCCAGGTGCCCCGTCTCGGCTGTCGCCAGCAGCGAGGCGAGTGGCTCGAAGGTGGGCTTGGGCTCCATCAGGTCGGCAATCGCACGCAGCCGCCACTCCTTGACCGATAGGGGAACGCTCCCCTCGTCGCCAAGTTGGCCGAGCGGCGGAGGGGTCTCCAATTGGGCGAGCCAGGCGGGGCCGAGGGTCTGGCACAACTCCAGCAGCATCGGCGAGGGGGGCATTTGCTGGCCCCGCGCGTCGAGGGCCGCGTAGCTCAAGGTGAGCGACTCCCGCGGCGTGGCGACCAGTTCGTGAAAGAGCCTCATCGATCGCGACGTGGCGGCAGGAGCCGATGGCACGCGCCCCCCCGAGGCGAGGCGATCGAGATGCTCGTCGCTCAGCAGTCCGCGGCCACTCTCTCCGGCGGCGAACGCCCGCTCCCCCATGCCGATAAGGAACAAGTGACGGGGGCGTAGATGACGTGCCCCCCACAGCGAGGTGACAGCGACACACGCTTCGCGGCGCTGCGGAGCGCGAAAGGGGTGCCAGCGTGTGAGGTCCTTCAAGAAGCGCAGGCACTCTCCCAGCGTCCACGCGACCGCGATCGCCCCTTCGGCCTCGTCGGCCTCTGCCGACTCGTGGGTCCGCGCGATCCACAGGGCCGCTATCCGTACCTCCCGCCAGGCGCTCCCGGGCGTGTCGTCGAGAGTGAGGCCCACCTGCTCGGCCAGGAGGGCGAGCGCGTCCATCCAGTCGCTTGGAGTCGCTTCCCGCGGGAGCCCCTCCAGCGCGTCGAGCAGTTGTTCCAAGGGGCCAATGGCGATTTGGGCCGCTTGCTGGCGCGGGGTTGCCGGCGCGGACGACTCTGGATCTCCCTCGGCCAGATGCCGGACGTAGTCGACGAGCGCGCGGCGCCCCTCGGCGACTTGCAACTCGCGAACGAGCCATTCCGTGGTGGCTCGGACCGTGGGCCAGCGGCTGTCGCGGAGCTGTGCGTCGAGCGGCTCGAACAGCCGGCAACTCAACAGCTCAAGCAACTGGCGGTAGGGCCAGTCGGCCGCGTGCATCGCCACCAGTCCCACCAGGGCGGCCACGTCGGGCGATTCCCCCAGCGGGGGCAGCTTGTCGATCCAACAGGGGATGCCAAAGCTCGCGAAGGCCTCGGCGATTCGCGATCGATCGGCGGCCAGCGTTGGGGTGGCGACGACGATCTCTTGTGGGGCGACTCCTTGTGCCACGATCAGTTGTTTCACTTGCCGCGCCGCCGTGGCGAGCTCGGCAACAGGATCGGCGGTCGGACGGATCTGGAGATGTGCCGGCACGAAGGCCAGTTCGCCCGCTTGCTTGTCGGGGGGGAGAAACAAATTGTCGCGCAGGTGAGCCAACTCGCGCGGAATCGAGTCGCTCGAACTCACGTGCTCAAGAGCCACGTTCGCCGCGAGACCGCGAAGCCACGCCAACTGCTGCCGCGATGTCGCGAAGAGCTCGGGCCGCACCGAGTCCTCTCCTGCGCTCTCATCAAGAGGCAAGCTGACCACCACCCGTCGTGCCGCGCGGATAAGCTGCTCCAGGAGCAGGTACTCCTCGTGGGTGATGTCATCGGCCAGGTCGACGATCAGCATTTCGTGTGTCGGCCTTTCGTCCATTGGGATGTGGCGTGCCGCCTCGCTTGCCACCCCCTCGGTCGCCAGGCGCGGCAGGTCGAACCGATCGGCTCCCCGATGCGAGTGGAGCAGCCGCTCGTACTCGGCATAGATGTGGGCGAGTTCCCGCTCGCGCTCTCCGCTCCCAGCGTGCAATTTGGTCTCCGCGCTCGCGATCCCGCGCGACTTCCACTGCTCGATCGTCCCTTCGACCGCGTCGACCAGCCCAGGTCGATCGATGGCCCCCGCCAGCAGTTGGAGCCCCCCCTGAGCCTCGACCCTGTCGATCGCTTGCCGGATGAGCCATCGCGAGGCAACGCGGGGAAGAATCGTCGGCGAGGCAAGCTGGTTCGAAACGATCGCTTCGGCCAGCCGGCGAATCGTCGTGATGCCCGGCGAAAGTGTCGCGCTCACCCCCGCGCCGCGGAGCAGCCCGGGCACTTGCTGGGCCGCGTAGGAATGAGGAGCGATCCAGAGTCCGCGCGGGAACTGCCGCCGGCCTTTCGCTTTGCCCAGAACCTCGGCGTAAATCGCCGCGACTCGGCGGCTTCGCGCGGAACGGTCGGTTCCACCCACCACCGATACCGAAAGATCAGTCACTTCGTCGGCCAAGTCCTGCGGGTCCTCGAAGTGGCGGGTCATGACGGCGGTTACCCCAAGGGAGGGGCAGAGAGCGTCGTCGACATCCCCCGCAAGCCTACCGCGACTCCCCCGCTGCCCGACGAGATTCTTTTCGACCCTATTGTCGCCGTAAGTGGTTACAGGTCAAGAGTCTACGCTGGCAGGATCATTCGAGCCCCATCAGGGTAAACAACAGGTCGCGCTGTTCGTGTTTTCCCTTATTCTGCTTGGCAAGCGCCCAATCGATGGGTGAACCTGCCAGAATCGAGCCGTTCTGATGGCAGACTCAGCTTCCGGCAGAGCCACCCACCCTGACTATAAAGTGCGAGCGCAGACAGAAAGTGCGAGCGCAGACAGTCAACCTTTCACTCCGCGCCCCAGCGGCGCGCAAAATCAACCGGGGTAGTGCAACATTCGACAGCAAGACGACTTACGTTGATCCGAGGCCAGCACCGAGGGTTGCGTGTCTGTAATTGTTTCCCACGCCGTTCTCTCCCATGCCACGTCATTCTCGTGATTCTCAGTAGGGGTGACTGAAGTCCTGGATCGCAGAAGCGGCGAAAATACAGGAAGAGCACGTAGCTACCCGCCATTCCAATTGCCATGAATGCTAGGACGCTCATTTTCGGTTCGGGGACGGGTCGGTAAAGAAAAACGCCGACCACTTGATGAGGACGGTCCCCCAGATTGGCAAACAGAGGGAACGTGAGCCCCGCATGATCCCGTATAGGAATTACCTCGAAAGCTCCAACTATCTGATCGGGGGAAGTCGGCAACGTGGATGCGAACTCCTTGGTTAACCCCAGTGCGGATCGGGTCTCATTTCCAGACAGTAGCGTAGGACTAAGACGGGTGATTAAATCGTCCGTAGCGACATAGTTTAATGCAAAAGCGATCGAGTCGGTATGAATATTGGCGGAGCTCGCCAGTTCGATCACATCGGTTATGCTCGCTGGAACAAACCCCTCGAAATCACCGCCAAACTGAGTTTGCATCAATACGAGTTCGAAACTTCCGTACTGCGAAAGGCGAGTTTCCGTCAAATCCAGCCACTCCCGCCCACTCACCGTGTCGTACGTCAGCAGCCCATCCCCCGGCGTCTTCCAATCGCGCGAGATCACTGCCGCGCCAGCGGTAGCAGAAAACAAGACCAGCAGGGTGAACCCTGCGAGCAGCGATTTGACGTTCATGAGGTCGAACCTCCAGCAACGAGTTTTTGAAAAGTGGCCGCAATGTAGCACGGCTGCGGCGAGCCGGCTATCAGGATTATGGCCAGTCATCCGAGTTTTTGCCAACCGCGGCTGCAAAAGCGCGGTGGATACTTTGTCCACGCGAT
>CAZYQQ010000043.1:0-42167 GCA_964650265.1 uncultured Planctomycetaceae bacterium
GGAGGGGGTGCTCCTCGATCGCTGCTATTCTCCACTTGGAGAAAAGTCGTTTGCCGACTTCGTCGCCACTCTCAACCAACCTCCCCGCAGCAATCCCAAGCTGGCGCGGTTGATGAACAAGGCGGCGCCTTGGGAAGAATAAGCCGCGGCCCGCAAGAAGAAATCGTCCACTGACGAACTGCGACCGCCTCACCCTGTTTCCGTGGCTCACTCTAGCCGACTGACAGTAGGAAGTCGCCTCTCCATCCGCCTCTCTCGTGTTCCAACCATTGGCGCCAGTGCGGGTTGTTGCAAACGGCCACCCGCCGGTATAATCCCGCGAGTTACTCCGCCTGCAACGAATTTTGTAAGGTGCCCACGATGATCGATCCCTCCAACCCCTACGCTGCTCCACTGGGCTCGTCGCGAGCTGAAGATGAAGATATGGAGCCCAAGACGCAGAGGGGGGTGCCCGCCTCCAAATGGCTTCGATTGGCGAATCTTGTCATCGATACCTTTATTATCTTCTTGATATTGATGCCTTTGTCACTGATGCTCCACTTTTATGGTCCGAGCCAATTCGATCTGACCGCGGAGGACGATCCGGCGGCGGACGCCATGTTTAACCTGGTGACGATCGCTGTCTTTGTTATTTATTACGTCCTGTTGGAAGCAAGCTTTGGTCAGACCTTCGGTAAGCTGATCACGCGGACCAAGGTCATTGGCGAAAACGGCGGTAAGCCCGGCTTCGGTCAGGTGCTGGTCCGAACATTCGTCCGATTCATCCCCTTCGAGCCGCTGTCGGTGCTCTTCAAGCAGAATGGCAGAGGCTGGCACGACTGGCTCCCAAGCACCTACGTTGTCAAGAAGCGCTAACCGCAAGACCGTCCAGCCGACGGGGAGTGTTTTTTTTCTTCCTTTCCCGCGAACTTTCGTTTGTCGCTATGAAAACTTTCCTCATCATAATCGGCAGCATCTTTGGCCTGCTGATGCTCGCCCTCTTTGGCTTTGTCCTCTGGATCGGCGTCTCGATCGAGGCGGGGAACATGCCCGACACGATGGTTTTGAGGGGCCGCGAACTCAAGCCTTCCACGGTCAAGACCATCGAAAAACTGGTGCCGCTTCGTCCGGGCGAGAAGATCGAGTACTTCTACTCGGGGGGGTTCTGGTCGTTCGAGGAGGATGGGAATATCATCACCAACCAGCGGGTGATTTCCTATTCCACCGACAATGGAGTGTTCTGGTCGGACGAGGTCGATCTCGAGGACATCGAGAGCATCGAGGCTGAATTCTCCGACACCTGGCTCGAGGACTCGTTCGTCTGGATCAACCCTAAGGATGGGGATGGCTTTTGCATCATTTTGAGTTGTGAAGAGAAAGTCGACCGCGAGGCGGTCAACCACCTGCGCGGCCGCGGGATCGCCATCGGCCCGGTGGAGGCCGAAGCGGTCGCGAGTCCCTGACAGAGTCCTTCACCGACCTCTAACTTTCCATCCTCGATATTTAGCGCGCCATTTCCCAACATGAAAACCTGTCTCATCGTCGCAGGCGTCATCGTTGCCCTCTTCTTCGCCCTCGTGGTGGGAGGGGTCGTCTGGTTTGTCTATATGCTGAATAGCTATCAGATGCCCGACGCCATTGTCCGCGGGGCCGACCTCAAGCCGGCGGTGGTCGAGGCGATCGACAAGAAGATCGGGCTGCGCCCGGGAGAAACGATCGAATTCTTCTACTCTGGTGGGGTCCCACCCCAAGCGTCGGGGCTCGTGGTTACCAACGAGCGGATCATCCAGTACAACCTGTTCACTCCGCTCGAGCAGGCCGAATATGCTGCCATCTTGCAAGTCAGTGGTGGCTCGTTTTTGTCGGTGGAAACCGACACTACCGAACTACTCATCTCGCTTCACGAGAATCCGGTGGAAAACGCCCCGTTGATCGAGTATCTGGCCTCGCAGGGGAAGGTGGGCATCAAGGAGGGATCTCGCAAAATTCCCGGCGAACATTTGCTGTCCGAGGAGGACCTCACCCCACGTGGGCGCGAGGCAATCGAGAAGTTCGTCGAGTTCCAGCCGGGAGAAGAGATTGTGTTCCTTCACACCTACGGATTCTGGACGTTTGACGACGGGGGGAGCGTGGTGACCGATCGGCGGATCATCGAGATCTGGACCATGGATGGCGAAATGATTATCGAGGAAGCGCCGTTTGACCAGATTGTCGAGGTGATTCCGGGAGACGCGTCGCTCGAAGTGGAGGTCGTCGATGGCGACCAGCCAATCTTCGTTTCCCTGTTGGAACGAGAGAACATGGAGCAAGTCCGCGACTATCTGGTCGGGCGAGGGATCAAACTCGGCGAGCCCCGTCCGACGGAGCCGGAGGACCTCGATCAAGCAGAAATGGAATCCGAGGAGATGGACAGCGAAGCGGCTGACGAGTTGCTTCCGGCCGATGAATCGCTTGAGGAAGAGGCACGAGAAGACGATTCATCGGACGACCAGCCAAGCGACGACGAAGTCCCCGCCACAGAGGAAGTCGAAGAATCGGCGCTCCCGTAGCGAGAAACCTGGTCGGGAGGCGAACGGCCCCCCCTCCCCAGCGCTCCCTCACTCCAAATCGAGCCGGCAGCACCCCAAATCGAGTCGGGAGGCCCCACTCGATGGATCGGTCGACGAGGCGACGTCCGGGCTGACCGAGTAGATCACGAATTTTCCCCGCCGCTCGGTCTCCACCAGCCGGGCCCCGCGGAGCACCCCCAGGTGGTGCGACACCTTGTCGATCGCCTCACCAAGCTCCTCCGCCAGATGGCTGACGCTCTTTTTCCCTTGCAGCAGGCTATCGACGATCCGCAAGCGGTCGGGGTCGGCCAGTGCCTTGAGCCGCACGGCACATTGCTCGAAATCTTCACGGCTCTGCATTTCCATCCCCAAAATGGCCCTCGCCACCACCCACTCGGCCAACGGCCGCTGCCCCAAAAAAATTGTCCCGGAACTTGTTTTGCCCGCAGCTTTCGCTATTATGACAAACATTCGGACATTCGTCCAACCATTCAGATCTCTGCTGCCACCCGGCAATCGTCCCACTCCAGGCGGGTGGTTGCAAGCCTGGCGCAGGGTGACCTGACTCAGGGTGAATGGTGCCGATCGTTCCCACCCCGTTTTCCCACCATTGCGACACGCGCCTGTTTCTCTCCCGGCCAGCCCCATGGGGGCTCCACGCGGCGAGACGGCCTTGGCAGGAGGCCTCCTCGGTTCTGATTTACCCCAATGTTTTTTTTGCTCGAGAGGATCCAATGAAGTTGAACCTGCTGAAATGTTGTTCCCTGCTGATACTGGCAGGGGGAATCGCCCTCCCCACCACTGGGTCGTTGCTGGCCGCCGAGATCCTGATTGGCGATCGGCTGAATAGCGCCGTCCATCGCTACACGGTTGATGGCGATTACATCGCGACACTGGTGACCGATCCGGCCAACATCGTCCAGCTCTCGGCCATGCAAATCTCGCCGGATTATCGGTATCTCTATGTCGCTAGCGCGGGGAATAACCAGGTCACCCGTTACGACTACAGCTACAAGAATGGTACGGCTACGAACCCAATTCCCTTCGCCACGGGGGCCCAAGGCCTGGCGTTTCCTGGTGGGGTACTCGTCAGCCCCGATGGAGGCACCATTTATGTTGGCAACATTGGCGGAACCGGCGTGGCCCAATTCAACGCGGATGGCACACCGGCGGGAAGCCCCGTGCTCGGAATGATCGGCGGGACGATTCCTCTGTTCTCGGGCTTGGCTTATGCTCCCACGGGCGAAATCCTGGTCGCCGGATATCAGGATGTTGTCACCCAAACGACGGGAGGCGTGGGCAAGATCGATGCCGGGTTCACGACGCTGTCGGATTTGGTGGCCCCGACAACCTCACTTTCGGGCGCGGCCACCATGCTCGTGGTCGGCAACGACCTCTATGTCTCCGCCGGCAATGCGGGAACCGTCAGCAAGTTCAGCGCGTTGGACGGTTCGGTCGATGGCGACTTTGTCACGATCACCGGACTCGGCTTCCCGGCGGGCCTACTGGCGGCCCCCGATGGCAACGGTATTCTCGTGGGAGAACTGAGCAACGTCGATGGCCAGGGGTCGATTCTCCGTTACGATTTCAATGGCACCTTCATCGAGCAGTTTGCTCCGGCCGTCGCGTCGGGTGGATTCTCGGAAGCGACGGCCTTGGTGCTGGTGAATGTCCCCGAACCGGCGACTTGCGGTATGATGGCGGTGGCTCTCGTGTCGATCGCCTGCATTGCCCGCCGTCGCCTCGCTTAAATAAGTTTCGATGTCGCATCTCGCACCAACACGCCTCCTCCCACTCCCTTTGGCGGGTGGGAGGAGAGCGCCTGTTGGACTGTTCGCCGCGATTTTCCTGATGCTGGGGGTGTGCGCTCCTGGCGCGCGGGGGGTGGTGACGACCTATATCGGAGGGCCCGATCAATCGAAGCTCACGATGACCGACTCGCTCGCCAAGCGTGACAGCTTTCTGGCGACTCTGGCCAGCTACGGGGTCGAGGACCTCGAAACGCTGGGGGGGCAAAATCCCACACTCTCGTTCGCCCCCCTCGACATTACCGCCACCACCGGCTTTGCCAACGGCGTGAACACCTTAGTGCTGCACGCCGTGAGCGGCAACAAATTCATGTGGGACAAGGAGGGGGACGACGACTGGCTCCTCTTCTCCGAGCCGATCACCGCCTTCGGGACCTACATCACTCAGGGGGGAGACGGGCCAGCCAACAACCTCACGGTGCGAATCGAGAACACCCTATTGGGGACGAGCAAGGAAATCTTCATCGGCCAACTCGGCCCACAGGACCCGCACTACAACGTCCGCTTCATCGGCATCACCGACACCGAGCCGTTCGACCGCGTTTCATTCATCGAGACGCACGATAACGACGGCCTGCTGTTCGACGACCTCATCGCCGGGTTTCTCCGCCCCTCTCTTCCGGGCGACTTCAACCGGAATGGCGTGGTCGACGCGGCCGACTTCGCCTTGTGGCGCAACCACCTCGACGGCGACGAAGCGATTCTGGGAGGCGGGGGGGACGGATCGGGAATCGTCGACGAAGGGGACTACGCCCTTTGGAAGCTGCACTATGGCGCGGGCACTGGAACTTCGCTGGGGAGTGCCAGCACCGCGGCGATACCCGAACCTGGGACGGCCATCGTAGCTTGCCTCCTACTCTTCCTCTTCGGAATCGTGATCGTCGGTCGGCGCGATTGCAAACTGCAAGTTGTACCCCCACACAGGAGGCGAAGCGCCTTCACCCTCGTCGAGCTCCTCGTCGTGATCGCCATCATCGGGGCCTTGATCGCCCTGCTGCTGCCGGCGGTGCAGAGTGCCCGCGAAGCGGCTCGGCGGACGCAGTGCCTCAACCGGGTCAAGCAGCTTGGCCTGGCAATGCAAAACTACGCCTCCGCCCGTAAGGAACTTCCCCCGGCGGCGGTGGCGAAGGAATATCTCGAGGACCCGCGGCACCCTCACTCCTTCTACCGCTGGTCCGCGCTGGCCCACCTGCTCCCCTACATGGAAAACGAGTCGGTCCATCAACTTCTCGACCTCTCCCTCCCCCTCTACATGCCGGGTGGGGGGTACCCGATCTCCGAACCGAACAAGCCCGGTATCGCCCTGGTGCTCCCCGAGATGCTCTGCCCCAGCGACCACCAGCAGCGGGTGAAGGAGGGGATGGGCCCCACCAACTACGCCGTCTGCGCGGGGTCGGGTGCCGGGGGGGGGACCCCGTTCGACACCGATGGGGTGTTTTACGTCAACTCAAGGACCACGTTTGCGCGGATTACCGACGGCGCCTCGAACACGGTGGCCCTCTCCGAGAGTCTGTTGGGAGAAGAGACGCCGCGCGACAGCGAGGGCTTTGGGGTAACAACCCCTGAGCGGAGCTACAAGTTCATCCTCAGCTTTTTTGGCGCCCCGGATCTCACCGACGCCAAGTGCGAGGGATCGCAGAATTTCAACTCCTCGAGCGGCAATGGCAACGACCCGCGTGGTTTTGCCTGGGTGAGTGGCGAGTACCGTTCGGCGACCTACAACCACTACTACGCCCCGAACTCGAAGAACTACGACTGCATGGCGTCGGTCACCACCGACCCTTCGCCGACCCCAACCCGGCTCTATTCCGCCTACGGCTGGCGCGCGGCGCGGAGCAACCACCCCGGCGGGATCCACATTTTGATGGCCGATGGGAGCGCACGGCTGGTGGAAGAGGAGATCGACCTGGAGGTGTGGCGAGCGATGTCGACTCGGAATGGGGAAGAGCCCGCGAGTGCTCCGTGAAGACGAGCGGAGATCGCATTAAGTCGTATCACGAGACAAGATCGATGACTTACAGCCGGTCGTAGATCTCTTCACATCGCAGCGTTCCGACTGGCATGACGTTGCGCCCCCGATCGAGCGCTGCCAATAGCTCGTCGACGTGACTTGAGTCGGTCTGATCGGTCGGCTCGGGATTGAGGATCACTTCAACGCGGGTCCCAGGTGTAAAGGGAATGCCCGTAAGATGAATTTCGCCGTGATTGTCGACCGTAGAAAAGGTTTCGTAGGGATTCATTGCGTAGACTCGGATAAAGGAGACTTCATCAGCAATTATCGCCTAAGAGAGGTCGTTGTGCCACCCTGTTGAACCAACTTCATCCAAAACAGGTCCTGGCTGCCGGACGGGACCTGGCGGTGGGCAAAAACATTCCCCGACCGCAAGGTCCCGCTCGGCAAGCGGGACCTACTGAGGAGCCATCAGTTCTCGCCCGACTCGTCCATGATCGCCTCTTCCGGCAACTGGCGGACTTTCGGGCGGCGCTTGCGGCGGGTCTTTTCGGGGATCAGGCTTCGCATCGCTTCGAGCTTGCCGAAACAGAGGAGACGGTCCCCCGGCTCGAGGGTTCGCTTGAGTCGCGGGTTGGGGATGACGCTCGTGCCGCGATAGAGGGTAAGGACGTTGATGTCCTTTTCGGGGAGTCCCGACTCGTCGATCGTTTGGCCGACGTACTCCGACCCGTCGGGGACATGGATTTCGGTCACTCCATAACCGCGACTGACGGTCAGGCGCTGGCGGATGTCGATCTCGGGGAAATCGACCTGGGCCGCGAGATAGTCGATGATTGCCCCCGCAACGTCGAGCTGGGTGGCTTGCTCGATCCCTTGGAGTCCAGGGGAGGAGTTGACCTCCATCACCTTGGGACCGTCTGCCGCTTCGAGCATATCGACACCGGCGATGCGGAGCCCCATGATCTGGGTCGCGCGGACGGCCGTTTCGGCATAGTCTTCATCGAGCACCACCGGCTCGGTCGCGCCGCCGCGGTGGACATTGCTGCGGAACTCTTGCCCCTGGGCGACGCGGCGCATGGCGGCCACCACTCGGTCTCCCACCACAAGGGCCCGGATATCGCGGCCACGGCTTTCGGCGACGAACTTTTGAACCAGCACGTTTTGCTTCGTGCTGTGGAGGGCTTCGATAATCGCCTCGGCCACCTTGACCGACTCGGCGAGAATCACCCCCACCCCCTGGGTCCCTTCGATCAGCTTGATGACCACCGGCGCACCGCCGATGCGATCGATGGCGGGCAGAATGTCCTTGCGATCGCGGACGAACGTGGTCTGAGGAATCCCGATGTGATGGCGGCTGAGGATCTGCAAACTGCGGAGCTTGTCGCGCGAATTGGCAATCCCCGCCGACGAGTTGGCGCAGACGACGTCCATCTGCTCGAACTGGCGTACCACCGCCGTACCGAAGTAGGTGACCGAAGCCCCGATGCGGGGAATCACCGCGTCGTAGTGGCTCAGCTCCTTCGAACGGTAATAAAGTTCGGGGTCGGCTTCCTCCAAGTCCATCGAGAACTTGAGCGTGTCGAGCACCTTCACCTCGTGACCACGGTGGTGGCCCGCGTCGAATAGTCGCCGGGTGCTGTAACACTTGGGGCTGCAGGAAAGGATCGCCAGTTTCATTTTGTCGATTCACCAAAAGGTCGGAGGACGCGAAGGCACAGCCTTAGAAGCTACCCGAGCCGCCCCGCTCCCCGCAATGATCGGGGGGAGAGAAAAGGATGCGCCACGGCTCTCGGCAGTCCAGGGGCCGCCAGGGGTGGAAAGATGTGACGCCTTTGCCGGCGCAGTCAGCAGTCCGGGTGGCCGCAGCAAGCGGCGTTCAGCTTTCGGGGGAGAGATGGGGAGTCGGCGGCAAAGTTCATGCGAAAGGATGGGACACGGATTGCCACGGGTTTAAGCGGATCACCACGGATCAGATCGTGAACCGCGTTCTGATCCGTGGCCTATTTTGTTATGTTGGCACTCCGGGGACTCATGTCCCCGGCTCAGGGTTCTGCTGTCTGATCGGCGTGGCCTGATCCTGGCAATCCGGCAAGATCCTGATAATCCGCGTCCTATTCTTGGAAGTCGCCACGATTTCAGGACGGGTGGGTCAGTGGTGGTTGACCACCGTGATGTTGGTCGCCAGATCGTCGCGGATCCGCTCGTGGAGATGGGTCATCGGCATGCGGCCGACGATCTTGCTGATCCCCCCGATGCCCGAGGTCATCAGCCCCAGATGGCAAATCGGTCCGCCAGGGGAAGTCACGGGCAAGGTCGTCATGCCGAGCACGATCCCTTCGCCGGGGGAGCAAATGACCTCCTCCGCGTGGCCAAGCAGACTCGATGTTGTTGCCAGGGGATCTCCCTTTTCGACCAAATCTCCCGGCGCCACGTGGAAATGGAGGAACCCAGCCGAATCGGAGCGAACCCACTTCGTCTTGTTGATACGGCACTGGTAGAGCGGCTTGGTGGGCTTGTTGTCGAGCATGTCGAGCGTGTTCAGGACATTTTTGACACCTCGCACGGCGTATTCGATGACGGCAGGTTCGGCCTTCCAAACTTCGCCCGCTTCGAGAATCATCGTCGGGCAGCCGGCGGCGCAGGCCGCGGCGCGAAAACAGCCCTTGGGCCCTTTGCCATCGACAATCACTTCGCAGCCGAAGGCCTCGGCGAGGCGCAACACCTCGGGATTGCTCAAATCGCCGCGAACATTGGGAAAGTTGGTCCGGCGGACCGAGGCCGTGTGGAGGTCGATGCCGTAGTCGCAGCGCATGACGACCTCGTCGAACACCACCCGGGCGTAGCGGCTGGCAAGGCTCCCCTCGAGGGAGCCGGGAAAGACCCGGTTGAGATCGCGGCGATCGGGGAGAAGCCGGGCATGGCGTTCGAACGACAGCACGTTGATCACGGGGATCAAAACGAGGGTGCCGGAGCGAAGTTCGAGCGAATCGTCGAGGATGAGAGTGCGGACGGCTCCCGCGCCGTTGATTTCGTCGCCATGGACCGCCGCGCTAACAAAAATGGTCGGCCCCGGCTCGAACCCGCGCTTCACGTGGACCGGAATCTTGATGGTGGTGCCGCTATAGCTTTTGGCGACCTCGACGGCGACGTCGCGAGATTCGCCCGGCAAAACCTCTATCTCTCCCCATTTGCCTACTTCCCGTTTTTCCCGCGTTTGCATGACTTTTTCCTGAACTTTATCCGAAATCCACCGGGGGATTATAGCGATGCCCGCCCTTGCCGGACGATGCCAATCCTAGGCAAAGCGGCACGACGGCGGCGGGCCTCCGCGGAAGGGGCTCCCCAAAAGGGGGGCAGATGCGGATCACTCCTTGATTCTGGCCACTGGATGGGCCAAGTGCTACCCGAAAAGTAAGGGAGCGGAAATTGGGGGGGGATTCTGCACGTTCAATGGCTGTACTCTTGAGGTCATTGCCGTAGAATGGATGGAGCCAGGCTGCAACTGGGCTTGCTGCAACTGGGCTTGCTGCAACTGGGCTTGCCGTCGCCAGGGCTCGCGCCGTATGAACCGGCTACCACAATAATTTTCGCGGAGAGACTCGTTGCGTCACCCTGCTCGCAAGCTGAACGCGCGACGCGCCATCGCCCTGTTGGTGGCGCTGGTGGTGCCGATTGCGACCGTACCCCGCGCCACGGCGTGCGATTGTGCGGCCAAGGTGGCTCAGGGGGAAAGCGAGTGCGCCTGCTGCCAGCCGATTGCGGTTCCCGTCTCGTGCTGTGCCGAAGGCAACCCGCCCAGCACCTGCTGCTCCAAGGAGAGTGGAGGGGATTGCGACTGCCCCAAGTGCCAGGGGGAGCATCTTCTCAAGCTCGACCTGTTCGCCAAGTCGGATCGTTTCGCGTCAGAGGGGCATTCGCCGTTTACCCTCTTCGTGGCGATCGTCGAAACGCCGGTTGATATTTGGCTCGCCGGGAGGATCTCCGAGCGTCCTCCTCCAGAGGTGTATCTTGCCCGCCATGGCCCGCAACTCGAAAGGCTGTGCCGCTGGTTGATTTGATGCCGTAAGGGAGTGCTGCATTAGACCTAAGAAGCCTTTTCAATTCTTAAGAGATGGAGTTTTATTCATGGCTCAGTTTTCACGTTTATTGGCAGTGGTTGCCGTCCTTTCGATGGTGGCCTTTGCCTACCGGAGTGTGACCGCCAATCCCACGAGCGAGTCGACCTCGAATGCGGCCGGCAAGTGCGAGTGCGACCCTTGCAAGTGCGACTCGTGCAAGTGTGGCAAGGAGACAACCAAGGCCTCCTGCTGCCAGGGAAGCACCTGCTGCAGCGCCAAGGCATCGGCTGCCAAATGCGAGTGCGATCCTTGCAAGTGCGATCCGTGCGAGTGTGGCAAGACGACTGCCGTCACCACCTCGGCCGCCAAGTGCGAGTGTGACCCCTGCAAGTGCGATCCTTGCGAGTGCGCAAAGGAAACCACCACCGTCGCGGCCGTGGGCGAATGCCCCTGCTCCAACTGTGGTGAGGCCGAATGCGCCGACTGCAAGTGCGGCGGTGAAGCGACCGCCGAGGTAAAGTAACGGCCACTCGCCGTCACTAGAGTTAGCTGTCACCCACACACCCACCCGGCCACTGGTCGGGTGGGTGTTTTTTTATGCGCGGCGGAGACCTCGCCGGCAGCGTATCGCGCCCGCCGCGAACCCCAGCGAAAAGAGAGCAAGTGACGCGGGCTCGGGGACAGCGGTAAGCTGGCCGAAACTGAACTGCAGCCCCGCCTGGGCGAGTGCGTTGCGGAGCAGGAAGGCGTCGCTGAGGTCGCTCATGCCATCGAGATCGAGGTCCCCCTTTCGCCATGCCGTCACCAGGTCGTCGGTGGGGAGCACGGTTTTCCAGCCGGCGACGAAGGCGGCGATGTCGTCGGTTGAAACCGTGCCGTCCAAGTTGACGTCTCCCGGCAGGAAGACCGCCGTGGCCGTGACCGAGAGACCGTAGAGCTGGACCTGGTCGATGCTCCCCGCGACACGGGCAAAGTAGGTTCCCGCCTCGGGGAGAAAGAGATCGACGAGCGACTCGACCTGCCCAAGTCCCCCACTTGCCGCAAGTGCGAGTTGGGAACTGCCGTCGGAGTCGTAGAGCGCGAGGTCGAGGTCATTGAGGACCTTGGCGTTGAAGCTCGTGCCGCCAATGGAGTAGGTCGCGCCACGGGGGATGAGTTCGAGCGACACCAGGGCTGGGGCCGGCACCGTGAAGCTGTAGTAGTCGCGATCGGTACTCCCGTCGATGCTTACGAAGTCGACTTGGCCTGGCGTCACCAGGAGCGCGTCCCCCAGCGTCCCTCGGGTGAGCGTGGCCCCTGTCGTCAAGCTGCCAAGCGGGGTGGCCAGGCTGGCCGTGTCGTTGCCGCCATTCTTTTCGAGCGGATCGCCATAGAGTCGCTGGACGGCGAGGATGTCGTCGAGCTGGGGGCCATCGATCAAGGTGGGAATCGTATCGTCCATCACCGCCTTTTGCGGCAGGTCGACATGGGCGATACCCTGGCCATGCCCAATCTCGTGAATGATGGTGTTGCGAAGACGGCGCGAGTTGTCGTCCCGGTTGGCAAACCAAGCCGTGTTGGCCGTGTCGATCACGATGTCGGCATGATTGGGGTAGTAGCTGTAGGCGACCGTGTTGGCCCCCTCGCTCCCATCGATCAGATGGGCACCGATCCGTACGTCGGGGGTGGTGTTGACGCTCCCCTGCGGCGAGGTCGACTCGTCGATGGGGCTCCCTGGGTCGTTCGGCTCGTAGAGGTATGTGAGCCCCGAGAGTTGCGACCAGCGGTCGAACGACTGCTCGAAGTAGGAGAACCACTCCCGGTTCGTGAGGTCGCTGCCGGTCCCCCCACCCGGATAGAGGCCATCGAACATGGCGATGAGGGAGCTGGGGGTGCTCCCTTCGTCGCCAACGATCGGCGTGTCGTCGGCGACAAAGCCCCACGTGACGATGGTCGGATCGCCAATCCTCAAGTTGGCGCCACTGTGAGCGGTGCGCGACCAGCGGGTCTCGATTTCGAACGCGTCGAGCTGCGGGGCGGCTAGCAAGCAGAGTCCCAGCAAGGTGCCCCATGGCGGTCGCATTCGCTCGATCGAGGTGTTCGTCATGGAGATCAACATCCCAGCAAGAAGAGGCCGCAGCCCACTATCTTAGACGCTGCCCCCCGCCGGTCGCAACTCATCCGAAAAACAAGGCGAATTTCCCTGGCAAGGGGAGCGAAGTTTGGCCTGCGATCGTCCCATCGTTACATTAACGGTGGGAACTCACCCAACCCGTGCCCATCGATCAGGTATGACACCACTCTCGCAAAGGCTATCGACATGCCCGCCGTCGTTCGGTCGCTAACTCTGCTCGTGATGATGGCGCCCAGCCTCCTGCTGGCCCAGACCGACTCACCCTCCGAGATAACGCCTCGCCGCGGAATCGTGCGGGTGGAAGAAAGATCGCTCGTCGATGAGGAGGGACCGCTGCTGGGACTCGGGGTGAGCTACTTCACGGCCCTTCATCGCTGCCGCCACGATCGCGATCGGCTAGAGCGCGATCTCGAGTATCTGGCCGCTTGCGGATTCAACTACACTCGCATGCTCTCAATGGTCGGCTGGTACGGAGCGTGGGAGGGGAGAGAGATCGCCCCCGTGGGCTTCACCAATCGCGACGGCAAAGAGATTGCAGGCTGGCCCGATTACTGGTCGCAGTTGGGGGAGCTGATCGACCTGGCCTACGACCGCTTCGGCCTGCGGACCCAGGTCACCCTGTTTGCCGATGCCCAGCTCATGCCATCGAGCGAGGCGCGCCGTGCCCACGTCGAACGGTTTCTCGCCGAGATTCTGCCAGGCCGAGAGCACAAAATCATGCTTATCGAGGTGGCCAACGAAGCGTGGCAGAACGGGTTCGAGGGCGAGCAAGGAGTGGCCGAGCTTCGCGAGCTCGCCCGCCTGCTGAAGGAGCGAACCAAGGTGCCGGTGGCCATTACGTCGAATCACCACGAGACCTTCGAGCAGCTTTATCGCGATAGTGGCGTCGATCTGGCGACGTGGCATTTCAGTCGCGACCGGCGTCCCCTTGAAGGCTGGCTTCCGGTATTCGACTGCTGGGACTTCGCCCTCCGCCCCGGCTGTCCCCCGGTTGTCAGTAATGAGCCGATTGGTCCCGGTTCGTCGGTCGATGCCGAGCGCGACCCCACGCGGCTGGTGATGGCGCCGGCCTTCGCCTACGTGGCGGGGCTACCGGCCTATGTTTTTCATTGCGAGGGGGGAGTCTTTGGCCGGACGAGATTTGAAGAGACGCCAGCGATCGCGTTGCTGCGCCATGTCCACAAGCGACTTCCTCCCGACGTCGCAAGCTGGAAACGGCACGATGGGCGCGCACCGGCCTCCCCCTTCCTGCCCCATGCCGGCGACCAGGCCGACAGCTACCGCGGCGAGGGGGACGCCGACGGCTGTCTCCGCCTGGTTGGAGCCCGGAAAGGAGACGCGTTCGTGTCGCTGGCCATGGGGATCGGCCCCGAGGGGCTACGGCTCGACGCCCGCACCGACATGAACCTGCGGATCTATAGTCCGCTCGACGGAAAACTGCTCGCCGAGCAAAGCCTGGGGCGAGGCGAACCGATCGAGCTAACGGGTGTAGGGGAAGCCGTGCTCGTCTTGGGGGAAATCAGCCGGCGCGAAGAGTGACCGCGAGCCATGGCGTGTGAAGATTGCGTAAAGTGCGTGCAAGTTGTGTGCCACCCCCCTTGCCCTCCCCACTTCGGTAACCTCCCAAGGTTGGCTTGTGGACCACTCTGGCAAACACTACATTCTCCACATTGTAGGCTACCGGTTTTGCCGATAATCTTCCGCTGCCGATGAGCATGGACCTGGTGGGTCGCCTCTCGGCACGTTGCTATCACGACTCAACGTCGGCCCAGTCGCTCCCATGCATCCTCCCGGAACGGAATCTCGCCTTTCACTCCCTCCCTGTTTGCCCCCTCATTGGGGGCCCCTTCAACCCAGCGACACACCTGGCAAATGACCGGAGCTTCTGTCCTTCTTGCCACGACCGGGCTTCTGGTAGCTCGCGGCCTCTATGAGTCAATGTCGCACCGTCAGCGGCTCGCTCAAATTGGCATTCGCGTCCACGTCAACGGCACGCGGGGCAAGTCGAGCGTGGCGCGGCTGATTGCCGCCGGAATGCGGGCGGGGGACATCCGCACTTGCTGCAAGACGACCGGCACTCTGCCCCGGATGATCCTGCCTGACGGGACCGAGTATCCTGTCTTCCGCCCGGCCAAGGCGAACGTGATCGAGCAATTGCGGATTGTCGAGGCGGCCGTCGACGCGGGGGCCGAGGGATTGGTCATCGAGTGCATGGCCCTGATCCCCTACCTCCAGTGGCTCTGCGAACACCGGATCGTCAAGGCGACCCACGCGGTGATCACCAACGCCCGCGAAGATCACCTCGACGTGATGGGCCCCACGGAGGAAGACGTCGCCAAGGCGCTCGCCGGCATGATTCCGATAGGTGGCAAACTGTTCACAGCCGAGCAGGATCACCTGGAGATCTTTCGCCAGGTTTGCGACGAGCGCG
The DNA here is from genome assembly GCA_964650265.1 of uncultured Planctomycetaceae bacterium. Classification (GTDB taxonomy): domain Bacteria; phylum Planctomycetota; class Planctomycetia; order Pirellulales; family Lacipirellulaceae; genus CAZYQQ01. The sequence goes on from CAZYQQ010000043.1 coordinate 14,893, forward strand.
GCACCGAGTTGATCGCGGTGACCGAGCAAGAGGTCGCGGCCATCAACCCGCTCGACCTTTCCAACTTTCCCTATGTCGAACATGCCGAGAATGTGGCCCTTGCCTTGCGGGTTTGCGAGGACATTGGTGTCCCCCGCAATGTGGCCCTCACCGGCATGTGGAATGCCTCCCCCGATCCAGGGGCGATGACCGCGCACGAGATGGACTTTTTCAGTCGCAAGGTCTACTTCGTCAATGGTTTCGCCGCCAACGATCCTGAATCGACCGAACGGATTTGGAACATGGCGCTCGAGCGTTATCCCGACGTCGAGAAGCGGATCGCCATCTTCAATTGCCGCTTCGACCGGCCCGACCGCTCCAACCAGTTGGGACGAATCGTCAACCGCTGGGCGCCGGCCGACCACTATCTGTTGATCGGCAGCGGCACCTACATCTTCGGCAAAGCGGCGACCGAAGCGGGGCTCAACCCGCTCAAGCTCGTCTTCGCCGAGGACTATCGCGCCGACGAGATCTTCGAAACGGTGATCGAACTCTCCGGCCGCTCCTCGCTGGCGATGGGCATGGCCAATATTGGCGGGGTGGGGCTCGACGTCGTCCGCTACTTTGCCAACCGCAGTACACAAAGGGTGTTTCGATAATGGAACTGTTGACCGTCGCCATTGGTGTCGGACTCGCTGTCAGCCTGCTCTTCTCCGAGCTCTTCGGACTCGCCGCGGGAGGGATGGTTGTCCCCGGCTACTTTGCCCTCGCCCTGAGCAGGCCGGTCGACGTCATCCTCACGCTCGGTGCGGCGATGGCCACCTACATGATCGTCCACCTGCTGTCGACCTTCATCATCGTCTACGGCAAACGCCGCACCGTGCTGATGATCCTGGTCGGCTACCTGGTGCGGATGCTCTTTACCTATATTCCAATGGATTTGCTCGACCCGGTCGCCCGGTTCGCCAGTCCCTCGACCGAATACCAAGTGATCGGTTACATCATTCCCGGCTTGATTGCGATCTGGTTTGATCGTCAAGGTTGGATCGAAACGTTGTGTGCCCTGGTCACCGCTTCGGTGGCGATTCGACTGGTGCTGATCCTGGTATTCGGCTCCGAACTCGATCTCTACTAGTCCGCGAATTCGCTTGCCCCCACTCCATCCCCCCATTTCGAACTTGCGAGGGGGCCGCACGGCCCCACGAGTCCATCCATGAGAAAAGTCATCTGGCGACCTAAAGCGGTCTCCCGCCCCGCATTGATGCTGATTGCCGTCCTCTCAGGGGCAGGCATGATCATGGTCGAGCGCTACAAACCGATCAACACCAGCGATCACGAGCACAAGTTGCAGGCCGCGAACCTGGCCAACAACGCGATGGATCGTATCTACCGCGAGCGCGTGCAGCGCGGACCGGAGATCGACCCCGAATTCGACCTGACGCAAAGTGGGTTGATCGGCCTGCCGATGTCGAGTGTCACCAGCGTTCATGGCGTACTGATCTCGAAGCAAACATCGATCAATCCCAACTTTGCCGCCGTGATTGTCGACATGCTCAAGCGCGCCGGGGTCGAGGAAGGAGACTACGTGGCCGTCGGCCTGTCGGGCTCGTTCCCAGCGCTCAATATCTGCACCTACGCCGCCATCGAATCGATGGGGCTCAAGCCGATTGTCGTCAGCAGTTGCTCGGCGTCGGAGTGGGGTGCCAACATCCCCGACTTTCTGTGGATCGACATGGAACAAGTCCTGGCCGTGAACACTTTCACCACTCGCTCCGACGCGGTGACAGTCGGCGGGTTCGAGGATCGGGGAGTGGGACTCAGCCCCGAAGGGCTGGCCGACATCGAGCGGTCGATCGCCCGCAGCGGTATTCAAAAGATTGTCGCCGAAAATATCAGCTTCTCCGCTCATATCGACGCCCGGATGGCGCTCTACGACGAAAAGGCGGGAGCCAACCCGATCAAGGCCTATATCAATGTCGGCGGGGGGGCGGTTTCGACCGGCAAGTCGGTGGGCAAGAGCTTCTTTCAGCCGGGACTCAATCTGCGCGTCAAGGATCGCATTCCGCCGGAGGCCGATGGGGTGATGGCCCGCTTCATCCAGCGCGGCGTGCCGCTGATCCATCTAGTCCAGATCACGCAACTCGCCGAACGGCATCTCTCCATCAGCCACCCTCCCACCGATATTCCTCCCACGACTAAGCCAAACGTGGGGGAAGGGGCGATCTACCAACAGCGCGACTACAGCAAACTGGGGGCCAGCATCCTGCTCGCCCTGATCGTCCTCAGCCTGTTCGGATTTATCCGCTCCGACATCGGCTTCCGCCTGCTGCAAGGGAGCCGTAGCCGCAAGCAGCCGGGGCATCCTGAACCGATGGTTTGATTGGAGATTGGGGATTTGCGGTTTTCGAATTCGTCCCTGGCATGGGCTTGGTGAGCCCGACGACTCATGCTCACACCTCCCGGCCGGGGGCGGAGCCCTCCCAGCGCCAGACGAGTCCATCGTCTGGGTCGACGGTTTCCCCCGCGTGGCGGAACCCGTGGTGCTGACGGAAGGAACGCGGTCGGGGCCAGACCGGTTCGGGAAAGGAGGGATGGTTGGGCGTCACCCCCCTCCCCTGCCGCCGATCGACGAAGGCAGCCGGGGCGCCGCACGAATTCCCTCCCAGGTGGAGGTTTTCCAGCTAGAATGGTAAGAGAGCCTACCGGATTGCCGAGAGGCTCGTTTGCCTTGCCTCTCTCAACGCCCGGCCGATCCGGGCTGATCCATGTTTCGTGCTCGCCAGCGTTTCGGTAAATACATTATCGAGCGGCGGATTGCCCAGGGTGGTTTTGCCGTGGTCTACCAGGCCAAGGACACCATCGAGGGGATTCGTGTCGCGCTGAAGATGCCGTATGCGCACTTGATGAATGCCGAGGCGATCGAGCAGTTTCGTCACGAGGCGCGGTTGGTGGCGCGGCTCGAGCACCCGCACATCTTGCCGCTCAAGTACGCCGACTATCAGGATGGCAAGTTCTTTATCGTCTCGGCGCTGGGAGACGAGACGCTCGACGACCGCTTGCAACGGCGGCTGGTGCCACGGACCGCGCTGGAGTATGCCGATCAGATGCTGTCGGCCGTGAGCTATGCCCATTCGCTCAAGGTGATTCATTGCGATATCAAGCCGGACAACTTCTTGCTCTTCCCGGAGGATCACATCAAGCTGGCCGACTTTGGCATTGCCCGAGTTGCCGCCCACACATTGCAGGGGTCGGGGGCGGGAACGATTGGCTACGTGGCACCAGAACAGGCGATGGGGAGCCCTTCGCTGCGGTCGGACGTGTTTTCACTGGGGTTGACGCTCTACCGGATGTTCGCCGGCGTGTTGCCGACCTACCCCTACGAATGGCCCTTCGAAGGGGCCGAGCGGTTGCGGGAGCGAGTGAGCGGCGACTTTGTCATGCTGCTCCGCCGCGCCATAAGCGTCGACCCGCGCAAACGGTACCGCGACGCCGTGCAAATGAAGAGCGCCTACGACACCATGCGGCCGCGAGTGCTCACCAGCACCAAATCGCAAGTGGCGCGGCGGCGGAAAACGAAGACGCGCGATTGGCGCGAAGTGCAGCGGCGGGAATTCATGCGCCGGTTTGGCGCCGTACTGGAGGCACGCCATGCATGTCATCGCTGCCGCGGACCGGTGAGCGAGGCGATGCTTGGCTGCCCCTGGTGTGGTACCGACCGGGCACGCCACCGTGGGGGAACCAAGTTTCCCCAGCAATGCCCCCGCTGCGATCGTGGGCTCAAGCTCGACTGGCACTATTGCGCCTGGTGCTATGGGCCGGGCTTCGAGGCGAGCGACCGACGTTACAGCGACATTCGGTACACGGCCAAATGCCCCAACGTGAGGTGTTCGCGGCGCGATCTGATGCCGTTCATGCGATATTGCCCTTGGTGCCAGACGAAAGTGAAGCGAAAATGGCCACTTCCCGGCTCCAAAGAGAAATGCCGCTCGTGCGGCTGGGGCGTGGCGGGTGAGTTTTGGAGTTATTGTCCATGGTGCAGGAAGGGGCTGAAAGCCTCGCGATAGCCGAAGTCGTCGTCCGCGCCCCGCAGACGTGGTTTGCCGCCGACATGGTCGAGCCGGTCACGATGGCGTTTGCCGGTCGGCAACTCGGCATTTTGTCGCAGCGCGCTCCCGGTAAGACGACCGACAACGAGGACGCGGTGGCCGTGCTGCCGTGGGACGATCATTCGGGGGTGCTCATTGTCGCCGACGGGATGGGAGGGGGGCCGATGGGCGAGGTCGCCTCGCGGCTGACGATTTCCCATCTCTCGAGTGCAATTCAAGAAGCCGATCGCGAACATGTCCAACTTCGCACGGCGATTCTCAACGGCATCGAGGCCGCCAATCGCGAGGTGCTCGAACTTGGGCGTGGCGCCGCCACCACGCTCGCGGTGGTCGAGGTGGCTGGGACGACCATCCGCCACTATCACGTGGGGGACTCGGGTATTCTGGTGTGCGGCCAACGAGGCAAAATCAAGGTCCAAACTGTGGCCCACTCCCCGGTCGGTTATGGAGTCGAGGCAGGGCTGCTCGACGCCAGGCAAGCGCTCCATCACGAGGAGCGACATGTCGTGTCGAATGTGCTCGGGATGGCCGACATGCGAATCGAGGTCGGGTCGGAGCTGAAGCTCGCCGCGCACGATACGTTGGTCGTGTCGAGCGACGGACTGTTCGACAACCTCCACATCAGCGAGATCGTCGAGCGGGTGCGGAAGGGTACGATCAGGCAGGCGTGCGTGCAGCTCCAGTCGCTCGCCACCCGGCGGATGACCCAGCCGACCGAGACACAGCCGTCGAAGGCGGATGATTTGACGTTTTTGGTATGGCGGTAGCCAAGGGGCTATAATTGGAGAGCCGGTTTTCTTTCCGCAGGAGCGATTCGATATGACCACAGCCACACTTGAGCGAGCCCGCCGGGCACTCGACCCGCGTAAATTAGCCCTTCCTCCGCGCCCCGTGGTGGAGTCGATCGAGGTCGAGGAGATGGTCGACTGGGAAGGGGACGAGGGGCTGCGGGTGCAGGTGATTATTGGGGAGGATACGCGGGATGAGGAGTTGACGGGGAAGTTTGGGATTGCGCTGCGATTTGCCATACGGGAGGCCTTGGCCGCAGAGGGAGTTGAACAGTTCCCCTATACCTACCTCGCAAAGCCAAGTGAGCTGATCGTTGAGCCGGAAGAGGAAGATGTCGACGGTTCGGACGAGGATTTGTAATCGATGCACGAAGACTTGTTAGAGCAGGCACGAACGCTTCTGCGCCTCGATCCGACACGCCCCAAGCAAGCAAATTTGCGCCGGGCCGTGTCGGCTGCTTACTATGCTTTGTTCCATTTCTTGACGAATCAATCGACTCGTACACTCTTGGGTACTCACCAGAACCTCATTGCTTATCGGCGTCTTTTGTGTCGCGCATTTGTTCACGGGGAAATGAAGGCGGCTTGCACCGCATTCGGTGGAGGCAGCTTTCCGCGTACAATGGCCGCAGGTTTGCCAAACAATTTCCACGTTCGCAAGGAGGTCGAAGACATCGCAATTGCCTTTGTCGATCTCCAATCGAAACGCCACATCGCGGACTACGATCTCAGTCAAACCCTCACACGCGCCGATGTAATTGCGGCAATCGAGTTGGCACAGACGGCTATCGATGCCTTCAATAACATCGACAGCTCGGACGCGTGCCGGAAGTTCTTCCTGGTTTGCCTGCTTGCGTGGCGATCCTTGGGCAATCGGTAGCATTGTGGGTGAGTCCGCATCGGCAGGAAGGGTTAATTGGAATCGAAATACAGTGTGCGAGAAATCTGGGGCTTCTCTCCGCCGTCGAATCTCTTGACTTCGTAGTACAAGAGACTGCGACCATCCTTCCCAAGTCGCTCTACCGCAAACTTGATATCGGTTGACTCATCAGGTCGGCGACGAACATACTCCCGAATCATCGCTTCCAAGCGATCCAGTTACGCTCACTCCTTGGGATCGACAAGCGGTGCCGGCCCCCCACCTTGATAGGCTCCGGGTGCTTCCATTCTAACACCACTCAGATCGACCCGATCTTCCAACGCGGCTATTGCCTCGGATGGCGGAAGACCAGTTGAGACGAGGGCTTGCAGGTAAGGTCCGGTCCAAAGGTATTCGACCCCATCGATGAAACTGATGACGGCGTTTCCGTGCATATCGTAGGAGCGGCCATTGTGTTTGAAGACGGCAATCGGAGCGGCTGGATACTCCGATATCATTGATCGCAGCTTGGGGCCGGAGATATCCTTGAGAAACCATTCCGTTTGCTTCTTGGAAAGAACGATATCCTCGTTTCCCCCGGTCAGATCAGCAACGCTCACAATCCCCTCGGATGATGCCGAGATGGGGTGGCGATTGGCCGCCCCTTCAGCTTCGGTACGACATCCCACACAAACGATCGAGACGATAAGTATGGCAATACTCGGAGCACTTGATCGCATGGCGCATCCCCCTGTTAGGATCATCGGATAAGACTGACCGCGTTGAACCTCACTGCATCCCAATCCCCTTAAACCTCCGCACCTGCTCCGCAATCGCCACCTCCACCGGCAACCGCTCCATCGACGACGCGCCATAAAATCCGTGGACCCCCCTGGTCCGCTTGAGAATAAACTCCGCATCCTCCGGCATCGCGATTGGGCCGCCGTGGCAAAGGACGATCACGTCGTCGCGGATGTTGCGGGCCGTGTCGGCGATCGACTGGACCGCGCCTACGCACTCTTCGAGCGACCGGGTGGTGTGGGCGCCGATGCTGCCGCTGGTGGTGAGGCCCATGTGGGCGACGATGATGTCGGCGCCCGCCTCGGTCATTTGGGCACACTCCTCGTCGTTGAAGACATAGGGGGTCGTCACCAGGTCCTTCTCGCGAGCAAGGCGGACGAGTTCCACCTCGTTGGCGTAACCCATGCCGGTCTCTTCGAGATTGGCGCGGAACACGCCGTCGATGAGCCCCACCGTGGGAAAGTTTTGGATGCCGGCGAAGCCGATCTGTCGCAACTGGTCGAGGAATTTATCGATCAGCCGAAACGGGTCGCTCGCACAGACGCCGGCCAAAACCGGCGTGTTTTTCACCACGGGCAAGACTTCGCCCGCCATCTCGACCACCACGGCGTTCGCGTCGCCGTAAGGCATCAAACCCGCGAGCGAACCGCGGCCCGCCATGCGATAGCGGCCCGAGTTGTAAATGACAATCAGGTCGATCCCACCCGCCTCCTCGCACTTAGCGCTGATGCCGGTCCCTGCCCCGCCCCCGATGATCGGCTGGCCGGCGGCGATTCGCTCACGGAGGCGGGAAAGAACTTGTTCGCGGGTGAAACTCATTGAGTGCTCCTGGTTTTCAACTTGAGGAGATCGAGCAGCATGGCGACCGCCCGGGCGGCAAACGCGGGATCATTGATATTGAGGTCGAGCTCCTCGACGGGGATGTCGCCCCGAAGATGATTCTTGAGGGATTCGAACATCGCCTGATCGGCCCGTCGGTCACAGAACGGCTGGCCATCGCCGTCGAGCTGCGAAACGCCGCGCAGTGGCAGCAACACGGCGACTGGTCCCGTCGCTGCGCTGAGCCTCGTGGCGAAGATTTTACCAAGTTGCTCGTTCTCTTCGACGTTGGTCCGCATCAGGGTCACGTTGGGATTCCACTCGTGGAGCTGACGACCTGCGTCGCGATATTTGGCCGGCACCGTGTCGAGCGGGCCAAAATTGACCATGTCGACGCAGCCGGGGACGACAAGGTGGGGGATCCCCGCGCGACCGGCCGCTGTCAGGCGGTCGGGCCCCGCGCTGAAGACCCCACCACACAGTTCATCGGCCCACTCGGTTGTCGTGATGTCGAGGCAGGCATCGACCAGGCCGTCGTCGATGAGCGATTCCATCGTCCGGCCCCCAGTTCCCGTGGCGTGGAAGACGAGGACCTCGTAACCGGCTCCGTCGAGCGCCTCGCGGCAGGCATCGACGCACTCGGTCGTGTTGCCGAACATGCTGGCAGCGATGATGGGGCGTTGATCGTCGCTCGCGGGGGGGGCGGCCTTGACCATGCCAACAATCGCCCCAGCGGCGCGGGTCATCAACAAGCGCGACAAACGGTTGAGCCCCGCCACGTCGGTGATCGAAGGGATCATGGTGATGTCCTTGGTCCCGACATAGGGACCGACGTCACCCCCTGCGACGGTGGAGAGACAAACTTTGGGAACACCCACGGGAAGGGCCCGCATTGCGGCGGTGATCACACTGCTACCACCGGTTCCCCCCATGCCGACGACGCCGGCGATTTTTCCCTCGTCGTAGAGTTGACGGACGACGATCGCAGCCCCCGCAGCCATGGCTTTCATCGCCTGGCCGCGGTCCCCCGCTTCGCGAAGGGCGGCCAGGTCGCTCCCGCCAGCACTTGCCACGCAATCGGCCTCGATATCGACCGGAAACAACTCGGTCGAGCCGAGGGTCCCAATGTTGAGGCTCAGCACCTCCCCTCCCTGCTCGAGAATCTGCTGGCGGAGGAAGTCGTACTCGGAAGCCTTGGTGTCAAAGCACCCAATGAGCAGGATCGAGTCGGCCATGGGGTCACTCGGTAACAGGAGTGGTGACAGCAGGTGGGAAGAGCCAAGTCTACCCGAGCAGGGCACTTGGCGCGAATACCCGCGCAGATCGACTTTGGGGGGAGTTGGGGGGCCGATTTTGCCGATTGGAGGGGAAGTGGGGCCTGCCGTTTCGTTGCCGGCTCCGGAAGGGGAAACCATAATAGAGATTCGTCCCACTGCTGGGGCGGCCCCTTCTGTTGACGTATCTCCACGATTTGCCCCGCTCCATCATGTCACAACGCCGTCGCTCGCTTCGTAATCGCCACAAGGCCTCCGCATCGCGGCATCGCGCTTGCCGCCTCGAGCTATTGGAGGACCGGCGGGTCTTTTCCATCTCGCCGACCGGTGGATCGATCCTGCTGAATAGCTACATGATGGGATTGCAGGAGACGACCGCCTCGCAACACGCGGTCGCTTTCAGCAACGACCAGATGGTGGTGACCTACACCGGCCAAGGGCCACGCGACCGCAGTGGCATCTATGTCACGATGCTCAACGACACCGGGACGGTGGCGGTCGCCCCCAAGCAGGTCAACACCACGGTGCGTGGCGTCCAAAGTGAGCCCGCCGTGGCGCAGCTCGCCGATGGTTCGCTCCTGATTGCTTGGGCCGGGCGTGGAGCAGGCGACAAGCAGGGGATCTTCGTCCAGCGTGTGAGTGCCACCGGCGAACTCTTGGGAACCGAGAACCTGGTGAACCAGACCACCGGCGGCGATCAAATCGACCCGGCCATCGCGGTCGCGAATGATGGCTCGTTTGTCGTCGTCTGGAGCGGGGTCGGCACGGGGGATGCGAGTGGCGTCTTCCTGCGCCGTTTCACGGCGATGGGTGTCGCCATGGGGGGCGAGGTCCGAGTCAACAGCACAACCGCCAACGAGCAATCGGCACCCGCGGTGGCCTTCGACGCGGCGGGCAATTTGCTAGTCGCATGGCAGAGCCGCCATCAGGATGGGAGCGATTGGGGCATTTACGGTCAGTGGTACACTGCGGCGGGAGCGGCACTGGGGACCGAAACACGGCTCAACACGACCACCGCCGGGAGTCAGTCGGCACCTGCCCTGGCGACCGATCCGACCGGAGGAATCCTCGCCGCCTGGCAGAGCCATGGCCAGGATGGGAGCGGCTGGGGCATTGTCGGACGTCGGTTCGGCAACGGAGGGGCGGCACCCACCGCCGAACGGATTCTGAACGACCCGACCACCGGCAACCAAACCGAAGTCGCGATTGCCGTGGCGGAGGATGGCCAGTGGCTCGTGACCTGGACGAGCGACCGGGCCGCGGGAATGGGGCGCGAGGTGCGGATGCGAAGCTTCGAAGAGGATGGCACCGCCAATGCTTCCGTAGCCGTTAGCAACGGCCAAGGAGGAGCGTCGGCCGTGGCGGTGAACGAAGAGCGGGCACTCGTGGCCTGGAGTGGTAGCGGCAGTGGCGACAAGGAGGGGGTCTACGGCCAGCGGTACGAAGTCGAGATCGAGCCGAATGTCGCCCCGGTGATGAACCCGATTGCCGATTCGGCAACGGAGGTCGGGCAGTTGATCGAGATCGCCGTGACGGCGACCGATGGCAATCAGGGGGACATCCTTACCTTCACGCTCGACCCGGCCAACTCGCCCGCCGGGGCGACGATCGAGCAGACGGGCAACAATACGGCCATCATCCGCTGGACACCTGACGACAGCGCCGAGGGGCTGGCTCACACGTTCCGTGTCGTCGTGACCGACAACGACAACACCCCCCTCTCGGACTCCAAGACCTTCGAGGTCGCGGTGGGGGATCTCCCGGTGGCGATCGACCTCAACGGCACGGCGGAAAGCGGAAACAACTCCGAGGCCAACTTCGTCGCGGGTGGAGGGGAAGTCGTAGTGACCGACCCCGCGCTGGCGATTCGCTTTGCCGAGGGGGGGACAATTATCGGGGCGGTGATCCAGCTTCTGAACCCTCCCGATGGGGAGCTGGAGTCTCTCTCGATCGACACGCTCGATACCGACATCACGGCGACTTACGACGACGAGAACTTCACGCTCACCCTCACAGGCGCCGACACGGCGACCAACTACGAGCGAGTGCTGCGGACCCTGAAATACGACAACTCCTCCCCCGACGCGATTGGGGATCGTACGATCCAGATCGGCGTGACCGACAGTGGCGGGCCGAGCGCGGTCTCGATCCTCACCATCCACACCGCCGCCCCCGACCTGGTCGCCTTCGCCAAGGCACTTGCCGACGCCGGGGTCAAGTTCTACGGCGCCGGGTGGTGCCCCTTCTGCACCGAGCAGAAGGAACTGTTCGAGGATGGGGGGCAGTATCTTCCCTTCATCGAAGTCACGAATCCCGACCGCACTCTCAACCAGGTGGGTATCGACAACAATATCACCTCCTTCCCGACCTGGGACTTCCCCGACGGAACTCGCCTGGAAGGGGTCCAATCGTTGCAGACGCTGGCTGAGGAAGCGGGTATTGCGATTCCCTTGTCGGATACTCCCTACCTGGTGGAGCTTCCCAACGACATCCTGCTCGTCGGTTCGCCACTCCATGTGCCCCTCGACGGCTACGACCCCAATGGGGGAACGCTGACCTACACGGTCATCAGTGACAACCCCGATGTGGCGGCAACCATTCTGCAAGGGAATCGCTCGGCGCGAATCAAGGTGGCCGGGTATGGCGACATGGTGTTCGAGTTATTCGAAGATCGCGCTTCGCGGGCGACCGATCGGATGATCGAACTGGCCGAAGACGATTTCTACGAGGACATCATTTTCCATCGCGTCATCAACGGCTTCATGATCCAGGGAGGGGACCCCACCGGGACCGGCTCGGGGGGTTCGACCCTGGGAGACTTCGACGACCAATATCATCCCGACTTGCAGCATAATCGCCGTGGCATCCTGTCGATGGCGAAGAGCACCGACGACACCAACGACTCGCAGTTCTTCATCACCGAGGGGGCCACGCGGTCGCTCGACTTCAACCACACGATCTTTGGACTCTTGGTGGAAGGAGAAGGAAATCGCGAAGCGATCAGCAACACGGCGGTGAGCGGACCGGTGAATAACCCCGCACCGGTGATCCCGGTGGTGATGGAAGGGATCGAGATCTTCGAGGACATCGAGAACGCCGTCCTGATGCTCAAGGCGGCCGACGGAGCGACCGGCACGGCCAATATCACCGTCACGGTGACCGACGAGACCGGCAAGACCTTCGAGCGGACGTTCCAGGTCACCCTGGCCAACGACCCGACGAACAACACCCCCTACCTGGCCGACATTCCGGAAATCACGGCGGATGTGAATACGGTCGCCCAGGTTCAACTCGAAGGGATCGACGTCGAGGGGGACCCGGTGTTCTATTTCGTCAACAAAGTGACCCCAGGGGACTATACAGTCACTGTCGACTCCGACGGCTTGGTCGAAGTGACCCCCGAAGAGGACTTCGTCGGGGTCATCGATATCATAGTGGGAGTCGGACAGTCGTCGATCACGCCGACCGATACCCAGGTGGTGAGGGTGGAGTTCGCGTAGCTTCGGCCACGCTCCCCTCGAGCGAGACTCGCCGGATCGATCGGGATCGGCGAAGATGGGTGGAGACGAGCCATCTCGCCCCACTCCCTCCCGAGTAACCCCTTGACTGCCTCCCCCCCCTATCGCGAAGTCACCCGCGCGGCTTTGATCGGCTTGGGAATCAACCTATCGCTGGGGGTCGTCAAACTCGTCGGCGGGATCTATGGAAACTCCTTCGCGCTGATCGCCGACGCCGTCAATTCCCTCGGCGACGTCGTATCGACCGTGGTCGTCCTGTTGGCGCTACGGATCGCCCAACTTCCCCCCGACAAGGAGCATCCTTACGGGCACACACGGGCCGAAGGGATTGCCGCGTCGAATGTGGCGATCATTATTATTGTTTCGGCATTGCTCGTCGGCTGGGAGGCGGTGCAGCGGCTGACCGTCCAGCACGAGATTCCCCCTCGCTGGACCCTTTGGATCGCCGGCATCAACGTCGTGGTGAAGGAAGCTCTCTATCACTACAAAGTCCGTATCGGTCGCCGTACCGGGTCGACCTCTTTGATCGCCAACGCCTGGGACCACCGGAGCGATGCCCTTTGCGCGCTGGCGGTATTGATCGGACTGGCTGTCATCCGCTGGGGGGGGCCGCGGTTTATTTATGCCGATGAAGTAGCTTCCCTCGTCGTGGTGGCGATGATCATCCTTTCGGGAGTTCACCTCTTTCGTTCCAGCGCTAGCGACCTGATGGACGTTCAGGCCGACGATGAACTGGTCGAGCAGATTCGCGCGGACGCCCTTACCGTGCCGGGTGTGATGGATGTCGAGACATTATGGGTCCGCAAGTCGGGATTGGAGCACTTTGCCGACATTCACATCGAAGTCGATCCCCTGATAACGGTCGCCGAAGGACATCAGATCGGCCACGTTGTCAAGGATCAACTGCTGCGACATTTCGGATCGCTGCGCGATGTGCTTGTTCATCTGGAGCCTTATCCTCATGGGCATGAAGACCCACCGACCGCCAAGCCATCCGATGGGCTCGGTGCGATGTCATCCTGAAGGAGAGGCCTTGGGCGCTCATTCCTTCAGCACTACCCACAACGCATGCAAAAGCCCTGGTATGTAGAAGAGCAGGACAGGATAATGTTGAGGAACAACGAAGTCCCGATCCCCTCCTTGAGACCCACCGCCAAAGGAGGCAGCACGATTGCGATGATGACCAACAACAGTTTATTCATGGTTTGTCCCCTGCATCGTCTTTCCTAAACCGAAGAAACTCAATACTCCGCCGCCGCGTCTCGTACCGCTTGGTCGAGTTCCTTCCACGCCCCCTCAGCTCCACGCTTTACATCTTCCCAAGCTGCCGCGGTTGAGCGGGCAACCTCGTCGCGCTTGGCACGCGCAGCCTCACGCTTGGTTTCGAGCTCGGCGAGCTTTTGTTCCCATTTGACCTTGGCTTCCTCTTTCAGTTCGTCTCCCTTGGCATGGAACTCAGCGATTTCGGCGTCCATTTCCTCGAGGCGACGATTGAGGTCGGCGACAAACTTCTCCTTTGCCTGTTCCGAATAGGCAGCCGCTGCACCGGCAGCTTCCTCCGTTTCGCGCCGCACGTCCTCCCCGGTCACTTCGCCAGGAGCGGGTTCCGAGATTCGCTGTCCGCAGCCGATTGCCGATAGCGATCCGATCAACAACAACATGCCGACGCAACGAATCATGGCGATTGCTCCTTTTCCTGACCAGTATTTTGAATGCTTGCTGGTTAGCTTACCCCTCGATTATCTCACGAAGGCGGAGGGCCGGCAATCGGGCAGGACAACTCCCCACCAATCGATAAGTCCCCTTGCGGCGGCCAAATCGCGTGCCACTGACTTTGTTCCCTCTTTTTATTAGAATCGGTCCGTGACGCATGGCAGAGGCAACGACGCAACAGAACAACCCTGACAGCCCGTTGAAATCGGGGACAGGCACTCACACGGCATCGATAGTTCCTGATGATTTTTTGCCACACCGCGTGCCAGTTCCCGATTTCAACAGGTGGCCAAACCGCTCGCGGGATGGACGGTTTTGAGGATTTCGAGTGATGAAATTTCTCCCCGCGATCTTGTTACAAATGCGAGGTCCGGGCTCCAAGCGGAACCTCCGCTCCCTCGGCCGGTTCCTGCTGGCGCTGGGCGTGCTGATCACGATCTTCAGCATCCTGTTCCATGTCATCATGGTGTGGGAAGGGAGATCGTATAGTTGGATCACCGGCGTCTATTGGACCCTCACCGTGATGTCGACCCTGGGGTTGGGTGACATCACCTTCGAATCCGACCTGGGACGCCTGTTCTCGATTGTCGTCCTGCTGAGCGGCACGGTGTTCATGCTGATCTTGCTGCCGTTTACGTTCATTCAGTTCTTCTATGCTCCGTGGATGGAGGCGCAGGCGGCGGCCCTGACGCCACGCGAACTCCCGGCGGGCACCTCGGGGCATGTCGTGCTACTCGACTATGGGCCAGTCGAACTCGCGCTGATCCCCCAACTCGATAGCCGCCAATATCCCTACGTCGTGCTGGTCGACGACCCGGCCGAGGCGCTGCGGCTTCACGACTTGGGCATCAAGGTCGTGGTTGGCGATCGCGACGACCCCGTCACCTACGATCGGATCCGCCTGCCGGCGGCCGCATTGCTGGCAACCAGCTTACCCGACATCGTCAATACCAACGTCGCCTTCACGGCGAGGTCGGTGGCCCCCGAGCTGCCGATTGTCGCCACGGCGCTCTCGCCGGCCTCGGTCGACGTGCTCAAGCTGGCCGGCTGCACGAGAGTGCTCCAGCCGGCGGAGATGATGGGCAGGGCCCTGGCTCGCCGCGTGACGGGCCGCGATGCGAAGAGCCACGTTATTGGCCGGTTCGACAAGCTGCTGATCGCCGAGGCGAGTGCGGCGGGGACCCCGATGGTCGGTAATTCGCTCGAGGAAATCCGTTTGCGAGAACACGCCCCGGTGAACGTGATCGGAGTGTGGGAACGAGGCCGCTTCAGCACGGCTGGTCCCCAAACGACGATCTCCCCGTCGACGATCCTTCTGTTGGCCGGGACACGGGCTCAACTCGACGAGTACGACTCGCTATTTTGCATTTACCACAGCAACGACAATCCCGTCGTCATCCTGGGTGGAGGCCGGGTTGGTCGTGCCTGCGCGGCGAGCCTCGACTCCCAGGGAGTCCCCTACCAGATTGTCGAAAAGAGCCCCAAGCCGTCGATTTCCCCCACGCACCTGACCGTGGGAGACGCCGCCGATCTCGATGTGCTCGAACGCGCCGGCCTGCCGAAGTCGCCCGCCGTGGTGGTCACCACCCACGACGACGATATGAACGTCTATCTCACGCTCTACTGCCGCAAGCTCCGCTCCGATATTCAGATCATCAGCCGCTCGACGCTCGAGCGAAACGTCGAAACGCTCCACCGCGCGGGGGCCGACTTCGTGATGTCGTACGCCTCGATGGGGGCCAATGCGATCTTCAATCTCCTCCGCCGCGACGACATTCTGCTCGTTTCCGAGGGACTCAATGCCCTGGAGGTCGAAGTCCCTCCGTCGCTCGAAGGAAAAACGCTAGCCGAGTCGGCCATCCGCGCCACCACCGGGTGCAACGTCGTTGCGTTCGACGGGCCCCACGGGATGGTTGTCAATCCTCCACCCGACGCCGTCCTCCCGCGAGGGGGGCGAATGGTGCTGATCGGCACGGAGGAGTCGGAAGAAGAGTTCATGCATCAGTTCGTCACCAAGTGACATTGCTGGCATGTGCGGGGCGTAGCTGTTTGGCCGAGGTTGACCAGCCAGGCATGCTATCACCTGCGATTCCTTGCCCGGTTTGACATGCTGCCCTTACAACCGGAATAACTGGATTCTCTTCCCCATCCTTCCGATATCCTCTTCTGTCGGGCAGCGGCCCCCATTTTCTCGGGGACGTTGCGTCGACCTTAGAGAACTTCTTTTCGATGGACCGGTCCGAACGCCCCCCCCGAGGGGCGTGCGGGAACCGATTCGGAAACGCCTAGGGGGCGCGCAGCTATGAAGGTTTGGTCAATCACCGCGGCAAAGGGACTGCTGGTGCTGGTGGGACTCGCTGCGACCGGGTGGGTCGCGGCGGCCAACCCACGGATGGTCTACAACCCGGTGACCGGGCGATCGGAACCGGAGGTTCGGCAGACGGCTCCCATGCAGCCTCAGACGACGCAGCCCGTCGGCCAGGCGGCCGCAACAAGGCAATCGGCCACTCAACCAGCACGCCCGGTGCGTCCCGTCCAGTACGCCGAAGAGATCGCGGCCCCCTACTCCATGGGACACGATCCCTATGGGATGTCTCGCGTGGGGCACGACGTTGGCTATGACTCGTGCGGTTGCGGCGCGGGGAATTGTGGCGCTGGCTGTGGCGGCTGCGGCGATGCCGTCGGCTGTGGCGGGTGTCCACCCGCTGCTCAGTTCTATGCCGGGTTCGAAGCGGTATTCGTCAAACCGCGATTCGAGAACAACATTGCCTACACCCTGATGACCTCCGACGGCAACTCGAACGAATCGTTCACCGAACAGGAGTTCGACTACGATCTCGAGTTCTCGCCGCGAGTGCAGATTGGCTGGCGGCATTGCGATGGCGTCGGTCTGCGGGCCACGTGGTGGCACTTCGATCACACGGCCGCGGCCGTGGCGGCCAGTCCTCCCGCCAACGGCTTCGGAGCGATCATCCCTCCGACGTTTGGCGACATCGATATTTCGAGCAACGTGCCGACCGACAGCTTTACGGCCAGCACCGACCTCAATGCCTACGTGTTCGACCTCGAAGCGACCAAGGAGACCGAGTTCTGTGCTTGGAAGCTCGGCGTGGGTTGTGGCATTCGCTACGCCCGGGTCGAGCAGGGTTATCTCGCGCGGCTTTCGGATTCGGGAGCCGACCTCATGGGACAAATCGAGTATCGCCAGAGTGTCGAAGGATTTGGGCCCACGATCTCGGCAATGGCCGTGCGGCCGATCAACTGCCAGACGGGGATCTTTGCGAAAGCCCGTGGATCGCTCCTGTATGGCGACGGGGAGAGCAGCCTCGTTGCGGGGGAGGACCTCGACCTGCAAACTCCATTCAACACGACACGCACGACCAGCCGCGACGACCTGTTGTCGATCGCCGAGATTCAGGTCGGGCTCCAGTGGCACAGCCCCTACTACCAGGTCTACCAGCCCTTCTTTACGGTCGCCATGGAAGGGCAGATGTGGCACGGGGCGGGCAATGCCACCAGCGAAGAGGGAACACTCGGTTTCTTTGGATTCACAACCGGAGCGGGGCTCGAATGGTAACCCGTGCTTGGGGGGAAAGAGCGCGGGGAGACCGACGGCAGGTGGCCAACCAGCCCCTGCCGGAATAAATTGGGGGGGAGCTTGGGGGGCCCACGCAAGTGTGCCCCCCTTTTTTCATTTACCCGGGAGGACCTGGCGATGGCGATCAAACGACGTGGTTCGGCGGTGTGGCAAGGTGGGCTCAAGGATGGCAAGGGCCACATCTCGACCGAGAGCGGTGCCCTGGCCGAGCACCCCTACGGTTTCGCCATGCGGTTCGAGGGAGTCAAAGGGACCAACCCCGAGGAACTGATCGGGGCCGCCCATGCTGGCTGCTTTACGATGGCGCTGTCGCTGATTCTGGGGGAGGCGGGTCTCACCGCCGAACGGATGGAGACGACCGCCACGGTGTCACTGGAGAAACTCGACTCGGGCTTCGCCATCACGGCGATCCACCTCGATCTCACCGCGTCGATCCCAGGAGCCGACGATGCGAAGTTCCAGGAACTTGCGACCAAGGCGAAGGAGAATTGCCCGGTGTCGAAACTGCTGGATACGGAGATCACGCTGGTGGCGAAGCTGGGGTGAGTGCGGATCTCCGAGCCTCTCGCAATCATCAGCGATCGAGACCTGGAGTCAACGGTTCGCGACCACCGGCCGAAAATGCCTCAAGCGTGGGTGCCAGGCGCTCGTTGACCTCAACTTCGAAACCGGATAATCGCGCCTTCCCGATCCCCCGTTGAAATCGCAGAACTGGTGGGTCGGGGAGTTGCCCCTCCTCGGGTGGATTTAGTACCGTGTTGCTCAAGGCTTCAAAGTCGAGGAACACGCGTTCTTGCAGGCTCTCGATGCCGGGGAAGTTGTACGTCTGATTCGTAAAGTCGAATTCTTTGGTTAGATCCTCCCACCGAGTCGGTAATGCCCCATCGGACCGTGCCAGATGGATCGACAGCATTTCCTCGGTTTGCCACATAGCATAGACGTCGCCCATACGATCCCAATAACCGGGCGTGAAGGGATAGATCAGCGGCCAAACAACGAACCGCCCCAAGAGGACGACCCCGATGAAGAGAGTCACCGCGATGAGGAGTTGTCGCAGGCTATAATGGGGAAAGGGCATCGCAAGACCAATGTGCCAGGGTGAGAGTTCATTCTAACCCATCAACGCTAGCCTCGGGGCCCCCGGATGAGCTTGCGTCCAGACCCCGGCTAGTCTTCCGCACTCGCCACGAGGCCTCGGTGTTGGCGAGCATGCGTCCGCTGCGCCACAGCACCCACGCCATCGTCAGCAACCCGACCACAGGAAAAAACGCGACCAGGCCCAGGAGGATGCCCGCGATCGGTCCGTGAAGTTTTGTCCCCAAGAGAGCAGTGGAAAAGCACGCCACCAGCAGGGCGATGCACGCGAGTCCCACTGTCGAAGTGTAGAAGATGAATGCCGCTCGCGCAATAGGACCTGACACGGCGTACGACGGCTCGCCCATTACCAGCAGCAGTAGGTAATAGGGAACGAGGATCACCACGCACACCATGATGATCCGCCGGTAGCGGACGATCGCGACGGTGTCGACTGGCTTCGAGTCCGGTGTCGGAGGGGGAGCCGATGGCGATTGGTAGGGGTTTTCGGACATGGCATCGATTCTTCCTTGCCGCCGGGCAAACGGCAACAAACGGTGTGCTAACTCTTACGAAACCGCCATCCAAAGTTGACAATCGACGACGGACGCTCCCGCTCTGATACGAGATTGAGTTTGGGGCCAGTGGCTTGCGCCGCTTCTCCCTTGGCGGTGGCCTCCATCCGGGCCGCCAGTTCGTTGGCCCAATCATCTGGCAATGGGTCGTCGGGACGCAGTGCCTTGCCGGTGGGTGAATCGAAGTAGGTGAGTGCCAGCGCGTATTGTGGCATCCAAGCGAGCATCAGCGGCAGCCAGAAAACAATGCCGGCTCCCATCGAGAGGACGCATCCAACCAGGCCAAAACCAGCCAGCCCGCCGACAATCCCCGTAAGGACCCCTCCAGCCTGCGACCGGGTCCGCCACGAGAAGAGGGCCAGGAAGACTCCGACCACCGTAGGGAAGAACCAGATCGTGGCCCAAATCACGCCGAAGATCGCACCTGCACCGATCAGCGACGACACCACCGCCACAATCGCCATCAGCCCCAGGAGTCCGGCGATGCGGAACTGGGGCAGGCGGCGACGTGGCATTTGTGATCCGGCAGCGCCCATCAGCGATTGACGATTTCGCCCCCTGCCTTGGTGAGCATCGCCAACAGCGTTTCGATGTCGATCAACTCGGAAATCGCCTGCACCGAACCATCGGCGAACCCGACGTTGGCGATGCCCGGGTGGATGCCGAATAGTCCCTTGGTGGGATTCTCCTCGTCGTACTCCCAGTCCTCGGGTGCCGTCCAAGGGACGGCGTTTTCGTCGTCGACTTCCAGCAAGGCAATCGTATTCGACGTCCCGTCGGTCACGTTACGGAATCCGGCTCCCACGGCCGTGCCATCGAACAGGAAGCCTTCTCCCACCGGGACGACATAGTTGCTGAGTCCCTGGTCGGCGGTATTGGCCGATCGCGGACTCAAGAAGACTTCGGGCATCTGGGCAATGAGGGCCTTATTGTGCTCGCTGTCCCATGGTTCATCGAGATGGAACTGCTCGTAGAGGGCCTGCTCCTCGAGGAAGGGGAGCATGTGAACCCGCCAACTCAAGAGGGGCTGCTCCTGGTCGTCGTAAGTGGCGTGGGCGGGTAGACTCCTGTAAGTGTCGTGGTAATTGTGGAACGACAAGAGCAGTTGCTTCATGTTATTCGCACCCTGAGCCCGCTGGGCGGCTCCCCGGGCCCCTTGGACGGCAGGGAGCAACAAGGCGACGAGCACGCCGATGATGGCGACTGTCGTCACCTGCGAACTATTGGGGTCGTTGAGATCGGCCTCGACGAGCACGAACTTCTCTCCCTGCCGCTGCGGGCGGTAGGGCTCGTACATCTTGTCGGCCACACGGAGGCCGTACCGCCCCATCGCCGCCTCGTAGGGATCGGCGCTGGCGGCCATCTGTTGACTCTGGCCTTTCGTCAGTTCGGTCCCCATCGCGATCGCTTGATCGACCAGGGCCTCGAGCTTGTCGGCTCCCGCGGCGTCGGTCGCGTGGAGTTGCAACTGGGAATTACCAGGAGTCGTCACATGGAGGGCCAGCTCGGCCAACTGGAGATGAGCGCGGCCCTCGAGGAACTGATGCACCTCGGGGGGAGCATCCCCCATGGCCTGCATCAATCCCATGTCGATAAAGGGCATCAGCGCCTGCACATCGGCCACCAGATAGAAATCCTCGGTGCCGGCGCGGGCCTTCACCTTGTCGACCAGCGGTCCCTCGGCTGGTTGCTTTTCCTTGGCGAATTGCTTTTTGAGCATCCCCTGGGTCGCGATGTAGAGGGTCGTGTCGTCGGGCATGAAAAAGCTGGGGGCGGTGACGGTCTGGCTCTTGAAGTATTTGCGTCCCCCCGCTTCGTCCTCCACGGTGTGGCGGCGGACGTCCTGTGGCAGATCGTTGATGTCGAACTTCTCACTCAAACTCAGAATCACCCCGACTTGCGGCGGGCCATTCATGGGAGGCTCGGCGACGAGCACAATCTGCTCCACCTTGGCCGCGTCGATCCCCAGCAGTTGAAGGCCAGCCGTCGTCGCGAGTTCGCGAGGAAGCATCTCGCTCCTGGGCGAGGTGAGGATTTGTCGTGGCTTGATGTAGGCCACGACCGCCGCCTCCGGCGTAATGTATTTGGTTTCGAAACCCGCCGCCGCTGCGGCGGTAGGAGCTTGAGCCCGCAGATAGGCGACAGGACTGAAGAACATGACGATCGCCATCAGGGTGGCGAGTTGGCGGGAGTGTCGTTGCGGACTCATCTGATAATCCTTATTTGGAAAAGCGGCGATTCAAAACGATGTGATGATTGGGAGGCGGGCCAACTCTTGCGGTGCCAGGCGCCTCGTCGAAGGGGCTTTAACGGTCGACAACCTCTCCCCCAGCCTTGGTCAGCAGGGCATGAAGCTTGTCGACGTCGAACAATTCCATTAGCGTTTGGACCGAACCGTCAGCGAAAGCGACGAGTGCGATACCGTCGTGGAGTCCAAACAGTCCTCTGGTAGGATTGTCCTCGTCGTATTCCCAGTCTTCTGGGGCCGTCCAGGGGACGGCATGCTCGTCGTCGACTTCGAGAAGGGCGATCGTGTTCGACAGGCCATCGGTGATCCGTCTCAACGGGGTTCCAACCTCGGTGCCATCGAAGAGGAAATCTTCTCCCACGGGAGCCAAGTAGTTGGTGAGCCCCTGTTCGACCGTATGGGTCGACTTTGGACTGAGGAAGACTTCGGGCATTTGCGCAATCAGCGTCTTGTTATGCTCGCTATCCCACGGCTCGTCGAGATGGAACTGGGAGTACAAGTCGTCCGCGCCTTCCCACTCTAGAAAAGGGAGCATGTGGACGCGCCAGCTCAAGAGAGGCTTGCCCTGGTCGTCATAGATCGCATGGGCTGGAAACTTTTTGTTGACTGACTCGTAATTCAGCAGTCCAAGCATGATATGCTTCATGTTGTTCATCCCTTGATTCCGCTGCGCCGCGCCCCGAGCGGCCTGAACGGCGGGCAGCAGGAGTGCAACCAACACGCCCACGATGGCCACACCCGTCAATTGCGAGGCTTGCGAGTCGTTGAGGTCGACGTCGAGAAGCAGAAACTTCTCTCCGTCGCGATGCAGCCAACTGGGATCGTACAGCTTGTCGGCGACCCGCAGACCATAGCGCCCCATGGCCGCCTCGTAGGGATCGGCGCTGGCGGCCAATTGCTGGCTCTGGGCCTTGATTTCATCGGTCCCCGTGGTGATCGCTTGATCGATCATCTCTTTGAGTTTGTCCGCCGCCACGGCGTCGATGGCATGGAGTTGCAATTGGGTGTTGCCGGGGGTCGTCACGTGGAGTGCGAACTCGGCCAACTTGACATGTTCGCGGGCCGCGAAAAACTCCTGCACCACTGGTGGGGCCTGGGCCATTCCCCGCACCAACTCCTTCTCGATTTCGGGCATCAGCGCCTGCATATCGGCCACGATATAAAAGTCCTCGGTGCCGCTGCGGGCCTTCACCCGCTCGACCAGGGGCCCCTCGGCCGCTTTCTTGTCCTTGGCGAATTGCTTCTTGAGCATCCCCTGGTCGGCAATGTAGAGCGTCGTGTCGTTGGGCATGAAGAAGCTCGGCCCCGAGACCTGCTGGCTCTTGAAATACTTGCGACCTCCCACCTCGTCTTCGACGGTGTTCTGACGGACGTCGGCAGGCACGTCGTTGATGTCGAACTCCTCGCTCAAGCTCAAGATAAAGCCAACTAGCGGCCGGCCATCGTCCGCTGGGGGCTCGAAAACGAAGACGATCTCTTTCACCTTGGCTGCGTCGATACCCAGCAGTTGGAGGCCAGCCGTGGTCGCCAGTTCCCGTGGAAGCATCTCGCTCTTGGGCGAGGTGAGGATCTGCTGAGGTTTGAAATAGGCCACCACCGCCGTCTCGGGCGTGATGTACTTGGTTTCCAAGCCCGCGGCCGCATCGCCGGTGGGAGTTTGGGCCCGCAGGGTGGCGACCGGGCTGAAGAACGTGACGATTGCCATCAAAATGGCAACGCGGCGAGCACCGAACTGCAAACAGAGCATCAGAGTCCCCCTCGAGGAGAAGATTGATCCGGATGAAGAGTCGTCTGGCCGGAAAGTCCGGCCCGCCTGACATCATAGCCATTCGCCGGAGGGGATGCAAAATTGGCCTCGGATGGGGGCAATCGGCCATAATTTTGGCGGGGAGTTGGGGATCGTAGCACGACGGTCTCCGTCGTGAGTGGCAAGTTGGGGATCGTAGCACGACGGTCTCCCCGACCACGACGGAGACCGTCGTGCTACTGTTCTCCCGACCACGACGGAGACCGTCGTGCTACTGTTCTCCCGACCCACGACGGAGACCGTCGTGCTACTATCTTCCAACCTAACGAGGCTACTTCCTCCCCTGCTCCTTGCCCCACGTGTCTCGTAGTGTCACCGTGCGGTTGAAGACAGGTCGCCCCGGTTTCGAATCGACCGGGTCGGCAAAGAAATAGCCGAGCCGCTCGAACTGGAAGCGATCGCCCCCTTGCGCCTCTTTGAGAGAGGGCTCGAGCTTGGCGATCACCACCTCGAGTGATTTGGAATTGAGGTTGTCGAGGAAGGTTCCCCCCGCGGGGGCATCGTCGGGGTTCTCGACGGCGAAGAGATGGTCGTAAAGTCGCACCTCGGCATCGATTCCCAGCGACGCACTGACCCAGTGGATGGTCCCTTTCACCTTGCGACTCGTGTCGGGGTCGAACGTGCATTGGAGTTCGACGACCTCTCCCTGCGTGTTCTTGACGACCTTGTCGCAAGTGATGATCCCGGCCGAGCGAAGGCGGACGTCCCCTCCCGGCTTGAGGCGAAAGAACTTGCTGGGGGCATCCTCCATGAAGTCGTCCCGCTCGATGAAGATTTCGCGCGTCAGCGCGATTTTGCGTTGGCCCTGATCGAGCCGTTGCGGATGGTTGGGAGCCAGGCACTCGAGGTTCTCCGTGGCCCCGACGTTCGTGAGGACGACACGTAGCGGGCGCAGAACGGCCATCGCACGCATGGCCGAATTGTTGAGGTCGTCGCGAACGGCTTCCTCCAGCCAGGCCATGTCGATCGTGCTGTTGAATTTGGCCACGCCAATCCGCTCGCAAAACGCCCGAATCGCCTCGGGAGTGTACCCGCGGCGACGCAGGCCGCGGATGGTGAGCATCCGCGGGTCGTCCCAGCCCGCGACGTGCTTCTCCTGGACAAGCTGCAATAGCTTGCGTTTGCTCATCACCGCGTAGCTAAGGTTGAGCCGGGCGAATTCGATTTGCCGCGGGTGGTGGATCCCCAGTTCGCGACAGAACCAGTCGTAGAGGGGCCGGTGGTTCTCGAATTCGAGCGTGCAGATCGAATGGGTGATTCCCTCGATCGAATCGCTCTGGCCGTGGGTGTAGTCGTACGAGGGATAAATGCACCATTTGTCCCCTGTGCGATGATGATGGGCGTGCTTGACGCGGTACATCACCGGGTCGCGGAGGTTCATGTTGGGACTCGCCATGTCGATCTTCGCCCGGAGGGTCCGCGAGCCGTCGGGGAATTCGCCAGCCTTCATCCGCGCGAAGAGGTCGAGATTTTCTTCGGCACTCCGGTCGCGATACGGGCTATTGCGGCCCGGTTCGGTGAGGGTGCCACGGTACTCGCGCATTTCGTCGGCGGTGAGATCGCAAACGTAGGCCTTGCCTGCCTCGATGAGTTGAATCGCCCAGTCGTAAAGCTGGTCGAAGTAATCGGAGGCAAAAAACATCCGGTCCTCCCAGTCCCCCCCCAGCCAGCGGACGTCGTCGACAATCGAGTCGACATACTCCTGCTCCTCCTTGGCCGGATTGGTGTCGTCGAAACGGAGGTTGAACTTCCCGGCATATTCCCGCGCCAGGCCATAGTTGAGGCAGATGCTCTTGGCGTGGCCGATGTGGAGGTAGCCATTCGGTTCCGGCGGGAAGCGGGTATGCACCTTTCCGCCGTTTTTGCCCGCGGCCAGGTCGGCGTCGATGATCTGCTGAATGAAGTTCCGGGGGGGTGCCCCGGCGGGACGGGGGGGTTCGGCGGGTGGAGTGGAGGCCGACATGGGAGGGTAGTTCCTGCGGTAACGGCTTGCGCTCTGGGGAAATTCGAGGGCTAGGGCACCTAGGGCACGGGATGCGCCTGGGCGAATTGTTCCCTAATGTAGCAAAAGGAGTGTCGGTAAAGTACGCCACCCGTCCGAGCCGGTTGCCGGGGTACGTCGCGTGCTATCAGCCGCTGGCGTACGTTTCGTCACCCGCGACAAATTGACCAGCTTCCGCTAGATGACGCGGCGGCGAACAAGGGGTAGAATTGAAGTGTGCAAGAAAACACCCAATCGAGGGAAACACACATCCGTTACGGAACAGCCTTTGCAGGGTAATAGCATTCGACTTGCCGGGAGAATTGTTGATGTCGATGAATCTGCCGTTGGAAACCATGACTGTCGGCGAAAAACTGTACGCTCTGGAGTCGATTTGGGCCAGTTTGTGCCAGACGCCCACGGAAATCGGGATACCCGAATGGCATGCTGAGATTCTGGATGAGCGTTCCGAAAAGCTCACAGCAGGAACATCGATTGTCACTCCCTGGGAGGAAGCGAAACAACGACTCCAAGACCTCGGACAATGAAGATTGAGATTACCGCTGAAGCGGAGTTCGACATTTCGCAGGGGTATTGGTATTACGAGCAACAATCGCCTGGGCTTGGATCGTATTTTCGTGATAGTGTCGTCAATGATATTGAATCGCTAGCGTTTTATGCCGGGATCCATGAAGTGGTGCGTGGACACCATCGCATGTTGGCCAAGCGGTTTCCCTACACCATATATTACAGGATTCACGAAGGCATGGCAGTTGTTGTTGCCGTGTTAGATGCCCGACAGAAACCATCTTGGATTCGCAAACGGCTGGGTTGAATTCACTTTTGAATCGAGGCTACCATGTTTCGCCATCATCTTGTGACAATTTTGGTGATCACCTTTGTCGCAGTAAGTTCTCAGGTCGGGGCGCAGTACACCGTAGTTTATTCGCCGGTAGGTTCCACTGTCGTTCCAGCGCCATCGCCCGTTGTCATGCCGCAATCAGTGGTCGTCCAGCGGCCCCTGCTGGTGCCACAGCCAACGGTGGTGCATCGCCCCATTGCTCCGGTGACGACCTATGTGGCTCCGCAGCCGTATGTGGTGGCCCGGCCAGTTGTCCCCGTGGCTCCCGCGCCGGCAGTCACCATCGCCACTCCCATGGTGGCAACACCAGTCACAGTGACGCGCCATCGCCCGATCCTGGGTGGCACGGTCACCCGAACCTACTACCGGTATCAGCCGGCTCCGGTTCTGACAACTCCGGTTCTGGCAGCTCCGGTTGTAGCGGCTCCGGTCGTTGTCCCAACGTTTTGAGTTTTGCCTAGCCCTCGAGAGGAGGTCCATCGATGTTCCCGCGCGTCGCCATGCGAGTGGTTTCAGGAGACATTAGCACCTTTTCCTGCGACGCCATCGTCAACGCTGCAAGCGAAGGTTTGCGCGGCGGAGGTGGAGTCGACGGTGCGATTCACCGACGTGCGGGGGCCGCACTCCGTAAGGCGTGCCAGCAAATCCCCGAAGTCTGCCCAGGGGTTCGCTGCCCCGTAGGCGAAGCGCGCATCACCCCGGGCTTCGACCTTCCAGCCAAGGCGATCATCCACACGGTCGGCCCCGTGTGGGCCGGCGGAAATCGCGACGAGGACGAACTACTCGCCTCCTGCTACCGCTCGGCGCTCGAACTGGCCACCGAGAAAGGCCTCCGTTCGATTGCGTTTCCCGCGATTAGCTGTGGAGTCTTCGGCTTCCCCGTCGCTCGCGCTTGCGAGATCGTGGTGAGCACCATTCGATCGTTTCCCCGGGTCGACGAGTTGTTCGACGAGATCCTACTCGTGGCATTCGACGACGAGTTGGCCGACACCATGCGGCGGATGCTCGAGCAAGAACCAGCACGAAGCGACTGATCCCCCATTCTCCCATCGATCGCCAGCGGCATGACGTGGTGTGGTGTAAGCCGCCGTATGGTGGGCCTTCGCCGAGATCACCGAAACGCGACCTGCCCGATTGCCCCGTGTCGCCAAACTCCCCATGCCCCCATGGTTGGCCAACGCCACCTGGGTCCGGCGTCCAAGCTTAGCAAGTATCCCGGAGTGGATTCGAACCACTAACCTTCGGCTTCGGAGGCCGACGCGCTATCCAATTG
>CAZYQQ010000044.1:0-41668 GCA_964650265.1 uncultured Planctomycetaceae bacterium
TGGCAATCATCGCAACGTTTGTTTCAATGATCGTGGTTATGTTCTTCGCTCGCCTGTAACCATCGAGGGAGTAGAAGCAGACACTCACCTTTACGCCGCACGAGGAGTTCGACTTCGTCCATGGCTTGCAGTGCATTGTCGGTCCCAAAGCCTACGCCGGCTTGGGGGGCAACCCGGACGGTGTCGATAACAGCGTGATCGCAACTGGCGATCAGGCGCCAACCGAGATTGAAGACCGACAACCCGATTTCAGTGGCAGCCGCGACAATATTGAATTCGACCGCGTGCGGTTTGCCATTTTCGAGAGTTCCGACCCTTGGGCGTTTGATAAACTGATGGTAGCGGCAACTCTCGACGAGCTGGCCGCCGCCGAACAAACTATCGGTAATGAGGAGTAGGCCGTCGAGTTATTTCTACGGGCGTTTTTTTCCTTGGAGCAGCGAAAGAGATGGCAGCTTTGAGTTTCGACCCTGTTCGGCGAGGCATTGGTTTGGCCTTGATTGGCAGCCTGGGATTGTTGGCGACCCCCGTCTTGGGGGCCGAGTTCCACGATTTCTTCCTTGATCTCGACGGCCTCGTCTCCCATTGGAGCATGTCGGAAACCAGCGGCAACATCGTGGCCGACTCGGTGACCGGCGACACCATCGATGGCGACAACCCGGGCAGTTTCGTCCTCGGTGGGGGTGCCTCCCTGGGGGTGGCCGGGCCGCGCCCCAGCGACGGCTTTGCGGGGCTCGAGCCGAATAACATGGCGATCGATTTCAGTGGTGTTGCCGGGCAGCGGCTCGACATGAGCCCGGCCGGGTACACGGGGCCCAACGGGCTCGTCTCGGCCAGCCTGACGAGTTGGTTCCGCCTGACGGCCCCTTCGACCAACAACGCGCATCACCATCTCGGTGGATTGCAGTTGGAGGCAGATAGCGTGGGGAATCGATATGGCCTCGCGCTTAACAACTATCCCCAGAGCAACCCGGCGGGAGGGACTCAGGCACGTGGAGGGATGCGTCTCTTCTCGCGTGTGGGGAACGCCCCCGACGACCTGGTGACCTACGCCACCGACTACACGTCGGCCGATGGGAATGCCTCGTTTTGGGATAGCGCCTGGCACTTCGCCGCGGCCACCATCACCCCTTACGGCAATCAGGCACGGATTGCCAGCTTGTACGTCGATGGCAAGTTGGTCAGTCGAACGTGGGTCCCGCCGTCGGCCGAAGCGGGCGCGACCGTCGGCCCGGTGGAGCGTCTTTCACTCCGCGACGCCCTCACGTTTGGCGAAGACGCCGGCGACGCGAGTCGCTTGTGGGTCGGACAACTCGACGAGATCGCCATCTTCAGTCGCAACCTGACCGCGGCCGAGGTGGGGGTCGCCTGGCAGGCGGCCAAGGGGATTACGGTCGATCATGCCGAGCTGGCGACGCGAGGGATTTCGGCCCACCGCGGCGCGTCGACGACTCATCCCGAGAACACGCTCGCCGCGCTCCGCGAAGCGGTCGCTTCGGGGGCCCACCAGGTGGAGTTCGACGTGCAGCTTACGGCCGACAACGAGCTTGTGCTGATGCACGACAGCACGATCAACCGGACCACCAATGGCACCGGCCGGGTTCGCGACTACACCCTGGTGCAACTCAAGACACTCGACGCGGGAAGTTGGAAGCACAGCACCTTTGCCGGCGAACGGATCCCCACGCTCGAGGAAGCCCTGGCCGTGTTGCCCCTCAACATGTGGCTCAATGTCGAGGTGAAGGGGGTCGGTGGCAACGATGCCGCAACGGCCCAGCGGGCGGCAGAGGTGCTTCATCAGCACGGCCGGCTGCACCAGGCGTTTGTCAGTGGAGGCGCGGCCTCCCTGGAAGGAGTCGCCAACTATGAGGCGATGGCCGGCGTCGACATTTTGACCAACAACCTCGATCGACAGAACGGTGATACCGCGGCCTACGTCGCGACAACCATTGTCAACGGTGACAATTTCATCCAACTCCGGTCGAACTTCGATTTCCCCACTCCTGCCCAAATCCAAGCACTCGAGAACGCCGGTGTCACCATCAACTATTACTTCAGCGATAGCCGCAACAACATCGCGCAACTGTTCAACGACGGTGTCGACTTCGTCCTCACCAACGACCCGGTACACATCATGGGGGCGGCCATCGACCATGGCATCGTCCCCCTGTTGCCGATTTATCGCGGCGACTTCAACGCCGATGGACAGGTCGACGCGCGCGACTTCGGTCCGTTTTTCCAGGCCATTGTCGACCGCAGTGCTTTCGACGCGGCCAACCCGGGCTTCGACGCCGATATCTACGGCGATTTCGATGGGAGTGGATCACTTGGCCTGGAAGACTACGAAGGGTTTCACCAATTGGTGACCGGCGGCGTCACTCTGGCGGGAGACTACAATCTCGACGGAGTGGTCAATGGGGCCGATTACCTCGTCTGGAAGGCGGCTTACGGGCTCCATCACCCTTCGGCCCTGGTCCCGGCCGATGGCAATGGCGATGGAGTCGTCGACGCCGCCGATTACGTCGTGTGGCGCAACAATCTGGGGGCCGTCGCCCCTGGGGGGCTCGTCGTTGCCAGTCGGGTCCCCGAACCCGTGTCGCTCGCGGTTATCGTGGGTGTCGTCGGGGGACTCCTTGTTTACACGCGAACGGTACGTGGGAGAAGCTGAATGTTGGCTGGCGGATAGCCCACCCGACGTGATATCAGGATGTTCCCGAGGTGCCTGGGGGAGTATGTTGGAATGACAGGAATTAAGGATGCAGGCCGACTGACATAAGCGTGATCCCTGAAATCGGGCGATCTCGACTCATCAAGGCCAGCGATTGGCATCAGGCGTGCGGGGATGAGTGACAGAGTCAAGTGATCAGCGGAGCAGGAATATCGCATGCGAACGATCGTATTTCGGATATTGGCCGGTTTGCTGGCGATTGGCTCTTGTTTCGTGATCTTTGACCGCGCCCGGGAACTCCCTCTCCACTTGTTCGCGGCCTATTGCGCTATCACCATGCTTTTTGGAGTGTTTGCCATCCTGGGACCGGCGGCGGCGGATCGAGTGCTCGGGTTGTTCATCGCCGATTCGGCAAAGCGGAAAGAACCCACTAAGGGGGAACAGGATTCTTAAGAAGGCGCGATCTTAGTTGCCTCGATTCCTGGGGGGGAACACGTTGATTGGCGCACGGATGTCGGGTAAATTGTCGGATTGGTGAAAGCCATGCTTGATTCCAAATCCTAAACCGCGCAACCGACCTAGTGGAGCACGCCAGTGAAGAAGTTCATGACCATGGCATTGCTTTTGGGGATGGCACTCTCGACTGCCACTGCCGAGGGTGTAACGGTTCGCACTTCCGGGTTTCGCACGGTTATCTTGTCGAGCGACGTGGCACCAGGTGCCGGGGAATACGACACGTTCAATTCATTTTCCGCTCCATTGTTGGCGAATGACGGTCGAGTCGCGTTCGGGTCGATGATGGCCCCCTCTGGCTCATCACTTCCTCCTCGTGCCCTCTGGAGGGAGAGTGCCATTGGCAATCTTCAATTGATTGGCATGCAGGATCAGCAGGCCCCCGGACTACCAGACGGCGTAACGTTTGCCACATTCAATTATTTCGATATGAATGAAAAGGGCGAAGTTGCGTTCGCCACGGGACTTCGCGGCCCGGGGATCACTCCGCAGAACGGCGGCGGCCTCTGGACCGATACGGGTGGGAATGGGTTGCAGTTGATTTCTCGGCTTGGCGACACGGTGGATGGCTCGCTAATTCGAGGGATTGCCGATGAGAGTGTTCGACTCACTAATAATGGGACTGTGGCTGTTCACAAGCACATCGATGCGGAATATCTCCGTAGTAATTGGACCTATTCGGAGGATGAGGGACTGAGGCGGCGAGTACGGAATGGCGATCCGGCTCCCGGTCTTCCGTCGGGGGTCACTATCTCAAACGTGGTCTATCCAGAATCAGGCGACGGAGGGGACCTCGTTTACTACGGAGGAATTTCGGGGCCCGGGGTCAATTTCAGTAATGATTGGGGGATCTGGACTATGGATCCCGCCGATCGGGCACGGCTTGTCGTGCGAGAAGGGGCACTTGCTGCCGGTTTCGCCTCAGGGGGGCCGCGATATTATGGCGAGATGTGGCCGATCGCCAACGACAACCGCCAAATTGCGTTTACAGCAGGGCTCTCGACTCGGCAGGGATTGATCGACGGAATCTGGAAGGCGGATCTCGGGGGACGCAACTTCGTTAGTTTAGTCACGGCCTTCGGGATGCAAGCCCCGGGTGAACCCGCAGGCAACGCCATTGGGGGTTTATTCTTTCCTGCTTTCAACGACCTTTACCATACGGCGTTTATCGGGAGCGTTGTGGGACCAACCATCCCCTATTCCGAATGGGCGCTCTGGAGCGAAGCGGGGGGGAACGGCCTGCAGCAGGTGGCTCGGCAAGGGGAGTTGGCACCAGGTTTCGGGCCCGAAGATAGGTTTGCCATTTTTCTTCAACTCGCGCTCAACGATCAGGATCAACTGATGTTTCTCGCTGACGCAACAACAGCTAATTATGAAACGAGAAGGGGGGTCTGGATCAAAGACCCCGATGAGCCACTGCGCCTCTTGTTCCGCGTGGGAGATACTCTTGATGTCGACAACGGCCCGGGCACCGATCTCAGAACGATTAGGGGACTGAGCCTCGAAGGCCCCCACACTGGACGTCGAGGATATACACCGACTCCATTTAATGATCGAGGCGAGCTTGCTGTCAGGCTCACTTTCACCGATGATACCAGCGGAATATTTGTCTTCAATACAAGGCTGATTCCCGAGCCTGGTACCTGGCCCATGGTCGTGGCTGCGACAGTTGTCGTGTTGGCGATTGGTCGTTGCGCGGCACTTCGACGGGGGTACTCGAGCGTTCCAAGTGGACCTAAAGATCCGCCATGGGCGCGCCGGGTGCCTGGGGTCACGCTTGCGCCAGTGACTTTCCATCTGTTTCCAGCGTCGCCGCAAGCGTGCCCCCAGGTGTCTCTATCTCCAAGCTGGGGGCAAGTTGCCGTTAGGTCGATCGTGCAGGCAACGCCACTTGGGCAACTTGACCCCAGCCACCCATCCTTTGTCTCCGCCAGTCGTAGGATGGGTCAATCGGGCGATGACAAACGATCCGTTCAAACACCCGCGCTGAGCCAGCCATCGTAACCCGACACGTCAGTGAGGGGGCGTGAGCAGAAGACCAATTGACCAATTGAAGACACGCACCCTTCGCCCCTCACGGCCCCCACCCTTCGGTCCACCCAGTTCCCCCCATCCAAAATGTTTTCTTCCTTTTGGCTTGACACCCCGCACGGAATGTGTTCATAGAGAAAATCCAGACACGCAACTTACCCCCCCCACCCGCCGCACAAGAAGGCCTGGCGGACGGTTCGGGTGCAGACGTGGTAGATGCCCGGCTCACCCCTTCGAACGACATCGCTTCGCGGGCCAGCGGCCATGGCAGAAATCCCCTCCGGATGCTTGAAACACAGGTGCTAGCACGTATATGTACATGCGGACACTACACGTGTCAAGCTGATTCTTGAAGAAAGATGAACTTTTCTTTGGCCGGAGGGAGGCGCTTTTTTCAAGGTGAGAAATTAACAGCCGGGGAGTGATCAGTTTGATAAATTGGGACAGCGAAAGTTGCGTGTCTGCATTCGTCTTTGCATTCGTCTTTTGTGCCCCTCACCAGGCCACGTCGTTCGCTTCTTGGGGTAGATCGCCTCGATTCCCATCAGTCGCATGAGCCTCTGAACTCGTTTGCGATTGACTCCCAGTTCCTCAGCCATGCGGCGACTGCCGTAAAAAGGCCACTCGGTATAGAGCTCGTCAATCTGCCGCATGAGCGCGAGGTTCGCCTCACTCTCTACCTGCACCTCGTAGTAATAGCTCGACCTGGATAGCCCCAACAGTTCGCATTGTCGGCGGGCACTCAAGCGGGGATGATCGGGGTCGATCCACTGCCGCTTATCCGCCACCGAACTCGGCCGACTTTTTTTTAAGCCACTCCAGTTCGACCTGCAGCCTGCCAATCTGCTCGTAGAGCTGCGAGACCTCAGGTTCCGGTTCGGCCCGCTTCCGCTTCCGGCCGTCCTCAAACAACTCCGGCATCCCATCGACCAGCTGCTTCTTCCAAGCCGAAATCTGGTTCGGGTAGACTCCATATTGGCTGGCGAGTTCCGCCAGAGTCTTATCGCCCCGGGCTGCTGCCAGGGCAACCTTCGCCTTGAATCCCGCCGTCAACTGTCGCTTCTTGCCCATCCGACTGACCTCCTGATTGACTCCCGCCCGGGCGGGAATTGCATAATATCAGGTGGTCCAGTTTTTGGGGTCCACTTCAGCGGAGGCTGTCACTTAAAGACAGGCCGAAGTGTCTCAGAGTGGGTGAAACATTTCACTTCGTCCTCAGATTTATCTTTGGAAAAAATCCAAACAACCAAATCGCTCAGGCCAAATGTAATCATGCTTAAAGTCGATGGCTCTGGAACAACTACAGCAACTTTGCCGGTCACACCGTGGGTGACACCATCTTTCCAAGCCTGACCAACAAAATAGCCATCTTCATTCATGTCATAAATCCGCAAAAATGAGTCGAACTTATGGTTGGTAAATTCGAAATCATTAAGGTTATGAAGCGTATTCGATGTTATATTATAAATGATCGCTTTATGGTCCGACTCACCCATGATCAAGTTTAAATCATTAATGGCATTAAAGACTGCAAATTCATCAGTTGAAAATAGCGCATTAACATGGTTGCTCGTAAGACTACCCAACAAGTGATACTCCATGCTTTCACTCTCCTCTCCAGCTGAAAATCCTAAATTATTGATTCCGGCGTAGGGAAAATAACCAGCACCAATGATGTCTGTGAAATTTACAGAACCTTGACTAGTTTCCCAAAAAAATCCATTGAGCGGCTCCAGGGTCTCAGTCAACGAAACCCCTACTGAATAGTTATTATCATTAATTCCAAACAACTGAGTATTTTTTCCGGCGAAGAGGAACTCTCCTTCAGGACTCTCATCCCACCACCTAATCGACCTTGTAAAATCGGTGCCATTGCTCACCCAACCGACCGCTACTCCATTGATATTGATCGCCTCAACTGCCCCCGATAATCCAAACTCTTGCTCAAGATTCTCCATCGTATTCGGCAAAACACCATATCTAAACGGCTTCTGCACACCTTCCGCATCGAGACTCCAGCCTACGACAACGCCATTGTCGTTGATATCGTTTGGATGAGTTTGCAATCCGCCCAATGTTCCCAAGGTCGTAAACGAGCCGTCCTGCCACAAAAAAGCGTTGCCATCAGAATACTGACCAACAACTTGATTTTTTCGATTAATCGCTGTCGGTTTTACACCTACACCAAGATCCTCAAGAAAGATCTTGTCGCCTAAATGAATCGTAGCCGAATAAGCAGAACTTCCAACCAGCGAAACCGTCGCAAAAAGCAAAGCTCTTAAAATCATAAAAATCCCCTAAAACCTAATTTATAGGTAAATCGAAAAGTTGAACCTGAATTCTCGAAAAAGTTACCACTCAAATAGTCGATTGTTTGGACTATGTTTACGCGCTCATGATTCTGGGTGAATTTCTTTGTCCACGAGTTCGACTCATAGGTCAGAGGCTCGCGCGAATCAAAATCTTTGGCGCACCCAAAGGTGAAAGCCATTACCAAGATTGCCGGCAAAAGTTTCATTTAATTCCGATTTTCTTTAAAAGAGGTGCTCAACAAACGCCGGGAATTTAGCGTGATTAAGGCTTGTGGTCTCATTTGGGGTGATGCACTACACTTGGGCGTTTGTTTAATTTTGTATTTTGTGGACTAGCAGATCAAGACACACAACATTCAGCGGCGGGTGGCGATGCCCGACTTGAGAAACGAGACGCTCGTTTGCTGTTCGAGTGCGAACCGGGCGGCGAGCTGGTCGTAGCGTGACAGATCGAGATCGATAACACGATACGTCCCCTGCGACGTGTGCTTCCGCCGTGGGGGCGAGAGCTGGAGCAGTTCACCAGGGATGTGCCGCGACTCGGCGAGCAGAAACAGGCAGATCTGCTGGACGTGGGTCCCCGTGGTGATGTTCACCAGGTAGCGTTCGCTGTCGGGGCGAAACAAGTAGTCGCTCGCGAAGGCGTGGAGGATGCCGTAAACCTCCTCGAAGTCCCAAGGGTCGCGGAAGGTGAGCGGGTGGAGTCGGACGTCGGTCTCGGGGGAGACCGAGCGGATGTCGGCGGCCACCTGCTCGGCCATGGAGGTGAGGTGCTGTTCGAAGAGCAGCTCGTAGCGGTCGACGAGCAACTCCTCATGCTGGCAAAGGGCCACCGAGGGGCGCCAATTGTGCCAGCGATCTTCGTCGGGAGGGCCAGAGTCGAGCCGCTGCCCCAAGAGGCCGATGGCGATGTTTTTCATGGTCGGGGACCACCGAGGAAGTGGGTCAGTGCTTATCCCAAAGTATAATCTCCTATCTGTGAGTATCCAAATGGCAACTTCCGCTCGCTATTGGGTGGGTCCCGGCACCGGCGGTCGCCACGCCCTAAATGCCGTAGACAAAGTGACTTACGACGCGGATTTCGGCGAACTTGCACCCTTTGGCACGGGTCGTGCTTTACGAAGGAGACAGAATCGCCAATTTTCCGAGAACACTCGTCTCAAGCAAAGGATTTCGACCATGGCTAACAAGACACTCTTCCAATCGCTGCGGGGAAAGATGTTTCCGGCGGCTGATGCCGTGAACGAGGCGGGTGGGTTCGCCTACCGCCGGACCCCGAAGCAGGCCCTCGCCCAGTACGCGGCGACCGGGTGCTTTGGGTCGACGTTCTACGCCGGGGCCGACGAGCAACTCAGCGCCGTCCTCGGCTCTTGCCAGGAGGTCGAGCCGGAGTTCGTCGCCCGGACTGCGCTTTACGCGCGTCAGTCGGGGCACATGAAGGACATGCCGGCGCTGCTCCTGGCGGTGCTTTCGGTTCGCAGCCCGGGCCTCATGGCCGAGGTGTTCGATCGCGTGGTCGATTCGCCGAAGATGCTTCGCAACTTTGTGCAGATCATGCGTTCGGGGGTCGTTGGTCGCAAGAGCCTTGGGTCGCTCCCGAAGCGGATGGTGCAACAGTGGCTCGAGCGGCGGAGCGACGAGCAGCTCTTCGTCGGGTCGGTCGGTAACGATCCGTCGCTGGCCGACATCCTGAAGATGGTTCACCCGAAGCCGGCAACGGCGTCGCGGGGTGCGCTCTACGCCTACCTCATTGGCCGCGAGCACAATGCGGCGGAACTTCCCGAGTTGGTCCGCCAATATGAGAAGTTCAAGCGCAATACCAACTCGGGGAAGGTCGCGGTGCCGGACGTCCCGTTCCAGATGCTGACTTCGCTGCCGCTCACCAGCAAGGAGTGGCGGCAGATTGCCCGGACGGCATCGTGGCAGATGACGCGGATGAACCTCAACA
Source organism: uncultured Planctomycetaceae bacterium (assembly GCA_964650265.1). Lineage (GTDB taxonomy): Bacteria > Planctomycetota > Planctomycetia > Pirellulales > Lacipirellulaceae > CAZYQQ01. The sequence continues at coordinate 9,473 of CAZYQQ010000044.1, forward strand.
CGTTTGCACGCCATGGCGTGTTCGAAGATGCGGAGGTGACTTCGCTGGTGGCCAATCGACTGCGCAACCCGCGGCTGGTGGAGCAGGCACGCGTGTTCCCCTACCAGTTGATGGTGGCCTACACCAACGCGGGTCGGGACGTTCCGTCGGTTGTCCGCGAAGCGCTGCAGGATGCGATGGAGCTGGCGCTCAAGAACGTGCCCCGGATCACAGGCCAGGTTTACGTTTGCCCCGACGTGTCGGGGTCGATGCACTCGCCGGTCACCGGATATCGACAGGGTTCGACGTCGGCGGTCCGCTGCATCGACGTGGCGGCCCTCGTGGCTGCGGCGATCCTGCGTCAGAATCCGCAGGCGGAAGTGCTGCCGTTCGAGTCGAAGACCTTGAGCGTGCGGCTCAACCCGCGCGATAGCGTGCTGACCAACGCCCAGAAGCTCGCGTCGCTCCCCTGCGGAGGGACCAACTGCAGCGCCCCGCTCGCGACGCTCAACAAGCGGCGCGCGAAGGGGGACATGGTGGTGTTCGTCTCCGACAACGAGTCGTGGATCGACACGCCGGTCCATGGACGTTTTGGAGGAGGCCGAACCGCGACGATGAACGAGTGGTCCTCGTTCAAGGCGCGGAACCCGCGGGCGAAGCTCGTGTGCATCGACTTGCAGCCGGCGGGAACGGTGCAGGCCAAGGAACATGCCGCCATCGTGAACGTCGGCGGCTTCAGCGATCAGGTGTTCGAGCTGCTGGCCCACGTGGCAAGCGGCCGTCATACGCCCGATCACTGGGTGTCGGTGATCGAGAGAGTGCGGATTTAGGCGGTAAAGTAGGTCCGTGGCCGCTGGCCCGGACCTTGGACCAGGTTTACACTCGCCATTTCAATCCAGGTCCGGGCCAGCGGCCACGGACCTACTATGAGGCTACGGGAGTCGAATGCCTGTCGGGACTACATTAGAAACATGTCGCGTCTCGACAAAAACCCTTGTCGACTCCTTTCAACTTTGTCAACAGGAAATAACAAGCGAATGACAGCGTGACGAATGCGGATGGAACTACATGGTTTTAAGCACCCGAGGTCGTGGGTTCGAATCCCACCGGCTCCACTTGTGGTACAACAATGGGGCCGTAGCTCAGTCTGGCAGAGCGCGTAAACGTTTCATCAATCCTGGTCGTCGCGCTGTTTTTTACAAGAGACCATCATGACCGACTCCCTAACCCCTGCCGCCGTCGAGGCCCCGCGCAAGTTCGAGATGATCGAAAGTGGCGAGGCGACCGCCATTCTGCCGACCGGCGGAAAGCACAAACCGATCACCGTCATCGGCACCGAGGCGATCCGCGCCACCTTCGACGACCTCTGTCTGCAGCAGGCAGTCAACTCGCGCAAAGCGCCCGGCGTGACCGACCTGGTGCTCAACCCCGATGCCCATTGCGGCTACGGGGCACCGGTGGGGTGCGTGATGGTTTCCCCCACGCACATTTACCCAGGGCCGGTGGGGGTCGACATCAAGTGCTCGATGAGCCTGGTGCAAACCAACCTGCCGGCAGGCGCCGTCGTCGATCGCCCGACGCGCCGCGCGCTGATCGAGGCCATCTGCGAGCGAACCCCGACCGGCGCCGGCCGCGGACAGCGCAATGCCCCCAAGTCGCGGCATGTCGACGCGGCGCTCGGCAAGCGGGTGCTCGTCGAGGGGGCGTCGCCTGGCGTCTGTCGCGAACTGGGGATTCCGCCCGAGTGGGCGAGCCGCTGCGAGGACTCGTCTCACGTCGGCCACGACGACTCGACCGCGGCGCTCGCGCTGCGCCTCGAGCGACTCATGCCGATGATGTTCAAGTTCGACGACAAGATGTCGCAGCTTGGCTCCTACGGCGGAGGGAACCATTTTGGCGAGTGCGAAGTCGTCCACGTCGAATCCGATGCTCGTTCGCGCGAAATCGCCGAGGTGTTTGGCCTGGTCGACAACCACGTCGCCTTCCTGTCGCATTGCGGGTCGCGAGGGATCGGCCATCAGCTTGCGAGCGGCCAGTTCCGCGCCCTGCAGACCAAGTTCGCCAAGTGGGACATTCCCCTCCCCGGTAGCGACCGCGAACTGGTTTACGCGCCGCTCGGCACCCCCGAGGCCGATGCCTATCTCGACGACATGGCCCTGGGGGCGAATTTCGCGACCGTCAATCACCTGCTGATCAACGCGCTGGTGCTCGAGGCGTTCCAGCAGGTGCTACCGGGGACCACCGGGCAGCTTGTTTACTTCATCAGCCACAACATCGCACGGAAGGAAGTCGTCGACAACCGCCTCGCTTGGGTTCATCGCAAGGGAGCGACCCGAGCGTTCCCGGCAGGGCACCATGCGCTCACCGGGACTCCCTTTGCCGACACGGGTCACCCGATCCTGCTACCCGGCAACCCACAGGCTGGCTCGGCGGTGATGGTCGCCGACCCGGGGGCCGCCGTGAGTTGTTATAGTGTGAACCACGGTGCCGGGCGGGCGCTGGGGCGCAAGGCGGCCAAGCGGGCGCTCGTGCAATCGGAGATCGATCAGTCGTTCGCCGATGCCGATATCCTCACCAACTGCCGGATGTACCCGGTCGACGAGGCCCCGGCGGCCTACAAGGATTTCGACGAGGTGCTCCGTTCGGTAAAATCAGCGGGTCTGGCGCGCGAGGTGGCACGGCTCAAGGCGAAGTTCGTCATCAAGGATGGCGACCAGGCGGATGACTGACGTTCGACGTTTGAATCGGAAGATTAAGGAAACGCAGAGACGCGGAGACGCGGAGGCCAACGAGCGGGGTTGAGTGGGAGGATCACCTCTCACTCTTTCAAATAACTTAACTTTCAAAATCGTTTCACCCCGCCCATTAATATCTCCGCGTCTCTGCGTCTCTGCGTTTTAATTCTCCCGTGATTCGGTATTTGTTTCTCATGTCACAACTCCTTACTATCGACGGCTCGCAGGGGGAAGGGGGTGGGCAGATCCTGCGCTCCTCCCTGGCCTTGTCGCTAGTGACCGGGCGTGCGGTTCGCATCGAAAACATTCGCGCTGGCCGCGACAAGCCGGGCCTCATGCGCCAGCATCTCACGGCCGTGCGGGCGGCGACCGAGGTCGGCGCGGCAGAGGTGGTGGGGGACGAAGTCGGCTCGACCGCGATTGAATTCACGCCCAGTGGCATTCACCCGGGCAGCTACCACTTCGCCGTGGGGACCGCTGGCAGCGCGACGCTGGTGTTGCAGACGATCCTCCCAGCGCTGATGGTGGCAAAGGGGCCGTCGGACCTTGTGCTCGAAGGAGGAACCCACAACCCCTGGGCGCCGCCGTTCGACTTCCTGGCCGACACGTTCTTTCCGCTCGTGGAGCGTATGGGGCCGAAGATTACGGCCGATCTCTATCGGCATGGCTTTTTCCCGGCCGGTGGTGGAAAGTTCACCGTGAGCATCGCGCCGGCCAAGGAACTGAAAGGATTCGACCTCGTCGAGCGAGGTGAGATCGTTCACCGTTCGGCCAGGGCGCTCGTCGCCAACCTGAACCGCCGAATCGCCGAAGCCGAAATCGAGGTGGTGGCGGAACGGCTCAACTGGCCCAGGGAGATTTGCCTGGTCGACGACGAGTTCGATTGCATGGGGCCGGGCAACGTGATCCTCATCGAGATCGAGAGTGCGGAAGTCCTCGAAGTCTTCACCGGCTTCGGCCGCGTGGGGGCTTCGGCCGCCAAAGTGGCGAGCGAAGTGGCCGACGAAGTTCGCGACTATCTGGCGAGTGGCGTTCCGGTGGGACGCCATCTGGCCGATCAACTCGTGCTGCCATTGGCGATCGCGGCATGGCAGTCGGGGCGCGGCGGAACCTATCGCACGCTGGCTCCCACCCGGCACACTTCGACCCACATCGACCTTGTCCGCCGGTTTCTGGAGATTCCGATCTCGGTCGAAACCGACGAGCAAACGTCCCTAGTGCGCGTTGGCCGCTAATCCACCGGTTGCTCGCACACATTCCCGAATCGAGTCAAGCGCGAGCAAGACGCCCACGTCGGATAGTGGCAGCGGCGATCGCAGTCCCCAGCAGCACGAGTCCAATGGTGGAGGGCTCGGGGACTTGGGACACAACAGCAGTGAAGCCGATGTTCTGAAAATCGACTTCGCGATTGCTACCCGTCAGAAATGCCGTCACTCGCCTGACATTCAAGGGAGCCGCCAGAGGGATATCTTGAGCGGTGATTCCAGGGCTGGTGCCGAGGTCGGGTTGGACGGAAAGTGTTCCCACCTGCTGACCCGATGGACCAAAGAAGGTGAAATCGACATTGTCGACATCGAAACCTTCGGAGGTGTAGTTCCAGAAATGCAGCGTGCTGATGTCGTAGGCGATTCCAAGATCGAATTCCAGCTCGAGTCCTCCCCCCACCTGAGCGGCAGTAAACCAGATGTGCGTCGTTTGGGTGTGGAATTCTTCCGCATCGGCGGACGGAGCGTCGATGACCTTGTCGATCGTCTGCCCCCCGCTGAATGTGTTGTTAAATGTGCCAGGGGACGTGCCTGGCCCGACAGCAACGGAGATGTTGTCGATGTTGAGATAGATCGATTCTGCCAAGACCAAAGCTGGTGACATTAGCAGGCACGTCACGATGAAGCAAGCGCGCAGTAGTAAAGTCATTAGAACCCTCGAATGTCTAGGTGTTAAAATGGATATGCCGTCCCCGCACATTCGCCAGTTGGCGGACGAAGCAGACGTTCCCCCAGGCGATGCAGGGTTTCCATCCTAAAAGCGAGCTGGTGGCGCGTCAAGCAATTTGCCTGTGGAGTGAGTGAGGGCCGACTACCTCTGCCAGTCATCAAGAATCGCCCCCGTTTGCCGCGCCTGCTGGAGTGCTGCGGGGTCGAGCCGCGCTCCGCGCAAATCGACCAGGTAGAAATCGACCCCTTTGATTTTCGCGCCGCGAAGATCGGCGCCGCAGAGAGCCGCCTTGCGGACCTCTTCGGGTCGCTTGAAATGAAGCTGCTCCAGATCCTCGGTATAGAACCCGGTCATGCTCCCCTCCATGGCGATCGGGCTATTGACCAATCCGCTCCGCGAGGAGCCCATGTGGAAGGTCGCGCCACGGAGGTCGGCCCCGCGAAGATCGGCGCTTCGCCAGTCGATTTCGGCGAGGCGGGCACCGCTGAGATCGGCATGCCAAAAGTCTGGTGCTATCAGGGTCGACGCGGTGAAGTCGGCCTGTTGTAGTCGCGCATTCTTGAAGCACGGCTCTGTAATCGTTAGGCCATCAAATTGAGCCTTTTCGAGATTGGCCAAATCGAACTGGACGAAATCGAGCCGGGCCTCGCGGAAATCGGCTCGCCGCAGTTGGGCGCCGCTTAGATCGGCACTGTTGAGATCGGCATCTCGCCATTGGCAGAGGAGGAGGTCGGTGCCCTGAAGGTTGGCCTCCCGCAGGCAGGCGCCGATGAAGTTGGCGCCACGGCAAATGGCGCCCATCAATGAGGCGCTCCGCAGATTCGCGCCGGTAAAGTCGGCGTCACGAAGCGACGAATTGTCGAGGTGAGCACCCGAGAGATCGCTGTGAACAAAGCTCGTGCCATGGGCTCGGAATCCGTGGGCTTGAAGATCAACGAGATGAGCGTTGTCAAAACGTGCTGACTGCGCCTTGGCACGACCTAGTAGCGATCCTTGCAGATTAGCTCCCGAGAAAGTGCAACCATTGAGCAGAGCTTTCGACAGGTCGACTTGTGGCCAATAGGCTCCCGAAAGCTGCGCATGCTCGAGTCGCCACGTATTGCGCGGTTGCGTTGAGGGACGCCACGAAGGATCGAGCCGCAGCATCAAGCTGGCCGCCATCGAGGCCTTCTTTCCATGACGTCGGCCCGACAGCAAACGCTCGAGGTGTTCGATCACGGCAGGGTTCCCGCTACACCTCCGCGCCACCTCGTCGAGTAAATCCGCCGGCCAGCGCCAGTGGAGCTCGTCTTCACTGCGCTGGTGCTCCAACTGGCCCGCAATGTACCAGGCGACGAGCCATTCCCGTACTTCCTGGTAACGCAGCAAATTGATCATGTGCCGATTCAGCGGGTGCTTGTCGAATCCCGCCGCGGTGCTCAGGACCTGAAGCTTGTCGCCCGAGAGTTGCGCGAGGCATCGCGAAACGGCCAGCCCGAGTTGCCGATCGGTACAGACCCGCTCGAAATGCGCAAAGCAGGCCTCGGCGGCCGAAGGGAGACTCTCGTCACTGGCGAGCTCGTCGAGCACGGCCCGGGCAACTTCGGGGACCCACGACCGCCGCGCGGAGTCCCCCAGCCGAGCGATCACGCTTCCGCAGCTATCGTGGTGCCGGGCGAGCAGATACTCGACCAGATCGTCGCGGACCCACGGGGTGAGGCGAAGCTCGATTCCCTCGGCAGAGGGCTGCCGCGAAGTCGTTGCCACGACCAGTCTGTCCGTCGCGGGAATCTCTTTCGGCTCGTCCAGCAGCAGAAGCGAATGGCCACCCTCAAACGAGCCACCGTCGTCAAACGCGCCCGCCAGGTATTCGAGCGCCACACTCTTGCCACTCCCCGGCCCGCCGATGATCCAGACAACCGAGTCCACGCCCGCGGCGGCGATATCGCGAACGACGTCGTCCAAGGGCAAGGGATCGCCAGCGCCACTCATGATGACGCGGGGACGTACCAGCCCGGCGGAGATAGAAAGGGGACTCATGGTCAAGGCCTCGTGGTGGGCCGAAGTGGCTAAGCTGGTCGCACCGTCCCCATTTTAGCAGAGTGGGAAGGAAAAATCAGCCGTTACACTTCCGTCATCTGATGGCTGAAGTGTAGAAAAAACACAGAGACGCGGAGGCACGGAGATGTCATTGGCGGGGCGGAGCAAGTCCTCACGCGGGGGCGGAACTCGACCTCCTCGCCGTTCGAGGTCAGAAGCGCTGGGGCTTCGAGGTCAAACGCACCTCGGTTCCGAGCATCACGCCGTCGATGCGAACCGCCCTGGCCGACCTCAAATTACAAAAGCTATTCCTCGTTCACGCGGGTCAACACTCGTTCGATATGGCAAAGGACATGCGGGCAGTCGCGTTGTCGCAAATGCTCGACGAACTCAAGCCATGGTAGCCGCTCAAGCCCCCTGCCAGTTGACCAATCGTAACCCGCTACGTCACAGGGGAAGAGAGCAGAGGTCAGAGGCCAGAGGTCGTTGACCAATCGCATGTCATCTACCGCATGACTGAGTCGGGTGCTTGGATGGTACTCCGTTTGCACCGCTTCTCCACCTCGCACCCCCCAGCGCGCACCCGCAGGAGAAGCCCATATGTCCATGGCCGATTTCCGGGATTTTTCCCAACGGCGTACCGAGATGGTCAACCTCATCCGCCGTCGAGGTGTCGTCGACCCCGCCATCTGCCAGGCCATGGCGAGTGTCCCGCGCGAGGCGTTCGTCTCCCCATCACTCCGCGAGTTGGCCTACGACGACTGTGCGCTTCCGCTCGCGCACGGGCAGACCATCTCGCAACCTCATTTGGTCGCTTTGATGACCGAGGCCCTGCGTCTTCGCCCTAACGATCGAGTGCTCGAAATCGGCACCGGGTCGGGCTACTCCGCGGCGATCCTCAGCCACCTGGCCGCTGAAGTCGTGACGATCGAGCGCGACGCCGACCTTGCGACGACGGCAAGGGAGCGGCTCGCGGAACTCGGCTACGATAACGTTCACGTGGTGCATGGCGACGGCACTTTGGGCGTTCCCGCACGTGCTCCGTACGATGCGATCGTGGTCACCGCCGGCGGCCCGAAAATTCCCCCGGCGCTTGTCGAGCAACTCGCCATCGGGGGGCGGCTGGTGATCCCCATCGGCAGCGACATGTCGGAACAGACACTCATTCGCGTCACGAAACTCAGCGAGGAAAACTACCGACAAGAATCGCTGTGCGAAGTGCGATTCGTCCCACTGATGGGAGCGGCGGGTTGGGAGTCGGGGGATTAGTTTTCGCCCGTCTCGTCGACATAAGTCGCCGGGCCTGTCGAGGCATCGTGCCGCGGCGCTGTGGCAGGCGACCATGTGGGGGTGAGGGCGAAGCACATCGATACTATCGGACCCCCACTTTCGCGTAGTCGGGCGATCGGTGCGACGACCAGGGTTTGCCCGGGTGAGAAGCGGCAGCCGCGAGCCTCGAACACCAGCTCAGTCACATTGGGCACCTGAAGCAAATGGTCAGTGCGCGGGGCGGGCGATTCGTACACCGAATAAACATCAGCAAAGGTCGCCCGACAATCGAGCTCCAGCATGCTCGGTTCGGTAATCTCCCCCCGTAGTTCAATGCGGCTGCCTTCGCCGACCACCGAAATGACCGGCTCGATGCTCCCCTGCCGAGAATGGCTCGCCCGCTTGAGACCTGTAAGGTAGGGAGCACACGTTTCGTCTCTCACAACAGCACCCGTGCCATTGAAGAGGGTCACTGTAGGTGCCTTGAGCGTAGACCCCCGTTGGGCACGGTCGACGCTTTCCAGGACTTGCTGCATTTGGCCCGGGTCCATCATTACAGTCGTGAAGGTACCGTAGGACGTGGTGGTCGACCCCATTGAAATCATTGGTTGATCGGCGTTGTCAGCGTCGGCCAACGGCCACCCCCGGCGCCTGTCGAGTCGTTGGGTTGTGTAGGTGGCCTCTTCCCAATCGACGTCTCCCAGCAACGCCAAGTCGGCGATCAGGAAGAAGCGAATTTCGACTTCGACCTTCCAGGGGCCCGAGCGCTCGATCCCCGCGAGTGCCTCGGCAAACCCGGCGTGCTCGTGACGGCTCATGCGGAGGGTGATCTTACCTGTCTCGCGATCGGCGGCGACGAGCGCCGGCTTGGGAGATTTTTCTCCGTCGGGGCGAATGTGGGTCAGCAGCCAATCGAGCCCATCGGTCTCAGGATCGGCCTCAGCGAGTTTAGTGAGCGCCAGGGCTATATCGTACTCGCGTTCTTCGATCACCTCCGCACCTTCAGGCCGAGGGTCGAGATACTGGGCCATCGCCTGTTCGGCCGCCCTCACCACTTCGGGCGAGGCAAGTGTGGGTGGCGGGGGAACCGGAGGAGCCGCGACGGGTCGCGACGGAGCGCGATCGGAGAGCCCGATGCACGCCACGAGTACCAGGAGCAGGAGCGACACCGGCCGCGGCATACGCCAGCGGCGAGCCCGCTCGGGGGAGCACGCTGCGACCCGCGTCTTGAGCCGGCGGATTGGCCGGGCGAACCAGAGTCCGACCAAGCCCAGATTGACTGACGGGCGTCCGGCGGCGAACCGGACGATTAAATCACCGTAGGTCGAGTGCTCGCTGGTCGAAGTGAATCGCCGCACCGCTTCGTCGCAAGCCAGCTCGCGGGTATGGGCTACCTGCCGGGTGACGAACCACGCCAACGGATTGAACCAGTGGATGGCCTGTACCACAACCAGGAGCCAGGCGACGTAGCCATCGTAACGCACCAGGTGGGCCAGCTCGTGAATCAGGACCATCCGCAGCTCGTCGCGCGAGAGGGGCTCGTCAGTTTCAGGTAAGCAGAGGGTCGGCCGCACACATCCGAAGAGGGCAGGGGACGACAACCCGGGGATGTACTTTACTTTGGGGACGCGGCGGATGAGCATCACCCGGCATGTCTCCTCGAGTTCGCGAGTGACGACGAGGTCATCCACCACCGGAAGCCGGCGAAGTCGCGATGCGAAGCGCACGGAGCCGATAACCGATCGGCCAAAGAGGATCAGTGCCCCTAGCGGCCAGAGCGAGAGCACACCCAATACGACGAGCTCCCCCCACCAAGGCGAAGGAGTAGGGGCCTGAGGTGAAAAACTGCTTTTCTCGGGGCGTGGTGGCATCATGAGATCGGCACCAGAGGCGCCGATGACATTCACGGCGGGAAGCACGGGGGGCGAGTCGGGCTTGCGCGGAGAGGAGGAACTTTTGGGCCGGGGCGCTTCGTGAGGCGATCCCCCTTCGACCATCGCCCACCAGAGATTCGGCACTCCCAGGGTGTTGGGCAGCCCGATGGGAATGAGCATCCGCACCGCGACGAGTGTCCACAGCATCGAGCGATAGGCGGGGGCCAGCCGCCGCCCGAGCGTAAGGTCGACCAGCAGCACGATCACGAGCAGCGGCACCGCCGCCGTGGCGGCGACCAACATTAAGTAGTGCGCGTTGTGGAGTACATCATATAGCTGGTTCATTTGGAGCAGATTCATCGACTGGCCTCCTTGTCGTCGAGTAATTGGCGCAGCTGGGCGACTTCGCTGTCGCTAAGTTGGGAATCGAGGCATTCGTGCTTCGTCGGGCTCACACCATCACAGGGAACCACCTGTTTCGTCGATGTAAGTCGTTGGCTCCGTCGGGGCATCGTGACGTGGCGCTGTGGCAGGCGACCAGCGGGGTGTGAGTGCGACGCAAAGGGACTCTACCGGCTGGCCTCCATCTTGTAGACGGGCGATGGAGGGGACGATCAGGGTTTGGCCGGGCGAGAAACGGCACCTTCGGGCCTGGAAGACGACTTGGTTGACCTTCGGCACCTGCAGCACGTGCTGGGTCCCCGGGATGCGACCTTCATGGACCGAGTCGATCTCGGAAAAAATCGCCCGGCAACTGAGTTCAAGCGTGCCCGCGTCGACGACGTCTCCTCGAAACTCCAGACGGCTCCCCTCGCTGAGTACGGAGACGACCGGTTCCAAACTCTGTCGCTCAGGATCACTCGACCGCGCAAGACCCGTGAGGTAGGGAGCGCAGGCTTCGTCTCTCATCATGCCACCGCTGCCATTGAATAAAGTCACCCGAGGTGCATGCAGAATGCGGCTTCGCCGACCTTGGTGGGCATTTTGCACTGCACGTCGCATTTGATCTTCGTCAATCAGCGCGCTGGTGAAGGCCCCATGCGACGCAGAGGTCGAGGCCATTGAGATCACCGCTTCGCCAGCGAGATCCTCGTCTGCCTGCGGCCACTCCTCTTGTCGTGGGTCCGAAATAGGCGTTGTGTAGAAGGCTTTTTCCCAATCGACGTCCCCGAACATCTCGAAGTCAGTTACTCGGAAAAAGCGAACTTCGACGTCGATCTTCCACGGCCCCGACCGATCGATCCCCGCAAGCACCTCGGCGAAGCCAGTGTGCTCATTGCGACTCATGCGAAGGGTAATCTTGCCTGCTTCACGATTGGTGGCGACGAGTGCCGGCTTGGGGAATTCTTCTCCGTCGGGGCGAATGTGGGTGAGCAGCCAGTGGAGAGGGTCGGCCTCGGGATCGGCCGCGAGAAGTTTGGCGAGGGTATGGGAAACGTCGTAGTCCCGCACTTCGATCACTTCGCTGCCGGCAGGACGGGGATCCAGCGTCTGCGCCACCGCCATTTTTGCCGCTGCAACGACTTCGGGCGATACGATATGTGGTACCGGAAGCGTTGTGGAAGTTTCGATCGTTCGCGATGGGGCACGATCCGAGAGCCCCACACAGGCCACCAGAGCCACGAGCACGAGCGCGAGCGGTCGCGGCAGGCGCCAGCGGCGAGTTCGTTCAGCACTACAAGCCTCGACGCGTGACTTAAGCCGGCGGATCGGCCGGGCGAACCAGAGCCCGACGAGCCCGAGGTTGACCGACGGCCGTGCGGAGGCAAACCGGACGATGAGGTCGCCATATGTACGGTGCTCGCTTGTGGCAGTGAACCGTCGCACCGCTTCGTCGCAAGCGAGTTCGCGAGTATGAGCCACTTGGCGGGTGACGAACCACGCCAGCGGATTGAACCAATGGATCGACTGCACCACGACCAGCACCCAGGCAACGTAGCCGTCGAAGCGCACCAGGTGGGCGAGCTCGTGGATGAAGACCATCCGCAACTCGTCGCGCGAGAGGGACTGTTCCGTCTCAGGCAAGCAGAGTGTTGGTTTTATGCTGCCGAATAGGGCAGGGGCCGACAACCCGGGGACATATTTCACCCGCGGAGCGCGGCTAATCTGCATCGTGCGACAGACTTCTGCAAGCAAATCAATGACGACGGGATCACTGACGGCAGGAATACGGCGTAGGCGCGATGTGAAGCGCACTGACCCGATAACCGCGCGGCCGAGAAGCGTGAAAGCCCCGATGGGCCATAAAGAGAGAATTCCCAACGCGATGAAGTCTTCCCAGTCAAGAGAACGATCCTTCACAACTCGCGGCGTTGGCGAAGCCTCTGCACGGGGAAGTGGCATGCTTGGGTCGGCACCCGTTATCCCCATGACACTGGTGGCGGGGATCACTGGCGGTGACTCCGCGTTGGGTTGGGTGGTGCGTTTGACGCTGGGGGCCTCATGAGGCGATCCTTCTTCGACCGCCGCCCACCACAAGTTCGGTACCCCAAGTGTGTTGGGAAGCGCGATCGGCACGAGTAGCCGCACCGCGACGAGTGTCCAGAGGAGCGAGCGGTACGCGGGGGCAAGCCTTCGCCCGAGCGTAAGGTCGACAACCAGCACGATCAGGAGCAATGGAATCGCCGCTGTCGCGGCAACCAAGGTGAAATAGAGTCCATTGGCAATTGGGTCCGCGAAAATGTTCATCGACCGACATCCTTGTCATCGAGTAATTGGCGCAGCTCGGCCACTTCGGCCTCATTGAGCTTTGCATCCTCCACTAGCTGAAGTAGCGCCGGGGCCCACGCCCCGCCGAACACGCGGTCGAGAAACGAACGGCTCGCCTGGCGAACGGTCGTGTCGCGATCGACGGTCGCCCGGTAGAGATACCGCTTACCGTCGATGTCGAAGGCAAGGGCCCCTTTTCTCGTGAGCCGGTGAAGCATCGTCTTGATCGTCGCGACACTCCAGCCATGGGCCGTCGCTAATTGGTCGACCACCCGGGTCGCCTCGACTGGCTGGTCGCGCCAGACGACGTTCATCACATGCCATTCGGCATCGGAAATAGAAATCGGCTCCGCCATGGGCGGTCCTCCCTGGGTGTGGGGAGGACTTTATTTACATCTGTAAACGGTGTCAAGGGAACTTGGCGGCTCTCTCAAACGTAACGAATAGGCCACGGATTGAAGCGGATTGTACGGGTCACCACGGATCAGAACGTATCCTCGCAGAAAACGTTTACCAATCGGCACCTTCTGATCCGTGGTGATCCCTTAGACCTGTGTTCATCCGTGTCCCATCGTCACGCGACGACAAAATGTCTATTTCGCGAACATCCGCGGATCGAAATGAAACGCCTCCCCCGGCTCCACCTCTAACAGCTTTATCTCCGGATGCACCGGGTGTTCCGCTTCTTGGGGGTTGTTTGCAGACGGGACGTACGGCACCAGGAGCCGGGCTCAACCGGGGGCCAGTTCGACGATAAGTAGGAGGAGTGGTTGTTGTTTGTCCGCATTCATGGCGAGTGCGTTTGTTGCTCACTCGTCGTCATCTTCAATCTCCTCCTCATCGTCGAGATCGCCATTGATCGAGGCGAGATAATCGAAGCGGACTTTCTTGAGTGATTTACGTGACTTGGGGTCGGTCACGAAGAACCACCAACCATTGACATTATACCCCTTAATCGCCTTCGCTGCATCGGAGGGACTGGAGTAGACTTGGCCATCGACGTCGATTCGACCATCCGACAGGATGGTCGCTGTTCTTCCAGCAAATTTCTTGGTACGCGGATAAAGTGTGTGCCCTGGTTGCAGGTATCCAGCACTGAGTAGATCGGCAATTCCAATTCGTAGTACGAGCTTTAGCTTGGAGCCGACCGCTGGCCCCCGATGTCCGATTGGCACCGGCCAAATCCGCAGAATTGCGTCGATGAGGGACTCTGTCCGCTCGCGAATCAGTTCTTCATTCCACTGGTCGGCGTGATCTTCCCAAAGTTCGCGATTGAGCAACAAGACATCGTGGCCCTTGAGTGCTTGTCGCTTACCTTGATCTCCCATCCAAGGTCCATTGGCGACTTTGGCATTCAGCTTGCCATTGAGTAATGTGAGATTGCCAATGGTGTGGACAAGCATACCACGTTGAAGTTCTTCCTCGGCGGTAGGGGGATGAGGCCAGTGTGTGTGCCATGCCTGTGGCATGATATGCTCGATGTGAAGTTTTCCTCGGGTGACCCGGTCACCGCTCAAACCCGGCTCCTCGTCCCGCCACCCTCGGCGAGAATCTTCGATCGCTTCCAACACCATTCGCAATCGTCCACGGCGCAGCTTGCGATAAACCATCAACGATCGAAGTTCTTCGCGAACTTGATCGTCGTCGGGCCAGAATCGACTATCGCTGGTTTGTTCCTTGAGGTAGGACTCGATGGCATTTCCCGCACGATCACGATCGACTTTATTCAAATGCGTGATTAGCTCGGCGACAATCTGGTTATAGCTCTTCGTCGTGGCGCGAATCAGCATCCGGCGAACCATCCAACTCTCCAGCGTCCTCCAGCATTTGTTCAACTGTTCGGGCGGAATCGCGGCACAATCGGGATCCAACAGATAAAGCACCAACGGCTTAATGACTTCGCTCTCGAGCATGCTTGTCCGATAGCTGAATAATTCGAAACGATCGACCGGCCCGTGATGGCGGTCGGACGCCGCGACGAACTCCCGATAGATAGCAGCGGCACGATGAATTCCTTCGAGAACCTCCGACATGGGGTGATTGAAGTCGAGCGCATATCTCTTGAATCGAGTAAACACCTCGCGCGCGACTATTTCCTCGCCGGTCCTCGCAATCAGCCAATGGTTGAGAAACACCGCTGATCGCGGGTAGCGGACACGTCCGAAGCTGACTTCGGTTTCCCAGAACGCCGTTTCGAACTCTCGCCAATGCTGCTGATACGCATGCTCGACATCGGCGTTGACATCCGATTCCAGCAGTCGTTGAAAAATGAAGTTTTTAATCAAGTCGGCCGCGGTGAGTTGGGCACCACGGGCGTTGAGAGTTTCAAAGATTTCTTGAGCATTCTCGTCGGCTCCGAGATCGATCACAACCATTTGGAAGAGTTCACGAACCACCGTGTCAACCGCCGGGGCACGTTTCGCCGCCGCGTCGGTACCTTCCGCGAGGAGCCACTCACGAGCTCGCTCATGAAAATATCGATGGGCCTCGACCATCTTTTCGCCCGCATGACCGACTTGCTTGTAATCAAGTGGCAATGAGGCGCCCATCACGGCATGGAAGGCTGGCCGATCCCGATTGGTTGGCCAAACTTTGAACAGATCTTCGGGATGCCCCGAACGGCAGAAGGCATCGTTGTTCTTCACTAGCGGTTCGAGGCGTTTGGCTGGGCCCTCGGCGTCAATCCCCTTCAAGGCGGCATGGAGACCATCAAACAGCAGTTGCAGGGTGGTTAGGCGCTGCTGCCCATCGATGATGGTCCTTTCCTGGAGCGTGCCGACCGGATTCTGCACCTGCTGCAGAACCACTGCCCCTAAAAAATGGGGCGACGGCTTCTCATAGGGAGAGGTCAATAGCCGCTCGGCGACACGGACGACATCATTCCAAAGCGGTTCCCATTGATTTTCTTCGTTCCAAACATAGGGACGCTGAAACAGCGGTACGATGAGCCGCTGCGGCAGCATGAACACCGCTTGTGGTGTGCGGACCTGTGTTTCCACTACACTTTCCCCCTTCGATAAGGAACCGTTACTTCTGCCTCGCCGGCAGAGTCCCCCTATCATTTCCTGCGATGCCCGCTCGTTCAATCCCTGCAATAACAGCGGGGGGGCCAGGGGTCGGGTGTCAGGGGTGTCGCATACCAATTCGCTTGCATCTGTAAACGGTGTCAAGGGAACTTGGCGGCTCGCTCAAACGTAACGAATAGGCCACGGATTGAAGCGGATTGTACGGGGCACCACGGATCAGAACGTATCCTCACAGAAAACGGCTACCAATCGGCACCTTCTGATCCGTGGTGATCCGCTCGGACCTGTGTTCATCCGTGTCCCATCGTCACGCGACGACAAAATGTCTATTTCGCGAACATCCGCGGATCAAAATGAAATGCCTCCCCCGGCTCCACCTCCAGCAGCTTCATCTCCGGATGCGCCGGGTTGAGCAGGATGTTTCGCTCGCGAGGGGTGATCGCCGAAGGAACGTAGAGCACCAGGGACGAGCGGCGTTCGAGCCAGGTGGTTCCGATCGCCTGTAGCGACTCCGGCGCGGGGTACTTGCGCCAGTTGGTCGGCAAGTCGGCGATTGCGAGTTCTTCCACCGAAACCGAATCGGGAAGTTTGCCCCGAATGGAGACGAGATCCTCCGGAATGAGCTCGGGCGCAACATGAACGAACATCTCGAGCGTCGCCAGCGAAAGATTCTCGGAGGCGTACACCACCGGGTAGCCTTTGAAGTTCCAGCGGCCCCCCACCTTTTCGGCACCAATGCCGGAAAAGGCCGAGGCTTCGAACTTCCGCCGGCAGATGCGCCACAATTCCATCGTTAGCTATAAACGCCATGCTCGATGCGCTGCAGCACGTCCATCACGTCGCCGAAGCCGATGCCCGTGTCGAGCAAATCGATCGGGCGATTTCCGGCCAAAGCGACATTCTCGGTGAGCACCCACTGCTTCGCCTTGTCGCGACTCCCCAGCACCTCGGTCGCCGTGACCATTACCTTGCTGAAGCGGTAGATCAGCTCCGATTCGGAGGCCTTCAGCCGGCCGTCGCTCGCCTTCCGCCGCGCCGCCGTCCGCTTGGCAATCCGCAGCCCCTTGCAGATTTCCTCCTCGCTAACGTCTGAAGAGGCCACCACATGCGACATCACCTGGACGGGCAGCCCCTCGCGGATGACTTCAATCAACTCGAAGTCCGACTGCGCGGACCCGACCACAGAGAACCCCCCGAGAAATACATTGAGAGAATCGGCGGCGAACATAGGAGACTCCTTGAGCAATCGTGTCATATGACATTATTTATCGTGCCACATGGCATGTCAACAAGAGAGCCTTTTCTAGCCACGATTTTGCGCATAACCGCATTTATTCGGGATCGTTTTCGTCCTTCGGAGCATCCACGGACGTCTCTCCCGCTTTTAATCGCAGGGCGGCCGATTGGGCCTGGCGGCTGTAGTCGATCGATTCGGCCAGAATGCGGGCCGCTTCCTGCGGGGCGTGGAACCCGCTCGAGTTCTCGCTGCTGATGAAGTCGAGTCGCCACATCGCTTTGCGCTGGAGGGCGAAGACTTCGGCGAGTTCTTCGTCAGTCGCTCCGGCCGCTTTGGCTGCGACGATGGTGTCGACCATATCGGTCATCGCGCCGGCGGCCAGTTCGAGCAGGGTTTCGTGCCGCGTTTGGATCGTCGTGATCCTGTCGCGGAGTTCGGCCTCGCTCTGGCGATGGCAGGTCTGGCAGGCACCGTTGATGTTTTCGAGCGGGCTGCGAACGTTGTGGCTGCTGATCTTTGCCGCACCGAGCCGCTCGTACGGCATGTGGCAATCGGCACACGCCACACCGCTCCGGGCATGAATTCCCTGGCTCCACATTTCGAACTCCGGGTGCTGCGCCTTGAAGACCGGCGCCCCGGTTTCGCCGTGGACGTAGTCGTGGAATGCCTCGCCATTGGGGAATGTCGTCTCTTCCCAAGTCTTTTCGATTTCCTCGACCTTGAGGCCGTGGTCCCAAGGAAACTTGAGCGTCATTTTGTTCGCGCAGTAGTATTCGACGTGGCACTGCCCGCAGACGAACGAGCGCATTTCCTGTCGCGAGGCGTCGCGGTTGGGGTCGTACGGCTCGGAGCGATCCCCCTTGCGCCATTGCTCGATACTGGGGATGTGGGGGGCTTTCCCCTCTCCGGCGGCAAGGGCGGCAATGCCATGGATGAACCCTGGCCGGGTGACGCGGATCGCCATCGTCTTGGGGTCGTGGCAATCGATGCAGGTCACCGGGTGGGCTTCTCCGACGGGGAGCTGGGCATGGTCGACCGGTTCTCCGGCGGCTTTTCCCTCGAAGCCTCCGTGGGGGGCCAGCGGAAAGACCGGGGTGTTCTCATCCGGCGTGCCGTCGGGCATCACCATCAGCCGGGCGAGGGTCTCGTGATAGGTGTCGGTGCTGACTTCCTCGAACCCACGGATGACGGCCTCCATGTTGAAATCGGCGGCGAGGGCTTCGTCAGTCGCCTCCTTGCCCATCGCCTCGAGCCCCACCTTGCGATAGAGAACGGTTGTCGACGCGTGGCAGTGGAGGCACGCCCCCGCTTGCGGCTTTTGGGCCACCCGTTCGGTTACCCCTTGATCGTAGAGCATGTAGGCATGCCCGCGTGCTTCGCGGTAGTCGATGCTAAAGGCATACCCGGCGTAGAGCCGTTTGAGCCAGGGCTGGGTTTCGAGTTTGCTCTCGGGCAGGGCACTACTGCCGCCGTAGAACTTATCGCCGGCGGTCGACTTCCAGCCATCGAACTGGTGAGGCCAGTTGAGCCCCCACGGCTCGGGGTCGGTGGAGATCTCGTTGATTTCCACCACCCGGACGAACGGCTGGCGGGCCTCCTGCTTGTGGGTGAACATGATGACCAGCACCCAAGCCACCAGCGCCGTGGCGACCCCCGCCGCTACGAAGGCCAACAGTAGCAGGCGGATGTTGCCCCCGCGGGTTTCGGTGTGACTGGCTGTGCGTTGCGACATTGTTGAATTCCGGCAAAGTCGTAGGACGGGTTTGGTGGTAGTTATCGCTGGGGGGTCACATGCTGGGCATGGCCCACGTTTCGATGGCAGTGGAGGCAGGAGACCATATCGCCCCCCGGCTCGGCTGGAAGGAGGTGATTGACCAGCTCCTTGTGGCAATAGAGACAGGCCTCCTCGACCACGCGGGTGTTGCGCGGCTTGATCTGAATCGGATCGGCGTAGCCGCCGGTGGTGAAGGCGAGCGAATGGAAGAAGCCATTATCCCCCTTGGTGACCCATTTGCCGATCGGGTGGTGGGGAAGATGGCAATCGTTGCAGGTAGCGACCGCATGGTGGCTCGACTTGAGCCACGAGTCGTAGTTGGCCTGCATCACGTGGCAATTGGCGCAGGCGGCCGGGTCGTTGCTGAGGTAGGCGTGCCCCTCGCCATAGCCGAAGGTGAAGAACCCCAGACCACCCAGCATGCCAAACATCACGGCCAGCGCGACCGTGAGGACTTTGACGCGAGTCGAGACAGGTTGCCGCGCGGGGCCGCTGTCCATTGAGGCCGTGCCTGTGATTGGGAAGAGTGGAGCGGGGGGCATTCTACAAGTGCCGGTGCCAGAACGTCAACTTGGAGAGGAGTGAGGTCGTAGATAGCGGAAGAAAATGCCAGATTCCCGCCATGTGAATTGCAGTTTCGGCAGACCGCAGTTAGGATGTTGAGCATTGCCGACGAGGGAGGTTTGCCCTCTATCGACCAACGTCATGGGCACGGGGAGTGGAGTAATGAGTCGGAACAAGTTTGCCATAATCTTCAATGCACTCTGTGCGACGCTTCTGCTGCTGGGCACGGCGCCAGTTCAAGGCGCGACTGTTGAAAGCGTGTGGCTCAACCCGGTTGATGGGCAATGGACCGATGGTGAGAAATGGTCGACATCGCCGGTGTTTCCTGGAAGCGGATTTCCGGCGGGGACGGTGTACTCAGCGGTGATTGGAGCCAGTGGTGCCGCGTATGAGGTCAACTTCAATGCGACCACGCTTCGACTCGAGAGCTTATTGATTGACACGAGCGATGCGACGCTGAACCTTCTCAGCATAGCGCGTTTGGAAATCATGGACTCTCTGCACTTGAACGGCGGTCGTATACGAGTGGGATATGGACCGACTGCAGCTTCGGCGTATCTGATATTCTCTGACTCCTATGAGGGAGAGATTGCTGGCATAGGGACAATTCAGTTCGACGCCGTAGCCAACGATCAAGTTATCCACAGCAACGGTGAGCTTAAGGTCGCCCCCGAGGTTACGATCGAAACTTCGCGCGGCAGGGGGGCTGTGTTCGGCTCGGGCCTGGTGAACCATGGGATATTGAGGTCGCTGGCGGGGACTCGCCTGGAAGTCGCTCCCAATACCTTCCAAAACTTAGGGCTCATAGAGGTCGATGGCACTACGCGGATCGGAAAACCCGGCTCCTCGTGGTCAAGTTCCGGCACTATTAAGGTAGGGCCCGCGGGACAGTTGGAATTGCTAGGTAACTTCTCGGGTGTCGACCTGGAAACCCTTGAGATCGCTGATGGTGGGGCAGTTTTAATTGCAGGTGACGTTCAGAATGCGAATCACACTATGACAATACCCGCTTCAGCGAACACGTGGGATGTCACGGGCACTATCACAGGAGGGCGAATTGAAATCCAAAACGGTGCCACGTTTCTAGTGAATGGTGAACTTCGCGACGTCACGCTGGCCGGCTCTGCGAAGGTGTTGTTTGAAACAGGCCGCCGAGCGGGTCTTTCGCTTGCGGGGTCTCTGACACTAGACAACGGCGAGCTCGTGGTACCAAGTGATCTACAGTTGTACGTGGATGGGTCCCTCGAGTTAAATGGTGTCGGGGCCATTGTGTTCGATGGCGCCGGATATTCTGCTGCGCTTTTTCACTATCCTGCGTCGGGTTCAGTTGTTGTCGGCGAAAAGGTCACGATCCGCACTGGTCCGAATGGAGGCGGCTTCATCGGTGGCGGAGATGGGCCGATAATTAACCACGGTATCATCTCTGCCGAGACTTCTGGCCGTTTCCTGGCCATACACCGCCCACTAACCAACCACGGCACACTTCAAAACAAAAACCAGAGCGACCTGATCATCCACACGCCCAATTGGACCAACGAAGGGACGATTCTCGCCATTGGTCCCTTCAGCAATCAGGGCTTTGTCACCATCGAAGCCACCCAGTTCGCAAACGCCGAATCGGGCCTCATCGGTGGCACTGGCCGAGTCGTCATTCCCAACACCACGCTAGTCAACCACGGCACGATCGCCCCGGGACTCAGCATTGGCACCCTTATGATCAGCGGGAACGTGGAACTCACCGACACCTCCATGCTCGACTTCGAAATCGGTGCCAACGGGTTGTCCGACCGCCTGGTGGTCCAAGGGAATATCGAGCTCGGTGGCATGTTCGAACTGACCGCGCTTCCGGACTTCAGCCTCAATGATCTGAACCCAATCACTGTGCTCTTCACCTCAGGTGGCATCGTCCAGGGTCAATTCGACAACGTCGGGCCAATCCGCCTTCGCGGCCACGATTTCCACATTCACTACGGCATCACCAGCGTCTGGCTCACGCCGGAAGTGGCCTCCGTACCCGAGCCGGCATTTGTGGGCAGCGTGGCGGGGCTTTTCGTCGTCGCGGTGATTGCTCGCAGGCGGCGGCGACATCCGAACCAGCGATAGTTGCCTATTTCAATTCGCGAGTAAGGTCGTTTAGGTCTTGTGGAAATACACCATGACTGGTTAATCGAGCCCGCTGTCCTGCGTCGAGCAACGGGGCGATACCAACCAATTGCCTCGTCCAGTCTTGATATTGGGGCATCGCCCGCAGAAATCGCTCGACATGTTCCTTGAAGTTGTTGACATCGGCTAGCAGTTTCCGGGGCGAGCGTTTGCACGAGCCGAAGCGAATCGACCTGGTCGTTTCATTCAAGGCGACCAGATCGATTTCGGTGCCGGCCCGATCCCAGAACCCCTGGACTCGATGGGTGATCGGAAAATCTCCCAGCCCCTTGCGACTTCGTTCCTCGTAAAGCTGGCCGACCAATTTCTCGAGTGCGGCCCCTTCCACTTCGACAAGCCGCTGATCGGCCTCGACAATCAATTCGTCGACTGGCCTGAAGGCAATCGCGGAGACCGGGTTGGCCAAGGCGGCAAGCCACGAACGAAGAAAATTGTCGGTCACGTAGTATCGCCCCCGTCGTGCATGTGGCTTGGCGAACACGGGCAATTTGCGCTGGATGAGGCCGAACCGCTCGATCAGGGCTTTTAGGTAACCACCGATTTGCGTATCGGGACTGCCGCTCGCCTCTCGGATCGCTTGCACAAGTTCGTTGTGCTTGCGCCCGGGATTGCGGGCCACGAACTTCAGCACGACATCGTAGCGGCCGCGAAGTTCGCGCAAGAACCAATTTTCGGCCTCCGACCGCAGTGGCGAGGAGCTCTCAAAGAACAGCCGCCTGAGCAGCGGCTGGCGGTCAGCGGAAAGCACCTCCTGTTCGTAGCAGTCGCGGTAAAACTTTGGCACCCCCTCGAAGAGATTCCAAAGAAACAGGAGTCGCTCCGGGGTTGGTTCGGTGTGGTCGCGAAGGATTGACACGATGGAGCCGATATCCAGATGCGTCAGATGGATCGTGTCGGTGACTCGGTTGTAGAGTGGCGCGGTACGATCTTCCAGTAAGGCAACCATCTCGGTATGGATCGAGCCGAGGACGATCAACCCACCGCGCACCTGATCCCCCTTCGCCGTCAATCGATCAACGCTGGCCTGCAAGTGCGAGCAAAATTCCTCGTATCCCTTGCGGTTGAAATACTGAAACTCGTCAAGGATCAGGATGTAGCCCCCTTCGGCCATTCCCTCCAGCAACTTCGCCAGTTGCTGCATGTCGTGGGGACCAGGATACCGATCCGCTGGGACATGGAAGGTTTCGAGAGCATCCTTCACTGCCGACAGGACGCCGGCTGGCTCGGAGTCAGGAATCTGCACGTAGAACACGGGCCGCCCGTCGTCGAGTTCCCGCATCGCCTGCTGGATGAGGGTCGTCTTGCCAATCCGGCGGCGTCCGCTGACTTTGGCAAAGAACCACCGGTTGCGGTTGAGCATTCGCTCCAAATCCGCAAGCTGCTCCCGCCGTCCGTAGAATTTCCACCCGACCATGAGGCACCCATAAGATAAAGCCACTTTACCTTAATAAGATAACACCACATTATCTTGCTAAGGTAAAACTATTTTACCTTATCTTTATTTGCGACGCAACTATTTGATATAACACAGTTTACGTGTAATATCATATTGAAATTCACGGCACTTCGCGTTTCCTTCGCCGCAGCGGAAGCCATATCCTGCCCATCCTGCAATATCGATGTCCGACAAACTGCGCATTACCGCATTTCCACGGGTTGAGACTTATCGGATTGCCCCTCGCGATTGGTCCTGCCACTTTTGCGCACCCCAACCCGCCCTATTTGGCAGTCCTCCCTCCATCCGGCTATAATCCAAGGGCTATGCCCCACCCCCTCCCCGCCATGCCCCACCTGCGCGCATTGGCCGCCTTGGCGGTCGTTCTCGGCGCGTTGACCTCTACTGCCCGCGGGGCCGAGCCCGAGCCGATCAGCTACTCGCGGCAGGTCCAACCGATCCTGGCCAAGCACTGCTTCGCCTGCCACGGGCCGGACGACGCCGAGTCGGGGCTGGCGCTCGATGCCTCCGAAACGGCGCTCGCCCTGGCCGATTCGGGATTCGCCGCCATTGTCCCCGGCAAGTCGCACGAGAGCGAACTCATCGCCCGGGTGACGGCCGAGGACGAAGGGCTCCGCATGCCCCCCGAGGGGAAGCCCCTCGCGGCGGCGGAGATCGCGATCCTCAAGCGCTGGATCGACGAGGGAGCGAAGTGGGAGAAGCATTGGGCGTTCGATCCAATTCGCGAGCAGACGCCACCCGAGGTGAAGAACGAGCAGTGGGTCGCGGGCGACATCGACCGCTTCATTTTGAGCGGGCTCGAGCGAAAGGGACTCACCCCAGCGCCCCCTGCCGACAAGGCGACCCTCGCGCGGCGGCTCTACTACGATCTGATCGGCCTGCCGCCGACCCAGGACGAACTGGCCGACTTCCTCGCCGACCAGCGAGCTGACGCCTACGAGCGACTTGTCGACAAGCTGCTCGCCTCGCCTCACTACGGCGAACGGTGGGGTCGGCAATGGCTCGATGTGGTCCGCTACGCCGAGAGCAACAGCTTCGAGCGCGATGGGGCGAAGCCGAACGCCTGGAAGTATCGCGACTATGTGATCCGCTCGCTCAACGACGACAAGCCGTACGACCGGTTCATTCGCGAGCAACTGGCCGGCGACGAACTCGACGAGGCGAATCTCGAGACGATGACCGCCACCGGTTACTATCGCCTCGGCATCTGGGACGACGAACCGGCCGACATGGAACAGGCCCTGGCCGACGAGATGGACGACATCGTCTCGACCACCGCGCAGGCCTTTCTGGGGCTTACCATCGGCTGTGCCCGCTGCCACGACCACAAAATCGACCCGATCCCGCAAAAGGATTACTTTGGCATTGTCGCGATGATGGCCGACGTGACGACCTACGGCGTGCGCAACGATCAGACGTCGAATAACCAGTGGGACAACGATCATCCCGAGCGGCGTGCCCTGCGGAACCATTGGCGCCGTGAAGTCCGTCGCCTCAACCGGCAAATCACGGCCCTCGAACAGGAGGCAATCCGCAAGCTTCCCGATACGCTCCAACGCGCCACCGAAACAGAGGATCGCGCCGAGGTGCTGGCCGAGCATCTCGATTCTCAGTTCAGTGACTCAGAGCGGACGACCTACAATGAGCTTAAGCAAGAACTCACCGCCGCGGAGCGGGAGATGGGCAAATACGCGCCGCAGCAAACGGTCCTTGCCCTCGCCAAAACCAAGCGAAACCCGCCAGCCGTCCAACTTCATGAGCGGGGGAATCCCCATGTGCTAGGGGATGTGGTGGAACCTCATTTTCCCGAACTCTTCGACACGCCGGTCCCCCAGTTCCAGTCGACCGAAAAGTCACCGGGGCGGCGCCGCGCACTCGCCAACTGGATCACCTCCCCCGACAACCTGCTGACAACCCGGGTGATGGCCAATCGCGTTTGGCAGGGTCATTTTGGTCGCGGGATCGTCCGCTCGTCGAACAACTTCGGCCAACTTGGCACGCCCCCGACCCACCCGGAGCTACTCGATTATCTTGCGACGAAGCTGGTGGAGTTCGAGTGGCGATTGAAGCCGCTCCACCGGCTGATTGTTCTCTCCAGCACCTATCGCATGTCGAGTGCCGAGAGCGATCAGGGACTCGCCCTCGACCCGGCGAACGATCTTTTCTGGAGGTTCGATCGCCGCCGGCTGAGTGCCGAGGAGGTCCGCGATACCGTGCTCGTAACGACCGGCCAACTCAACCGCGCGGTCTATGGGCCGAGCATTTATCCCACCCTCTCCAACGAAGTCCTCGAAACCCAGTCGATGCCCGGCAATGGCTGGGGCCGCTCGACTCCCGAGGAACAGGCGCGGCGAAGTGTCTACATCTTCGTCAAGCGATCGCTCCTGGTGCCGACGCTTACGGCATTCGACTTTCCCGATCCCGATACAAGCTGCGAAGCCCGGTTCAACACGACTCAGCCAGGCCAGGCCTTTGCCATGCTTCATAGCGAGTTCATGCATGAGCAGGCGCGGCTCCTCGCCGAGCAGGTGCGAGCAAAGTCCCCCGGCTCGCTCGCCGACCAGATCGGCACGACGATCGAACTGGCCCTCGGTCGCGACGCGACCGCCGACGATATCGAACTCGGGCTCGATCTGATTGGCAAGCTCCGCGAGCAGCATGGCCAGAGCGACGAAGAAGCCCTGCGTTACTACTGCCTGGCGGTGATGAACTTCAACGAGTTCCTTTACATCGATTGAGCCCAACTTACGCCACCCACTCCCACGGTTATCCCATGACACCTCATCGCAACTTCTGTGGCCGGACGCGGCGAGAGTTCATCTGGCAAACCGGTGCCGGGTTTGGCGCGGCGGCCCTCACCGGAATGTTGTCGGGCGACGGGTTCTTCTCCCGGGTGTCGGCGGCCTCGGCCAGCAATCCCCTTGCGGCGCGACCCGCTCCGCTACCGGGGAAGGCGAAGAGCGTGATCTTCCTGTTCATGTACGGCGGGCCGAGTCACATCGACACGTTCGACTACAAGCCGGCGATGGTCGGCATGGACAACAAGACGATCGCGGTGAAAACCTTCGGCCGGGGTGGAAAGAAGAACGAAGGGCGCATCGTCGAGCCGCGGTGGAAGTTCAAGCAGTACGGCCAGTGTGGCAAGTGGGTCAGCGACCTGTTCCCTCACGTCGCCCAGCACGTCGACGACATCGCCTTCGTCCACTCGATGACCGCCGACTCGCCGATCCATGGATCGGCGATGCTAATGATGAACTCCGGCAAACTCCAGTCGGGGAGCCCCGCGCTCGGTTCGTGGGTCAACTACGGCCTCGGGAGCGAGAGCCAGGACCTGCCCGGGTTTGTCGTCATGCTCGACCCGACGGGGGGGCCGATCTCGGGGGCGAAGAACTGGTCGAACGGCTACATGCCGGCCACCTTCCAGGGGACTGTGTTTCGCACCGAGGGGGCGCCGATCCTCGACCTCAAGTCGCCGCAGGGAATGACGCGCGAACTGGAACGCGACCTGTTGGATACGATTGCCACGGCCAACGAGCGGCACCTCGCCAGCCGAGCAGCCGATACGGAGCTCGCCGCGCGGATTTCCAGCTACGAACTCGCCTACAAGATGCAGGTGGCGGGTCCCGAATCGGTCGATCTGCGGAGCGAGACGGAGTCGACGTTAGCGATGTATGGCGTGGGGAATGAAAAGACGCACCACTTCGGCACCCGGTGCCTCCTCGCGCGGCGGCTGGTGGAGCGCGGCGTGCGATTCGTGCAGGTCTATTCCGGCGGCAGCCACAATGACGCCAACTGGGACGCCCACGGTGACCTGGAGAACAACCACAACTACCACGCCGGCGCGACCGACCAGCCGATCGCCGCGCTACTGGCCGACCTCAAGCAGCGCGGACTGTTGGACGAGACGCTCGTCGTGTGGGGGGGCGAGTTCGGCCGCCAGCCGACCGCGGAGTATGAAAAGGGGACCGGCCGCGATCACAACGCCTACGGCTTCACGATGTGGATGGCCGGCGGGGGCATCAAGGGGGGCATCTCCGTCGGCACGACCGACGAACTAGGCAACGCCGCCGTCGAACGCCCGCTGCACGTGAAAAACCTGCACGCCACCATTCTCCACCAGCTAGGCTTCGATCCCAACGCGCTGAGCTATTTTTACAATGGGCTCGATCAGAAGTTGGTGGGGGTGGAGCATGTGGAGGTGATTGGGGAGATGGTTGGGTAGGGGAGTTAGGAGTTGGAAGCCCGAAACCTCTCCCAACTTCCAACTTTACCCAATACCAGCATCGAGTCCTGCAAACTCCAACAGTCGCTCGACAGCGCGTGGTGGATCGAGTTCGTCGAAAATTGGAGGCCGCCGAAACGTCTCGCCCAACCAAGGCACTTGGTTGTTCCAGGCAGCTAACATTGCTCGAGCCAGTCCGTGGACGTCTTCACAATCAACCAGAGTTCCTGATTCACCCTCGACGACAAGTTCATCGATGCTCACTCCGCGGGTACCGATCACCGGTGTACCCATGGCAAGACTTTCGATGACGACATTCGGGAGATTATCTATCCGCGATGGCGCGACGGTCGCAAGGGCGACACGCATCAATTGGTAGACGCGATCTTTAGCGATTGGCCCCAAGGAAATCGCATTCTCGGCGTGGGGCCCCAACAGGTCGTGGTAAGCCGCGATATCCCCGGCGCCCGCCCAAAGAATCTTGAGATCAGATTGCTGTTCCCAGCAGATGCGCAAGGCTCTTGCCAGTATGTCGGCCCCCTTGATTCGATTGAATTGACCGATGAACAAGAGAAATTTCTTGGGAAGATCCGAACCATGTGGCTCCGTTTCAGGCATCGCTTCCAAGAAGAACGGGGGGCGCACCACGCCAATCTCCACGCCATAGCGCCGGCTAAATTGCTGCGCCGCATAGTGGCTGGGAGCGTAGCAACCATCCGCCTGATGAAGCAACCGCCGCTCAAATCGCTTGAGCAGAAATTGATCGTGAGGTCTGCCAATTCCCCAGCGTTTGGGGCGAACCGATTCAATCCAACTGCGGCTTGAACTGCACCGCACAATGTGGCGAAGCCCCGGTAGTCGCGGTAGAAAATAGGCCGGAATGTCGAAGTCCGAACTCTGAACGAGGTGAAACGGGAACTTGTTGTGGCGCTGCTCAAACACTTCCGCCAGTGCCGCCGCAGCCCGCAGGCACTTGATGGCGATCACCGGCCGCGACGGCCCCGGCAAGCGTTGCATCCAAGCCAGGGACGCGGGAAGACGCCGCACGGCTGAAGGTACACGGTGGACTGAAAGCCCCCGATACTCCACCACTTGTAGGGGCTCGCTGCTGGCGGTAAAGACTTCAACTTCGTGGCCCAGTTGCTGCAAAGCCGATGCGCAGCGAAATAAATAATTGCTCAAACCACCTCGCGAGCCTTGCGATTCGGTGGGAAACTCCGGCGTTAGGAACGCGATTCGGTAGCGGCTGGCCTGATGGATCATTTCGACGCCTGTCGCAATTGCAATCGCTGAATGAAGTCTTGAATCTGTGCCTCCTCGGGCCACATGTGGCCGTCATGCCAGTTGAGCGACCCGGTCTCTTGGCTACCATTAACTTCCCAATGTCCTGGACATTCGTGGATCATCCCTGTAATGAATGTGTAGCTGATCTCATTGACTATCGGCTGTCCATCATGATAGAGAATATCGAGCGCGAGTGATTGCATCTGTAGTTTCGCCGCCACCTCCGTTGCGAAGCGAATGGTGGATTCTGGGATAGCGCTCGGTTCACAGGAAAAGTTTCCGCTGCCACTTGCACGGAAGTCATTTGGGCGGTTGAACCGGCGATAGGCAAAAGCGCGATTTCCGATCACGGATACTCTTGTGTCAAAATCGTTACCGGGAATGAACTGTTGGAAGTAGGCGTAGCCAATCTGCAACTCGCCGCCGATGTAAAGCGAGTGCAGGTAGCGCCCTTTCAACAGTCTCCGTGGGATGCTCCTGATCCGATCCCGCCAATTCCTACGCGACGCAAGCGACCAACGGCCGAAGCGAAACATCTGACCAATCCACCACCGCGCATCGTCAAAGTCGCGCACCAGCCGCACGTTGCGCGATCCAGCTCCCGTGGCGAGTTTCATGACAACCGGGTAATCAGCCGAACGCGCCCATTCGAGAGCCTGTGCCTCACTAAACCAGACCCAGGTCTCTGGTGTGGGGATGTTGTGCGTCTGAAACAGGAAATGTTGGGCAATTTTGTCGTCGTAGTGCCAACATGTACGTTGATCGGGATACACGGCCATGCCGAGTTCGCGTTCCACAATCGGAAGCAAACGGCTGGCGACTCGACGCATACCGTGGAAATGCCCCCATCTCCACATGAACCCGTCACACCCCTCAAGGTCTTCAAGAATTGAGTGGCTGCGCGCGTCAACCCAACGGACTTTGATTCCAGCGGCTTCTAGTGCCGCCGCCCATTTCTCCGACGACGCATCTTCGTAAGGAGAGCCAGCCGCCGTGTATCGATCTGGGTGGATCGCAACCGTCAATGGCATGTCATTACCCTGTTTTTGTGGAACTTCCTTGATTTGCCGCAGATCGCTATTAATGGCGTTTTCTTGTCAACGACGGTAATTGGCTCCGCCCCGCGTGAATATTCGTCAGGCATGGCGTAGAGTCGCACCTCGTCCCAGTAGCACCGCAACACCCAATAGAACTCTCCCGCGCTCCATTCGCGAACATGCTGCTTGTAGTGGGGAGGACCTGCATGATTTGCGGTACGCGATCGCATGCGATTCGGGGTCGTTAGGATCGCCCGTGGCGCAACATGAGCACAGACATCGAGGAAGCTGTTGAAGTCCTTAATATGCTCGACGACTTCGATGGAGACGGCAAGATCATAGGGGCCATCCTCTGGGGTGATCAGCCGCTGAACATATTCGATGTTGGGATGCGCCCGATTCGCACGAGCCCAATCACTCGCGTCGGCGTCCAGTTCTGCGCACAAGATACGGCGTCCCTCGACTTGTGCGGCTTCAATAGCAAATGTGCCGGTCCCCCCCCCCAGTTCCACGATAGAGCGCGCGTCTCCAACCATATCCGCTACCGTGTGGTTTAACGCGACGATATTGGGCCATTCAAAAGGTCCTCCGCCAGCGACACGCTTTTCCTTTTCACTCCAATTGACGGCGCCACTTTCCTCCCGTTCGACGTAGGCCACTTCTGCTTTCCTCGCTTGGACGTCCTGCGGAATGGCCTCTATGACGAAGCCAAATCGCCCAATCATTCGGTTGACGCCGCGCGCAAATTGTCGCAATACACTTTTCATCATTCTGTTTCGCCGGCTGTCGTAGGGGTGCCGAATGTCGATTGGGGATTCTGTCAAGATACAAAACGCTCTGTCTGTCGGAGTGCCGCGGGAGCTATCCGCGTTTGGTGCGTCGGATCGCAGCAAGCTCGAACAGTCGATTCTTAAAAACCAGAAACCGGTCCCGCTCATATTGTTCCAAAGCGAGCCACCAAATGACAGGTAAAGCCACGAGAGCGAACACCAAGGCGATAGTAGCAAGACGCGTCAGTCCTTCGGGCATCCACAACCGAAACGGCAATGCGGCCAATCCGCCAGTCGAGGCAGTCAACACAAATGGGGTCACGACCTGGCGTAACCATTCTCCTATCGTGAACCCGATTCGACGTCCGGCGATCCGTGTCTTTAGCCATGCGCCGACGACTGCAACGATAAGTATCAAATGGACAATCAACAGAGGGCCCGCACCGAGAGCATATCCGGCGACTGCCAGCGGCAACGGGAGCAGCGTCACCCATAGCAACGATCGCGTGAATACGCCGATGTCGCCCGTGGCGTGCATGGCGATGCCGTAACTACGGGTAAGGGCATCGATGGAAAATGAGACAATCAGAACGATGGCAAACATCGGAGCATAGTCGGGGACTCGCCCGAGCCACAATGTGAGTGCGTTGGACATGTCGAACAGCAAGGGAACTGTCAGAAACAGCGACACTAGGCTGGCGTATTTCGAGCCCAAAAGCGTGAGCGACCTGGCCTGCTTACGGCGTCCTGCTCCTTCGGACGCGATCAATGCCGGTCCGGCGGCTGTCGTGACTCCAGCACAGAGGCTTGAATGGTATTGGCACGTACGCACGGCCGCTGCCCAGGCCGCATTCAATGCTGGTCCGAAGAAGATGTTGAGAATGATGGACGCTCCCTTCATCCTCAGATCCCAAGACAAATTGCCAATGGCCGCCCAACCCGCAAACCGGCCCAATTCTCCTAAGAGTGATCTGCGAAACAGCTTCGGCCGCGGACGGCTGGCCGGAAAGAGCACAAAGCACGCCAGCGCGGCGGCCAGCGAAGCCGCTGTCGTCAGGACGAGCATGATCAGCGAGAAATTGAACAAGCGGTCTCCCGGCAAAACAAAGACGGCGGCTGCCGCAATGACTCCCGCCGCTGCTGCCGGCAATGCGATGACTGCCTGCAGAACGATCGCTTGCTTCGAAAGTAGCACCGCGCCGATCGGTGTGAACAGAGTCGCCTGGACGACGCCAAGCAAAGAGAATTGATAGACCCAGAATGCAACGTTGCGCCGATCCTCGGGGACATTGAGCCACCCGACCATCGGCGACACGACCTGGCCGACCAACAGGATCCCGAGGCCAATCAGCAGAAACAAAACATAAGACGTGTTGGCGATTTCGGCATAAGCTGTCGTGTCGTTCCGACCTTCGCAAATCGAGAGATGCCTCATGGCGCTTAGTGAAAGGCTGGCGGTAATGATTCCCATGAGGCCCGCACTTGCGCCCAGAACATTGAAGATGCCGACATCCACGTCATCCAACGCATCGAAGAAGAGCCGAGTTCCGTAGAGCCCCAAGCCCACCGTTACGGCCATGCGGCCGTAGGTGACCAAGACATTACGGATCAACAGATTCGACTGATTCATAGAGTGCCGCCAGGGACACGGTCCCGTGTCTTTTTCCTCATTGTCGACTCTTCACCACGCCATTCTTCGCGACGAAAGTTACAGAACCACCGCACAAGAAGGGCGAGCTGCTGCGCCGATTGAGATATTGGATGAGAGCACATGATCGTGAGTCCCACGACCTCCGAACCTTGTTGCAACAATCGATTCGCGACATGGAATCCAATGAATCCCGCGGCACCAGTGACTAGAATTCGATTCATCGCTGTTCGACTCGTGGAGCACTTTAGTCATCTGCGAACAGGAGTAGCGCCCTCCCGTGTATCGCCTAATTCGGCTATTCTCGCGATTCCCGCTGCCCACAAACCAAATCACACAACTCCCGCACCGCCCCATGTCCCCCCGGCAAGCGGAGGATGATCGACGCCAGTGGCAGCACGTCGCGGTGGGCGTCGCGCGGCACCACGCCGCAGCCGACGGCTGCCAGGCACTCGGCATCGTTGACATCGTTACCCATGTAGATTGTGTTCTTCA
>CAZYQQ010000045.1:0-41377 GCA_964650265.1 uncultured Planctomycetaceae bacterium
ACTGAGCGAGTTCGGGAATGTCCTCGGGCCGCTTGCGGAGCGCCGGGACGATGATTTCGAGGACGTGGAGGCGAAAATAGAGATCGCGACGGAAGTGCCCCTCGGCGACTTCCTTTTCGAGGTCGCGGTTGGTGGCCGCGATCACACGGACGTCCGACTTGATCGCCTCGGTGCCGCCGACCCGTTCGAAGGGATGCCCTTCGAGGACGCGGAGGAGCTTGGCCTGGGTGGTGGGGCTCATCTCGCCGATTTCGTCGAGCATGAGGGTCCCCTTGTTGGCCGCCTCGAATTTGCCGATCTTGCGATCGGTGGCCCCGGTGAAGGCCCCTTTTTCGTGGCCAAAGAGTTCGCTCTCGAGTAAGGTCTCGGAAATCGCCGCGCAGTTGATGCAGACGAACGGCCCCTTGCGCCGCGGGCTCGAGAAGTGGACGGCCCGGGCGACAAGTTCCTTGCCAGTTCCGCTCTCGCCCCGGATGAGGACCGTGGCACGGCTGGGGGCCGCGCGGGCGATCTGCTGCTCGACGCGGAGCATCGCCTCGCTCCCGCCAACGATTTCGCTTTGGACGCCAAGCTGCTCGCGAAGCTGGACGTTCTCGTCGCGCATCTGGTTGAGGTTTTCGGCGAGCTTTTGTTGCCGTTCGAGATTTTGCAGGGTCATCGCCACGTTTTCGGCCACGGCGATGGTGAACTCGAGGTCGTCGGGGTCGACGGGGCGGGCCGCATCGGTGGAGTAGAGATGCAGGAGGCCGAGGACCCGGCCCTCTTCGCGGATCGGGGCGCAGATGACGCTGGTGGCCAGGATGTCGCCACTGGAGTCGCGTGCGCCGAGTTGGCTGTCGTCCATCACGTTGCGGGCGAGGACCCCTTGGCCGTCGCGCATGACGGTCGAGGCGAGGAACTGGCTCACGCGGTGGTAGCGGTGCCTGGTGTCGCTGCGCGAGGCGACGACTTCGAGCGTGTCGAGTGTTCGCTTCCCATCGCCATCGCGTCCGCGCAGCAGGACTCCCCCCGCGTCGATTTGGGTGCTTTCGAAGAGCGCGACGAGGGCGGTGTTGGCTAGCGAGACAACGTCGGTCGTCTTGGCGAGTTCGAAAGCCATGCGGCAGAGCTTGGCCGCGGCACGGCCGACCTTGGGGATCGAGGCGTCTTCGCTACTCTCTTCGAGAAACTTGCTCTGCTCGCGGCGGTGGGTGATTTGCGTCGGTTCGGCCGGCTCGAGGACACTCACATCGTCGTCGAGCACTCCCTCGCCGGCCGGCTCGATCGCACGGGCCGTGCGGAGGATCGACTGAGAATCGGGGAAGGCCTGCGAGAGGTTGTCGACGAAGGCAAGATGGGAGTTGCCAATGCGGATGATGTCGCCCGGCTCGAGCGAATAGTCGGTGGTAATCCGCTGGCCATCGACGAGGGTGCCGTTGCGGCTGTCGAGGTCGCGGAGGGTCCACTGCGACTTGACCTGGAAAATTTCGGCGTGGTTGCGGCTGCACCGCTCGTCCTTGACGACGATAGCATTGGTCGGTGCGCGACCAACAGTCACACTTTCCCCGTCGACCAGACGAAAAACGTCGGTCCATTTCGACCCTTCGCGAATCACCAGGTAGGCGGTCATCGGGGCTTGGCAGGGACCTTCTGTTGGGGGAGGGGCAGGAAGCGAGCAGTCAGCCTATTCCTACTATACCAAGATCATCAAGTCGTTCTTAGCCGAAATCGAACGGTGGCCAAGACTTAGGGTCATTCCCGCCCCCAAAATCGGTCCCTTGGGCGAGGTTTGGGAGGGGGGTGAGGTCGATTGGCTTGTCCCCCACCAACGAAAATCGACCGGCGGTGGGTGGCGGCTCCGCGAAAACAAGCTAAAGTCACAGGCGGGAGGGGGCGGATGGCCCACGCCGGGGGGAGGGAAGTTGGCCGAAAGCGTTTGCCACGACACGACTTAGCGATTATTTTGGAATAGTTTCGCAGGCCGATAACGATTACCGTAACAAGCGAGCTTTGCCGCATCCCGCGGGGATTGCCCGCTGGGATCGGTGCGACCGTCACAAATCACACGCCATTTTGCCACTCGGCATTCCTCGTGAATTGCCGGGCAAGCTTCAGGAGAGACGAGAGATGCGAGTCCCCATGCGAATCCACCGTGGCTGGGCTGCTGTAGCCGCCGGCGTCGCCCTGTTGGCAGTCGGAATCAACTCTGCGTTTGCGGGGGGATTCGTTCGTTCGGCCGCGGTTGGCGGGGTGTCGATCGATCCGGAAGGGGTATTGGCGAACCCTGAAATTGGCTCGCTAGAACAGATCAAAGCGGCAGGCGAGTCGGTGCTCGACGCGATTCCAGGGGACATGAATAAGCGGAGCGATCTCCGGTTTGTTTCGCTACGGCGGCTCGAAGCCATTCTGGCCGAGAAGGCCGCCGCCGAACTGCCGGTGCCCGACGAGGTCCAATTGATGGCGGGCCTGCAGCGCATCACCCATGTGCTGGTTTATCCCGAGCAAGGGGACATCCTGCTCGCCGGGCCAGCCGAGGGATGGAAAATGGACAAATTCGGCAACGTCGTCGGTTCGACTTCGAATCGACCCGTGCTGTTGCTCGATGATTTCATGGTGGCACTGCGGGCCGCGGAGGCCAACCCGGGCGCCGGGATGACCTGCTCGATCGACCCCACTGCCGAAGGGATGCAGCGAGCGCAGGAGATCGCCAGCCAGCTTCGTCCCAACGCCTCGCCTCGCGACGTCGCGCAGCGTTTGGCCGATGCCATGGGCTATCAAACGATCACCATCAAGGGGGTCCCCGACTCGTCGCACTTCGCGCGGACGATGGTGGCGGCCGACTTTCGGATGAAGCGGCTGGCGATGAAGTTCGAAGCGGCCCCGGTGGATGGCCTGCCGAGCTATATCGACCTGATTGGCCGGAATCGTGGCGTTGGAAATGCCAACGTGCAGCCGCGCTGGTGGCTCGCTCCGAACTACGAGCCGCTGCGCCGCGACGAAGCGGGGCTTGCTTGGGAGATTCGGGGCCAAGGGGTCAAGTGCATGACGGCCGAAGACCACTTCAGCGAGTCAGGCGAGCGGACGAAAACGACCAAGGGGAACGCCCAAGCCCAAAAGTGGGCCGACATGTTCACCGCCAAGTTCGACGATCTGGCCGCCCACGATTCGTCGTTCGGCAAGCTTCGCAATGTGATGGATTTGGCCGTGGTGGCGACCTTGATTGTCCGCGACGGAATGGCGGAGCAGGCCAGGCTCGAAATCCCCCACCTCTCGGAAAAGGCTTCGATCGAAGTTTTCAACGCCCCCAAGCGGGTGGCCACTCAGACGACCTTTGTGGGGAAGATAGTCACCGCGTCGGGTGGGGTCGACATCGCGCCGGTTGCCATCCTCGAGCGCGAGGAGAAAGTCGCCGCCATCTCCGCCGCCGCCGACCAGGAATCGCGCGTGGCGAGCCAGCAGAGTTGGTGGTGGGACGCACGGTAGGCCTGTGACATTTGATGGGCCAGTGAGGGAGGGGCCAATAAGCGATGTGGTGAGCGAAGGCTGACAAAGTGGGGTTGCTCCCTCTCGGGCAGATGCGATAATCGCGTCAGTTTTCCGCCAGTGTTCCTCGCTTATTTCAGGTGATTTCACCATGCCTCGCAATCGCACCTACGACAATGCCGCCCAATGCATCGGTGAGACGCCGATGATTCGTATCAACCGACTCGTTCCTCCCGAGCATGCGACGGTCTTCGCCAAGTGCGAGTTTTTCCAGCCGCTCAACAGCGTGAAGGACCGGATTGGGGCGGCCATGATCGAGGCGGGTGAGCGGGATGGCAAAATCAACGCCGAAACGCACATCGTCGAACCGACCAGCGGCAATACGGGGATAGCACTGGCGTTTGTTTGCGCCGCGAAGGGCTATAAGTTGACTCTCACCATGCCCGAGTCGATGTCGCTCGAGCGGCGGGCGCTGCTCAGGGCGTTGGGGGCCAACCTGGTGTTGACCCCGGCGGCCGAGGGAATGAAGGGAGCGATTGCCCGAGCCGCCGAAATGGTCGACGCCGAAGGGAATGCCTTCATGCCCCAGCAGTTCGAGAATCCGGCCAATCCGGCCATTCACGAAGCCACCACCGGGCCGGAAATCTGGGAAGACTCGGGGCATCAGATCGACGCGATTGTGGCGGGGGTTGGGACCGGGGGAACGATTACGGGGGCGGGACGCTATCTCAAGCGGCAGAATCCCAGTTTCCTGGCGATTGCCGTCGAGCCGGTCGACTCGCCCGTCATCTCGGGAGGACAACCGGGGCCGCATAAGATTCAGGGAATCGGCGCCGGGTTCATTCCAGGAAACCTGGATACCTCGATCATCGACGAGGTGATCACGGTGAGCAACGAGGAAGCCTTCATCTGGGCCCGCCGCCTTGCCAAGGAAGAGGGGATCATGGCGGGCATTTCCAGTGGTGCCAACATATGCGTCGCCGCCAAAGTGGCGGCTCGCCCCGAATTCCGCGGCAAGCGGATCGTCACCATCATGTGCAGCCTGGGTGAGCGGTATCTGTCGACGCCGCTGTTCGAGGGGCTGACGGGGTAGAAGGCCATGGCGGTGAATCATGCCGACGGCGTGACATTTGGTTCAGTGTTGGCAGGGCCCATTGTGGCGGGGATCGCCGGAATTGTCTCGGGGGCCGGCTGGTTCTCCATCATCCTTGTGCCGGTTGGATTTGTTGGGGGTGTGCTAACGGGGCTATTTGTGCATCGCACGGCCTACGCCATTCTGCAATATGGCATGGCTTACGAAGGGAAATGGACTAATTTGCCAGCGACGGTTGTCTACCTGTTTTTGCCTATGCTGCTCAGCGGATCCGGCCTTGCGGCGACATGGTTCGCCTGTCTCTGGTTGGGCGCTAGGATGGCGTAACCCGCACGCAGGCACGGTTCAGGCAGCGGGTGTTGATGGCTTTTTGCCGATGATGCGTCCTATATCCTGGCGACTTGTTCCGAGCGAGAGGAGTGAGCGGACCAGCAGGTCGATGGAGACGCTTTCGTCGGCGTTTTCCATTTTGGCTACGCGTGACTGGCTGGAGCCAATTTGCTTCGCCACATCCTGCTGTGATAGACCTAGCGATTGGCGGCGATGTTTCAAACTGTCGGCGAGCGAAAGTCTCATTTCGATGAGTGCTACCTCTTCGTCGGAAAGATTGAGGAAATCCTTCGTCTCGCCAATTCTCCACCCCACGGCCTGAAGCTGTTGGGCTTTCGATTTCTTCATCTCTATGTTCCTCATTTAATCTGGTCGTATGCCTTCAAGCGCGCTTGGCACCTGTCGATGACACTCTTGGGAGTGCTTGTTGTCTTCTTCGCCAGCACATCGAGTATCACGATCGCATCGGTATCAATGCGATAAAACAGTCGCCAGTTAAGCTGCTCGTCGCGAATGCGCAACTCATGACAGCGAGCACCGATGGACGGCATCGGCCGCGATTGGGGCATGCCGATGTTTTCGCCGCGCTGGAGACGCCTTAGCAGGATACCTGCTTCGATTCGGGCGCTGGCCGAGAAGGGGGGCGACTTAATCTCTCCCTCCAGCCACACGAGCGGTCGATCGGTGCGTTCCATTATCTAAAGTGTATGTCATATCCGACATAAGTCAAGCGGTGTCGTGGGGTGTACTTCGCGAAAGCCGG
Organism: uncultured Planctomycetaceae bacterium; assembly: GCA_964650265.1. GTDB lineage: Bacteria > Planctomycetota > Planctomycetia > Pirellulales > Lacipirellulaceae > CAZYQQ01. The sequence goes on from CAZYQQ010000045.1 coordinate 5,649, forward strand.
CCTGCTAGGCTAAACTGGGAGCATGGATTCCCCAACCAGCCTGCCCATCATCACTCCCCGCCCGCGGCTCCCCGAGTGGTTGCGCGCCCAGCCCCCTTCGGGAGAGGCCCTTGCGCTATTCAACCGCACGCGCGGCGCGATTGACGATGGGGGGCTCCACACCGTGTGCGAGGAGGCGCGCTGCCCGAACATTCACGATTGTTGGGGACGAGGGACGGCAACCTTCATGATCGCGGGGAAGGAGTGTACCCGGGGGTGCCGGTTCTGCTCGGTGGAGACACTCAAGGCCCCGCCCCCTCTCGACCCGGACGAGCCGGATCACCTGGCCGATGCGGTCGAGCGGATGCGGCTTTCGCACGTCGTCGTCACGGTGGTCAACCGCGACGACATGCCCGATGGCGGAGCGATGCATTATCGCCGCTGTGTCGAGCGCGTTCGTGAGCGGTCGCCCCAGGTGACGATCGAACTGCTTTCGAGCGATCTCGCCGGCAACTGGCAGGCGCTGGCCGCGCTCCTGGAGGGGCTGCGGCTCGATGTCTTTGCCCACAACGTCGAATGCGTGCCGCGGCTCGACCGCCGGGTGCGCGATCCGCGGGCGTCGTTCGCCCAGTCGCTCGAAGTGTTGCGGCGGGCCAAGGAGCTTCGCCCCGACATGGTGACCAAAAGCAGTTTGATGGTGGGCCTGGGGGAGACGAGCGTAGAAATCGTCGATGCCATGCGCCAGTTGCGCGGTGCCGACGTCGATCTGATAACCTTGGGGCAATACCTTGCCCCAGGGCGTCCGGGTGACCGGTTCCTGCCGGTCGACCGCTATGCGACGCCCGAGGAATTCGACCACTGGGCCGACGAGGCGCTGGCGATGGGCTTTGCCGGAGTCGCCTCGGGGCCGATGGTCCGCAGTTCGTTTCGTGCTGGGGAATTGTTAGAGCAAGCGATCACTCTCAAGGAGTCACGATGATGCCAGGTAAAGCAAAGTGGTGCGCGGTATGGCTGCTGGTACTGATGGTGGCGGGGTGCGAGGCGAAGCTTCGCGACACTCGCTCATTTGAAGTGAAGCCTGGCGATGCCGGAAAGGAGTATCGCGTCGATCCCAAGGCGAGTGAACGCGTCCTCAAGGTAACCGCCACCGCGGAGGGGGGGCCAATCGAAGTCTACGTCTATCTCTCAAAAGATCGGGACGTGGCTGAGAACAGCATTCTTGCGAAAAAAGACGAGGGGATCCTCGCCAAGGCGGTCAAAGTTCAAGAAGCCGAGCTCACTGCGACGATCCCGGCCAACGAAGAAGCGGCGGTTGTGGTAACAACCGGCGATATTAAGTCCGCCAACGTCCAATTGACGATGGAAGATTGACGCGGGGTGATCCTCGCTACTTTCCTATTTTGGAACCGCTGAGGGCGGACCTGGAAGTTGCTCGGTCTCTCCTTGGAGCACACTACGCTCTTCTGGTTGCGCAACGGGTGGTGTTGGTGGAGGTGGAGGAGGGCTTCCAGCCCTTGGTTCCTGTGCGCCCTCGTCGGCGGGAGCCGATTCTTCAACTGGCGGCTCGGCGGGCATCGACTCGGAGATATCGAGCGTGAGCATCAGGTTGAGCGAGTCGTCCTCTCCTCGCAGCAGCGTGGCGGTCATGCCCCGGAACCACTCGAGCAGAGGGAATTGGTAGTCGGGGGGGATTTCGCTCAGCGTGAATTGGTTGTTGGGGGCGGCGGCGGTCGAGGCCCAGGCCTGAATGCCGCCAGGGACTTCGACCAGGACGTATTCTCCGCCAAGGGGGCAGACCCACTCTCCCCCCACCAGTTCGTTGGCTAGCGGCAGGGCCTCCGATTTGTCGACGTGAAGTTGCTCGACAAGCGAGTTCATGAACCGGCTCCCGCTCGCCGAAGTTTGCCGCGTGCGCGAGTAGCCGTAGGCCCGGGCGATCGGTTGGTATTGGGTCCCGACGAGGTCGGCCAGGTAGAAGTGGGCCTGGGCAGGGATGGCCGACTCGGCCATTTCGAGCTGGGTGCCGACAGCTTCCAAGACGTGTCGCTTGAACGAAATGAGCAGGAAGTCGTCTGCCCGCCGGGTCCATAGGTCAAACAGCCCCCCGGTCCGACCAATGCCATCGCGGTCGATCGGGCCGCGAACGGGGCCAATCCACCGCTGGAGCAAATCGGGCTTTGGCCACGCGCCGACATAGCCCTCGATCGCCTCTGGAAGCGAGGTGGCGGTGGTGAGCACTCCTCCAGAGATCGTCAGGGGGACATGCCCGTCGCGAATGCCTCCGAACAGGTGGACCGGCTCGCCTCCGCCGAGCAGACTGTCGAGAACAACCTCGCCCGCCACCACGTCGCCGGCGATCGGGGCGAGTCGCTTGGTGGAAGGGGGGCCGAGTTGTTTGGCCCATGAGGCGAGGTTGGTGGCTGAATAGGGAGCGAGATGGAGGTCGGCATGGATGTACTCGCGACCTGGGGTCGCACCGACCTCGCGGACGATGGTTGCCGTCAGGGGGACGAGCCCCCCGGCCTCGCTCCTGACGCTCGCGGCGAATGCGAGATAGCGGTCGCGTTCCTGCGGGCTGCACTCGCTGGGGAGATTGTCGACGATCGGCAGAAACTGCCCCTGATAGCCGCGGAGGGATTCGCGCCAGCGCCCCTGGTCGTCTTGAGCCCAGCCGGCACCATCGGCGCGGCTTTGGAACCCAGGGGGAAGAAATCCCCCCTCGATCAATGCGTCGATGGTCGCGCCGGGTGCTCGTTCTTGAGCGGCGGCGAGTTGAGCGAGGCGGAGGAGATGCAGGCTTTGGAGCGAGCGCAGGCGGCGGTCGAGTTCGATGCGATAGGGAGGGCTGGTGAGATGTTCGAGGAACGGCCGCGACAGGTGGACGAAGACGGTGGTGGGCGTGTCGAAGGGGATCCGCTGACGGGCGGCGAGGAAGTCGGCGGTGGCTCCCAGGGGGCGGTCCCCTTGCCCCACGGCGTAGAAGCGCTCGACTAACCTGGCCGAAGTGGTGACGAAATGGAAATCGCCATCGACGGCGTAGTAGGAGCGCAGCCGGCCGTCGGGGGTCGAGAGGTAGGAGACCTTGTGACCGGCGATCGTCACCTCTTCGATGGTGGCGTCGGGATGGGCTTTGGCGGCGGCCGTTCGCTTGTTGCGAAAGTCGGCTCCCAGGAGAAAGCTGTTCTTCGCTTCGAACAGCATTCCCATCGAGGCCCCGTGGCTAAAGTAGGGGTCGGTCCCGACGATCGCCACGTCGGCAATCACCTTCGGGCCGAGGATTCGCGCCAGGTCGGTTTCGGCCAGGGCGATCTGTTCGGAGATTCTGGCCCCCACATCGCGACGAATGTTGCGCAGGATGAGCATATTCCCCAGGTCACCCTGCCAGCGGGCCGTGAAGTCGCGGAACCAGAGATAGTTCTCGAAATTGCCGAATCGCACGTAGAAGCATTCTTCGGGAACACGGCTGGCGAGCGACTCGATGGCCACCTCTTCCGTAGGCATTGGCCGCGACCCCACGGGAATCGCAGGTTCGGGCAGGGGGATTAAGGCGGGATCGTCTGCCAATCGGCCAAGCATCAAGTCGCGAAGCAAGCTGGCGCGGTAGGCTTCGTCGGCCAGCAGCTTGCCGGTGACGGTGCCCCCCTGGTTCTGCTGGCGGAGCAGGGCCCCTTCGAGCACGGGCATCGACACACCGAGCCGCTGGCTCCACATCGCCGTCAGGTAGGTTTGGACTTCGAGCGGGTATTCCGCCTCGTCATGGACGCGGCGGTAGAGGTCGACATAGGTCTCCCACCATTCGGCGAGCAACTCCTGGTGGTCTTTGCGGTCGCGACTGGGCTGGATGCGAATGGTTTGTCGCTGGGGTGTGTAGACGTCGATATCGAGCGGCTCGTTGCCTGTGAACAGGAAATAAAATGTCGTCCGACGGGGGAGATCGACCCGGAGAAACTGCCTTAGTACCTGGCGAACGCGGCGCTCGCTGGGAGCGGGATAGAGGACTCGTCCCGCGGCGTCGCTGATGCCAATCCGATCGTCACTCAGCGGGGAGGAGTTCGTGGGGGAGAGATTGATGGTGACTCGTCCCACCCCCATCGGTTCCCCAGCGTAAGCCTCGGCACGGATTTGCCCCCACGCCGGACGGGCCGCGGCAAATACCAGCAGCAGGGCCAAGAACCCAGGGACGGAGAGTTTGGCGAGCAAGAAAATCGCAATCCGACCGGGCATGTTGGACAATCCTTCGGAATGGGAGGGGGGGACCCGGCGAGTGTCGCGCGACTTTCCGGGGAGGTGTGTGGCGGGGGAGACCAAAGTGGACAATACTGGTGACTCGGCGGGAGTGGGGATCGTGTCGCTCAACGAGCGGGAAGATTTTCTCCTGGTCGTGGCGAATTAGTGGGTGTGGCGCTCATGGCAAATGGCTAGCAGACGCTTGATTTTTCAGGAATGGATGGATGTTGCTCCCGCGTTACTCCCTGCGATGGTTCTTCTATCTCTTCGTCGTGGTCGCGCTATTCGGCGTGATCATTGGCCAGGGGGTCGAGGGAGCGCGGTGGGCAGTGGCTATGGGGTGTGGTGTCGCGAGCCTGGGGGTGACGTGGCTGGTGATGATTGCATTCTACGCGATGGCGCGGCTTTCCGCAGCCGTCCTGCTGCCGGCGAGTACACCGCGGCGAATGGAGGCCTATTATCCCTCGCCAGCGGCGCCGCGCCCATCGGCAGACGAGGGGAGCGGCGGAGCGGGCCATGACGCCGATCGACCCATCGCCCAGCAGGAAAATGTCGACCGATGAGCAACCCCCTTGGAGCATGGTGGCACTCCGCCCGGAGCATAGGGCCCTGGGGCATCTGGGTCGTGTCGCTGGTAGTGTGCTGCCTTGCGACAGTTGCCGCGGGGCAAGGGGGCGCGATGCGGATGGTGGGCCACCTGGCGACGATCGACAAGCCAGATGGGGCCAGGTTTTCGGCAGCCAGCGGTCTCCGCCTGACGCTCGACGCCAGCCGGCTGCAGGCGGAAGTGACGGGCTACACGATCCTTCTCATCGCGGTTGAGTCGCAAGCCCCCTTGAGCAGCGACACGACGTTGCGGATTGTTTTCTCGACTTCCAATTCTCACGAACGTGCCGACTTCGTCGTGCGGGAGGAGTGGACTCTTCCTGCGGGCATGTCGCGCGAGACGCTACGTCTCAAGATTCCCTCCCATGGCGTGCAGCAGCTCTGTTGGTGGGACATTTGGGTCGACCAGTCGCGCGACGAGCAACTTTCCCAGGAGCGGGAACACCCAATCGTACTGCCGACGCTGATGGGGGCGATGCCCGCCGAGGTCAGCCCGCTACGTCTACTCGACACCAGCTATCGCGATCCCAAGAACTTCACTTGGCGCGACGTGCTGAGCGCCACATTGTCCGGTGGCAAGGCCACGCAGCCGCCGCGTGAAGTTCCCTTGGCGGAGAATGTGATCGCCATTTTCATTCCCGACGATTTGCCCGAGCGATGGGAGGACCTGCTCCCCCTTGATATCGTGCGGATCGAGATGAGCGCGCTTGTGAAAGCAAAGGCGGAACGCCCCGAGGCATTTCAATCTTTGATTCGCTGGGTCCATGCTGGTGGCAACTTGTGGGTCGATGGCATGGATGACGACTGGGAAAAGCTGCCGGAGTTGACCAGGCTCCTGGGGTGGCAAGATCGCGATCCGCAAACGGCGCCACGTATTCCCGGCGAGGAGGAGCCTACCGGAGTGGGGGCGTGGGACGCGCTCGACCTCGCCGTGCTCCCAGCCGCCTATGGTCAGGATGGAGTTCCCCCCCTTGGTGCGGATGATACACAGGTCTGGGTGGAGCAGATGCGAGAAAACCTAAGAGCTATGGGGACAGAGGACCCCGCGAAGGAGATTCCCCCTTTCTACTCCGACAACTGGATGGCTGTCCGCCAAATGGGATGGGGATCGGTCGCCGCGTTCCGCCAGGATTGGTTCGCGACCTCGAGTGGCCTGAAGAAGAGTCACCGGGAGGCCGCTGTGCGCTACTGGCTCCAGCGATCGTGGTTCGAGCGGCACGGAACCAACCCGCGACTCTCGAACGGCGACTTTTCGAGTTGGCTCGTCCCAGGGGTTGGCAGTGCCCCGGTGCTGGAATTCCAGTTCCTGATTACCCTGTTTGTGATTGTCATCGGCCCGCTCAACTACTGGCTCCTCAAGCGCGCGGGTCGGCTCCATTTGCTGGTGGTGACCATTCCGCTGGTGGCCAGTCTGGTGACCGTCGCGCTGTTGGGATATGGTCTGTTGGCTGACGGCTGGCGGACGCAGGTCCGTGCGATGTCGATCACCTACATCGATCGGGAGCACGACCTGGCATCGTCCTGGAGCCGGCTCTCCTACTATGCGGCGTTCGCACCTCGCAATGGGCTAGAATTCGGTCGCGATGCCCAGGTCTATGCCATTGCACCCGGAGCGTACGAAGCGTTTGCCGACCCCGACCGGTCGCAGCAGTCGCTGAGTTTGAAGTGGACCGACGAGGGGCAGCAACTCGAGCGAGGATGGCTCAACTCGCGGACGCCGACTCAACTTTTGGTGGTCGACTCGCAGGCTGGGGTCCAGGGGCTGAAAATCAGACGACGCGAACAAGACCTGATGGCCGAGAGTCCCTTCGCGGCTCCGCTCGAGTGGGTGGCGGCCGTCGATGAGGAGGGGAAGTGGTACCAGGCCCAGAAAGTCCCACCCGAGGGGCGGTTCTCCTTGGCGGAGGCAACGGAAGCCGAGGTGGTGACCACCTTCCGGCGACTCGTGCAGGATCGCCAGCCGAGCGTGCCGGCCGAGCTGCTGGAAAACCCGCTTCCCTACAGATCGTCGCGGCACCGCTATAGCTATTGGCACCAGCATTCGGCGATGAGCTTTGAAACGAGCCTGCTGGCCATGCGCTGGACGTTGCTCAATGGCCGGGAGACCTATCCCGCGTTGCGACTTCCGCCGCGGAGCTACATCGTGGTGGGTGACAGGGCGCTGGCGACAGGGGTCGGGCTCGACGACGCGGAAGAGTCGGGAAGTGTTCATCTCGTCCTGGGGGATTGGTAGGCCGATGGCGAGTGTGAGTGACATTCCTCAGATCGAACTTCGCGGCGTCCATCGTTTTTTTGGACCGACTCACGCCGTGAACGATGTCTCGTTTTGCGTCTATCCGGGGGAGGTGTTTGGCTACATTGGACCGAATGGGGCCGGCAAGACGACCAGCATGCGGATTCTGGCCACGCTCGACGAGCCCTCGAGTGGCGATGCCCTGGTCGACGGGTTCTCGGTGACCGAGGACCCCGACCGGGTCCGCCGCCGGCTCGGCTTCATGCCCGACTATTTTGGGACCTACGACAATGTCGATGTCCACGAATACCTCGACTTCTTCGCCCGAGCTTACGGTCTGCGGGGGAAGGAGCGAAGCGACGCCATCCGGTTCGTCAAGGATTTTACGGGGCTCGACAAACTCGAGCACAAGCCGATCAATGGCCTGTCGAAGGGGATGAAGCAGCGGCTCTGCCTGGGGAGGACGATGATCCACGACCCCCCGGTGATGGTCCTCGATGAGCCGGCCGCTGGGCTCGATCCCCGCGCACGGATCGAACTGCGCGAGATGATTACCCGGCTGGCGGAACTGGGGAAGGCGATCCTCATCAGTTCCCACATCCTCACCGAACTGGCCGAAGTTTGCGACCGGGTGGCGATCATCGAGGCGGGGCAACTGCTGGCGGTCGGCTCGGTGGAAGAAATCAGCCGCCGGGTGGCGAGTGTGAGTCAGGTCGAGTTTCGCGTGCTGGGGGATCCGGGGCCCGCCGAACGCTGGATCGCCGAGCGTCGCGATTTGCAACTCGAGCGGCACGAGGGGGGACGATTCATGTTACAGCATGCCGGGAGCGATGCCGAGCAAGTCGTGCTGCTTCGCGAACTGGTCGCGGCGGGGCTCGACGTGGTGGAATTTCGCACCAGGGCCAAATCGCTGGAGGATGTCTTTCTCGAAGTCACGAAGGGAATCGTCCAATGACGGCCTCGTCCCCCAGCTTCGAAGCCGGTCGGGTGGCCGAGTCGCCAGACTCCCCCGCCCGGGAACCGACCAGCCGGTTCGATTCCCTCTGGCAAGGGGTCGATCGGCGGCTGTCGGCGTGGGGCGACTATCTCAACCCGATCCTGGTGAAGGAGACACGTCAGGCGCTGAAGAGCCGTCAGTTTACCTTCACGTTCCTGCTGGTCCTGCTCGTTTCGTGGGTCATCACGATCACCATGGTGGCCTATCTTGGTCCTGGCATCGCCTATGCGGCGGCGGGGGGGCGATTTCTGCTCTTCTATTGCTATCTGCTCTGTTTCCCGCTGGCGGTGATCGTCCCCTTCTCGGCCTTTCGGTCGCTGGCTGCGGAGCGGGAGGAAAACACTTACGACCTGTTGCGCGTCTCGACCCTTACGCCGCGGCAGGTGGTCAACGGCAAGCTCGGCAGCACCCTGGTGCAGATTGGGGTCTATGTTTCGGCGCTGGCTCCCTGTCTCGCGTTCACCTACCTGCTGCGTGGCATCGATGTCGTTACGATTGCCGTCGTGCTGGCCTACATCGTGCTGGGCTCGGTGGGGTTGTCGATGGTCGGCCTGCTGGCGGCTGCCGCGGCGCCCCACAAGCAAGGGCAGGTCGTGCTGTCGGTGGGATTCGTCACCCTGCTCTTGGGTTGCTTTTTTGGCGGCATGGGAGGACTGACGGAGCTGTTGTATGAATCGTACTGGGTTCAGGACGCCAGCTTTTGGATCACGACGTGCATCAGCTTTTCGCTCTATGCGACCACGCTGCTACTGGCTTACCTGGCGACGGTTTCGCTCACGTCGCCACGGACGGTCAACAAGTCGACTCCGCTGCGGTGGGGAATGCTCGTGCAGCAGGGGGTGTACTATGGCTGGCTGGCGTACGCGCTGCTGTTTTCTTTTGACTATGAAATGATGTTCGCGTGGTTCGCGATCCTGGCGATTTACTGGTACCTGATGGGTACCCTGCTCAGCAGCGAGTCGCCCGATCTCTCGCATCGCGTCCAGCGCGAGTTGCCACAGTCGATCGTGGGGCGATGGCTGCTGGGGTGGCTCAACCCGGGGCCCGGCACTGGCTATGCGTTTGCCGTCATTCAGGTGACGACCGCGATCCTGATCTTAACCGGCTTGAATTTTGCCTGCCACCTCAATTGGATTCAACCGACGAACCCCTTCGGCGGGATGGTGGTGAACAATTTCGGCGAGATCCTCCCGGCGATGATCGTGGTGTGGTGTTATGTCGTGATCTACTTGGGGATCGGCAAGTTGCTGGTGTCGCTGTTGCGGCGGTTTTCGACGGTGGGAGTGCTTGCCTCCTTTCTGCTCCACGTGATTCTGGTGATGGTCGGCGCGGGTGTCCCTTACGGCATCCAAATGTCGGTTCCCCAGTGGCGCGACATGGGGTTCAATGCCCTCCAGTGGTCGAATCCCTTCTGGGGAACGGTCGATACGCTCGACAACCGACTCGATGCGGAGACGATCGTCTACCTGTCGGCCTTGGTGGGGGTCGCGCTGTCGGTGCTGTTGGTCAACCTGCCGAGCGTGGCGCGGGAAGTCGTGCGGGAGCGGATTGCCCTCCCCTCGCGGATCGCCCAGGAGGAAGAGGAAATCAAGCAGGCGGCACGGGTCCCTCAGAGCCCCTGGGACGAAACGTCGGAATCAGCGGCCAAACCCCGTTTGAGAGACCGAATGTAGGCTGTCCGCGTTCCCCACTCGACAAACCCGACTTCGTTGTAGATTCGCCGTGCCGGCCAGTTGGCCATGTCGACGGCCAGCAGGATTTGCGCGGCGCCCGCGGCTCTCCCCTCGCGGCGCACGGCCTCCAGGAGTTGTCGTCCCAGCCCCAAACCCCGAAATCGGGGAGCGAGCCCCATGTAGACCAGTTCCCAATGGTCGGCCTCGCGATAGGGGCTCACGAGCAGCACTCCGGCGGGCTCCCCCTGCCACTTGACGATCGACCAGAGTTCCGGCCGGTACTCGCCAACCGACTGGTAGCCTTCGATCGTGTCGGCGAGTTGGCGAACTCCGTCGAGTCGAGGGCAATCGAGTGTCTCCACGTACGAATCGGCGAGCATTTGCTTGAGGAGCGCGGGGTCGTCTCCCGCTCGCGGCACCAAAGTGAGCCGCGCATCGACCTCGGCCACCGCTTTCTTGGCGGAGGCGATCTCCCAGTGGAGAAATTGGAGGGTCGCCAGCGATTGAAAGCCGAGGTCCGTGAGGAGTTGTCCTTCGGCACCAGCCGCCGGATCGATGAGGGTTTGGATCACGTCGATCGGCAATTGGCGGCTCGCGTCGAGCGCGCCGGAGGCGAGTTGCTTGGCATCGTCGGAGGTCGCTTCCTCGACGAACTGAGGAAGCCACAAGGTGGCGACCTTACCCGCCATCGGCTGCACCCAGGTCGCCCCGACGAGTTGATCGTCGGCCACCGCCACCCAGAGCGTGGCAAAGACGTTGATCCCCTTGTCGGCCAGCCTTTCGAGCGACGCGGCCAGCGGGGCTGCCTGCTCGGGGGCCATGGTACGCAAGGCGAGCTGGAGCGCCTGTTGCCGCAGGTCGGCGGGGCAGAGCCGGAAAGCGAGTCGAGTCATGCAACCAGTCTATCCGATGCGGTGTTGCTGGCGAGGCGGGCACCCTCTACGGATGCCTCTCCACTCAGTTGGGCCAGCGGAGGACCGGCTTGGCGACTTTCTTGGGAGTTTGGCCCGAGGGGGTCGTCGCGGGTGCGGAACTGCCGCCCCCCGCCACCTCGGCCGACGAGGCGGCATTGGGGGAGGGGACGACCTGTTCGGGGGGGAAGACGGCTGTCGCCGTGTCGGGTGGAGGGGGGACGGCAGCCTCGGTGGGAACGTCGGGGATGTTGAGTTGCGGCAGCCGTCGGCTCACGGTCCGGCGCGACCCGGGCCGATTGAGCTCGAGTTCGACCGAGAAACTGGTGTGGGGCGAGGTGGTCCAAAGGATCGGCTCGGGCCAGGTCCGCAGCTCACTCTCGATGCGGTCGTGATTCCTGACCTGATAGAGCTGTTCTCCGGCCACCAGCGGGACTTGGGGCTCGAAACCATACTGTCGGACTACCAGATTTACCAACTCGGTCGTGTCGGCCGTCTTGCCGGTGAGAGCGATTTTTTCAACCGCCCCTTGGGGATTGAAATAATAGGTCAGCGAGCCGGCGACATCGGTCATCCGCGTCCCACTGACCAGCGGGACCCGCACGCCGAAGAGTTCGGGTTCGGCGAGTCCGGTCGACTTACGCGACCAGCGCCCGTAGACCCACTCCTTGGTGATATCGAATCGCAGGACTTCGGCGAGACTGGTGGTCGGCAACCCTTCGAGCGGAGCCGGACTCGTATAGAGCAAGGCCCCTGGACCTTCGGGTTGCGAGAGGACCGGCGGAGTGAGATTGAAGGGGGGAATCGTGGACGTATCGGCTGCGGTGGAGGTGGCAGCGGGAGAGGTTGTGGTGGGGGAGTGGCGGTCGACCATGTAGGGAACGCCTACCGCGGCGCCAAGCAGTCCAGCTAGAATGACGGGTCGCTGCATAGTGGGAGCTTTCGTTGGTCGAGGTCGACGTGAGGGGGCGAGAGAGATTCCCATTTTCCCCATCGTCGCGAATGGATGCACCGCTTGCGTGGGATTGCCTTGCGTGGTGCAACGCTCAGGACCCTCAGTTCTCGACAACCGCCCTGTCCTCATATCCGTCCTGCCGCATGGAAACTATGACGAATAATCGGGTTGCACTTGCTCTTGCCGATGCCTTGTGGCTCATGGAGCCCGACCAGCAGGAACTGCTCGCGCAGCTTGCCGACGACGATCGGCCACTCCTCGGGCTGCTGGCCCACCTACGAGACCGGGTCGATCCCGATCAAGCGAGAAGACTCGTCGAGCAGCGGGAACTACGGCAACGGGCAACCAATAAATTCACCGCCGCCTCCCGTATGCTCTTTACCCGCACCGGGTACGAGCAGGCGACCGACGAGTGGATCGCCCACTACAAAGTGGCCCGGTTCGCGGGGCTCCCGAGCGCGGCCGACCTTTGCAGCGGGATTGGGGGAGATACCGCAGCCATGGCGCAGGTGGTGGGGCAACTGGTGGCCTGCGACCGTGACCCAGGGATTCTGGCACTGGCCGAGCACAACGTGAAGGTTCAAACCGTTCCCGAAGTGGCCGAGTGTGTCGAGTGGCGGTGTGGAGATGTGCGCGAAGTGCCAATCGAGGAGCTGTCTGCCTGGCACATCGACCCCGATCGCCGCGCTGCGGGGGGGCGGAGCACTCACACGGCGGTCCATGATCCGAGCGATGAGGTGATCGACCAGCTTTTGGCCCTGAACCCGAATGCCGCTGTGAAGCTTGCTCCCGCGTGCGAGGCCCCGACTCACTGGCAGGAGAGTTCGGAACTCGAGTGGATCAGCCGCGGAGGGGAGTGCCGGCAACTGGTGGTTTGGCATGGCGGGCTTACAGAATCTCCTGGCATGCGGCGGGCGACGGCGATACCCGCGGCCGGGGGAACGCCGCTGGGGAGTGTCGCGGGGGTGCCTGCGGAGGCCCCGTGCGATCAGTCGATTGGAGATTACTGCTACGAATGCGACCCGGCGCTGCTGGCGGCCGACTTGACGGGAGAGGTGGCCCGGGAATTGGGGTTGTGGCAGTTCGCCGTGACCCACGGCTATCTGACCGGCGCTTCGCGGCACGATCACGCCCTGCTCAAGGGGTATGCCGTCGATGAGGTCCTGCCGATGCAGGTCAAGCGAGTGGCCGCCGCGCTGCGTGCCCAAGGGATCGGTCGACTCGCGATCAAGCATCGCGGGGTGAAGCTCGATCCGGAGGGGCTCCTCAAGCGGCTCAAGCCGAGCGGCGACCGCGAGGGAGTGCTCGTTGTGACGCGGCAAGGGGATCGGCAAATTGCCCTCGTCTGCTCCCGCCTCGAGCCGCTGGGATGAGTGAAAGGCTCTCTGTGGGGCCGCTACTCACCGGGGGGCTTTTCCACTAAGTTCAGGGGCGTTCCGGACCCCGATTTCTGCCCTACCCGCGAGGCGACTTCCCAGCGATGATGCCCCTAGCGTTCAGTTCGAATGCCTATCTTCACTACTCGGTCGAGGAGACGATCCGCCGCATCGCCGAGATCGGATACAGCGGCATCGAGATTTTGGCCGACGTGCCGCATGCCTGGCCGGCAGGACTGTTGCCCGAGCGGATCGACTCGCTGATGGCGGCCCTCGACCGCCACAACCTGGCGATCTCCAACGTCAACGCCTTCATGATGAATGCCGTCGACGACCCGAGGCAGCCCTACTGGTATCCAAGCTGGATCGAGCCCGATCCTCATTATCGGGCGATCCGCCGCGAGCATACCAAGCGGGCGTTGCGGCTGGCCCAGACCATCGGTGCCCCGAACCTGACGACCGAGCCGGGGGGGCCATTAGGCAAAGGTCAGACGCGCCAGCAGGGCTACGACCTGTTCTACGAGGAGCTGATGCCCTGCGTCGAAGTGGCCGAAGAGGTCGGGGTGAAGTTGTTGATCGAGCCGGAGCCGGAGCTTTTGATCGAGCGGTTCGACCAGTACCTGGAGTTCGTCGACCGGATCGATTCCCCCATGGTGGGGCTCAATTTCGATATCGGCCATGCCTATTGCGTCGGAGAGGATCCGCAAGATTGGGTCGCCCGGATGGCGAGCCATACGGTTCATTATCATTTCGAGGATATTGCCTCCACCCGGCGGCACCACCACCTGGTGCCGGGGACCGGAGCGATCGACTTCGCCGCGACTCTGGCGGCGATCGAGGCGACCGGCTACACCGGTTGGATCACGGTGGAGCTCTATCCCTATCGCGACGACCCCGACCCGGCGGCGCGGCAGTCGCTGGCCTATTTGAAAAACTTGCTCGAATCTTCCGGTGGCATCTTGCCATGAACCACACCGAGCGGAACGTCACCGGTCTGTCGTGGCGCGAGCGGAGCCTCGCGGTCGTCGAACTGATGCGGGTGGCGAATGTCTTTACCGCGGTGGCCGATGTCTGGATGGGGATGATCCTGGCGACCGGCGAGTTGCCGGGGCTGGCAGCCGTGGGAATCACCGCCACCACCTGTCTGCTCTATTCGGCGGGGATGGTCCTCAACGACGCCTTCGACCACGCGATCGATCGCGAGGAGCGTCCCGAGCGGCCGATCCCCTCGGGGCGGATCTCGCTACAGGCCGCTCATCTATTAGGCTGGTTGCTCCTGGTGGGAGGGATTTCCGTTGGGTGGTTGAGTGCAATACTCGCACAGAATCTGCTGGTCGGGTTACTGGCGAGCCTGCTGGCACTGTTCGTTGTGGCCTACGATCGGGGGATCAAGCGGACCTTGGCCGGGCCGGCTGTGATGGCCCTCTGCCGAGTGGCGAATGTCCTCTTGGGGATGAGCCTTGCGGCCAGGTGGGGAGAGAGTGGAATTGTTTTCGATGCCCCGCTGATCCCCCCGCTGGCGATCGGTCTCTACATCTTCAGCGTCACTTGGTTCGCCCGCAACGAGGCTGGGAAAAGTCCCCGTTGGCTGCTGGTGTTGGGAACCTTGGGGGTGGCGGCGAGTCTCGCCCTCTGCGCGGCGATGCCCTGGATCGACCTGCCGGGAACACCTCCGCTCGGCGTCAAGCCGGAAGGGTGGCTGCTGTTGTGGGGTGTCGTGGCGGCGCTGGTGCTGCGGCGGCTGGCGAGTGCGATCGTGCAGCCGCGGCCGCAGTTCGTCCAGCGGGCCGTGGGGCATGCCATCCTGTCGCTGATTTTCATCGATGCAGCGCTGGTACTTGGCTATGGGGGGACTTATTGGGGGCTGATGATTATCGCGCTATTGGTCCCCGCCACACTATTGGCCCAATGGTTCAAGGTGAGTTAATGCGACTTGGATATATCACGAACGGCCTTGCGGACCACGATCTGCTGGGGGCTCTGGAGATCATCGCCGCGCTCGGCTACCGCTCGGTGGGAATCACCCTCGACCATGGCAAGCTCAATCCCTACGACCCGCGGCTGGCGGAGCAACTGGAGCAGGTCGGCGCGGCCCTGGCCCGGCACGAATTGCTGGCGGTGGTGGAAACCGGCGCACGCTACTTGCTCGACCCGTGGCGAAAGCATCAGCCGACCCTTGTTTCGCCAACCGAGGAGGAGCGCTTGCGGCGGATCGATTTCCTCAAGCGCGCGGTCGATATTGCGGAGTATCTTGGTGCTCATGCCGTCTCCTTTTGGGCGGGTACGGCGATCGATGGTGCGGACGAGAAGACAACCACCAGGCGACTCGTCGAGTCGCTCGATGTCTTGATCGACTACGCCAGTGAGCGCCGTGTGCCGCTCGCCTTCGAACCCGAACCGGGGATGGTGATCGACACAATCGAAAGCTTCGAAGGGTTGCTCGAGTCGCTCGAATCGGCGGACGTCGACAGTTCGTACCTCGGGCTGACGATCGACGTGGGGCATCTCCACTGCCTGAGGCAGTGGCCCATCGAGGGGGTCCTGCGCGGCTGGAAGGATCGGCTGGTGAACCTTCACATCGAGGACATGCGGGCGGGAGTCCACGAGCACCTCATGTTTGGTGAGGGGGAGATCGACTTCCCACCGATCTTCGACATGTTGCGATTCGTGGGCTACACTGGGCCGGTGCTCGTCGAGCTGAGTCGCCATAGCCCCACCGGGCCCGATTCGGCCCGGCAAGCGTTCGAGTTTCTCCAACCATTGCTTTAAGAAATCGATCAAATCGCCATGGCTTCCGTCGCCTGTCTGCTGTCGATTCCTGGACTATCGGCGGCCTATGCCGAGCGGATGCCGGTCCTGCGGCGGTGGCGCGACGCAGGGGGGCAAGCGACCCTGGTGCCGAGTTTTCCCGCGGTCACCTGTCCCGTGCAGGTGAACCTGACGACCGGATGCCTCCCCTCGGAGCATGGAGTCGTGGCCAACGGCTACTACTGGCGCGACCGGGGCGAGGTCGAAATGTGGACCGCCTGGAACGAGGTCGTCGAACGGCCGCAGATTTGGGATCTCCTGCATGAGCGGCATCCCGGAATTACCTCGGCGGTTTGGTTTCCATTGCTCAGTAAGGGGTGCGGGGCCGACACGATCTGCACCTTTGCCCCGATTCACAATCCCGACGGGACCGAGTCGCTCTGGTGTTACACCCGGCCGACAGAGATGTATGGAGAGCTGCGCGACACGTTCGGCCACTTCCCGCTGAAACATTTTTGGGGTCCATTCGCCGGTGTCCAGTCGACCGAGTGGATCGTCTCGTCGGCCATTTGGAGTGCCGAGCGGCACCGCCAGCAGTTCTGGTATATCTATCTCCCCCACCTCGACTACGCGACGCAAAAGTTTGGGCCTGATTCTCCCCAGGCATGGGAGGCCGTCGCGCAACTCGATGCCCAGCTTGCACGGCTCGAAGAGGGATTCGCCCGGGTCTACGGCGCCCAGTCGCTGCTGTGGCTGGCGGCGAGCGAGTACACCGTTGTGCCGGTTGACCACGTGACCTATCCGAATCGCGTGTTACGAGAACTCGACCTCTTGGCGATCAACGACCAGGAGGGCAAGGAACTGCTCGACGTGGGACAAAGCGCCGCCTGGGCGATGGTCGATCACCAGTTGTCGCACGTATTTGTCCGCGATGCGGACGAGCAAACAATCGACCGGGTGGCCGAGCGGTTCGCTCGCGAGGAGGGCATCGCCACAGTCCTCCGCCGGGAGGATTTTGCCCGCCATGGGATCGATCACCCTCACTCGGGAGAGTTGGTCCTCGTCTCGCAGCCGAATAGCTGGCAGGCGTACTATTGGTGGAACGACAACACCAAGGCGCCCGACTTCGCCCACACTGTCGACATTCATCGCAAGCCGGGCTTCGACCCGGCGGAGATGTTCCTCGACCCGGTGACCAAGGGGATTTCGCTCGACGCGACCTTGGTTCGTGGGTCGCACGGCGCGCCGGCGGCGACCGCTGCGCAACAAGGGGTGCTGGTGGCCTCTCTTCCAGGGGTGTTGAAAGTTGAGTCGCTGGCTGATCGCGATATCTGTCAACTTGTGCTTGACCAATTGTAGCACTTCAGCCATCTGAAGTAAAAAACACAGAGACACGGAGGCACGGAGATGTGAATAGCAGCGCGGAGCGTGTCTTGAAGTTGAGTTATTCCAATTACCAAGGGGGACGATTCGATTCAAACCCCGCTCGTTGGTCTCCGTGTCTCTGTGCCTCAGTGTTGAAATCCATGGAACGGGTCTTTTCGCCGCCGGTTGGCTGAAGTGTTACAATCAATTCAGCCGAGGCGAAAATTCCGGCTCTGACTAAAAAACTTGAGCGGATTCTCGTACACCACCTGGCGAATAAGTTCCGCCGAATGCCCTCGTTTCTTCATCGTTTGGATGAACTCCGGCACGGCCGAGGGGGTCGAGGGGCCCCAGTCGGCCGCCGAATTGACCATGAGCCGTTCGGGACCGTAAAGCTCCACCATGTCGGCTGCCCGCTCGGGTGTGCATTTGGAGACGGGATAGAGAGTCATGCCGGCCCAGAAGCCTTCCTCCAGCACGTGGCGGATCGTATGCTCCTCCACGTGGTCGACCAGCACGCGGTGGCGCTCCAGGCGGCTGAAATCGGTTAGCATGTCGAGAATCATCCGCGTCCCTTGGTATTTGTCTTCCAGATGAGGCGTATGGATCAGCACCTGCTCGCCGTGGCGGCTGGCAAGCTCCAGATGCTCGAGAAAGATGATCGCCTCGTTGCGGGTGTTCTTGTTGAGCCCGATCTCGCCGATTCCCAGCACCCCAGGTCGGTGCAGGAACTCGGGGATCATCGCGATGACTTCACGAGCCAAGGCCACGTTCTCCGCTTCCTTGGCGTTGATGCAGATCCACGTGTAATGGTCGATGCCGTACCAACCCGCTCGCTTCGCCTCGAAAGTGGTGAGCTGCTCGAAGTAATCGCGAAAGCCGGCACTCGAACCGCGATCGAAACCGGCCCAAAAGGCGGGTTCGCTTACGGCCACGCAGCCCATCCTGGCGAGGGCTTCGTAGTCGCTCGTCGTACGCGACACCATGTGGATGTGGGGATCGATGTACTGCACGGCGTCACACTTCCAACTTCTGCCGCCAATCGGCGGCGTAGGGGTGGCTGAACAGGAGCTGCACCTGCTCGGCTCGATCTCCCGACGACTCGACGACCACGTGGAGCGCGCTGCGAACAAGTTGCAATCGATCGACGTCGGGGCCAGGTTCGGCTCCCCGTTCGATGCGATCGAGGGCGGCGGCCAGTTCGAGGATTTTCGCCCTCACCGTGAGGAATTCGTCGTCGAGGATCTGCTGGGAGGAGCGGGGTCGCAGTTTTGCGGTCGGGAGCATGGCGTAGGGCCGCAGGGGTGGATTGAGCCGTTTATGCCAGTTTGGCTGGCGAGCGTAGCGTTTGCAACGGTCGGGCAATTTGCCACCCCGCCCATGAGAAAGGTTGTTAGGAGGAGCATCGGCACCATCTGCCGATATCAACAGTGAGAGGAGTTGCCAGCAGCATGGCAAGAGACTGCACCCCAAAATCTGGCTTATTCTTCCAAAGGGACTCACTCGGGGATCACGATGCCAGCGCCAGAAGGGCTGACGCTCACAATGCACTGCCTCGCCCGGTCGCCGAATCAAACGGCGACCGCCGCGCTGCTTGCGGCGGCCAACGGCCGATCCGCCGGGGTGCGTCGTGCCGCGCTCCGGGGGCTTTCTCGTCGGCAGGAGCGCACTGCTCAGATCGCCTATGTCCGCTTGTTCGACGAGATCGAACCAGAGGAACTGGCCGAAATCGCCCAGTTGCCGATCGACTTCCGCCGCACGCTGCTCGAGATTCTCGATAGCGGCAATCGGGCCGATTGCGAGACTGCCGTAAGAATGCTGCTGCACTACGGCGCCTACGAAGAGCTTCCCACGCTCGTCCCCTCGGCGGCAAAATCGGATCATCCCTGGGGCCACGGCCTGGCAACCGCTTGTTTTCAATTGGCCAGTCGGCTTCACAACGACATCGCCCGCTATCAGCAACACCCCTTGGGACGCGACCCCTCGTTTGCGCGGCACTGGGGCTTGAGTGCGCTGGGGAGTGCCATCGACAGGTTTGGCGACCATGGCCGGGTGGAACTCGTCGAGGCGTTCCTGCTGCTCACCCGTCCCGACCATCCCATCCTGCGACGATTGCTTAACGATCGCTCGCATCCCTGCCATCAACCGCTCCTCGAGGCCTTGCGTGAAAGCCATTCCGCTGGAGCTATCGGCCTGATGGCGACGCTGTTTCAGGATCCCGCGGCGCCGGTCGAGATGGTCGAATTGGCGGCCCAACGGACGGACACGGCCTTTCGAAAGGCATTTCTCGGTACACTTGGTTGGCCGCTCAGTCCCCGCGCCTTGGAGGGAGCCTATCGGGTGCGGCGCCTGTTGTGGCTCGAGACCCGCGATAGTTCGTGGCAGCAACTCTCGGCTACCGAGCAGGCGGCCGCAGTCGAACTGGCGACGGCGTCGCGGCTGGCTCGTCGCGAGAAAGTGGCTCTGATCGACTTTATGATGGGGGTTGGTTTGCCCCTGGGGAGGCAGACGGCGGTGGCTTGCCTGGGCCACATCGAGTGCCCCGAAGCGGTGGAGCGGCTCGAACGGGCCCTCGACGACTACGACCCGATGGTCGTGGCGACAGCGGCGAAAATTTTACGCAAGCTGGGCAATTTGAGGGCCGTGCCGCGGCTCGCCATGCTGCTCGATCACCAGAACCTCGAGGTCCGAACGACGGCCCAGGGGGCGCTGCGCGATTTCACTTTCCCCAAGTTTTTGGCCGATTTCGACACCTACGAGCCTCAGCTTCGTGACGTGCTGGCGCGGATTGTTGTCCACAGCGATCCCCAGGCGATCGAGCATTTGCGCGGCGAGCTCCGCGCGGTGACGGTTCAGCGAAAGCTGCGCGGACTGGCCGTCGCCCGGGAGATGCACCAGGCGGATGCCGTGCTGACGGAACTGCTCGAACTCTCGGAACACAAGGATGTCGAGATTCGTTGCGAGGCGCTCGCGACTCTTGCCGAATGCACGTCGGCCGAAGCAAGAGAGACGATCGTCAAGGCGACAGGCGAACCCAATGCCCTGGTGCGCAGCCGTGCCGCCGATGCGCTGCACAGGCTCGATGAGCGGAACCCACCGCCAGGAGTGAGGCTGTGAGCTTCACAATCCCACACGTTGAGCCCCTGTTGGCCGCGTGGAGCGACCTGGGCAATCGCTTCTCTGGTCGCCACGCCGAACTCCATTGGACCGACATCGTCACCATGCTGGCCGTTGTCGTGGGGGGACTCGGATTCGTCGCGGCCCTCTACCTGTTACAGCTACGCCAGCAGCGGCGGGCCGTTTCGAATGAACCAGTCCATTTGTTTCAAGACCTTTGCCAGATCCATGAACTCAGTTGGAAGCAGCGCCGTCTGTTGACGCGACTGGCCCGGGCGCAGGGAGTCAATTTCGCCGCCGAGCTGTTCGTGAGTCCCCATTTGTTCGATCCGGAACAACTTCCGAGTGAGTTGGTCGCCCACGAGGTGACGCTCCAAAAGATCGCCGATAGGCTGTTTGCGGGACTCGAAGAGCCGATTCCCGCGGCGAGTTGGCTGGAGTCCGACCTGGGCGATAGCGTGCTAGAGGCGTCGTCCCCGGTTTTGGCTCACTTCGGCGCGCTCTCCGGTGCGAGTGAGAGTTCGCCCGTCGAGAATTTGCCCTTCGAGAGCTCGACCGTCGATTCGGACTGAGTTGCTCCGGGTTTCCCCACAATCAGGAGGATTTCAGGCGATCGAGCATTCGTCCGGGTGAGCCCATGATGTTGTAGCCGGCATCGAGGTGCAGGATTTCGCCCGTGATACCGCTCGACATGTCGGAGAGGAGAAAGGCCCCGCACTTGCCGGCCTCGTCGTGGGTCACGTTGCGGCCCAAGGGAGCGACCGCTTCGTAAAGGCCGAGCATTTCGTCGACTCCCGCCCCTCGCCCCGAGACGGTTTGAAGCGGACCCGCACTGAGCGCGTTGACCCGAATTCCCTGGGGACCGAGGTCGAACGCAAGATACTTGACGATCGAATCGAGGGCGGCCTTGCAGACTCCCATCACGTTGTAACCAGGGACCGCCCGTTCGCCGCCGAAATAGGTGAGGGTCAGAATGCTCGCGTTCGGAGCCATCACCGGCCGGGCGGCTCGGGCGAGGGCCAGCAGGCTGTAGGCGCTGATTTCCATGGCCAGCTTGAAGCCGTCGCGGCTGGTGTCGATGGTGTCTCCCTTGAGGTCCTCGGGGGGGGCGAACGCAATGGAGTGGAGGAGGAAATCGATCTGCCCCATTTTCTCCTTCACGACCGCCATCAATTCCTCGATCTGGGGGTCGTTGGTCACGTCCATGGGGTGGAGAAAACTGACGCGGGGGAGCCCCTCAGTGAGCTTTTGGACCCGGTTGAGGTTCTTCTTTCGCTCGTCGTCCGGCTTGTCGGGCATGTAGGAGAAGCCACACTCTCCCCCTGAAGTCAAAATCCGATCGGCGATGCTCCAGGCAATCGACTGCTTGTTGAACACGCCGGTAATCAAACCGCGCTTGCCTTCGAACATGGGGGAATCTCGCTCAAGGATTGGCTGTCTCTCGGCTGGGGCACTGGAGGAATCCGTGCCACGTCCAACGTAATGCCGGTCGGCCAATCCTACCGAGCAGGTCCACTTCGCGTAAAGGCCCTGCCTTTTGGGGCTCGGCAGGAAGCCGACGGGGGAGGCTGTCGCCAGTTGGCCACACTTCGGTGTTGCAATTTCGCATCGCATACGTCACTGTAATTCTCAGCCCTAGCTCGACACCACTCTTCCCTTGCTCACGCTTTCATGGACCAACCCTCCTGGATCGGCTTACTGCTCGATGAGCTTCGTGAGAGCCCATCCGAAGCGGAATTCCTGCAGCGCCTGCTCGAGAAACTCAGCGCACGGCGCGAGTGGCCGGGTGGAGGGGTCGTTCGGAGCGAGCCCCCCCACTGGCGCCTGATCGTGGCGGTCCCCGCGGGGATTCAAGTCCCGGTCGATCTGGCGGCCGATGCCCTCGACTCGGGGAGCGAGAAACGCCACGGGGAATGGCTCGCCCTGCCGATGGGAGCCCCCGGCTCGGATCGCAACTTTGACCCAACGGCGCTACTGATCAAGGTCACTGGGCGGCAGGACTGGGCATCCTTCGCCGAGGCATTGGCCGCGGGGTGCCGGCTGGTTCGCGATGGGAACCGCTCGCAGCGGCGGGCCGCGCGTCTCGAACTGCTGCTCGAGATCACGCGCGAATGGGCCCAGACCGACCGGCTCGACACGTTGCTCCACCGGATGGCCGAGGCGGCGACGCGGCTCTTCGACTGCGACCGTGCCACGATTTTCCTGTGGGACCAGCGGCAGCATCTCTTGATCGGCCGGCCCGCCCTCGGCATGGAGAACGATGAACTTCGCCTCTCCGACAACGCGGGCGTGGTGGGGCGAGTCGTCAAGTCGGGTGAGTCGGAACGGGTCGATCGGCACGACGACCGCCGGGCCATTCATGGCGATGTCGACAAGCGGTCGGGTTACACCACGGAGACGATTCTGTGCGTTCCCATGCGGACTCCGGCGGGAGACATGCTGGGAGCATTCGAACTGCTCAACAAGCGGCAGGGGAACTTCACATCGGACGACGAGGCGGAGCTTACCGAGCTTGCCCTCTATGCCGCAGTCGCCCTGGCGAACACCCAGGAGTGGGAGCGGCTCCTCTCGATGCGGGAGCAAATGGTGGCCGAGGCGGCCGAAGAGGCCCAGATGGTGGGGGATTGCGCCTCGATTGTTGCCCTGCGTTCGACCATTAGGAAAGTGGCCGACACCGATCTGGCCGTCCTGGTGCTTGGCGAGAACGGAACAGGGAAGGAGGTGGTTGCCCAATCGCTCCACTATGCGAGTCGTCGCCGTGCCGCACCGTTCGTGGCGGTCAATTGTGCCGCGCTTGCCGAGACGCTCCTCGAAAGCGAGCTCTTTGGCCACGAGAAGGGGGCGTTCACCGATGCCCGTGAGACGCGGGCCGGCAAGTTCGAAGTGGCCGACGGGGGGACGCTGCTGCTCGATGAGATTGGCGACATGAGCCTGGGCGGTCAGGCCAAACTGCTCCGCGTGCTCGAGGAGAAGACGATTGTCAGGGTGGGGGGGCACCAGCCGATCGAGACCGATGTCCGCGTTGTCGCCGCGACGAATCAGGACCTTACCGAACTGGTCAGGCAGCGCAAGTTTCGCGAAGATCTTTATTTCCGACTCAACGTCGTCAGTCTCGAACTTCCCCCATTGAGGGAGCGGGGGGACGATGTCCTGCTCCTCGCCGAGTTTTTCCTCCGGCAGCATTGCCGCAAGCAGGGACGAAAGTTTCCCACGCTCACCGCCGCGGCTAGAAAGCGGCTTCTGGCCCATCGCTGGCCGGGGAATGTCCGCGAGCTGCGAAATCTCATGGAACGGGTCGCCTACCTCACCTCGGGACCGAAGATCGATGCCGACGATCTGTCGTTCACCCTATCGCCCGGCCAGGGGGCCAGCCAAGGCCGAATGGCGACAGGGCTTACGTTGCAGGCGGCGACCAACGAATTTCAGTCGGACTACATCCGCCGCACCATCGAGCAGGTGCGCGGCAATGTCACCGAAGCGGCGCGGCTGTTGGAGGTCCATCGCTCGAATCTCTATCGCAAGATGCGGAGCCTTGGCATGGAACCAGGGGACGAACCGTAGGCGTTGAAGTAGGTCGCGCTTGCCGAGCGGGACACTCCTTCAGGTTCCGCTCGGCAAGCGGAACCTACTGGGATGGCTAAGCTGCGTAGCGACGAGGTGGTCGGGGCGGACGTGGAGTCGCCAGGAGATCGAAATTCTTGAGCCGGGCCATCGCCTGCCGCGGAAGCGGAGCGGCAGATTCCGATGACGCCTCTCTGTTGGTCAGATTGTAGCCAAGGTGGTCGAGGAAGTCGTAGATCGCCAGTCTTTCGCTCGCGACCAGCTTGCCGAACACTTCGCAGGCGATTGTTGGGCGACGCTCCGACAGGATCGGGCGGATCGATTCGAGAATCTTGAGGTCGTGCCCCTCGGCGTCGACCCTGACGTACTTCAGCTTGGGGAGCCAACTCGGGAACTCGGTCTTCAGCATGTAGTAGAGATTCCGCCCTTCGACTTGCAATGGAGGACGACGCCGGAACAAAGGCCAACCCTGGGAGACCTGAAACTGACCGTCGGTGTCGCTCACCGCCAATTGGCGCGCGTCGATGCGAGTCTTGTCGGGGTTGAGCCGGGCATTCTCGGCGAGCACGGGATAGAGGCAAGGATCGGGTTCGAGCGCCAAGACCAGGCCGGTGGGACCCGCGGCCAAGGCGAGGGGGACCGTTCTTTCGCCAGTGTGGGCACCGATGTCGAGTGCGAAATCGCCGGGGGAGACGACTGCGCGTAGCGCATCGATGCCAGTTTGCGTGATCTCTAGCGAATCCGCTTCCGGATGTTGCCACTGCGCGAATTCGACCCTCCCCTCGGCTTCGAGTTGGAAGCAGTGGATGTGGGAGGGATAGACCTTCGGCTCTGAAGTTTCGCGGATGAACAGGGTTGAGGGATTTCGTGGCATCTTGAGGGCCCTAGAATGACGGTGCGGGTCGACATGGGGTCAATTAACAGATTCGCCCCATGGCGCAAACACAAGTTCGCCGCAGGTTGCCGAAAAATTGCTGCTATGATGAACTCACTTACGAACATTATCGGTCGGATCGAGCCGTGCGAATTACCGCTGGGTGTGGTGGTTGTCGATCATGGTTCGCAACGGGACGAGAGCAATCGACTGCTCGAACAGATAGCGGACCTGTTTTGCCGCACATCGGGGATCGAGATCGTTGAGCCGGCCCACATGGAGCTGGCCGAGCCGAGCCTGGCGACGGCAATGGATCGATGCGTCCAGCGTGGTGCCCGCATGGTGGTGGTTTTCCCGTATTTCCTCGGCCCAGGGCGGCACTGGTCGGAAGATATCCCCCGCCTGGCCGCCGCGGCCGCCGCGCGGCACGAGGGGGTGCGCCATCTGGTTGCCGCGCCGCTGGGACTCCATCCGCTCGTCGCCGAAGTGATGGCCGAGCGCATCGGCACTTGCCTCGGCCACCACCTCGCCGGGGAGAATGCCTGCGAATGGTGCGGGGAGGGGGATGCGCGGTGCCAGCTTCGCTAGCAGCGCGTGGTGGCTTCTCTTGGCGAATTGCGCCGCGCGTGGCTTCGACCTGCACTTCCCTAACGTTTCTGTCGATAAAGTCTGTTGAAGGGGCGCGCGACGCGACGAGCCTGTGCGCCAAGAGGCCAAACGATCTCGGGGGAGCTCAGTCATGCGTTGTTCGTTACTCCTGGTTGCGGCGGTGTTGGTGGGAACCTGGCAGTGGACCTCAGCCAATGCCCAGCAGCAGCCCTTTGTGCCCGGCACGGGGGATTTTCTTCCCCAGTGCAGCGACGACTTCGAGGACGAAAACTGGAGCTATAACCCCAAGTTTCCCAAAAGCAGTTACGAGCAGGACGACAACCAGCGCGCTCCAGGGGGAATCTCGAACAACGGCCTTTGGCACGAAGGGGCGAAGCGGGGAACTCCCGACGTCGTCAAGCGTGTTGCGACTCCCGAGGGTGGGATTTATGGCAGCACCGGGGCCCTCTTCCTACAGACCAAGAATTCCGGCATCCCCGGCCGTGTCAGCAACCAACAACAGCAAGATGACTTGCTGATGAAATTCGACCGCCGCCTCAAGCGGTCGATCCCCGTCGAGTGGCAACCAAGCTGCACCGTGCGGGTCTATCTCCCGCCGTTCGAAGAGTGGGAGAATCGCACCGGGGCCTCCTTCGGCATGCGGGCCGACTGCCGGGGCAAGATTCCCAATGGCAAGACGGCCGCCTATTGGCCCGGCATGTTCTTGCTGTTCCGCAGCGAGACCTCCGGGAATATCGATCGCGACTACGTTCAGATTTCCATTCGCTCCAACGAGCGGGGACAGGACATTCCGGCCGTCGACATTCACGAACCGGGTTGGTGGACGATGGGCCTGTCGTTTACTCCCGACGGACAGATTCACTACTACGCCAGCGAAGGGGTCGACGATCTCACCTCCGACGACTACCTGGGATCGAGCTTTCCCTACAATTACAAGTGCCTCTGCATGGACAACTTCTTCTTCAATGTGGCCAACCACGACAATGGCCGCACTTGGAGCACCCCCTGGGTGATCGACGATCCCAAGATTTTCGTCATCCCCCCAAAGGGGCTCGAACTGGCCGATCTCTATCCCAAAAAGGGGCAGCGGGTGCCGACGTTCCCGATCACCCACGTCCACGACGCCGACAAACCCGACACCTTCATGGGAGGTTTGTTTGGCCGGAGTCGTCGCCGCTAACCCCGTTGCCACTGGGACCACATTCCGCTCTTGCGGGGAAGTTGGGTGGTTGCGGCGAGGTTTTGGCGTGACGATGGGACACGGATCGCCACGGGTCCGGTCGGATCACCACGGATCAGAAAGCGCCTCGCGGAAAACGGCTCACGATCGGCACCTTCTGATCCGTGGTGATCCATACCATCCGTGGCGATCCGTGGCCTATTTCGTTGCGTTGGCACTCCGGGGGCTCACGCCACCCGGCTCGGGATTTTGTTGGCAACGTGACTTGGGAAAAAGCCGAGTTGGTCCCCATTGCCACTCACGACCAACAGCACAAACGCCTTGAAAGCGCCGCTGGCGTGCAACAGGTGTCATCAAAATGACGCCGCAGCATGCTGCGGAAAACCGAGAAGGCCTGGCTGGAAACGCCTTGTTTTCCGTTCTTTTGCTGACTGCGGAGGTGGTTGGCACCCTGGATGCACTGCCAGGGGAGTATGGTTGTTAATTCCCCCGCTGCGAGACCGGCGCCAGCCGGGCGGGAGGGGAAAAAACAGCGACCATGCCCCGTGCGGAGAATTCCCCGATGCGCTCCTTGATGCTTGCCACTCTTGCTGGTCTTGTTTCGCTCTCCATGGCGTCACCCCTCCAGGCCCAACGCCATGGCCGATCGGCGCTGCCGGTCGCCATCGAGCTGACCGAGCATTTGGCGAACGAGATGGAGGCATTTCGCTACGAGGCGGCCAACTTCTTCACCAACAAGAAGGAACTCGAGGAGGTGGAGGAGGAATTGAAGGACGTGGCGCGCGACGTCGAAAAGCTACTGGCGGCGATCGACAAGGCGTACAGGCGTCCTTCGAAGCTCGACAAACTTCACGATCGGGCCGAGGACCTCGAGGAAGAGATCGGCGAGCTAGCCGAAGAGGTCCGCAAGCAGATCCGGCGACAGAATCTCCAGTGGAATCGCGAGCGATTCCATCTCAACCGCCACGCCCGGTCGCATGGCCCTGCGGTCCGGGTGGTGGTGGTTGGAGCAGGCCCCGAACTCGCGCCGGCCCATCCGGGCGATCGTGTGGTGCAGCCGGCCTACCCCGGCTGGCATCTCGAGGCGCGTGTCGCCACGATGCAGCAGATCGCGCGGGAACTCCATCGGCTGACGCACCGGCTCTAGAAGCAGAAACTGACTCGGCCTAGGCCATTTCCTGGGGGCGACCGCGCCCCGAGAGCTTGATCTGGCTCGCCTCCTTTGGCGTGATCCCTTCGGGGGTCTCGGGGCTCTCGGGCTCGAACCATTCGGGCTTGAACTCGATCCGTTCCTGACGAGCCATCGCCATGTTGCTCACCAGGGCGATGATGGCGTCGGCCATGGCGATCTTGGGATAGCAGTGGAGCGTTTCGGCGGGCATTTCGTTGCGGATGCACCAGGCCCAGTGCTCGATTTCCTCGGTATAGCCGCGGCTGACATCCTCGTTGGGGACTTCGGCAGCGACGGCGGTGCCGCCACCCGTTTCGTAGCTATCGACGGTCGCGTCGGCCGCCATGGCGAGCGCGGTGGCCGACTTGCCGCCGATGAGCATCGTCTCCTTTTCGCCTTCGAGGATCAGGGTCCCGTCGGTCCCCATGACGATCTCGCCGTAGTTGCCGAACCCGTTGCCGTTAATGGAGGAGTAGGTGACAACCACCTTCTTGTTGGGGTCTTTGACCGGCTTCGATGGATCGTCGTCTTCGTAGTAGCCCTTGCCGGGATACTCGAAGGTGCAATAGACATGGTCGTCGATGTCGCGGTTCGCTTCGTAGAGGTGCCGCCCACCGACCCCTGTGACGCTGAGGGGTTGGACCTTGGTTCCCTCTTTGAACTGCGAGGCGATGAAGATCCCCGAGGCGTCGAGTTGGTGGCTGCCGAGTTCGGCCATCAGGCCGCCGCCGGTGCGGTTCCAGAGCCGCCAGCGGATGAGTTCCTCGAGGGGGGAGCACTTGTAGCCGCTCTCCTCCACGATGTGAGGTTCGTAGCCGTAGGCCACGGCATCGACCTTGGCATCCTCGATCGTTTTGTCGAGTTGGGCGAGGCACTTGACCCAGCCTGCTCGGTCGGCCCCCTTGATTTTGGGATCCTTCACCCGGTTGTTGACGCTGATCCACTTGGAGATCAAACCCTGCTCGTCAAGGAACTGTGAGAGCCGCTGCTTGGCCGCGGCGAGTTTCGCCTCGCCTTCGGTACCGCTCAGGGAGCCATCCTTGAGCTGTCCTTCGATTTGCTTGATCTTCTCCTCGATTTGCTTGCGTCCTTCCCGGAATTCGGCTTCGTTTGTGGCGATCGGCATGGCGGGTCGCCAGCTATCGGCCGCACGATGCCATTGGGCGCGGATGTGGTGAATGTCGCCAATGATCCCCTGGCGGAGTGTCGACACGGCGTTGGCGTAGAGGACGCTGTAGTGCCGCTGATGACCCGTGGCAAGGAGCTTGCCGGTGAGTTCCGCCACGCGGGCCATTTCCTTGCATTCGGCCACGCTATGGGCCATCAGTTTTTCGGTAAGGACATGCTTTCCCTTGAGCATTGCGTCGATCGCCGCGTCGCGGTGGAGCCAGAGGGGGAGGGCAATGATCACCGCTTCGACATTCTCGTCGTCGAGTAGCTCGTCGTAGCCGTTGGTGTAGATTTTGACATGCTCACGGACGTCTTCCTCGGTCTTCCAGCCCTTCGTCTTGCCGTAGACATTGATCAGGCCGGGGCGGGCGGACACCATTCGGTCTTCGGGCCAGTCGCCATGGATCGCGCGGTGGATGCTCGAAGGGCGGATGTCGCAGAGCGCGACTACGTCGATGAAGTTGGGGTTGAGGGCCCCGATGAGGACGTTCCCCTCATCCCCGGTGCCGATGATACCGACCCTCAGCGGGTTTTCGATCCGCTTGTACTGGAAATAGGCACCCCCCAGGCCCGCGGCACCCGCCACGACCGCCGCGGGGATGTCGACCATGAAGCGGCGGCGGGTGATGATGCCCAGCTTCTCCCGATAGTTTTCCTTGGCCGCTTTTCGTTCTTCTTCGGACAGATGCATGGCACTATTCTCCAGCCATTTCGGTTAGGCGGGTTGCTTCCGGTGTCGGAAGCGACTTATTGAATTGGGTAACGTGTATTCTTAAGTGGAGCGAGAATCTTCAAACGCCACAACCTTTCGGCCCCAGATTGCCCCATCGAGGCCCCACCAGGCTCCCGCCCCAATGAAAGCGAGTAGGAACAAGGCGACGACTTCGATCCCCTGGTAGGCAAAAATCAGCTTGACCGATTCGAGGACCTCTTCGACCCATGGGGGCTGGGTCGCCATGATCGACAGCAGGAATCCCGCCCCCACGACGGCCGCCACGCGGGTGAACAGGCCGATAATCAGGCAGATTCCGACCAGGGTGGTCAGCCACATGACACCCATGTTGATCGTATCGATCCGCTGCGGGGGATTGAGTGTGGTCGAGAGCTTGGCATCGATACGCTGATTGCCCCGTTGGTCGGAGGTCACGATGTCGGCGAGCATCTTGTGGTAGACCCCTTCTTCGCCCGCGACGCCGGCGACCCACTTCCGCGGGGTGGCGTTGATTTCGGCTTTCTTGGCCTGGATGCGATCGCGTTGGTAGGGTGCCTTGCTCCCCTGATCCTTGGCGTCCTGCTGCATCTTGGCGAGTCGCTGGGCCTCGTATTGGAATTCCTCGATCGCCTGACGGTTTTCTTCGAAGTAGTGGGCGAGATGGACGTACTGGACGAAGAACGCCTGATCGGCCGCTGCAAGTTGTTCGTCGGTCAGATCGGGGATCTGTTGGAACTGTTCCAGTGTCTTGTGCCAGTCGTCGGCGATTCGCGCGGCCCAAGGGCCATAGGCATCGGTGGGGTAGGGGATGTGCCCCATCTTGTCGTTCCCTGCCGGTTTGTCGATCTGTTTCCAATTGTTGTCGACATATTTTCGCTCGGTCTGGTAGCCGGCAAGCTCGGGCATCGGCTCGGTGACCAGCTTGTCCCAGTCGTGCGGTTGGGGGGCCATCGACTTATAGAAGTCGGCCATTGGCCCGTTGGCCGAGCCCAAGAAACCGGCGGCGCTGAAACTGGGGTCGAGCTTTTCGATCCCCGCGCTCAAAAAGTGCCAGCCGATCAGCACACGCAGCCCGACCAGGGCGGCGATGGTCCAGAAGCCGAAGGGATATGCGTATTTCACCAGTTTGAAATCCGATGTGAGGTTGGGAAGTGCGCTGGTCGGATTGGCGATCGCGGCGCCGTACGGAACGCGGCCGGCAGGGGGGAACTTGTGGCCACACCGCGAGGATCTCGCTCGATGGACGACGCAAGTTAGCTCAGCCTGGCGTGACGGAGTGCCCTGCGGTCGCCCAAACTTGACGGCACCCGGCCGCCAAAATTGTCACCAGCCGCCGCCATGCACCCCGCGCCACCCTGCTGGCGCTTGTTGCATGATACACGCCTTTGACTTTATATACCACTTCCGGTCGACTTTGGAGATGACCATATCGACTGGCGCGGCCCAATGGGGATGCCCGCCATCGGGGCCAGCCGGCGGAGCCGGACTCAACCATAGGAAATTCAAAAATATGCGCCTGGTTTTGTGTTATCCCGTCGAGTCGCGGCACATGGAGCAAATCCGGCGGACTGTTCCCGACTGGGAGGTGGTCGACGCCGGGCAGGAGCGGATCGCCCAGGAGTTGCTCGCGGCCGATGTCTATTGTGGGCATGCCAAGGTGCCCGTCCCGTGGGACGAGGTGGTGCGGCAGGGGCGATTGCGGTGGATCCAGTCGTCGGCCGCCGGGATGGACCACTGCCTGGTGCCGTCGGTAATCGCCTCCGACATTCTGGTGACCAGTGCCTCGGGAGTGCTCGCCAATCAGGTGGCCGACCACACGATGGCCTTGCTGGCCGGCTGTTTGCGCAGCTTGCCTGTCTTCTTTCAAGCCGCCCAGCGGCGGGAGTTCATCCGCCGCCCCACCCGCGACCTGCATGGGTCGACGATTGGCATCATCGGCTTGGGGGGGAATGGCCGGCGACTGGCGCAGGTGCTGGCCCCGTTCCAGACGACGATTCTGGCAACCGACTGGTTTCCGGTGAATAAGCCCCCAGAGGTGGCGGAACTCCACCCGGCGGAGGCCTTGGACGAAGTGCTACCACGGCTCGATGCGGTGATTCTGTGCGTACCGCTCAACAGCCAGACACGGGACATGATCGACGCTCGGCGGCTGGCGTTGCTCCCCCAGGGGGCGATTCTGGTGAATGTCGGACGGGGACAACTGGTCGTGGAGGAGGATCTTGCCAGCGCGCTGGAGTCGGGACACTTGGGGGGGGCGGGACTCGACGTGACGTACGAGGAGCCCTTGCCGGTCGACAGCCGGCTGTGGGGTGCCCCGAACTTGATTTTGACACCGCATGTGGGGGGGCAGGCGGCGACACGAATCGACGACATGACCAGCTTCTTGTGTCGCAATCTGGAGTGTTACCTGAGTGGTATGCCCCTCAAGAACGTGGTCGACAAGGAGCTTGGCTTCCCTCGCCCCGATGCCTGATTGCAAGCGAAGAAAGGATTTCACGGGCAAACCAAGCTAGACGATCGGTTGACGAAGACCATAGAATAGCATCTGGCGGCAAGCGCGGTACAAGGCGAACTGTGGTTCGACTCGGCGCGCGATGACCACGCGGATGCGGTGGACCTTTGGCGTCGCGTCCCTTTGAGCAGTCCGTCGCACCATCCGAGAGCGGACCAACGATGAGCTTGACGACGACGATACTAGAGGGGACCAGGACGGTCGGCCTTAACCAAGGGGAGCGGTCGAGGGAGGTCACCGAACTCTACCGCTGTTATTCGGAACTGGTCGACCGCGAACGGCTTGGCTGGACCGAACACCTACGCCTGCAGCGGATGCTCGGATCGGGGGGGCAGGGGGTCGTTTATCTCAGCGAGCGGCGCGGCTCCGATGCGTTCACGTTGCCGGTGGCGCTCAAGTTCTTCTCTCCGGAGCGGTTTGTCGACGAGCGCGACTACCACGACGCCATGCGGCGGATGGCGAAGGTGAGCTGCCAGATCGCCCAGATCCAGCACGACAACCTGCTCGACGTCCAGAACTTCATCGAGCGCAACCGGATTCGCATTCTCGAAATGGAGTGGGTCGATGGTTACGACCTCGACATCCTGCTCACACCGGCGATGCTCGAGCGAGCCCGTGAGCGGGTGAGCTGGAAGCGGTGGGAGTACATCCATCGCGTGATCGTGACCAACGGTCCCACGCGGCCGCGGCTCAAGGCGGGGATGGCGGTGGCGATCGTCCGCGAAGTGCTCGCCGGGCTCGCCGCGCTCCATCGCGAGGAGATCGTCCATGGCGATATCAAGCCATCGAACATCATGGTCAAGCGGACCGGCAACGCGAAGATCATCGACATCGGCTCGGCGATCGACCTCAACGACCTCCCCCCGCAGCGGACCTGCACCCCGCAATATGCCGCGCCAGAGATTCTGGGTCGCGAAGACCTCTCGCCACGGTCCGACCTGGCGAGCGTCGGGTACGTGCTGATCGAGCTCCTTTCGGGGCGGCCGCTGTTTGCCGGGATCAACAACCTGCCCGATCTGCTCGATGCGAAGCGCAAGCTGCCGCAGCGGCTCTACAAGATTCTGCCCCAGGAAGTGACCGACAGCGAATTGTTGATGACCATTTGCCGCCGGCTGACCGCCCCCGATCCGACCTTGCGCTACGCGAGCGCCGAGCATGCCGACACCGGTGCCGAAGGGCTTGCCGAGTTTCAACGGACCTTGGTCCGTGGCGATCTGGCCAGCGAGTACGAGAACGAGCTCCGCGTCTGGCTCGAGGAACTCGACTGAGTCGGGTCGATGCGACACCGGCCAATCTTTTCTCGACTGCTGGCATTGACCCTTCGCGGGTTAAATGGCACGCTAAGGGTGCGGCCAGGAATCGCCGCACGAGCTAGATTTTGGGGACACTCTTATTCGCTCCAAACCGACCGGGAGGGATATCGATGGGCCGGCTGACCTTGTTGTTGATGGTTGTGAGCTGGGCATGCGGATTGCCATTGCAGGCCCAAATGCAAGATCGATACCTCGATCCCCCCGCAGGAAGCGGCCCGTTGCGAAACGGCTACGAGGGGGCGAGTGGAACGCTCCCTCCGCTTGGGACCAATCCCCCAACCACCACCTCCGAGACAAGTGACAACAGTGCGGTGGCCCCTTCGGCCCCTTACCAACCGACAGTCCAGCCCCCGGCCGCCCCGGTTGCGACACCGGCAGCCCAGCCCCCGGTTAGCCAGCCGCTCGCGCGCCCCGCGGCGGATTCCCAGGTTGCCGAGCGGTTGATGTCGGCCGCTCTCCGTCAGCCTGGCAAGTCGAGACTGAGTGGAACTCCCGTCACGCTGGAAGAAGTGATCTCTACCGCGGTGACGCGTGGCGAGCAATCGGCAAGGGTCAATTGCTACTGGGATCTTTGCAGCGCGGTATCGGATTACTACCTCAGCCTGCATGAGCAAGCCGAGCTTCAAGCCGTGGCGGCCAATACGGGGGGGACCTCGCCAGTGATGCGCGGCGCGCTCGATAAACTTCAGCGGCGACTCGACACGGCCTTGACCGCCGCCAAGGCGAGCCAGAGCCAGCTTGCCAGCCTGATGGGACGGGCCTCAGCGACCCCGCTACCCGCCGACATGCCGCTGTGTGTCTCCTACGAGCCGATGTTCAGCCAGAATTTTCCGGGCAATGCCCCTCCCGAGGCGGTGGCCCTCAACCAGCTTCTGCCGCTGCGTCACGCTGAACTGCTCGACGCGGCTTCGAATGTCGAAATGAGCCAGCAATTCTACGATCAAGTCGTCCAGCGGTCGGGGCAGAATCTGGCCGCGGGAGAACATGAAATCGTCAAAGCGCTGGAACTCATGGCGCTCAATCGCCGGGCGTTTGTCCAGATCGCCCGCGATTACAATCGCCGCATCACCCGCTATACCGAGCTGGCCAAACCGGGAACAGTTGGCAGCCAGCGGTTGGTGGCGATGCTCATCAAGACCGACCCGGCCGCGACCGCTCGCCAGAATCGCACGGCCTCTCCCTACGGTGATGGCCGGCGATCGGAGGTGAGCCCACCCCCGACGTTTCAGGAAGAGTGGACACCGGCCACGCCTGACATCACCCCTGACCAGGGGGTTCAGCCGGCGGGGTACGACCAGCCGAGCGAAACCGGAGCCGCGAGTCACCTCCTCCCTGGCGAGACATCGCTCCTTGGAAATGGCGCCCCCTAAGGGTCTATAATAGGCCCGATGTCACACGATTCTCCTATGCTCGCTGATCGGTCAGACTCCAAGCTGGCCCCGCCGTTCTGGATCGGTCCCTTGAAGGTCGATCCCCCGATCCTCCAGGCACCGATGGCGGGGTTCACCAACTACCCCTTTCGGCAGATCGTCCGCCAGTTCGGCGGGGCGGGTCTGTTGGCGACCGAAATGGTCAACGCCAAGGGCTTCGTCTGGATGGACCGCGAGGAGGCGATTCACCCCGATCGGCTGTGGGGCGTGGCGGAAGAGCCGCGGCCGCTGGCGGTGCAGATTTGGGACAACGATCCCGAGACCCTCGCCGCGGTTGGAGCACGACTGGCCAGCGAATACCGCGTGAGCGTGGTCGACATCAACTTCGGCTGCCCGGTGCGGAAGGTGACCCACGGTGCTCATAGCGGGTCGTACCTGCTCCGCTATCCCGAGCGGATGGGGGCGATCATCGAGCGAGTAGTTCAAGCCTGCGCTCCCACCCCGGTGACGGCCAAGATCCGCCTCGGCTGCACTCGGGATCAAATGAACGCCGCCGACGTGGCCCAGGTGGTCGAAGGGGCAGGGGCCGCCGCGCTCACGGTCCATGGCCGGACGGCGGCCGACATGTTCAGCGGTCAGGCCGACTGGGAGAGGATTTCAGCCCTCAAGCCGCTGCTCCAGCGAATTCCGCTCATCGGCAACGGCGATCTCGATTCGCCACAAAAAGTGGTCGAGGCCTTCCAGCGTTACGACATCGACGGGGTGATGATCGCCCGGGCGAGCCTCAACCGTCCGTGGCTGTTCCAACATGCAGCGGCGGCCCTACGTGGGGAGCCGATTCCGCCAGAACCGACGTTGGCCGAGCAGCGCGAACTGATGCTGCACCACTATCGGCTGGTGTGCGAACGGTTCGGTGCGAAGAAGGGGACGGTCCTGATGCGCAAGTACGCCTGCTGCTACGCCCAGGGGCAGCCGGGGGCGCGGGACTTTCGCAAGTTCGTGGCGACCGTGGGAAGCGCGGAGGAGTTTTATCGGGTGGTGGGGGAGTATTTTCCGTTGGACGAGCCGGC
>CAZYQQ010000046.1:0-40986 GCA_964650265.1 uncultured Planctomycetaceae bacterium
TCACCGTTGGCAACCGAATCCCAAAATCGTCGGCGTTGCGCGGGATTTGTTTCCAAAGGGGCTCCAGTAGCCCTTCTTCCGCGTCTTCGTCCAGCGGTGGCAGACCCATTAAAGCACGAACCGGCCCCTCATTGTCTTGATCGACATCGTAGCCTTCAAAGATTGCGACGTAGCCGCCGTTCGAGCCCTGTTCATCTTGACCGTTTGCCCCAATCGAGTAAACGAGGTATCCGTTATCGGTGCGACGATACGCCACCGGCCTGCCGTAGGAGTCGATCGGTGCGGCGGCCAGGAGTTCCGGAACCAACTGCTCGATCGACTCGGGATATTCGCCCTGCTCCAAGCGATAACCGGCCAGCGCGGCGAGCACAGGGTCGAGATGGGCAAAAGCGGTGCTGCGATCTTCATTTACAAACGGGGCGTGGATCATGGGGAGCAACAGTCCCACCATCCGCTCTCCCATATACTGACTTCGCGCACGACGGCTGACCACCGCTCCTGGGATATTCATCGGGAACTTGGCCTTCAAGCCTTCGACTTCATCCGACCACGCTTCGATCGCCTCTCTCCTCGCGCTGCGATCCGCCATTTGCACTATCTTGTCGAGCTTGTCGAACCAGTCGTTCCCCATTCGCATCGGCGTGTTCCAATCGACGGCTACCCTGATCGGCAGATCGGCCGGGTTGTTCTCCCCAACCTCCGCTTCGAAACTGGCACCTCCACGCCGCTGCCCCGAATAGACAATCATCGCCGAAAGAAAAGAGAACCTCTCATAGGGCTCGATCGCCGCGTGCAGGTTCCTCCCCTTCGGTCGCGCGACATGGAAGTCCAGCATCTGTCGCACGACTTCCGCAGTGAGGTCGGGACTCTCGAGGAGAGCAAGGTAGAAGTCGCGGGCACCGAACTCGATGCCAGTCCCCACGAGCAGCGCCACCAACGAATCGTCCGGCACCTGGGCGGAAAGCCGATACACCGCCTCGCAATCGCCCCATGCCGCCGCCACATTCCCCTCTCCCAGGTGGAGATAGCCGCGCAGCACAAGGCACATCGCCGCATCACCAATGCCTATCGCCGGAGTCTCCGCATAGGCGAGCACGTCACCGGGGTCGACTAGGAAGGATGGCGAAGGTAAGTAAAACCGCGGTCGACGCGCCCCCTCGTGCAGCAGCTCGTACTCTCGGGCATGCTCGTCGATCCACTCAGCCAGCGGCGCAAACTCCTCCCGCCGCCATGGTCGGTTCTGCACGGAATCGAACAGCTCTCCCATCCGCTCGCCGACCGAAGGCTCCGCGACCCACTCCTCGTCGAACTCAAGTTCTTCCCCTTCAAGGCCCTCCAAGTCGTCACCCGCATCCCCTTCCAGGTCGGCCCCCTCCTCTTCCTCGTCCGCCGCACGAACTTGCTCTTCGAGCCACGCCCGGGTTCGGTCCCGAAACTCCACGCTCTCAAGCGGGTTGACCATGCCCGGACCCGCGGGGACCTCTATTCCCAAGAATCCACACAGTGGCTGCTGATGGCGGCTCTCCAGCCCGGCGGGCCACATCGCCTGCAAGTAGGGCACCGCCCCATTATTCTCCGGCGTCACCCCCTCGCGCCCTTGCGCAAGCAAGTAGGCCGCGTAGTCAGGCAACCCATCGTCGGCCAGTTGCTCGGTGAGCCAGGTCGTATCCTGCGAGACCGCAATGCGAGGGGCCGGCCAAAACAATTGGGCGACCATGTAGGTGATCCCAACAGCGAAGAACAACAAAACGCCACGGAGGATTTTTCGGGAACGTGCCATGGGAAGAGTTGGGAGTTGGAAGTTGGGAGAAAGAGAGTTGGGAGAAAGAGAGTTTCGTGACTGAGTACTGAGTACTGAGTACTGAGTACTGGGTACTGGGTACTGGGTACTGGGTACTGGGTACTGGGTACTGGGTACTGGGTACTTACCTCCGACCTCCGACCTCCCACCTCCAACTACTCGTCATTCCCGCGGAGGCGGGAATCCAGGCAAAGGGAGTTTCAATCGCGGCAGCGGCATGCGGATCGAGAGATCATCCGAATCGTCTCCCGCTCCCGAACGGCCAGCGACAATAACTGGCACTTCTTCCGGTTCAGCATCAGCTTCTTCCCGCTCGGCAAACTCCTCCTCGGTCAGCAGTGGCCAGCCGAGGAGTTCTCTCACGGCATTCAGGTTCTCCCGTGTCGCGGCAAAGTCCCACAACTCGGGGTCGTACCCTTCGGTCATCTCCAGCAAGCGATTGGAACCTCCGTCGTCGACGCCGTTCGGCCCGCGTGAGTAAAGCAAGTAGCCTTCCTTGGTCCGCCGGTAGGCGAGGGGCTTGCCGTCGTAGATGTCTGTTGGCAGCGTGTCGAGGAGATCGGGGACCAGGGGATCGAGACTCTCGGGATACTCCCCCTGTTCGAGCCGATGGACGGCGAGCGCGGCAGCGGTGGTCAGGAGTTGGCGGTGGGAATTCGCCCGGTCTTCCATTTCCAGGATTGGGCCCATGATTTCGAGGCCGGTGAGCATGTGCTTTGCGACGAAGTAATTCGTCCGCTCTTTACGGCTGGGATGAAGCCGAACTCCTGGAGAGTGTCCTTCGAGACCGGCTGGATCGAACAGCTCCGTGACATTGGCCCTTCCGTGGCGATTTCGGAACTCGGCCACGGCGAGGTCGTACTCGGCATTGATCACCCGCAGAATCTCGTTCCAATCGAGCGTGCGGTGCCAGGGGCTGTGAAGTTCCCCCTCTCTCTCATCCTTGATACGCCGATCGGCTCCTCCCTGTCCTGAAATACTGATCGCGTAGCAGAGCATCACGAGCCGTTGTCCCTCGTCAATCCGTGTAGCAACTCCCTCACGAAGTCCTCGATCCTTAAAGAACTCGAGCATCTTTCGTGCAGTCGCGGTATCGAGGTCAGACGACGAAAGGATGCGTCTCACCATCGAGTTGCCGTTTCGCTCGGCAACCATCGCCGTCATCTCATTATTGGTAAAGTCCTGCGGCACGTGCTGCGACAAGCGGTGCATCCCCCAGCAGTCTTCCCACGCCCCCACTACGTCCCCACTCTCCAATCGCAAGTTTGATCGGAGGCTGAGAAGTTGTAGTGCCGCAATCGTGTCGTAGCCCAGTGGCGAATGGGTCAGACACTTCAAATCGAGATGCGTCCGCCCCGGCAAGTAGAAGCTGGGACAGTAACACTTCTCCCGCCCAGCCGCTTCATGCAACATGTCGTAGAGCGGCTGCTCACGCTCAATCCACTCGGCCAGCAAGGGAATCTCGTCCACCATCCATGGTTCGTCTTCAGCCCACCCGACATAATTCTCTCCAAGAAAGCGGGGGTCCTCCTCCGAGATTTCCTGACCCGCGGGAGCCAAGGCCCGTAGCCACTCGGAGACCTTCTCCAAGAATTGGCTATCCTGCCACGGAAACTGGTTCGGTTTGCGACGCTCTGGAATCTCCATCCCCAGCTCTTCACAAAGCACAGAGTAATCTTCTGAATCCACATCGAAGGGAGGCCACATCGCCTGCAGCAGCGGAATCGCCGCGTTGTTCTCCGGCGTCACCCCTTCCTTCAGCTTGTTGCGTAGGTACTGGGCATAGTCGGGGAGCCCATCCGCGGCGATCGGCGAGGTGACATAGGTCGTCTCCTTGGAAACGACAATCTTCGGCCCGGGCAACACAAGCTGGGCAATGAAATAGCCGAGCGTACCGACGATCGCAAGGAGGACGACGGGGATGATTTTCCAGGGGCGGGACATGGGGGGAGTTGGGAGTTGGGAGTTGGGAGTTGGAAGAATAGAGAGTTCATGACTGAGTACTGGGTACTGGGTACTTACCTCCGACCTCCCACCCCCGACCTCCGACCTCCCCCCCAGAGGCCAGAACCCAGGGCGCGGGAGCCGAGCCGGAGATCGACCGAGCCAAGCCCAACTATAACATCCAGCGAGCGCCCAACAAGAATGCCGGCGGGATCAGCCTCGCCGTGCTGGTGCGAGACGTGGCCGAGCGGCTTGCACAACGTCCTTCATGAAGAACTCGTCGCCAAACGCCCAATCAAGACTTTGTGTAAGACCTTGTTCGAGACGGTGATGCGTTGCGAGCGGAGGGCGTGCGGAGAACTTGATTTGATCGCGAGCTGGCCCAGCACCGCGACTAGCGCCGTGGACAGGCTGGTCGTCATCGACCTCGGTGAGCCCATGCTGCGTGACGGCGGCATCCGCATGATGCAGCTTGGTGTCGCTTCCTGCCGCGTTGGCGACTCGTGGGGAACGAGCGAGCGCCGTTGGCACCGGCATCCAGGCCAACGTCCGTGGGCCTTCCAGAAGATCGTTGCGATCGTCGTCGGTGGCTTCCTCCAACTCCAGTGCGATGTCGACAGCCGCGGGGGAGACGGCGGCGAGTTGGCTTGCCACGAGCGCGCCGCTGGCGGGTGAGGTGGCCCCCAGGTTGTTGCGCCAAATCATGTAGTCGGCCGCATCGACCACGCCGTCGCGATTCCCGTCGGCGGCCAGATAGGTGGTGGAGCCGTAGCTCGATTTCCAGAGAGTGTAATCGCTACCGTCGACGACCCCATCGCGATTGTAATCGCCATCGGCGTGAACCAGGTCCGGTCGTCCCGGCG
Source organism: uncultured Planctomycetaceae bacterium (assembly GCA_964650265.1). GTDB lineage: Bacteria > Planctomycetota > Planctomycetia > Pirellulales > Lacipirellulaceae > CAZYQQ01. The sequence continues at coordinate 4,609 of CAZYQQ010000046.1, forward strand.
ACCCGTGGACGTCGTGGCTGCGCCGCCACCCGCTCGGTGTGCCCCAGGCGCTGGTGGGGGCGGTCGGATCGGTGACGACCATGGTGTAGCCCTGGCCGTCGGCGGCGGGAATCCAGTCGCCGTCGAGGTAGGTGAAGTCGAGGATCGTCGCGCCGGTCGCATCGACCAAGATCAGCCGCTCGCCACTGTTGCTCAGGTTGTTGGGATACAACTGGTTGGCCGGGATCTCGAGGCCGTAGCGTTCGAACATCGCGGCGGAATTCCGCGCGATCACCACGTACTCCCCAGGGGCGAGCGTCAGATTGGGGAAGGTGTAGGTGATGCCGGTGACAAAGGCAGAGCCAGCCAGATTGATCGGGGTGGTGCCAATGTTGGTCAGTTCAATGAACTCGTAATCCTCGGGATCGGTCGAAACGCTCCCCTGTGGAGGGTCGGGGGGATGATAGTTCAGCTCGGTGATGCGTAACGAGTCGCGCGGCGTCGACGCGGTACTGGTGGTGGTGACGTCGATGGAATCAGTCTGCACCAGGTTGCCGCGGACGTCGTACGCTTCGAGCACGACGTTGTTGAGACCCGAAGTCAGTGGCACGGTGACGTGCCAGGTGGTGTAATTGGTCCAGGTGAGCTCGAGCGGTTGCGAACTTCCCTGCAACCGCAGGTTGTGGAAATCGACGTAGCCGGTGCCGCTTAGCGTGACCGTCGGCGTCGACACATTCATGGGGTTTCCCCCATTGGTCGTGATCGCGAAGGGGGTGGCCGGGTTGACGTAGGAGTTGATCTGATTCAGGACGCTCACCCGCCGCTGGGCGATGTAGTTGATGCGGTTGAAAAACAGCGGATCCTGCTCCCCGACCGTGCCGAGGTAGTCGACCCAGTAGGCCATGTAGTCGGTCGTCATCTCGTTCATGACGAGGTCGTACAGATGGTGGAAGTAGAGGTGGTCGTTGGTGTAATCCAACAGCCGCCGGAGCGGCGCGGTGGAGGCATTGCCAGGGTGGATGGTGGAGTTGACCCCCAACTGGAACGGCCCATCCCAATCCCAGGGGAGCATTTCGATCTTGCCGTCGGAGGGGCGGACGTAGAACGCGATGTTATGGGGATTGCCGGCGGTAGCCAGGGTGTCGGTCACCCCCATCACGGTGGCGGCCGCGAAGGTTCGCAGCCACTGGTCGACATCGATGATTTCCGAGATCGTTGCGATGAACTCCGTCTGGTCCGCGATGCTGTACGCCTTCATCATCGCGATGATCTGGTCGTACGGCTGCTCGTGGCGATGGTTCTTCAGCAGCGCCACCCAGCGATACTGATCGGGGTCGTCCCCCAGGTCCTGCGGAGTAACGCGGACCACGCCGGTGTATTCCTGGACCTTCGGGCTTTCGGGCGTGCCGTCGACGGTGACGTTGGTGTAGTAGATCAACTCGTATTCGTAGAAGTATCCGTCGGAGCCATTGGCGTAGGACTCGTCGAGATAGGCATCGCTGTACCGGGCCAATTGGAGCGCGGCGACTCCCGTATCGGCCATGTTCGGCGAGACCATGTAGACGAAATCGTCGTAGTTGCTCGCCAGGCCATGGGCGGCATGGTTGACAATCTGGTTGACCAGCAACTGGACCTGCTGCTGTCCGATGCTCGACGGTCCGCCGGAGGAATCGATCGCGATCTCGTCGTACACGCCCCGGAACAAATCGTCCGGGTTGAACTCGATGGTGTAGCTCCCTCCCCAGACGGGGTGGCCGCGGCTGGCGGAGCTTCCCTTCAGCCGCAACCCGACGTCGTAAAACACCTGGCTATTGTTGTAGATGATCGTTGCGCCGATGTTTTGGTTGCTCATGACGTTCGTCGGGTCGAGCAGGGCCGCCGCCTCGGTCGACCGGGCCACGATGCGGATCGACTCGATTGGCGTCGACGGCCCCAGGCCGTCGTCGACCTCGAACATCGCCCGCGAATCGGCTCCCGCCGCGGGAAAGGTCGACTCAGCCCCCAGTGCATCGATACCTTGGACATAGAACTGCACGCTAACCCCCGCCGCCTGCCCAGGGATCGTGCCGGCGTAGAGCCCGCTCGGCTGGAGGCCCATGGGGACCGACTGGAAGGCCCCTCCCTCGACCGCATAGAAGAGGGTCATGGAGGCGATGCTATCGGGGTCATCGGCCCGCACCGAGATGGTGACCTCTTCGTTCGGCGCGGGAAGGATGGGTCCATGTTTCAACTCGCCATAGGTCGGCCCCGCGTTGGGCACGTAGGTCGAGTTCTGCGTGCCCGGCGTGCCATTGTGGCGCGGGACATCGATGATCGTCGTATCGGTAACCCGGTTGAGGTAGGCCCGTGAGTTGAGTTGGGGCGAGCCGCTCAGCCACTTGGCCTTGAACGACACTTCGTAGGTCAGGCCATTGACGATCGGCGTGTTGCCGGCCAGCGTCGTGCCGGCGTTGTTTCCTTCGTGGTCGGTGCGACCGGTCGCGACCAACTGGAGGACTTTGTTGGCAGGGTTCGCTGGATCGAGCACCACCGTACCATGGTGGTTGCCAAGGATCCGCCACTTGAGTGGCCCGGCACCGAGCGCGTCCGCTTCGAAAGTGCCGTTCTGAATTAGCTGCATCGCGCCGGGTGTCCCCGGATTGACGACGAGGCTCACGTCGTCGATCAGCACCGCCCCCCCTTGGAGGAAGCCGAACAGGAATTCGTTCCAAAGCAGGGGCCCGGTGTCGGCCGCGGCCAACTGGGTGTAGGTGTAGGTCTGCCACTCGCTCTTGTCGCTTTCGAGGCTCGGAGCCCAGGCTTCGGCCTTCGCGTTATCCATGTGGGGCGAGCGGAGTTCGAGCGACGAGCCGCCACCATCGGCCCGCTTGTGCCAGTTGGCCGAGTCGAAGTAGCGAACGTCGTCGACCGGATTGCCCACGGAGTCGACCAGCACGATGTGATCGGAGGAGTTGGAGAGCTTGCCGCTGAAGTTGCCGATGATGAGGCTCGCCACGTCGGGATACTTGGCACGAAGGGCGACCGCATCGTTGGCGACGACCAGGTACCCTCCCGCCGGAATGATCGTGCCGGCGGGGATCGTGTAGTTGATCGCATCGGAAAACTTCCAACCGGAGAGGTCGACCGCCGCCGTCCCTTTGTTATAAAGTTCGATCCATTCCTCGGGGACCTCGGCAAACGGCACCGCCGGCTCGGTGGCGACCTGCATGAAGAGTTCGGCCCCCATCAGGACGTCGGTGGAGGCCGCCACCTGGTGAACCTCCACCGAAAGCCGATTCGTGCCCACCACCAGCGCGGACTTGGGAATCGCCACCGGCCCGACGTAGGAGGCTTCGATACCATTACCATTCGGCCGCGTGCCGGACGTAATATTTCCCGCCGGCATGTTGTACCGCAACACCTCCACACCATTCAGATAGAACACGGCTCCATCGTCGATGATGTGGCCGAGCGAAAGCTGCACGACTTCGTTCAGATCGCCATCGAAGAGAAAATCGGTTTCGTAATAGGTCGTCACCACGCTGCCGGGGGGGTTGAGCGTGGTGCGGATCGGGTAGGAATTGAGCACGCCGGGTGGGGTCGTATCCCACCCCAGCACGCCCGGGCCTTGGAACCACGTGAAGCCGTTCACGCCATGTGCGACACTCGCCCAGTTCGGGCCCAAACCGAAGCCGGCCTGATTGTATCGCCATTGTTGGGTCGCGTTGATCGCCACCAGATTGATCGTCTCGGTCGCCGCCGCCACGGAATACTGTGGCATCGCGTGGTACATGATCTCGTTGATGACGATATCGGTATTGAGCTGGAACTCGTTCGCTCCTCCAGGGGTGGCGACGGAGGGAAACAGCCACGCGGGGCCATGCCCGGCGGCGAGACCGCGGACCTCATCGGTGACCTTGCGGGCGTCGAGCAATCGGTCTTGCCCGGTGGTGGTGAAAAACAAGTTGTCGTCAATGCCAGCGCCGAAGCCGAGCGACGATTGGTCGAGGAGCAGCACTTCGCCGGCCGCCAACGTTTGACTTCCGAAGGTGTAAGTCGCGCCAGCCCCCCTGGTGTTGGTGATTTGGTAGCCGCTCAGGTCGACCGTGGTCGTCCCTTGATTGGCGATCTCGATCCAGAAGTGAGTTGAATCGGCCGCCGCGATTTCGTTGAACACGACCGCTGGGCCCGGGTCGTCACCATTTGGGAAGTTGGCCGTTCCCGGTGTGCCGCCGACCTCGCGGCTGGCGCGCCAATTCGATGGCTGGCTGCTGTCGGAGTACTCGTCTCGTTTGGCCAGGCTGAAACCCGAGCCATCGGGACCGCTGGTCCATGGATCGGCGTCCTTGTAGTCGACGACACTCATCCGGCGGCCATCCCGGTTGACCAGGATGATTTCCTCGCCCGAGTTGCTCAGGGTTCCCGAAAACGCGCCGGGAGCGATATGAATGCCCCCGGCACCCGCCAATGCCGAGGGATTCGAGGCGATCACGGCGTATCCGCGGCCGGGGATGATCGTCCCTTCGGCAAACGTGTAATCGATTCCCCCTTCGAGCCGCCAACCCGAGATGTCCATGTGGATCGACATCTGGTTGTAGAGTTCGACGAACTCGTAATCGGCTTCGGCCCCGACCGCGGGGTGATACATCAGTTCGTTGATGACGACCGAACCGTCGAGCACATGCCGTGGCTCGAGCAATTCGAAACGACCGAACCAACCTCGGCGAACTCTCGATCGACTCCCCATTTCGGCACGCCTCTTCCGCAAGTCGATCCTCTCCACCCTCTTCTTTGTGGCCGATTTCGGCTGGGAAAAGGGTGGCGAAGCCTATTGTCTCTAGTTCCTGCCCCGCCGCCCCGGCTGGACGAATGCTTCGGGGAGCCAATTGTCAACAATAGACACATATGGCCGTGACATCAACACTTTGGCCAACCAAATTGGCTCAATCCCTGGTCCACGCTGCGTCCAGGCTGTGCGTTCTCCTCCCCTTTGGCCCCAGACCCCTGAAATGCGGTTATCCGCACGCAAGGTGCCGATAATAGAAGACACACACCCCGGATTGGCCTGATTTCACTATTGTTGACAATCTACATTTGTTGTGAGATACTTCCCCAAGAGCATGGGGCACACGCTATTCTGGCGGCCATGGCTCCTCATATGGCTTCTCCTTTCAACTTGATTCCCATTCCTCCAGAGTGTTCTTCCATGACCACGGACCATGGATCTCGTCGCGGTTTCACCCTTGTCGAGCTGCTGGTGGTGATTGCCATCATCGGCGTGCTGGTCGCTCTGCTGCTACCCGCGGTCCAGGCGGCTCGCGAGGCGGCTCGTCGCGCCAGTTGCACCAATAATATGAAGCAAGTCGGACTTGCGATGCACAACTATCTGTCGGCCAAGCGGACTTTTCCTCCCGGCCGGTACGGCTGCGCTGGGGCCGGTAATCGAGCCCCCTGCCGCTGCCCGTCGGGTGTGAACGTGCAGCAAGGATCGAGTGCCTATGTGCTGCTGCTCCCTTACATGGAAAACTCGACCATGTACGACATGGCCCACGTGGACGATGGAGGAGTCTTCAATTGGGGGATGTCGAATTGGTCATCCGACCCCGATCGATACGCTTTGATCACCATGCGGCCCACGATCCTGGTTTGCCCCTCGAACACGGCCCAAGCAACCTGCCAGGAATGCGAGGGAAGTGGCTGGCATTCCTCGGAGCGCGTAGCGGGCACCAGCAGCTACGCCCTTTGCCATGGCACCTACGGCCCGAAGGATTTCCCGATCCGGGGGGGCAGGCCAGTCGCGTCGGACATCACCGAAACCACGCTTTGTGGCAACACGGGCATGTTCAATTACACCATCCATCTGCGGCCGAGCAAAATTACCGATGGCCTGAGCAACACCATCGCCAGTGGCGAGGTCATCAAGGGGGATACCATGCATGGCTACAGCCTGTGGGCCTACGCGTCGCGCCACGAGAGCACCCTGCGGACCACAAAGGCCGCCATCAATACCCCACCCGGAGAAGAGCCTTATCGCCTCGAGACCTGGGGAGCTCGCAACAACGGGGCCTTCGGTAGCGAGCACCTTGGCGGGGGCTGCAACTTTTTGATGGGTGATGGCAGTGTCGATTTTGTATCCGAGTCGATCGACCAAACGGTCTACGACGAAATGGGGACCATCGCTTCGCAAACATTTCGGGGAGAGTAAAGTACCATGGAAGTTAGGGATTCTGAGCGGCATATAAAGTCGCCTTGGCGGGCATTCTTAATGTGGCCTGTGGTGCTGCTGGTGGTGGGGGGATGTGGGGGATCGCCGCCGAATCGAGTCCCTGTTTCTGGTGTCGTCATGATCGATGGCAAGCCACTGACTTATGGCTTCATTCGATTCCTGCCTGTGGGCGAGGGACGGCCCGGTCTTGCGACGATCAACGAGCAAGGGGCTTTCGACTGCGGTAAGGAAGGGGTCTACCGGGGAACCAACCGCATCGAGGTGACGGCGGCTGAGCAGTTGGGCGACACGGGCTACCAGTGGCACGCCCCCCAAAAATATGGCAACGTCGCCACCTCGGGCCTCGAGGAGACGATCGACGGCGCGACCGACAAGTTGGTCATCAATCTGACCTGGGGAGGAGAGAAACCCCATCGGGTCCAGGTCACCGGAGGAGATGACGACCCGAAGAATCTCCGCGGCCGCTAACGCCCCCGCTTTGTCGCATGAACTGGCGACATGGTTTTTGTGTGACGATGGGACACGGATGATCACGGGTCCGGCGGACCACCACGGATCAGAAGGTGTCACATCGTGAACCGTTTTCTGTTTGGCGTTTTCTGATCCGTGGTGATCCGTACGATCCGCGTCAATCCGTGGCCTATTTCGTGACGCATTCCGTTATGTTGGCGCTCCGAGGGCTCGCGTCCCTGGCCCGCACCCCGCCATCACGGGTAGGATGATGAGCATGACATTGCCGATCCATGGGGTGTTCACCCCTCACATGGTCCCGCTCGACGCGCAGGGGGAGATTGCCGAAGGCGAACTCCGCCGCTATCTCCATTGGCTCATCGAGCAGGGGGTCCACGGGCTCTATCCCAATGGCTCCACCAGCGAGTTCACGCGGTTCACTCCCGAGGAGCGGCAACGCATTGTCAAAATCGCTTGCGAAGTGGCCGATGGGCGTGTCCCGGTGCTGGCGGGCGCCGCCGAGGCGAACGTCAAGGAGACCTTGGCGGCGTGTGCGACCTACGCCGACTACGGTGCCCGCGCCGTGGCGATTGTCAGCCCGTTCTACTACCGGCTGAGCCCCGAATCGGTCTTCGCCTACTTCAGCGAGCTCGCCAGCCGCAGCCCGATCGACATCACCCTCTACAACATCCCGATGTTCGCTTCGCCCATCGACGTGGCAACGCTCCGGCGATTGGCCGAGTTCGAACGGATCGTCGGCATCAAGGACAGCACGGGTGACCTGTCCGCCATGCAACGCATGTTGGCGGCGGTCAGGCCGGTGCGGCCCGATTTCGTCTTCCTAACGGGATGGGAGCCGGTCCTCGCCTCCATGATCGCCATCGGTGCCGACGGGGGAACCCATGCGACGAGCGGCGTGGCGCCGGAACTGACCCGCGACATCTACGACCTGGCGCGCCAGGGGAAGATGGAACGAGCCCTCGCCCAGCAGCAGCGGTTGCTCCCCCTGTTCGACGCCATGCTGGGGGGACTCGACTTTCCGGAAGGCTTCCGGGTAGGGGTCGAACAGCGGGGATTCGCCATGGGGGCCTCCCGGCAACCTCTCACCTCTGCCCAGCAAGCAGAGCGCCTGCGACTCAGCCAAATCGTCCGCGCCCAGTTGGACGAACTCGGCACCCTCTGAGCCGACGATTGGTATTGGCTCACGGGGCCAGGCATCGTATAGAGGTCATATTTATTGCAGCCACCCGCAAGTCCTTTCGCTGTTGACAATCGACAATGCGCCGGGGTAAGCTGTTGGGCGGATGCTCTCCAACGCGGGGGCCCGTGGCAGCGGCATGGATCAGTCGCCCCCCTGCGTTTTGTCAGATCGCTTGAAATTGCAGAGACCAAGACATGGCTACCGGACTTGTACGCGGATTACGCGACCAAATCGTCGATCGCCTTCGGGCTGAAGTCATCTCGGGCAATTTGCCGGAAGGGACCCCCCTGCGAGAGATCGAATTGTCGTCGCGATTCGGCGTCAGCCGCGGACCGATCCGCGAAGCGCTTCAACAACTGACGTTCGAAGGGTTGCTCACCGGCACCCCGAACCGGGGAGTCCAGGTCGCGCCAGCCCCCCCCGAAACGGTCAGAGAGTTGATCATTCCCATCCGACGGGCGGTGGAAACCTTCGCGCTGCGGCACTTCATCGAGCAAGCCGGGGCCGACGACTTTGCCCATTGGGATGGAATTCTCATTCGCCTGAAGTTTGCTTGCGAGCAGAAGAACTACATCGAAATCGCCGAGCAGGACATCGCGCTCCACCGCTCGTTCATCATGCGTTCGGGACAGCACGACCTGCATGCCATCTGGTCGGTCCTGGTCGCGCGGATCTGGACCCACTTTCGCGAGAACCATCCGAAATACGCCAACACGATGGACATCTATCAGGAACACCGCGACCTGATCGACTCCTTCCGCGGAGCGGACGCCGACACGGCCGTTGCGGCGTTGACCGCCCACATCGAATCGGAGGCGCCGTTGGACGGTTCTCCGCCAAAGGGCAAGACATAGTGAGTATCGCTTTCACCAGCCCCCTCCCGAGTGGTCCGCGGCTGTTCATCCTTCGGTCAGGACATTTGGAAGTCGCGGTGGCACCGGAGGTTGGTGGGCGCATCGTTCAGATTCAGCACCTCGCGACGGGATATCAATTCCTCTGGAATAATGCCCGCCTGAAGCTGTCGCGTCTCTCCCCCGGCAGCGAGTACGACCCCCACTTCTTTGGCGGGATCGACGAGCTGCTTCCCAACGATCTCCCCGAAACAATCGATGGAATCGACTCCCCCGACCATGGCGAGTTGTGGACCACACCCCTCGACTGGAGCTGGGAGGAGAACACCTTCACGATGCACGGGCTGCTGCCAGGCATCGGCCTGCTCTACGAGCGCCGCATGACCTTGCGGGATGACGGCCCGATTATCGACCTCGACTACCGCATCGAGAATACCAGCGGCGCCGAGCGGCGATTCCTCTGGAAGCTGCATGCGGCCATGAACGTCATGGAAGGGGATGTGATCGAGTGCCCGGCCAGATCGGCCCAGGTGGCCGATCTGGCCTATTCGCGCTTCGACACCACCGAACCCTTCGCGTGGCCGACCATCGAGGGTCAAACGGCCAACGTGATGCCCGCGGATAGCGGCACGGTCGACTTCTACTATTTGTTCGATCTCGAGACGGGAAGGATGGCCTGGACCCGCCCGGCGAGCCGGCTGCGGTTCGAATACCGATTCGACACGTCGGTCTTCCCCTACGCCTGGCTCTTCGCCTCGCAAGGGGGTTTCGACGGCCACACGACGGCGATCCTCGAACCTTGCACCACCATGCCGATCAGCGTCAACGAAGCGGCGTCGCTGGGCCAGTGCAGCCTGTTGGCACCCGGTGAGGTGCTGGAAACGTCGGTCTCGATCCACGCCGGAGTCGACGCATGATGGCCGGCAACGACTACACAACTAGACGGCGAGTGGTGGTGACGGGGGCGTCGTCGGGAATCGGCCTAGCGACCGCCATCCGACTGGCCGCCGACGGGTACGACGTCTGCCTCAATGCCCGTCGCGAGCCGTTGCTCCGCGAGACGCTGCAAAGCCTCGCGCCAGGCGACCACCTTGTCGTCGCGGGCGACTACAGCCAGGCGGCGGTTGTCGACCAGCTTGCTGGTTCGGTGCGGGAAGCGTGGGGAGGAGTCGACGTGCTGGTCAACTGCGCGGGCTTCTTTCGCCACACCGACCTGCTGGGCGGCCCGATCGAGGTGTGGCGCGAGTGTCTCGATGGCATGCTGGGGGGAGCGCTGCGGCTCAGCCGCCAGCTCGCTCCCTTGATGCCCGACGGCGGGCGGATGGTCCACGTCACCTCGATCCATGGCGAGCGCGTCGAACAACGGGCGAGCGGCTATGCCGTGGCGAAGGCCGCCATCAATCAACTTTGCCGCTGCCTGGCCCTCGAGTTGGCCCCGCGCGGAATCCTGGTCAACGCCATCGCCCCCGGCTTTGTTCGTACTCCCATGAGCGTGCTTCCAGACGGCACGAACGAACTGGATGGCGACTGGTTCCAGACAAACTACGTCGCGGGGCATCACCTGCCGCTGAAGCGGGCCGCCCAACCAGGTGAAATCGCCGGGGTGGCCGCATTTCTTGCGAGCCCCGATGCTTCGTATCTTACGGGGCAGGTACTCGTCGTCGACGGTGGACTCTCCATCACCTTCTAGTAGCAGGGCGAGTCCTACCGTGTTTTCAACGATCGACCTAGTGGTGTTTGCGGGATACTTCGTCCTGGTGCTCTTGTTGGGATTCGTCTCGGCCAGGGGGCACACCTCATCGGTCGGCGGCTACTTCCGTGGCGACAACCGTTTGCCGTGGTACGTGATCGGCATGTCGATCGTGGCGGCCGGGGTCAGTTCCGAACAGTTTGTCGGCGAGATGGGATACGCCTATCAAATTGGCATGCCGACGGTGAACTGGGAGTGGCTCGTCGTCCCGGCGTTGTCCATTCTGCTGTGGGTGTTCGTGCCACTCTACCTGCGCAATCGTATCACCACGATGCCCGAGTACCTGGAGCAGCGTTACGGGCCCAAGACGCGGACGCTGTATGCCTATATTTCCATCGCCAGTTTCGTCCTGGTGAACTACCCGCTGGCACTCTACACCGGTGGGATCGCGCTCAAGGCGATGTGGCCCGATGTGCCGCAGTTGGCCGCCGTCTGGGTCCTCGCCGGGATCACTGGGCTCTACACGGTGTATGGTGGCTTGCGCGCCGTGGCCTGGACCAGTTCGCTGCAATGCGTGCTGCTGATGAGTGGTGGCTTTTATCTGTTCTACGCCACGATGAGTTACATCGACTGGGATTTTGCCGCCGTCCTTGGCGAAGGGAGCCGGGCTCATTTGATCAGTTCGGCAGACGATCCCGAGGTTCCCTGGACCGCGCTCGTGATCCTGGGGCTCTCCACCAACACCTGGTACTACGCCACCAACCAATACATCAACCAGCGTTGCCTCGCGGCGCGGAGCGACTGGCACGCGCGAATGGGGGTGCTCCTGGCGGGTGGCCTGCAAGTGCTGTTGCCACTGGCGACCTGCTTTCCCGGGATGGCCTACTACGTCATCAACCCCAACCTGGAGGATGCCAACACGACTTACGCCCATGTCGTCGCGACCGTTGTCCCGGAAGGGTTCCGCGGCTTCGTGGCGGCCGCCATCGCCGGGGCGATCATGTCGACCATCTCCGGATTGGTGAACTCGACCTCCACGATCGTGGCTCTCGACATCGTCGAACGCAGTGGTGGCGGCAACTGGCGGGAGCAGCAACTGGTGACCGCCGGCCGCTGGGCGGGGGTCCTGTCGCTCATGGCGGGGGCCCTCATCGCTCCGATCATCATGCGGTGGGACAGCATGTTTCGCTACGCACAAGACTTGTGGGCCCCGATGGCGGCGCCGATCGTCGTCGTGTTTCTCTGCGCTGCCTTCTGGCGAAAGCCCAACCCGCTGGCGGCGCGGGCCTGTTTGTGGCTCGCCATCCTGACGGTCCCTTTCACGCTGGTCAAAGGGGTCCTCACCGACATGGGCTACTCGCTTCCGTTCCTCCCCGAACATCTCAAGAACTCGCTGGTGATGGCCGGCGCGACGATGCTCGTCGCGTGGCTGCTGATGGCATTGTTGCGGGGCCAGCGTCCAGCGATAGTGGAGTGGTCGACCACCCTGCTCGCAAGTGGTCTGGTGATCGCGATCGCGGCATGGAGCCCGATTGTCACCTCGCTGCTTGTCGTGGCGGCGATGCTGCTGTTTGCCGGAATCCCGATGCTCAAGGCGGCAACTCCCACGGCCGGCATGTGGGACCGTTCGATGTTGCTCGTTCCCCCCTGGTCTCCCTGGTATGTGAGCGTTGTTTTTTGGTGGATTGTTCTGGTGGCCGTGTTTGGCGGTCTCTACGTGTTTTTTTGGTGATACCTATCAAATGAAGATCGAAGCCGTTGATTTTTTCTACCTGTCGATGCCCGAGGTCCATGACATCGGCGACGGCAGCCAGGATGCCCTGTTGGTGCGTGTGTGCGCCGGAGGATTCGTCGGTTGGGGTGAGTGCGAAGCTTCGCCACTCGTCTCCATCGCCGCATGGAACTGCCCTCTCTCCCATTCCGCCTGCAAACCGGTCTCGGCGTCCGTCCTCGGGCAGACGGTCCGCGACCCTAGCGACATCCGCCGCATTCACGCCCAGGTTCGCGCCAACTCGTTCGATCTGTTGCAAGCCGGACACACCCTCTCCGGCATCGATATCGCGCTCTGGGACCTATTGGGAAAGAGGCTCTCGGCGCCGGTCTATGCGCTGCTCGGGTTCAAGCAGGCCTATCCCAAAACAGCCTACGCCTCGGTGTTGTTTGGTGAAACACCCGCCGACACGCTCGAGCGCGCCAAGGCGGCTCGTCAGGCAGGATTCCGCGCGGTGAAGTTTGGCTGGGGGCCCTTTGGTCACACCACGGTGGCCGCCGACGCCGATCAATTGCACGCCGCTCGGGAAGGAATGGAGGAAGATGGCATCCTGCTGGTCGATGCCGGTGCCGTCTGGGACGACGACGTCGAACGCGCCCGGCTGCGCCTGCCCGACTTGATGGCGACCCGCGTCGAGTGGCTGGAGGAACCCTTCATTCACTCGGCCATGGGCTCCTATCGCGAGCTGGCCAAATCGGCCGGTTCCCTTCGTCTGGCGGGTGGCGAGGGGTGCCATAGTTACCATCAGGCCAAGAACATGGTCGACTTCGCCGGGCTCAGCTATCTGCAGATCGATGCGGGGCGCGTGGGGGGCATCACGGCGGCCCATGCTGCCGCCGACTACGCCCAAGCCCACGGCGTGCAGTATGTCAACCACACCTTCACCAGCCACCTCGCCCTCAGTGCCTCGATCCACCCCTACGCCGGGCACCAGGAGGCAACCCTTTGCGAATACCCGTTCCGCCCCTCGGCCTTGGCGCGGGCGTTCGACGACGACCTCCTCATACCCGACGCCCGGGGGGAAGTGGCCCTGCCCGACAGCCCTGGCTTGGGAGTCGAGCCCAACCTGGAAGCGCTGCGGCCCTACTTAAGGACGGTCGAGATCAAGGTCGACGACCAGGTGATCTTTGCCTCGCCAGAGCTGTTTTCGACCTCCAACAAGGCGGCCAGCCCTCGCCGTTAGGGTGAAGCGAGCGATGTGCCCCAGGCTGAGTGGGCCGGAAAAATCGGAAAAATCGCCGTAACTTGTTGACACCAAAATTGTCTACAATTTACAATGCGCAATGTAGCGCCCATTTCTCCGCAACAGGCGAGAGCTTTTCCGGCGCGCTGCCAGCAGATCCGCACCTGGTTGTTTCCTCTTATCCTGGGAGTGTCTAATGAAAAGAACTCGACTCGCGCTGGCGGCAACGGTTGCCGCCGCACTCGCCCTCGTCGCGCAGCACGGCTCGGCCGCGACGTTTACGCTCGATGCCGTGCAAGATACGAGCATCACGCAAGATCCCGCCGCCAGCCGAACGCTTCCCGATGATGGCAATGGCCTGAAGGTTTGGCGGAACACCAACGCCAACCGTGCGGCGGCACTCTTCCAATTCGACCTGAGTGGCGTCACGGGAGAGATCACCGAGGCCTACCTCGAGTACTACGACACGGGACAGGGCCCCCTCCAGGGAAACTCCTTCGTCAACGACACTTACCTGGTCTATCCCAACCCAACGGCAACTCCCGAAGAGCTTGTCTACACTAGTTCCGCGGGGGTCGCTTTCGACCAGGATGGCATGCATCAGGCAGCCGTGACCTACAGCAGCTACGGCGCGGCGGTCGGTGGCTTCTGGATCGAATCCCCCGCGGTCTCGTCGCTCAACTTGACTCTCGATGCCAACAATCCCATCGAGACCTATATCGCTGGCGGTCTGGCGGACGCCGATGTGCTGGCTGGTCTCAATGACGCGAAGGACAACCTTGGCTACATCATCGTCCTGAGCTGGTATGGCCCCAATGGAAATGGCCGCTTGTTCGACGATATCGAAGGGGGCAACCCTGTCCGATTGGTGCTCACAACGGCTGACGCACAGGTTCCCGAGCCCTCGACCATCCTGCTTGGTGGCCTGGTCGGTGCCAGCCTGCTCGTCCTTCGTCGCCGCCACGCGGCTTAAGTTTTCACTCGCGGTCTGGCACAAGAAGTAGAGATCGCGAACACCATTTGTCGCCAGCCGGCTTCGCTGCCTCTCGCACCGAAGCCGGCTGGCTTCCTTGGAAGCAAGTTGCAGATTGAGATCGTCGGTGCTTACGGTATCTGACGAGCAGAGTAGTCGAGGGAGATGGAAGCGACGCCCCTCCGCGACTTCAACGAACTTATCTGATGAGTGCATGGGATTGGCAATGAAACAATCGAGTTCGCTACTCTCCCAATCCGCATGGGCAATCTGCCTTTGTGCGGGCCTGCTAGGGTGTGGCGCGGCCACCGCGGAGCAGCTTGTGTCGGGAGACACACGAGTGGTATTGGAGATCGAAGGGGATCGTCTCCTCTGCCGGTGGGGTCTGGCCGCTGGCAAGTTGCTTGCCGCCGGAGAACCCGTCGCGGGGCAAGTCGACGGTGCGCCGTTCGATTCTACCGACTTGAAGGTCGTCGAGGTCACGCCATCGGGCGCAGGGACTGATACTCCGACGATCGCGGCACTCCTCCGTCATCGGGAACTCCCCCTCGAGTTTCGGCTCAAGCTCCAGGCCCAGGGAGAAACAGGCGTCATCGTGACCAGCCTCGAGTGCCTGAACAAGGGAGATCGCCCCGTCGAGCTGGCCGGCCTGAACTCGCTTGCCTGCCGCGTCGCTCCGGGACGCATCGGCACCCTCGATATGGTCGATCGCGTGGAGTGGAATTTCCGGCAACGAGAACTCGCCAGCGAGCCCGTGGGCTACGGCAACCGCAACGATGGCCGCTCCTCGGGACGAACCGCTCCCTGGTGGGCGCTCACCATGCTCGAGCCCGGCCTGACGATGGTGGCCGACCTGGCCTATTCGGGCAACTGGCGGGCGGAGTTCACACCCGACGAGTCGCATATCGACTGCCGATTCGGCATGGTTTTCGACGACGACAAACCACTACGGTTGGCCCCCGGCGCGAGCTTCCGATTGCCCAGTGCGGCGGTGGCGATTGGCCCCGGCGACGACCTCGACGGACCCGCCAATGCTCACCATCGCTATCAGCGGAAGTTCGTCTTTCGTCCCCGGCCCGAAGGTGTGCCGCTGTTGGTGCAATTCAACACCTGGTACGCCTATGGGCAAGACATCGACGAGCAACAACTGCTGAAGATCATTCCCGTCGCGGCCAAAATCGGTTGCGAGGTCTTCGTGATCGACGCCGGCTGGTACGGCGACGGCGCGGCAAGTGGCTCGTTTTGGAAACTTCGCTCGGGAGACTGGCGAGTCGACCGCGACAAGTTCCCCTCCGGCCTGGCCCCGATCATCAAGGCCGTCCACGACCATGGGATGAAGTTCGGCATCTGGGTCGAACCCGAGTTGATCGCCCCCACCACCGAGACCTTCCTCCGCAACCCTGGGTGGTGCTTGTCGAACGACGGCATCCCGGTCATCAGCGATGGGAGAGCCCATCTCGATTTCTCGATCCCCGCGGTCCGCGATCACATGACCAGGGTGATCGAGAAGTTGGCCGAAAGTGGCACCATCGACTGGGTGAAGCTCGATTACAATATCTCGATCGGCGGGAGCTTCCAATCGGCCCGCGACGATGTGTTCCACACCCGGCTCCACGACCATCTGGCCGGCTACAACGTCTGGCTGGAATCGCTCCGCAAAGCCTATCCCCACATGATCGTGGAGAACTGTTCCAGTGGCGCCAGACGCTGGGATACGGGCATCCTCTCGCAGTCCCATTCCTCTTGGATTTCGGATACCGTCAATCCGCGGCGAGGGCCGCAGCTCATGTGGGGTTCGCTCCTCCACTCGGCACCCGAAATGTGCAACCATTGGATGATCGGCGACGTGCCGGAGAATCGAACCGCCAGCACCGGCGCCCGGCTGACGAGCAAGTCTCCCGATTGGTGGGAGTTCATGCATGTTGCGGCGATGGGGGGCCAGTACGGCGTTTCCGCGCGACTCGACGAGTGGCCCAAGCCGGCACTGGAACATGCCACGCAGATTATCGAACGATACAAAGCCAGCCGCCACCTGATCGATGGCGCCGACGTCTATCACCTCACCCCGCAGCCGGCCCCCGGACCGAAGCCGGCGGGATGGATGGCTGTCGAATTCCTCCAGCCAGAGCGGGATCGCGGGCTGGTGTTGGCCTTCCGTCTCGACCGTGGTCCCGCGAGCGAGGTCGTTAAGCTGAAAGGACTGCTCGGCGACAAACGCTATCGGGTGACCATCCCTGGGGAGTCTCCCCAAGAAGCCACCGGCAAGTCCTTGGCGACCGACGGTCTGAGCCTGACCGCCTCCTCCCCATGGCAGGCGTTTTGGATCACGCTCGAATCGATCGACTAGATCCCTGTGGCGAGCCGCAAGTACTTCGCTCCCTTGGGGGAGGACCAATCGTAAAAACCGGCACAGTTTGTTGACGCGCACAATGTTTACAATTTACAATACGAGGCACAGCTATGCCGTTGCACGTGTTGCTTCGGCCCTGGGAGCTGCCCTTCTCACGCTCCGCGGTTCCTAATCTCGATGCTCATTCCACTATTTCAGGGAGTCTCATGATGCGAATCCCCCGTCTTTTGTTTGCGGGACTAGCCGGCGCCACGCTGGCCTTGGCGACACAGCCAGCGATGGCCGCGGAATATACCCTTTCCGCCGTGCAAGACACCAGCATTACCCAAGATCCTGCCGCCAGCCGAACGCTTACCGATAATGGCACTGGCCTGAAAGTGCGGCGAAATACCAACGCGGATCGTGCAGCGGCACTCATTCAATTCGATTTGAGTGGCGTCTCGGGGATTATCACCGAGGCCTACATCCAGTACTACGACACGGGAGAGGGGGGCCTCCAAGGAAATCCCTTCACCAACGACACCTACCTGGTCTATCCCAAGCCAGACGCGACCCCCGAACAGCTTGTCTACGAGAGTTCCCCAGGAGTCATCGCTTTCGACCAACACGGTATGCACCAGGCAGCCGTGACCTACAATAGTTATGGCGCGGCGGTCAGTCCGGCCAATGGCTTTTGGATCGAGTCGCCTCCGGTCTCCTCCCTCAACCTGTCTCTCGATGCCAACAACCCCATCAATACCTATTTCGCTGGCGGTCTGGCGGACTCGTCTGTGCTGGCTGGTCTCAATGCGGCGAAGGACAATCTCGGTTACATCATCGTCTTGAGCTGGTATGGCCCCAATGGAAGTGTCCGCCTGTTCGACGACATCGAGGGGGGCAATCCACCCCAATTGGTACTGACCACCGCCGAACTGACGGGTGATTTCAACGGCGATGGCAGCGTCAACGTCTTCGACTATTGGCTTCTACGCGACAACATGCAGGGTCATCTGGATGGCCCCGTGAGCTACTCGCTCGGCGATATCAATTTCGATGGCAAGATCGATCTCGACGACTTTGGACAGTTCAAATCGATCTACCCGGGTGGTGCCGCCCAACTGACCGCCGATCTGGCGGCCTTCGCGGTCCCCGAGCCCTCCACCCTGGTCCTTCTCGGCATGGCAGGCTGCCTGGCACTCGCGCTTCGTCGCGGCCGCTAGGTTTCACCAACTTCCAAAAAGGAGCCTTCCATGAAACGATTCGGATTGCATATCAAGAGATACCTGATGGGCCTCGCCGCTGCGTTGGCGATGGCCGCTACTCCCGCCATGGGCGTGGACAATGTCTGGACCGGAGCCGTGAACCTCGACTACAACGAGGCCGGCAATTGGCTCCTGAATAGCGCGACCTTCGTGCCGGACGCGGGAGAAGGTGGATTCGCCTTCAACGAGATCGCCGTCATCAACAATGGCCATCACGTCTATCTCGATTCCGACACGGGCTCGCTGGACCCCTCGGGTCTCACCATCGCAAACGCCTCGTCGCTGGAGGTCCGCAACGGTGGCGTGCTGAATATCGACCCCACGGAGGGGACACCCGGAATGTTTCCCGGCAATATCTCCCTCAGCGCCAACTCCACCCTCACGATCCGGAGTGGCGGCACCCTGACGGCCGTGGGGACGGCGGCGTTGAATGGGACGACACAACTCGTCGGGTCCACGGCCACCTTCACCGCCGGCGGTTTTACGCTTGGCGGCAGCCACACCCTGCAAGCAAGGATCACGAGTGCGGCGAGCCATTCGCCGCTCGTCGCCCCCACGGGGGGGGTCGCCTTGAATGGCAACCTGGAAGTCGACCTCCGTGGCATTTCGCCCACCGTCGGCAATTCGTGGGTCATCGCCGATGCGGCGAGCATCACTGGTGGGTTCTCGAACATCTCGACCTGGGGACTACCGTTGGGACAGACCGTCTCGGTGGCGGTCAGCGGGGGGGGACATGGCCAGCGAGCCATCGGAACCATCGAGAATCAGCTCGTCATGTACGTGAATTCCTCCTCGGGCGAAGCGACGATCAACAACCTGTCGGCGAGCTCGCCGATCACCATCGATGGCTACTCGTTGACCTCGAGTGCCCCCGTACTGAACCCGGCGGGCTGGCTCAGCTTTCAAGACGATGGCCACGCGGCTTGGGAAGCAGCGAATGCCGCCAGCAACCACATCAGTGAGTTGGCGATCAGCGGAAACCGCACCCTGAATGGCGGCGCGTCGGTCTCCCTCGGGGCCCTCCTGCTACCGGTCACCCAGTTCGGCGCCGCCACGACACCGGTCGAGTTCACCTATCATCTGGAGAATGGCGGTACCAAGGTCGGAGCGGTCGTTCAGTCGAGCACCACGCTCGAATTGCAAGTCGATCCCTCGACCGGCCAGGCTCAAATCGTCAATCCCAGTGGATTCAACGTGGAAATCGACGGCTATAGCATCGTCTCCTCGTCGGGGGCGCTCGACACCAACAACTGGCACAGTTTCCAGCAGGACGGCCAGACGGGATGGGAAGTGGCCAACGCATCCAGCATTCACTTGAGCGAACTGAACCTGCAAGGGACCCGCTCGCTGGCCAAGTTGGAACAAGGTGCCCCGATCTCGCTCGGAAGCATCCTGCTCGGTGGCGCGGAGGACTTGGAGTTCACATTCCACGCCACCGTCGAAGGGGTGTTGGGAGATTACAACAACGACGGCACCGTCGACGCGACGGACTACGTCGTCTGGCGCAACAACCTCGGAGCCCCAGCGGGCACTCTCCCCAACGATGCCCACAGCGGCCCCATTGGAGCGGCCCAATACGCGACCTGGAAAGCCAACTACGGCACAACCAGCGACGAGGCGGCCCAAACCTACACCGGTGTCGTCCGCTACATGCCCCTATCGGCGTCGCTGGCGACCGTCTCCCCCATCCCCGAACCAACCGGAGGCATGATCGCCATCCTGGGAGCCCTGCTCTTAGGGCTCCCACGCCTGCGACATCTCCCAAGGCACCTACCACGAATGTCGGAATTCTAGGGCAGTCGAATTCTGGTATTCGTACGAGGCACCGCTGCCGGCAAGCCGGCAGCGGTGCTTTTTTTGTTGGCAGTTGGGAGTTGGGAGTTGGCAGAACCGTGCGATTCGTACTCCGTACTCGGTACTCCGTACTCGGTACTCCGTACTCGGTACCGACTGCCCTCCGACCTCTGGCCCCCGACCCCCCGTCATTCCCGTGGAGGCGGGAAGCCAGGGGCTGCGACTCGCGGTAGCGGCAAGCGGATCGACCAGTCGTCGGCACCCATCGGGATTTTTTCGTTCAGCGAGGGTTCGATATCGGTGTAGTTCCCGTTCACCTCGTCCACTATCTCAATGTCCGCCCCCACTGGCACCATCCCCAGCAACTGGCGGACGGCAACTTCCTCCGGCTCCTCCGATATCGTGTACCCCTCGTAGCAGCCCATCATGTCGCTCGAACCTCTGTCGTCCACGCCGTTGACCCCCAGCGAGTAAAGCAGATACCCCTCCTGGTCGGTCCGACGATAGACCAGGGGACGGCCGTAAGGATCGATCGGCACGGTCTTGAGCAAACCCGGCACCAATTCGTCGAGCTGCTCGGGGTAGGCCCCCCGTTCCAGCCGATGCACCGCCAGCGCCGCCGCCACCTGATGCAGCAGGAGGTGCGTGTTGGCCCGATCCTCCGCCTCCATGGCGGCGGAGAGGGCGGGTGTGAATATCGCCATCAACAGATGAGCCATGGCGTCGCTTCGCGCGCTACGACTGACGACCGCCGCCGCCAGCTTCGTTAGCATGCTGTCGCGCCAGGCATCGAGCTCCGACTCCATTTCCCGATACGCGGCCCGTCGAGCCGACCAATCCTCGAGTTTCGTCGCCGCCACCAGGCGGTCGTACCAGGCATTCCCCCGTTCGAGCACGACATTCCAATTGACCGACACATGCTTGAGCGGGCCCATGTCGGATCCCACAAACTCGTCGATGGTAGCCGCCTCTCGTTCTCCCGCCAGTTGCAGCACGCTGGTCACGAACATCAGTCGCTCTCCCTCGTCGATTGCCAACACCATGGTGTCGCGCGGCGAGCGACTCTGCTGAAAGGCGAGAATCTCGCGAGCCAGTTCGGGAGTAAGTCGATCGCTATCGAGGATCGCCAGGGCCAGCCGATCGGCCACGCTCCCGAGGGCGATCCCCACCAGTTCGCTCACCATGATTTCGTGCGACGTGTGTTGCGAGAATCGGTAGATCGCCTCGCACTCCCGCCACGCCCCCGCCACGTCTCCCTCACCCAGATAGAGAAACCCCCTGAGCGACAGGCAATTGCCCGCCGTCCGCATCGCCTGCACCGTCGACAACATGATGCTCACCAGCGACTCGTTGGGGGTCACTAGCAGCGACGGCGAGGGACAGTAGAACTTGGGCCGCGCCGCCGCCGCGTGCAACAACTCGTACTCCGCCGCGTGCCGGTCGATCCAGTCGGCCAGCGGCGGCAATTCGCTCCGCCGCCACGGCTGCGACCGGGCATGTTCGGGCAACATCCACGCCAAATCCTTGGCCGTCGGCCCCTCGTCCCACTCCTCCTCCCCACCCCCCAACTCGGCCTCTTCCTCCAGTTCGGCCCCCTGTTCCTGCCCTGCCGCGAGCTGTTCCTCCACCCACGCGAGCACTAGTCTCCCAAACTCCCCCTCGAGGCCAAAATCGGCTATGCCCGGCGCGGCGGGCATCTCCATCCCCAAGTGCCGGCAGAGGGGAGCCCGATGCTCCGCCTGCAACTCCGCGGGCCACATCGCCCGCAGGAAGGGAATCGCCCCATTATTCTCCGGCGTCACCCCCTCGCGCCCCTGCTCCAGCAAGTAGGCGGCATAGTCGGGCAAGCCGTCGGCGGCCAGCGGCGTGGTGAGATGAGTCGTCTGCCGACTAACGACAACCCGCGGCCCGGGCAAAACAAGCTGGGCCACCAGCAGGGCAATGCCGACAAAAACCACGAGGGGGATGAGCCAGGAGCGTTTCATGGTGGGAGTTGGGAGTTGGGAGTTGGCAGAACAGTATGCTTAATTTACTGTGTACTATGTACTGCATACTCCGTACTGGGTACTGGCCCCCCACCCCCCACCTCCCACCCCCAGTCATTCCCGCGCAGACGGGAAGCCAGGGAGTTTGAGTCGTGGCAGCGGCAGGCGGATCGCGTGGTCGTCGGCATTCTCGGGAATCTCCTCCACTAGCTTCTTCACCCTAACCTGCCCCCTTTCTTCCCCTGCCTCGCCGTCAGCCGGTTTCACGATCTCGGCAAACTCCTCCTCGCTCACCAGGGGTCGCCCCAGGAGTTGCCGCATGTTGTTCTCATTTTCCAGGGTCTCCTCCAGATCATACAGAATGACTTCAGCGCCCTCGAGAATATTCAACTGGTCGTTCGATCCCCCCTCGTCCTGGCCATTCGGGCCGAGCGAATAGAGCAGAAACCCGCCATCCATCCGCCGATAAACGGGGGGCGAGCCATGGTAGGGATCAGCCGGCAGAGCCGGAAGCAGGGCGGGAACAAGGTCGGTCAGGTGCTCCGGGTACTCTCCCTGTTCCAGCCGATAAACGGTCAGGGCCGCGGCGACCGTCAAAAGTTGCCGATGATTGTTCGCCTGCACCTGAGCCTGCATGCCGTGCTGCCACGCGGGAAGCAGTGCCGGCAACATCATGAGACCGATCTCCCGGGTCCGTGCTCTCCGACTCGCGTAAGCCTTAACGGCTCTGACCGGCCCCGGCGGTTCGGGATCGTCGGAGAGCAGCCCTCCGAAGGGGTTCAGCGTGGCACCTCTCTTCCAGTTTCCACTCTCTAAATCCGCGACGATCGCATCGTAAGCGAGGTTAATCTCCAAGAGGACCCAGTTCCAATCGAGGGACCGATCGAAGCTCTTCCCGCTCGCATCTGTCTGGTTGTCATCCTCCAGCCGCCGTAAGTCGCCCCCCTGTTGCGACATGCCGATGGAGTACGACAGGGCCGCCATCCGCTCCCACGTGTCAACGAGTTCCGCCAACCCATCGCGGGCAGGAAGTTCCCGAAAAAACTCGAGCATCTCGCGGGCGGTGACCGCGTCGAGCTGCGGATCCGACAAGATCAATCGCGCAGTCTCATGGGCCGCCGTTTCGGTATTGATGGAGATCAGTTCTCCCAGCATGAACTCGCGCGGCACGTGATCCGCGAGCCGGAACATGGCGCGGCAGTCGCGCCACGCGGCGGCGGTATCCCCCTCCCCCAGCGCGAGGTTCGCACTCAGGGCAAGACATCTGACCGCCGAGCGCACATCCTGACTGACCGGGAACCTTGCCCTCACCATATCGACCTGCGGCGTCCCCAAAAAATCGGGCGAAGGGCAGTAGAACCTCTCTCGCGCCGCCGCTTCATGTAGCAGGTCGTAGAACGGGCGGTGCTGATCAACCCATTCGGCTAGCAAGGGAATCTCCTCACGTCTCCAGGGTTGCTCCTGCCCCCAGTAAACCAGGTTGTACGCCTCATCCTTGGGGTCGTACTCCTCCTCGGGCTCCTCCCATAAATCGTCCATGTCCAGCTCCGCTTCCGCTCGCTCCTCACGCTGACGCACAAGCTCCGCCCGCTGGGGATCGATCGACACCAGCCACTCGGCCAACTTCGCGATCAGTTCCTTGTTCAGGCTTGCATCCCTCATCCCCCGCTCGCGCGGGATCTCCATCCCGAGTTCCTTGCTAATCGGGCCATAATCCAGTTCCTTGAGCCCGGCCGGCCACATCGCCTGGAGGAAGGGAATCGCCCCATTATTCTCCGCCGTCACCCCCTCGCGCTCCCTGTCGAGCAAATACCGGGTGTAGTCGGGGAGGCCGTCGGCGTGTAGTGGCTCGGTAAGGAACGTCGTCTCCCGCGAAACGACAATCGCCGGGCCGGGGAGCCGGTAAGCGATCGCCAGCCAGACAATCACGATCATGAAAGCGGTGAACAGCCAGGAGAGGAAGCGTTTGAGTTTCGGCATCGGGTTGGGGAGTTGGAAGTTGGGGAGTTGGAAGTTGGAAGAAAAGATGGATTTGTTACTGAGTACTGTGAGTACTGAGTACTTGGTACTGGGTACTGGGTACTCGCCCCAATTCGTTATTCCCGCGGCGGCGGGAATCCAGGGAGTTTTAGCTTTGGTAGCGGCAACCGAATCGCGTGGTCGTCGGTGCCTGCCGCCACCTCGCTGGCCACCCTCGGCCATGCGTCTTCCTCTAGCAATTCGGCCGGGGGGCGTCCGAGTAATTTGCGAACGATGTTTTCATTCTCGTGAGTCTCACGCAGTCCGTCGAGTTCGACTTCATAGCCTTCCAGGATCGAGCGATCCTCGTCCGAACCGCCGTCATCCTGGCCGTTGGGACCGACAGCGTAAAGCAAATAGCCTTCGCCGCTGCGGCGGTAGACAAGTGGCTTCCCCTCGTAAGCGTCGACTGGTAATGCTTGAAGGAGCGCGGGGATAAGTGAGTCGAGTGTCTGGGGGTATTCGCCATGTTCGAGGCGATGGAGGGCCAGTGCCGCCGCCACGGTCATCAACTCGCGGTGGGTGTTACTGCGATCTTCGGCGCCGCACGCTGCCTCGACCGCGGGAAGTAAGAGTGATATGAGTACCTCTCCCATCGTTTCGCTCCGCGACGTCCGGCTCAAAAAGGCCGAAGCGACCACAGCAACGCGATCGCTGGAGAGACGCCCCGACATTGCCTTGAGTTCCGTGGTGACTTGGGCAAACTTTGCCGCACGTGCTGAGTACGGCCTGGTCGTGGCGGCATCGACCAGCCGGTCGTACCATTCGTTCGACATCCTGAGCGGAATGTTCCAATCGACCCCGCGGGCGCCGTGGCTAGCGGCAAGGCCGCTGAACTCGTCCTCCTCGGTGGCATGCGGATCGACCCGCCGGCCTGACAGGGTGAACATGATGCTCGGCAGCAAGAGCCGCTCTCCCTCGTCAAGCTCTTTCGCAATGGCACGGCGGACTGGAAGATCGCGATAGATTTCGAATATCTGCCGTGCCGTGGCCGGATCGAGATTGGGATCATCAAGCATCCACAGCGCCAGTTCATTGGCAAAGTTTTCCATCCCTATCGAGACGAGTTGGCCAATCAAAAAACCTCCCTTCAGATGCCGCGAGAGTCGAAGCTGTGCTTCCCAATCGTTGCGAGCTGCGTCGAGACTCCCCTCTCCAATCGATCGCATGCCCCGCAGATGCAGGCACTTCACCGCGTCGTACATCGTCTGCTCCGAAGTGAGCAGCATGTTGACGAGATTCGACTTCGGCGTAACCAGCAGTGTCGGCGAGGGAGCATAGAAGGTCGGCTTGCCGGCCGCCTGCTGAAGCAAATCGAAATGCGATTGATGTTCATCGACCCACGCCGCCAGTGGGGGAATTTCCTCCGTCGTCCATGGTTGATGCCATGCCCACGACACATAATCGTGCGGATCGACCTCTTCGAAGTCGTTCTCTTCGTCGTCGAACTCAAAATCTTCTTCGCTCTTTTCGATCTCTTCGAGGCGAGGCCGCGATCCGCGCGCGACGGACCATTCGCGGAGCGATTCCTCCAGCCGTTTGTCGCCGAGCGGCGAACCCATCCCCACATCGCCCGGCACCTCCATCCCCACCTCTTCACACACCACCCGCTGCTGTTCCCCAGGCTCCAACCCCGCCGGCCACATCGCCCGCAAAAACGGCACCGCCCCATTCGTCTCCGCCGTCACTCCCTCCCTCGCCCGGGCGAGCAGATACCCGGCGTAGTCGGGCAACCCATCGTCGGCCAAGGGCTCGGTGAGCCAGGTTGTCTCCCTGGAAACAACAATCGCCGGCGCCGGCCGGGTCGCCTGAAACACCACCCACGACACCAGGCCCATTACCAGCAGGCCGCCGGCCACGATCAGCTTGTCCCTGAGTCTCACGTCCTTTTTCCTCCACTCCGGCCCGGAAAACTGAACCCGCCGATCCCTTTTTGCGTCCGCTCCGTAAGTAAGTTAAACTTTACGGATTCCAGGCGACCCGCCCCCCTCCCTCCTCTGGGTGGAAAGGCCTTCCGGCGGGTACCGATTATAACGCGGGGGTCCGTACGACGCGATTGTGACTCCCTGCCTGCTTTCCTTTCACCTATTGATCGACACCACATGCTCAAGCTCCAAGTAGTTCGTTCGGCGGCCCTCGTTCTTGCGCTCACTCTGCTCACTTCGCTCGCCGTGGCCAACGAAGGGCTCATCTGTCGCTACTGCGATCGCGACCACTTCGCCGCCATGGCCGAGGCCTACACGAGTGGTGCCGGGCGGAAGTACGCTCCCGACCGTCTGGTCGACGTGCTGCACATCAAGATCGATGTGACCCCCGACTTCAAGAAGCGAACCGTCAGCGGAACGACCACAATCAGCTTCACGCCGATCTCGAAGGAAGTCGAGCAAGTCAAACTCGATGCCGTGCGGCTCGATGTCGAGAAGGTCGAGTCGAGCGTGCCGCTGGCCGACTACGTGGTGACCGATAACGACATCACGCTGTTGTTCGAACAGCCGGTCCCGCCGGGGATGAAGGTCAACGTGGCGATCACTTACTCCGCCGAGCCGAACAAGGGGCTCTATTTCCGTACCGAGGAGATGGGTTACCCCAAAGGGGACGACCATGTCTGGAGCCAGGGGCAGACCCACGAGGCGCCCCACTGGTTCCCCTGTTTCGACTATCCGAACGAGCGGGCAACGAGCGAGGTCCTCTGCACGCTCCCCGAAGGGATGGTCGTCGTCTCCAACGGCAAGCAGATCGGCGAAGAGAAAAAGGAGAATGGCCTCAAGACGGTCCACTGGCTGATGGACAAGCCGCACGCCAGCTATCTCATCTGTATGGTCGCCGGGAACTTCCATGTGCTTGAAGACAAGCATGGCGACCTGGAGCTACGGTTCTTCGCCCAGCCCTCCCTCGCCGAACATGCCAAGAACGCGTTTCAGGACACCCGCGAGATCATCAAGTTCTACGAGCAGGAGATTGGCATCCCCTATCCCTGGCATAAGTACGATCAGGCAACGATTCGCGACTTTACTTCCGGTGGCATGGAAAACACGACGATCACGACGCTCTACGAGCGGACGATCTATTCCGACGCGACCGAAAACATCTATTCCAGCCGCAATCTCGACGCCCACGAGACGGCCCATCAGTGGTTTGGCGACTACGTGACGTGCGAGGATTGGGCCCACCTGTGGCTCAACGAAGGGTTCGCCACCTACTACACCCACCTCTACGACGGCCACAAGCTGGGCCGCGACCACATGCTCTACGGCCTCTACCAGGACGCCCAGGACGACGTCCTGCCGAAGAGCAAGGACGCCCGACCGATGGTTTATCGTGGCTACGGCGACGCGTGGGAGCAGTTCGACTACCGCGCCTATCCCAAGGGGAGTTGGGTGCTCCACATGCTCCGGTCGCAATTGGGTGAGGACCTCTATCGCCGGGGAGTCAAGCAGTATCTCGAGAAGCATGCCCTCACTAGCGTCGACACGTCGGAGCTGCAGGCCGAACTCGAAGCGGTCTCCGGTTTGGAACTCGATCAGTTTTTCGACCAGTGGGTATTCCATGCCGGGGCACCGGCATTGAAAGTGAGTTACGAATGGCTCCCCAAGGAAAAACTCGCCAAGGTGGTCGTCGAGCAGACCCAAGAAACGGGCGACAAGGTGATGCTGTTCGACTTCCCCACGAAGGTCCGCTTCCACGTGGGTGAGACCATCGTCGACCACGATGTTCGCATTAGTGGCAAACGGCACGAGTTCTATGTGCCGCTCGACGCACAGCCCGACCTCGTGCGGTTCGACCCTGCGTACACGGTGCTCGCCAAAGTCGACTTTGGCAAGCCGCAGAAGATGCTCCTTCGCCAATTGAAGCAAGCGGACGACGTGATCGGTCGGCTGATGGCGGCCGAGGAACTGGGCAAGCAGGCCAACCAGAAATCGATCGCCGCGCTGAAGGAGGCGCTCCATGGCGACGAGTTTTACGGCGTCCGCATCGCGGCGGCCAAATCTCTCGCCCGGATGGCGACCGACGAGGCGTTCGACGCCCTGGCCGACTCCCTCGCGCAAGACGACGCCCGCGTGCGGAAGCAGGTGGTCGAGAGCCTGGGGACGTTCTATCGCCCCAAGACGCGCGAGCTCCTCCAGCAGGTGGCCAAGACCGAGAAGAACCCGGCGATTGTGGCCAGTGCGCTCAAGTCGCTCGGCCGCTACCCGGCCGACCAGGTCCGTTCGACCCTGGAGCAGGGGCTCGCCACGGAGTCGTTCGGCGACGAGATCGCCGCGGCGGCCGCGATCGCCCTGGGCCAATCGGGCGACACTCAGCTCCGCACCACCATGCTCAATGCTCTCAAGGCCAAACCGCGCGACTTCAACAGCCGCAGCTATGCCGAAGCGCTCGCGGTGCTTGCCAAGCTGTGGCGCGAGGCGGACGACAAGTCGCCAGCCCGGTCGTGGATCGAGGAGTGCCTGCAAGACCCTGCCCGGCGGATTCGCTCTGGGGCGGTAACCGCCTTGGGTGAACTGGGGGACACGAGTGCCATTCCCGCCCTCCAAGCCTATGTTGATGCCGAGGGGGATGGCCGCGACGTAACCGCCGCCCGCGAGGCGATCAAAAAGCTGGAAACGGCGGCCCCGTTCGTCCCCCGCGAAGTCAGCGAGCTTCGCAAACTGGTCGACGACCTCAAGAAAGAACAGCAAAAGCTGGAGAAAGAGGTCACGACCCTCAAGGAGAAACTCTCGGCCAAGAACGCCTCACCCGATGAAAAAGGGGAGGACAAAGGGAAAGACGACAAGACCGACGGCGAACAAGACAAAGAGTAGGACCCCACAGTAGGTCCCATCTGCCGGATGGACCCCCACAGTAGGTCCCATCTGCCGGATGGGACCCGCACAGTAGGTCCCATCTGCCGGATGGGACCCGCACTCAAGGTCCCGCTCGGCAAGCGGGACCTACTTGGGACGTATCCGCTCGGCAAGCGGGACCTGCTTGAGGACCTACCGGGCGTGCGGCCAACCACTTTCCGTGGGCCACCCCGATCGGGTACGATCGAAGGTCGCCGGCACCCGCCTGTTCCTTGGCCAAGAGCGAACCTCTCCGTTGGACTCCCCCACCCCACAACTCGACTCGCACATCGAGGTGGTGACACCCGAGAACATCGAGTTCGAGTACCGGGTGGCGAGCCCCTTCGAGCGCGTGACGGCCTATCTGATCGACATGCTGATCATCATCCTGCTGGTCGGCGCGGGGATGCTGGTGGGGGTGCTGTTTGCCTTCCTGGCTGGCAGCGTTGTGATGCTTTTCGCCACCGCGATGATCGTGACCTTTGTGTTGATGTGGTTCTACGCCGGCATCTTCGAAACCTTCTGGAACGGCCAAACCCCCGGCAAGCGGGCCATGGGCTTGCGAGTTCTCCAGGTCGATGGCCGCCCGATCACCGCGGGCCAGGCGATCTTGCGCAACTTTCTGCGCGTGGTCGATGGTCAGCCGATGTATGGTCATGTCGTCGGGACCTACGTCCTGGGAATCCTCGTCACCGCCACCAACCGCCGCTACCAAAGGCTGGGGGATCTGGCGTGCGGCACGATGGTCGTCAGCGAAGAGCGGACCAAGGTCGCGCGGTTCAACCAGATTTCCGACGTCGACACGCAACCCATTCATAACCTGCTCCCCGCCAACGCCCTGCCGACACGCACGCAGGCGAAAGTCATCTCGCGCTACGTCGACCGGCGGAAGTACTTCGGCCCCGAGCGGCGGGCAGAGATTGCCCGGCACCTGGGGGAACTGCTCGTCGAGCAGTACAACCTCCCCCCCGGCACCGACCACGACATCCTGCTCTGCGCGCTCTACCAGCGGGCCTTCCTCACGGCGCGGAGCGAGCCGGCGGACGAACGTCCGCGGCTCCCCCCTCCTCCTCCCCCCTTGCCGGTGTACGCCGGCGATAAGACTCGGTTTCCTCCTCTCCCCACGCCGAGTGCCACCCCATGAAA
Source organism: uncultured Planctomycetaceae bacterium (assembly GCA_964650265.1). Classification (GTDB taxonomy): domain Bacteria; phylum Planctomycetota; class Planctomycetia; order Pirellulales; family Lacipirellulaceae; genus CAZYQQ01. The sequence continues at coordinate 34,267 of CAZYQQ010000046.1, forward strand.
GCCGCCGAACTGATCGAATCGCGGATGAGCGCCTGGCGGCTCCTGGAGCGGAATTGCGAAACGCTCGAACAGCGGAAACGTCACAAGATGACGGCGGGGGAGCGGACTCAATTTGCCTCGCTCTATCGCGCGGCCTGCGCCGACCTCGCGCTGGCCGACGCCTATCAACTGCCCAACAGCACCATCCGCTACCTCCACGAACTGGTGGGGCGGGCTCACAATCAGCTCTACCGTAGCCGCCGTTTCGATTACGCGAGCTGGGCACGTGTGATGTTCGAGGATGTCCCGCGGCAGTTGTTCCACGATGGCTACCTGCGACTTGCCTTTGTCATCTTTTGGGGCGGCTTCTTTCTGTCGGCATTCCTCGCGAGCCAGTGGAGCCCGCTCCCCGCGTTTGCTGAAACCGTGATTACTGAAGACGGCATGCAGCAAATGGAGATGGACTTTAGCGAGGGATTCGCCGACGGGAGGGCGAGTGAACTGAACGCTCTGATGACGGCGTTCTACACCCACCACAACACGAGCATTGGCTTGCGCTGCTTTGCCTTTGGGATTGTGTTCGGCGTCGGCGGCTTGTTTGCGCTTGCCTTCAACTCGGTAGTTCTCGGCGCCTCGTTCGGCCACATGACGACGACGCCGCACTCCGACAACTTTTTCGAGTTTGTCACCGCCCATGGACCCTTCGAACTGACGGCGATCATCCTGTCGGCCGCCGCCGGCATGCGATTGGGGTTTTCGCTGGTCTCCACCCGCGGGCTGCGACGTCTCGATTCGCTCGCCTTGGCGGCAAGAACGAGCCTGCCGGTGATGATGGCCGCCGTCACCCTGTTTGTGCTCGCGGCCCCCATCGAAGGATTTATCTCCCCTTCGAGCCTCCCCTACGAGTTCAAGGCCACCGTCGCCATGGTCTCGACCCTGCTGTTGTTGTTCTATCTGGCGGTGCTTGGATACAGCGATCCGCCGGAAGAAGAGGATCCGCTCGATTCCCCGACCCTGGGGGGCAGGGCCTGACCCCAACCGACTCCCACGCTTCGACTCGCGCACGACACGAAACAGTTTTCCCCACGCCATGCAGCTCGATCAAACACGCATCGCCATTCGCGAACGGGGATTCTCCGAAATCCTGGGGCTCGCGCTCCAGGTCACCCGGGCCCACTTCCTCGGGCTCACGGTCGTCCTGGTGATCGGAGTCGCCCCCTTCTTTGCGTTCAACTGCTGGCTCTTTTACGACTGGGCAGAATCTCTCTGGGCCGACGACTACGCCGATATCTACTGGGCCAGAATAACCCTGGTGCTCCTGCTTGCCATCGAGGCCCCGTTTGCCACCGCTCTGGTCACGCTCTATCTCGGGCAGATCACCTTTTCCCAGCAGGTCGACACCCGGGCTATCCTGCCGACGTTCCTCCGAGCCTTGCCGCAGTTGATTCTCATTCAGGGAGTGTTTCGGATCCTGCTCATGCCGATCGCATTTCTTCCCTATTGGTATCAGCCCTACATGGGGGAACTCATCCTGCTGGAGCGCAATCCGCTCGTCGGGCGCAAGCGACTCACGACAATGCGCCGCAGCCGCAACCTCCACTCCAACAGCGGTGGCGATTTGTTTGGCCGGTGGCTGCTGGCTGGGAAAGCGGGAGTGCTCTTGGTGTTCCTGCTGTTCTACAGTGTCACGATGTTGTGGGCGATGCTGCTGAGTGTGGAATTCTCCCTCTCGAATTCCTTCCTGTTCGCTTTCCATGCGGTCCTGTGGATCGTGTTCGGCTGGATGGCTGTCGTACGATTCCTGTCGTACCTCGACATGCGGATTCGCCACGAGGGATGGGAGGTCGAACTCCTGATGCGGGCCGAGGCCCAGCGTCTTCGTCGTACCATGGGAATGGCCGGTGCCTGAAGTCGCGACAATCCGGCTAACCCGACCCGCCAGGGGCATTCCGCCGCTCGGCTGGCTGCTGGTCGCGCTGGTCTGGTGGTCGCTCGCCGCACCGCTTCACGCCGCCCCCGATCTCGCCGAGCCCGATCAGGCCGTCGAAACAGCGCGCGAGTCGATGGGTCGCCCCCGCTGGTACGACACGGCGACCGACGATTTCCGCCCCATCCACATCAAGCCCCCTCCTGCCCCGCGGCAGCCAAGGAACCTCGGCTCTGGGGGCTGGCTGCGATTCTTCGCGTGGCTCCTGTTCGCCCTGCTATTGGGCCTCATCGCCTGGCTCATCATCCGCGTCTTTATGACCCACGAAAACAATCAACTCGAAACCCTCGACGAGCTCGACCACCGGAAAGCCAGGCCTGATATCGCCAGAGTCGAGGAACTCCCCCTCATTCTCTCGACCCCGCCGGAAGACTACCTCAACGCGGCCCATCGCTACTATCGGAAGGGAGACTACGGACCGGCGATCCTCTATCTCTTCAGCCACCAGTTGCTCCAACTCGACCGCTGGCATTGGATTCATTTGCTCAAGGGAAAAACCAACCGCCAGTACCTCCGCGAGGTCGCTCGCGCGCGGGAAGCGGCGGCCGGCGAGCTGGCCGCGATCCTCGAGTCGACCGTCCTGCTGTTCGAGGAGGTCTATTTCGGCAAGCGGATTCCCCCCCGCGAGGCGATCGACCAGGCGTGGAGCCAGATCGACCGCTTCGAGTCGCTCGTTCTTCAAGTCGCGGAGCGGGCCGCATGACAGCACCAAACGCCACGCAGTCGTGTACCGCGGCACGCCCCAGTTGGAGGTCGTGGGTCTATTTGCTGCTGATCCTGCTCTCGACCGGGGGGTGTTCGCTGAGTGGCTGCTTCGAGTTCGTGATGCACGACTATGGCTCTCGCCGCGCGCGGGAACAAAGCGTCAACGGAGTCGACGTCCTGGGGAACATGTTCCGACGAACCGGGCACCGGGTCCGCTCGTGGCGATTCCTTTCCCCCTCGCTCAAGCAGGCCGACGTGATCGTCTGGTTCCCCGACGACCTCGAGCCTCCGACTCCCGAGGTCCAGGGCTGGCTCTACGATTGGCTCGCCTCGACGGAGTCCAACTCTCCCCCGCGGACGCTGATCTATGTCGGCCGCGACTACGATGCGTCGGTCCTCTACTGGCAAAGCGTCCAAGGCAAGGGGACGGCGCAAATGAACGCCGAATACCGGAGCGAACTGTTGGACGCGCAGAACCGGGCCAAGGAGCTGCGCGACCACACCTTCACGCGCACCACGTGCGAAGAGTGGTTTTCCATCGAATCCGACACCAACAGCAAGCAAGTCACGGGGCTCCAGGGCCCCTGGGCCGATGGGATCGATCCCACCAAGATCGCCATCGCGCGCGGGCATCGCCTCGTTCCCGACGATGGATTCACGACCTTGTTGGCCGACCAGGATGGCAACGCGATTGCCAGCGAGTGCTTCTTCGACGTCTATTACAATTACGGCGGGCCTGATTCACGGCTCCTCGTGATCGAGAATGGTTCGTGGCTACTCAACGCGGCGCTACTCAACGACGAACACCGCAAACTCGCCGGCAAGGTCGTCAGCCAGGTCGGCCCGCCACGGCTCGATGTCGTCTTCCTTCAATCGGGCCCGGGGGGACCGCCGATCCGCGACACCGATCCCAACGGCGCGCCACCAACGGGCCTGGCATTGTTCGGCGTATGGCCCATCGGGGCCGTGCTGACTCAGGCCGCCGTGCTGGGACTCTTGTTTACCCTGATGTGCTGGCCGATTTTCGGCACGCCCCGGCGGCTCGTTCGCCGCTCTCTCACCGACTTTGGCAGCCACATCACCGCGCTAGGGCAGATGCTACGCCAAACGCGCGACCGCGGGTATGCTGTCCACACGCTACGTCTCTACTGGAAATCGCTCGATCGCAAATCGGGGGCCGCCACTCAAGTCGCCTCCCCTGCTCCTGAACAAGCTGCTGCTGACCAAGCTGCTGCTGAAGAAGTCGCTCCTGAACAAGTCACCCTAACCGCGGGACCACCTGCTTTATGAACAATCCGTTCGACGAGCCACTGACCTCCTCCGATCTTCCCAAGATCGAGCCCCCTAAGCTTGGTTTTCCCGACCAGCCTCCCCAACCCCCGGGGGCCGCTCCCACTCCACCCGCTCCTCCCGTGGCCCCTGCGACCACGCCGGAGCCGGTGCGCAGCGTCCAGAACCCGCGACTGGCGGCCGTGCGCGACCTTTATCAAAAGATCAAGCACGAGGTGGGCAAAATCTACGTCGGCCAGGAGGAGCTGGTCCTCTCGACTCTGGTCGCCCTCTTTTCGGGGGGACACGTCCTGATCGAAAGCGTCCCCGGGCTCGGCAAGACCCTTTTCGTCCGCACGCTTGGGAAAACGCTCGGCTGCAACTTCGGTCGCATCCAGTTCACCGCCGACCTGATGCCCTCGGACATCACCGGTGCCCCGATCTTCAACATGAAGACGCAGGAGTTCACCTTCCGCCCCGGTCCCGTCTTCACCCAACTGCTGCTGGCCGACGAAATCAACCGCTCCCCCGCCAAGACCCACGCCGCCCTGCTCGAAATCATGCAGGAAAAACGGGTGACCGTCGAACGGACCACCCATCAGCTTCCCCCTCCCTTCCTGGTGATGGCCACGCAGAACCCGATCGAGTCGGAGGGGACCTACAACCTCCCCGAGGCCCAACTCGACCGCTTCATGTTCAAGGTCCTGATCGATTACCCCTCCGCCGACGAGGAAGCCCGGGTGCTCAAGGAGCACAGCCGGCAGATCGCGGTCGAAAAGCGGCTGGAGAGCGAGGTCAACACGGTCGCCAGTCCCGAGACCATTGTCGATGCGATCGCGCGCTGTAGCGAAGTGCTCGTGGCCGACGAGCTGGTGAACTACATCAATCAGATCGTCCGTCAAACGCGCGAGTGGCCCCAGTTCCACCTGGGGGCATCCCCCCGCGCCGGGCTGGCCCTGATGCAAGGGGCTCGCACCTTGGCGGCATTCCAGGGGCGCGACTACGCCATCCCCGACGACGCGATGGAGATCGCCCTCCCGGCGCTCCGCCACCGCGTGGTGATGACCGCCGAGGCGGAAGTCGAGGGGCATCAAGTCGATCAGGCCCTCCGCGACATGATCCGCACGGTCGAAGTGCCACGGATGTAGGGCCCACCGACCATGATGAAGTATCTGTTTCTGTTCGTCCTCGGGACGCTGCTCCTGCTCATCGGGCTCGCGCGGCGATGGGGCATCTACCCCCACCGCCCGCTCCTGGTGGTGATGCTCGTCCCCACGGTCCTATCGGTGTGGATCGTCTTCTTGCCCGACATCTGGCCTGCCGTCGCGGCCGTCAACGCCGCCATCGCCCTGGCCGCGCTGATTGACCTCGTGAGCCTTGGCCGCGCAAATCAGCTCTCGGTCGAGCGCCGGGTGGGGCTGATCGCCTCGCTCGCCCAGCCCCATCATGTCGCGCTGGTCATCACCAACCGCGCGACCAAGGACTGGCCGGTGTGGGTCCGGGACGGGCTGGTCGAAGGGCTCGTAGCGGAACCGAACGAATTCTCGATCAAGCTGCCGGCGTCGCGCCGCGCGACGATCGAATACCAGCTTCGTGCCCTCAGGCGCGGTGCCTTTCAACTCGAACAAGTCCATTTCCGGCTCCGCAGCCGCTGGGGATTTTGGAACCGCTATCTCAAGCTCCCCTGCCGCTCGCGGATCAACGTCTATCCCGACATGAAGCAGCTTGCCGAGTACGCGCTCTTGGCCCGGACCAACCGGCTGAGCTTGATGGGTCTCCGGCGGACGCGGCGGCTGGGTCAGGATAACGAATTCGAGCGGCTTCGCGACTACACCGTCGACGACAACTACCGCCACATCGAGTGGCGCAGCACCGCGCGACGCAACAAGCTCACCGTGAAGGATTTTCAGGCGAATCAGAGCCAACGGGTCGTCTTTCTGGTCGATTGCGGGCGAATGATGACCGGCACCACCGGCGGAATCAGCCTGCTCGACCACGCCTTCAACGCGATGCTGATGCTCAGCTACGTCGCGCTGGCGCGCAACGACCAGGTGGGCCTCGTCTGCTTCTCCAACGGCATCCAGAAGTTCGTTCCCCCCAAGGGGGGCAAGGGGCAGATGAACCGCCTGCTCCACGCCACCTACGACCAGTTTCCCGAGATGGTCGAGTCGCGCTACGACGAGGCGTTCCTCCACCTCGCCGCGCACGTCCGCAAGCGGGCCCTCGTGGTGCTGGTAACCAATGTGGTCGACGAGGTGAATGCCAACCAGGTCTCGCAGCACCTGCGCATCCAGACGGGACGCCACCTGCCCCTTGCCGTGCTGCTCCGCGATCATGCCATCTACAACGCCGTCGAAGCTGCCGAACCCCTCCGGGTCGCCAGCGATCAGATCGACCTGGCCGCCCCCATCGACCCGCGCTGGGACAAACTCGACGACGAGGCCCTGTTCAACGCCGCCGCCGCTGCCGACATCCTCACCTGGCGCCAACACGTGATCGCCGACCTCGAAATGAACGGCATCCTACTCGTCGACGCCTTCCCGGAGCAACTGACGGGGCAGTTGGTGAATCGGTATCTGGAAGTGAAGGCGCGGCATTTGTTGTAGGGAGTTGGAAGTTGGAAGTTGGAAGATGGAAGATTCGTGGGGTAGGCTTCCAGCCTGCCGGGTCGTTGGTTGGTACTGGGTACTCGGTACTCAGTACTCAACCGATTAAACAAACTCTCCTCCCGTGACTATCCGCTCCAATCCATGCCCCATCGTTTCTTCCAACTTCCAACT
>CAZYQQ010000047.1:0-30590 GCA_964650265.1 uncultured Planctomycetaceae bacterium
ATCACTGCGCCCAACCGATCCTGCGACGATTCGGCCTCGAAAGCACCGTCCGCGCTTCGCTTGCCCTCTACAACACGCCGGCGGAAATTGACGCCCTCGTGGCGGCGCTGCGACGCATTCGCGCGAGTGGCGGCGCCGTGTGATACTGACACAATCGTGTAGGTGGCGGACATTCGCCGGCTTCACTTAGCACTTGCAGACATGCAATCAGCCCGGCGTTTTTATTGGGCCGCCCTTTCAGGGCTCGCGAAATGGTGGCCACCCTCGCACCCAGGGCGTTGCCCTGGGCTTTCGTGGTTCGCCCCTTTGGGGCTCTCGTCACACCCAAAACCAAGCCCACGGTCCCTGACGCCCGACGCCCAAACGGAGTGTGTCTCCATTAGCCATTTGCCCTCCCCCGAATAGGGGGGGGCCGCCGATGAATTGCGAACCGAAATGTTGTATAATTGACCACCTATGAGTACAGTTGCCTATCCTCACATCGATATTGCTCCGGACGGCACGGCGTACATCGCCGGGACGGGCTTTAAGGTCCGGATGCTGGTCGAAGAACATTTGGCGAGCCAGATCGACGCCGTTGAATTGCAGCGTCGCCATCCGCACCTAACGATCGCTCAGGTCTATGGGACACTGGTTTACTATCACGATCACAAGCCAGAGTTCGATGCCCAAATTGCCGATTTGGTGCGTAGCGAAGCCGAGTTGCAGCCGCGGTTGGAAGTCCCCTCCACAACCGAAAAGCTACGCCAGACGATGAGTCGACGGAAGGCGCGTGGATGAGTTGGCCGCTGTACATGGACCACCATGTGCCTTGGGCGGTCACGGTTGGGCTACGGCGGCGAGGCGTTGATGTGCTTACCGCTGGCGAAGACAAGGCTGCCGAACGGGACGATGAGGTATTGTTGGAACGGGCCACCCAGGCGGGCCGAATTCTTGTCACGCAAGATCGCGATTTTCTTTCCTTGGCCGCTGCCCGACGCGAGCAACAGCGCACTTTTTTTGCGATCGTCTATTCACCACAACAGCGGCTTTCGGTCGGCGAACTGGTAGAGTGGTTGGAGTTGGTTGTTTCCACTTTGCGGGAAGACGAGATTCGCGATCAGGTGATTTTCCTGCCCTTGAGTTGACGTTTCGCCGACCGGAACCGCGCCTCGCTGGTTCCGATGAGTACGATTCGATTCAATGGCCGCTCCTCTATTTCTCAAGATGAGGAAAACTGGCGGTGGGGGGATCAATTTGATAAATTAGCGGGTGGGGAAGGCTGAGTGTCTGGGGTCGTGTCCGAACCGCGGAGTTGCTGAAAGTACCGGGCCTGCACCTCATCGGTACGGCGGCCGAAAAGGCGGGTGTGCTGTCGTTCGTGATCGACGGGCTGCGGACCGAGGACATCGGTAAGGGGCTGAGCCACGAGGGGATTGCCGTCCGGGCGGGACATCACTGCGCCCAACCGATCCTGCGACGATTCGGCCTCGAAAGCACCGTCCGCGCGTCGCTTGCCCTCTACAACACGCCGGCGGAAATCGACGTACTCGTTGCGGCGCTGCGACGCATTCGCGCGAGTGGCGGCGCCGTGTGACTAGCGCCGTAGGGTTCGTCCGTTAGTTGCTGTCAGGAAATGCCGAGCGACGAGCTTCTTGGTAAGGCTCGCCCAGACCGAAAGGCGACAGAGTGTTCACTAGGAAATTGAGAACGTTGCGTACGACTTCACCCGCCATGACCTGCCTCGCGTTCCGCCAAGCGCTTGAGCATCGAAATCTGCTCCTCGTCATGCTGCTACATCTTACGAGCGTACCACTCTCGATAGGCTTGGGTGATTACTCGGTCGCAGGAGCAGGACGAATAATTTGATCGGCCTTGCGCGATCAACCACCGAGAATTGCCGCCATATCGGCGACATGCTGAAATGCACGCTCCAGATCGAATCGCCGGAAATCTTCTTCACGGATCACGGGCCGAAGATCGGTGTCGACTTGAGCTCGCAGCCGGGCCAGCTTCGCGGCGGAAACGTCGACCGGATCATTCGCGGGAATGGCCAATTTGTCGCGGAGCAGTCGAATGAGCATCTCGTTGGATGCGCTCACATTGCCAGCGGCGAACGCGTGATCCAGGTCGAAAAAATCTCGAATCGCCGGATCGCGGCGGCTGAGCGCGGCGCGGAGCTTTTCGGCATAAGCCTCACGAGCGGTCAGCACGCGAGCTGCAAAAGGTTTGACGGCGGCTGCTTTCCGAAAGGGATCAAGCAGCACGGTGCGGGCCGGCAGCATGGCGTGCGGTTCAACGATCGGTTCACGGATGCTCACTTCCACCTTGAGGTAGTCATCCTGGCCCGTGACCACCGAGCGATACGCGAGGCGGGCTCCGTACTGCAGCGAATTGTTGAACCCGCGTAGCGGTTGATCGATCTCAAAGCAGTCGCAACGATTGGGGAGCGCTGCGAATTGTCGCTTGAAGCCGTCCAGGCGGCGACTGCGTTGACTGCGAGTCGCATCGGTTGGCGTCGAGAGCGAAAAATCCAGGTCTTCGCTCAAGCGGAAGAAGTCCGCGTGAACCTTGCTCAGGCATGTACCCCCTTTGAAGACGATCTCCGCGTCGTCGGCCGTGCAGAGGTCAGCCAAGGCGACCGAGCAATAATAGTCCTTTTCGATCAACCGTTCGCTGAAGCCAGTCCGCGCGGCCGTGAAGCCGAGCGCAGCGCGAAACAGGTCGGCGTCCCGATGATAGTCAATCCGCGTTTCAGCCATTGAAGACAACTCCCCAACGTCGGTCGATGGTTCCCCGCTTGGCTCGCGTCGGGCACCAGGGGATTTCCGCCGTGGTCTGCGGGAGCTTGCGCTCGATCTTACGAAGCAGAGCTTCGCCCATCCCTTCCATTTCGAGCAGCTTGCCGAGGCGACGTAGCGTGCTGGTATTACTGTAGCGAATCGCGGCGGCGGCAATCGCCTTAGCCACGTTCCTGTCACGAGCCAATTCCGCGCGTATCCAGTCGTAGGCGCGTGGCAGGCTGCCGAATCTTGACCAATCGTAGATCGCGTCGACCAAAGTCCGCGCGCGCGACGAATACACGACTTGGATTCCATCGGGCGTGGTGAAGGCTTCGGTGTCGCCCAGCCGAGCGTCGGTGACCTTGATCAGGGAGAACGCGGCCGAGCCGATTTTCCTTTGGCCCGAAATGACATTGTTGTAGGCGTCGATGCGGTTGGGGACCTGCTCATCGAAGCCGTACCGCTGAAAGGCCGCGGGGCCACAGATCTGATACGTTCCCGCGCGGTCCTGGATGAGGGTTTCCAGCGCTAGGAACTCGCTGGGGCTCCAGCGCCCTCCGGGAGGTAGGCGCGGCGGCACGAGATAGAGCCCGCGACGAACCCGTGCAATCAGGCCGCGCCGCGACAAGCGGCTCAAGAGTTCCCGTGTTTGCGCCGACGTGAGGCCGAGCGCCTCGGCCACTTCCTCCGAGCGGACCATAGGCCGACCTCGCATTTGGCTATACGCGAGTAGTTGAGTTTCGAGCGCTCCCAGGGCTGCGGACATGGCGTATTCCATTTGTCGTTGATTGCGTATACGGCAATTAACTTAAAATAGAATACACCACGATTCGGGGTCAGTCAAATCGGTGCTGCAAGTGCATCTGAAGGGCAATGGCACAGACACGCAACCTTTTTTACAACCGATCCTGCGACGATTCGGCCTCGAAAGCACCGTCCGCGCGTCGCTCGCCCTCTACAACACGCCGGCGGAAATCGACGCCCTCGTGACGGCGCTGCGACGCATTCGCGCGAGTGGCGGCGCCGTGTGACTAGTGAGGGTGCGTTCCGCTCCGTTTCACGCACGGCACTTGACTGGTGGTAAGAAATAGGACGCGGATTCTCAAGATCGGGCAGGATTGCCGGGATCGGATCAGTCTTGAGACTCGGCAGCCAAGCGGAAGTTGCCGTCGCGGTCAATAATATAGAGCGGCCGATCCGTTGTTGGACTCACCTCTTGTTCCAGCAACAAGCGGCCTTCGCGGTTGCGAATAGATTCCCTCAGTTTGTCGGGGTCATTTGCCTCGTAGGGCAATAGAAGTTTGTTTGGATCGTACGACTGCGTGCATCGTAGTGTTCTGCCTCGATTGAGGAACTCTAGATCAAGGTACTGCTGAGTGTGTTTGATCCGACAAACTCCATTTTCATAAGTCAACTCTAACAAAGGAAAGTGAGCATTGCTCCTCGAACGGAATATGCCGGAGTGCCACAACCCAAGCGACGCACTGTGCCACGCTAAGTTACGGCTATGACCAAGACTTAGCACCATGCTGCTAGATGTCCGCGCCCCTACGGGACACTCGGCAATCTCTTTGCTCGATCTACCGGAATGTGGTACGCCCTCGTACACGATGGTCACGCCACGGCCGGTGGGCTTTAGTGGCACTGCGGGACATGGGTGTGAAGGCGCCTCCAACGTCGCCACTTCATCAGGCCACTCGCACAGGATGAATGCGAAATCACCTTTGAAGTCCTGATCGTAGAAAGAGCAAAACCCTAGTCCCTTTGATTCGTCCCGATAGCCATCGTAGGGTTCCTCCGGTTCAAGGTCTTCCGGTGCTAGCTGCTCAGCATCTTTGTGTAGTATGAAGTGTGGGCCATTAGCAGAATTGAAGCATTCCCCATTGACGTAGTTGGGTAGAACGCGGACGTTTTCGACTCGGTATTGATTGAACTCACCCTGCTCATCGGCGGAAACGAAAACCGTCTGGTTGGCCCCCGTCAGGTCGAAGGTGGCGTCTTTGAACACTAGTTGCGTGCCATCGCCCGTCAGCCGAAACTCGCCCCCAAAAAAGGTGGTCACGGTAAAATCACCCTTCTTGGGATTGGTGTTCACCTGATAAAGTGAATCCCTCTTCAACCCAGCGAAGAACCTATTCCGATATTTTCCGGGACCAGAAACCGGAATCGTGTACGTGTGGTGGAAGTCATCGTAGGCGGCCCAAGCCTCGAACAGGAAGTCGGCAACGGGAGTGTTCATTCTCAGCCGATTGCGATCCTCGACGAGTTCGATCTTCCAATGGCGGATAAAGGTCAGTTGCGGCTCGCCATCTTCGACCTGTCGAAGCTGCTGTTCCTGTAGAAAACCGTCCGAAACGTCCAACTCCCTGATCGAGGGCATGGCGGCCAGTTTCCGCAACGACGCTTCTGAAAGACGATTCTGCCGGATTTCCAAGCGGGCCAGATTCGGCAGATTCGTTACAAACGCCAGGTCTTCATCCGTCACGTTGAGCCCGTTCATCGCTAGGCTTTCCAAGGACTCGATCTGGCCGATCCAGTCGTAGCCCTTTGCGCCGGAGCGAGTGAAACTGACATCCAGACTCTTGAGCCCAGGCAAGGATAGCACGGCGTCGACGATAGGCGTGTCGACGGATTGGTTTCGGCGAAAGGTGAGCTTGGTGATCGCTTTGGTGCGCGGGTCTCTATATATCTGGGCAGCCTCCTGCAACGCGTCCAAAGTCGCCGCGGAAGTCGAGGGCTCGGCAGCCGCGGTGACGCCACCGATTCCAAGCCAAGCGGCCGCAACGAGTAGCAAGTTGCCTCTTTGGATCACGGCACATCCCTCCTATAAACGCTAAAACCCAGACACGTAACCTTCGCATCCTACCGCCGAACTATTCCAGCGGTCAACGAAATCCTCCGCGGGCGTTCAGAAATCGCCGGGTGTCACCGGTGCCTGGCCCAGGGCGGACCTACCCCGATCCTTGGCAATTCACCCCCCAAGTTGCTCGGGCAAATGAGCCCGAGCTACGAACCCCCGACCTCTGGCCCCCCTCTCGCTGAACCCAGACACACACCCTTCGGCTCCGGATTGTAGTGAATACGAAAGCACGAAAACACGAAAGGTCTTTGATGGTGGCCCCGCGTTGCGCGCGGACTCGATCGGAGTTTTCGTGCTTTCGCGTTTTCGTGATCCTGATCAGCCAATTCAAGCCACGCCTCCGTGGCGGCCCGGCACGGTCATCCCCCCATCCCCCAACATCCCCCTCATCTCCTTCTTCTTGATCGCTACGTCGGTTAGCACCGCCGACGATTTAGAAAATCGTCCCACACTTTTCTTTCCATTTTGTTGAGGAAATTGGCCACCCGGTTCGGTAGAATTGCGGCACATGAACGTATGGCCACACAACGGGTCCTTTTTGTGCGAGGCGCAAGGATTTCAACACAAGGCACGGAGACACCGAGACCAACTGGCGAGTTTGAATCGAATCGCAAGCTACCTTATTTCAAAAAACTCAGGCGTCGGGACTTGCTCCACCCCGCCAATAACATCTCCGTGCCTTGTGCCTCTGTGTTTTTTGTAACATCAGCCAACTTCAGTGACGGTACGTGAGTTATTTCGCTCTTCGCGCCGCAAACTCGATGACCCTCCTTACGTGATCTGACTCTTGCTTGGCCCGCGTGACTTTCTGGTGTTCTAGCGCACCCAGGTCTTGCAGAGCTGTCGCCGCGTGATACTCCAGTTCCGCATGGCCACAAGACAGCGCGGCAACAAGCGAGTCGATATTCTCCTCGCTCGACGACAGCGCCCCCAGAGCGGCCGCGGCGTACGGATGACGCCCCGCCAACTTAGATCGGACGTATGGAGCAAGGGAATCGGCGACGGCCCCGAGCATCTGGATCGTGACGAGCACGCAATCGTCGATGCCGAGTCGGCTATAGCAAATGCCGTAGTGATTGACTGCGCTCCCGTCAACGAGCGCCTGCAGAATAGGAACGGCGTCAGCCGGACGTGCGGCCAGGTCGTGCGTGGCGTTTGCGCGATCCGCTGGGGACAAGAATCGCGCGCCGAAGGTGGCCGCTTCCGAGTTACTCTGATTTGGAGTCTTCATGGGCACACATTGGGAAAACAGGTTCACGCCTTCTTCTTGCCACCCCCCCGAGCCACATTCTCCGCCGCCATCGCAACCGCCCGCCGCACGAGCGTCACCTTCGCCGACGGCAAATGGACGTTCGTGTAACCCTGCCGCCCCCACGCACCCGTGCAGGGGTGGAACATGCTCGGGGCCTTGGCGACCAGGTCTGCCTGCTCGTCGGGGGTGAGCTTCACCATCCCCCACTCCTCATCGGGTTTACCGAGCGACGCAAAGATCTTGCCGCCGATGCGGAAGTCGGGATGGGCCATATGCGACCGTTCGACGGCGGTGGGGATGGCGAGGGCGAGGGTGCGGAAATCGGTGGGGGTCATGGGAAGTGTTCTCCAGAGGAGCGGGGCCTTTCCGTTACCGGGCGATCCTTGGGGTCGCAAACATCGTCCCCGCAATCCATCCAATAAATGCCCACTGGAATCCACCCACAAGCACAAAGCAGAGAACGGCCATGGCATTGGTTGGCATCTCTTCGGCGAGCGGAACTGCAGCGAAACCAATCGGAAAGTCAACCCACAACCACATCAGCCACGACATCGCCCCAGCGTCGGCGTCGGGTCCCGCGAATGGAGGATGGGTCAGGGCAAATACAAGGACGGCGATGGCATGGATCACGAAGAACAATCCCGCGACTACGGCTCCACCGCGCCCCCGGCGGTGGGGAGGCGAACGCGACGGGTGTGTGGCGGAGGTGTTCGGATTGACGGGTCGGTCTTGCAAGATGACACCTCATGCTGCTCCCGCGCGTGGCGGAGCTTCCAATAGTCGATACCTGTACGCTGGAGGCTGCGTGAAGTATAGCCGTCCGGGCAGAGGAATGCCAAACGACTACGTCACGATGCTGTAGCGGTAGAATTGGCTTAATCCTCCCGAGCGTCGGATGAGTATCGACACAAAGAACAGTCAAGCGCGAAGCTTGCTCGCCATCACGAGCTCGGTACTGCCAGACTTGCCTCGCTTGATACTGTTCGGACATTGAAGGTTCCTCTTCGCATATTGTCGCCTGCTTTTCGTCACCCTATTCAGTCAGTTTACAAACTTGACACGTAGCGGTACATCACGTCGCTACGGAGAACATACTTCCGCCCTCGAGTGACCGGCTCGCCTTTGTGCCGAATCTGATGCACGAAGAAAAGAGCCATCCCTTGCTGGGGCTTGACTATCGCATTCTCAAACGAAGTTTGCCCACCTTCGAAATCGTCGTTTAAATACACCATGAACGTCAGCCAGCTACGCTCGCCGTTACGACGCTCGTAGGCACCATCGTAGTGCCAGTCGAACTGCTGGCCGATATCGTAGCGATAAATTCTCAAACGTTCGTTGAGGCCGATAGGCTGCCAGTTGGCCTTCCAAGGGCCTACAAACTGGGACGCTCGTTGCCAAAGCCCATCGGCACGATCAACGTCGTCAAACATCGCTCGCATGTTGTTGCGGACATCGGGTCGTTGTTGAGGGCCAAATGAGGTCGTAATTGGTGCCGATTCGTATCCGAATTCCTCCGACAATTGAATGTACGCCGCACACTCTTCGGATGAAAAGAACTCGGCCACGGTAAAAATGTCGTCGCTGATTCGATTAAGTTGTGTCATGTTACCCTCCTTCGGCTAAGTCCAAAACCAGAGGACGCAACGAGTCCGAGTAAGGTTCGGAAGGGCGCACGATGGCGCCCCCACCCCAAGTGCCTATAATGGCGGAAGCCGCCCACCCATCGGGATCCCTCCCACAATGACCCAGCACACTCGCAACCTGATGCCCGAACGGGGCCTCTATCTCGTGCTGTTCGCGTCGTGCGCTGGCGGGCTGTAGGACGACGCCTTTCTCGTTCTGCACCATTTCTCGACTTCCGGGCGATCGGCATGCGCCCGCATGGCTTCCGTTTGAAAGGCATTCCTCATGGATCCGTCTCCATCGACCCCCGTTCTTGTTGGCCTCCTGCGGCTCTTTTGGATTTTCTTTGGGCCGGCGATTCTGTTCATCCTCGCCTTCGGCATCACGTCGCGACCCGCGGGTTGGTTGGGCATGGCGAGCCTCGCCTATCTGGTGGTCCTCGGTGCGGTCATCGTCGCCCGCCGGCTCGACCCTCGCGACTCGCTCGGCGATCCGGCGTCGCCGGCACAGGTGCAGCGGTTTACCATCGCTACGCTCGTGGTTGGCCTTACGGTGTGGGGCGTGGCGAATGGGCTCGGTAACCACTGGCTGGCGAGCTGAGCGGGATTGGCTTAGGCATTGGCGGTGACGGTTGATAGACCGTCAGTGACCCCGTGACGATGATCGCGATAGCGTAAACGGCCAGGCCGAGGTGGACGACCAGCGGCCCGCCAAACTGATGAATGCCAAGCGCCACAGCCAGCATGGCCACACCGACGAAGCGGACGTTGCGCTTCATCCGGTAGCAATCGAGGAGATGATCGCGGCGCAAATTGTACTCGCCGTAAAGCAGGGCGATATCCATTTCCGTGAGTCCCTGCGATGCCAGGAACGCATCGATGGCGTCCGGATGCCGGCGATCGGCGATGAGTTGCCGAAGTCTGGTTTGCTGGCTGACGGAGAGGTGTGGCATGCGATCTGTTCGTGTCAGTCATACACCTCCGCCAACTCCAATAGCAACTCCTCCAGCCGCTCATAATACACTTCTTCCCCCAGCTTTTCCTTCTCCTCCCGCAGCGATTCAATCCCATGCTCCAGCTCATCCCGGCGGTCGCGCTGGTCGGGGGTGAGGGCCACTTCGCGCGCGCTGGGGACCAGGTGGAACTGGTGGGCACGGAGGCCGTCGAGCGCGGTCCCCGGTTTTGCTCGTCGGGTGGCGCGGACCCCGCGGAACCAGTCGGCGGGGGTGCCGAGTTTGTCGCCGTTGTCGTCGAGCAGCGAGTGCTCGGTGGCGAGCCGGGCATCGGACTCGTAGAATTCGGCCACCTCGCGCGACGCCGTGAGCCACGCCTCGAGCAGCGAGACTTGGCCATCCTTGTCGAGATCGGCGCTCGGGTCGGCGATCGCCTCGGAGAGGGGGCCGCCGAGCCGGGCGAAGTTCGACTCGTGGCCACTGCGAGTGGCGGTGACGATAAGGCGGTTCTCTCCCGAGAGGGACTGCATGAAGGGGGCGCTCGAGGAGCTTGTGTTGACGATTGCCGTGGGGAGAGTGAGCGGCGCAAGCCACTCGGCCAGTTCACTCGCCGAGACGTCGGGGCCGCGAAGGTTGAACTTTGCAATCTTGCCGTCGAACGTGCCGTGGCCGATGAGAACGAGCCAAAGCTGGCGCGTGGCGAGCGTGTCTCCCTTCGCGAGGAGTTTTTCAAGCCGTTCGCGGTCGGACGGCTTGCCGCTCTGATCCTCGAGGCCGATCGTCACGCAGGTCGCGCCGCCGGTGTCGCACGCCTGCTGCCAGTTGCCCGCCCACGCGCGGAACATTTCGCCATACTCCTCGCTCCCCTCGGCCCCCACGACGACGACCACCAGTTGCTCTGCTGGCGCCGCATCCTGCGCATGGGCCGCGCTGGCGATTGCGATGACAAGTAAGGAATAGAGCAGGCGTTTCATGCGAGGCCCCTCCAGCGGCGCAGGCCCCACTCGCCGCAGAGGCAGAGGATGGCGAGGGTGAAGGTCCACGGGTTGTACCATAGCGGCCGGACCCACGGTTCGGTGAGGGGCATCTCGCGGCTTTCGAGCGAGCGGACGAAACGATCGAGATCGTCCAGTTCGAGCACCTCTCCCCCCGTGGACTCGGCGATGCGGGCGGCCAGGGCGCGGTTCGGCTGGAGCCGCTGGAACTCGTCGGCCAGCGGCTGGACGACCCACCCGGTCGTTCGCTCGCCGACCGGGGAGCCATCGGGGTTGTCGGCCCGGACGGTGGCGCGGTAGATGCCGGGGGTGCGGGGGATGTAGGTCGCGCGGTAGTCGCCCGGTTTGCTCCCCGCCTCGGAGCGAACGGTCGACGTCTGCCCGTCGGGGCCGGTCACCTCGATCGTGAGGCTCGCGTTCTCGAGCGGGAGATATTTCTCGTCGGCCACGCGAATCGCGAGATCGACGCCGGTTGAGGAGCCATCGGTCGCCATCACCTCGACTTCGACCCTCTGCGGCACATCGGCCACCAGCCAGCGGGCCATTTGCCGCCAGGCGCGGAACAAATCGTCGTCGGTCGTCCCCTGCCGCCGCATCCCCCACCGCCACAGGTCCCCCACCACCAGGGCGGCCGAGCGGCCCCGACCGTAACGCTGGGCGATGAGGGCGGGTTGCTCGCGGTTCTGCTCGTCGACCACGTTGGCCAGCGGCGTCGCCCCCGGCTTGAGCAGACCAACGTGGTTGAGTGTCTTGAATTCGGGCATGCCGGCGAGCCGCTGGCGGTCCTCGGCCTCCGTCTTGCGGAGGCGAACCCACGGCTGGAGCCACCCTTCCCGGGTGAGGCTCAAGCGGAACTCCTCCCCCACGGCCTGCGGGGCCGACCCGGTCCGTTCGAGATAGACCGGCAGCAGGTTGCCGATCGGTGTCCGGGCGTATTTTCCCTCGGCGAACGACTCGGTTCCGCCGAGCATCAAGAAGCCCCCACCCCGTCGGCTGACGAAGCCTTCGACCAGCGACTTTTGATCCTGCGAGAAGAAGTCGGCCTCGATGTCGTCGAGGATGATCGCGTCGTACTTGTAAAGCTCGTCGGCCGTTTTGGGGAAGCCGTCGCGAAGCTCCACGTCGTCGGTGGTGCCGATGCGGGCGAGCACCGGCTCGTCGTGCCGCTCCTGCGTGTCGGCGTCGGGCTGATCGAAGTTTTCGAACAGCGTGTTTCGCGATTCCCCCTTGCGGCGAAAATCGAACCGGGCCTGGCGATGGGCGATGCGAATCAGTCCCACCAGCTCGATCTGATCGTCGTCGGCCAACGCGCGGCGGAGGAACTTGAACTCCCAGTTGGGGCGGCCGCAGACGTAGAGCACCCGGTAAGGGCCACCGCCACGGTCGACCAGAAACTGCCGGGTATTATTGGTGAGGGTCGCCTCGCTCGCCGCGGCGGCGTCCTCCTGGTCGGCGGCCACGGCGTCGACGGCGTAGAAGCTCACCCCCGCGGGGTCGGTGGGACGGAGATCGAAGCGGACGACCGTCGTTTCGTCACCCGGGTCGAGGTCGAGCGTCTGGGTCTGGAGTTCGGTCCCCCGCTCGTCCAAGAGGCGCACCAGGACCTTGCGAGGCGCTGAGGCGAGGCTGCGAAGCTCGGCACGGACGTTCACCGGGGCGGCGTCGAAGTTGGTTTGGGTCGAGGTCACTTCCTCGACGCTGATGTCCTGCGGCGAGTCGTCGCTCCCTACCAGCACGGGGTAAACCGGTGGGAGATCGTTCCAAGCGATGTCATCCCGCACCTGATCGGTCGAATTGCCATCGGTGAAGAGGATTATCCCCCCGGTGGGGAGTCCGCGAAACCGCTTGGCGAGCGACGACAGGGTCGTGCCAATGGCGGAGCCTTCGCCGGAGAAATCAAGCTGGGTGAAATCCTTGACTCCACGAAGCTGGGTGTCGAACTCGAAGCGACGGACGTCGAAGTCGTCGGCAAGCCGGGTTTGCCACTCGGTTTCGGCGAGCAGCTCGGCTTGAAGTCCGGCGCCGCGGGACGAGTCCTGCTGGGCATCGTGGATGGTGAGGCTCTGGCTATTGTCGGCGGCGACGACAAACAGATTCGCCCCGGTGCGCGGCCGTGTGCCACGCAGCATCGGCTCGACCAGGAACAGGGCGAGCAGGCCGAGCCCGACGACTTTGAGCGTCCCCGCGAGCAGCCGGACGCCGCTCGTCGAAGGGCTCCGCGCGTAACTCCAGAGGAGCGCGAGCGCGCCGAGCCCAAACAGCGCGGCGGCCGCCGTGGCCCACTCGGGGGCACCCCACAAAGCCGATTCGATCATTCGCCACTCCCCAATCGCTCGTAGTAGCGGCGGACCTTCTCGGTGAACTCGACCGGCACCGGGTCGCGATCGATGGGGACCAGCGAGTCGGGGGACGCGCGGCGGCGGATTTCCTCGCCGATCCGTTTTTGCAGTTCATTCATCGGCTCGGCCACGAGATCTTGCAGTTTGGTCCAGTCGGGTTCTTTCGAGTGACGCTTGAACTCGCGCCGTTCGGCTTCCACGCGATCGCGAATCCGGGAGACTTCGCCACGAAGCTCGGGATCGTCGAGCAACTGTTCGACGTCGCGCATCCGGTCGTCCCACTCGCGGTAGCTTTCGCCGGTGATGGGACCATTGGGGCGGTCCTCGAAATCGTTGAAGAGGTCCTCGACACCGAGGCCCCCCCATTCGTTGCCACCACGGTTATTGTTCGCACCACCACGGAGGCCTCCTCCCTGCTGCCGCGGCTCGCCGGGTTGAGTCTGTTGGGATCCTTCGAAGGGATTTTCGTCTTCGGTCGGTTCGCCCTGGCGCTCACCCGGCTGGGACTCTTCGTTCGCTTGACCTTGACGCTCTTGGCTTTGGCCCCCCTGGCCACGTCCTTGTTGACCTTCGCGCTCTTGGCCGGGTTGTTGGCCTCCTTCGTTTGGCTGCTGGCCTTCGCGCGGCTGGCCACCTTGCTGGCCTTGGCCCGGTTGTGGCTCGCCTGGTTGCTGTCCCTCTCCTGGTTGCTGGCCTTCGCCGGGCTGTTGTCCTTCGCCCGGTTGGCCCTCTCGAGGCTCTCCCGGTTGCTGACCACTTTGCTCGCCGGGTTGACGTTCCTGCCCCGGCTGGCCTTCTTGACCCGGTTGACTCTGCTGTCCCGGCTCGCCCTGCTGCCCGGGCTGGCCTTCGCGTGGCTCGGCGTTCGGGTCGGGCTCACCAAGGCCACGGCGGATTTCTTCGTTGAGTTGGTCGGCAAGGTTTTCAAGCGTCCGCTCGGCACGGCGGAGCGATTCGGTTTCGTCTCCCAGCACGCTCTCGGCGGCGCGGTCGATTCCCTCGCGGAGTTCGCCGATCCCCCGATCGGCCGCCTCCATCGGCTGGCCCGCCTCCTGGGTGATGCCAAGCTCGAGCATTTGCTCGGCCATTTCGAGCGCCTCTTCGACCTGCCGATTGGTCACGCTCTGGGCCGCCTCGAAAAGTTCGCGGGCCAGCAGCGGCTCCGGCTCTTCGGCCTCGCTCACCGTCTGTTCGATGCGATTGAGGAGTTCCCCCAACTCCTCGCGCTGCCGCTCGAGCCCTTCGCGCAAGGCTTCGCGCTCCCCTCGGTCGCGGAGCGAGCGGTTCTGACCACTATTCTCGTTGGCAAGCTGCTCCGAAAGCTGCTGCTGCCGCTCGTCGAGCTGCCGCGCCGTGTCGCGCAGCTCGCGCATTTCCTCGCTGAAGCGGTCGGCCGTCCGCTCGCGGAACTCCTCGCGCAGTTCGTTCAGTCCGCGCTCCGCCCGGGTTCCCTCGGTGAGGGCCTGGTCGAGTTGCCCCTGGTTGAGCGCCTCGCTCGCCTGCTGCAACCGTTCGCGGGTCTCTTCGAGTTGCCGGCTCGTCTGTTCGCTCACCTGGGTGTTTTCGCTCGTTTCGAGTTCGCTTTGAAGCTCCTCGGTGTCGCGGAGCATCTCCTGCTGTTGCTCGCGAAGCCGCTTGAGTTCCCGCTCGAGTTCCTCCTTCTTCGCCTCCTCTTCCGCCGCTTCGAGGGCCGCCTGGAGTTCGCGGACCCGCTCGTTGAGGTCCTCCTGGCGACGGGCCAGCTCGCGGAGGCGATTGAGCGCCTCGCGGGTCTCTTGGGTTGCCGCGTCATTGGCCTGCTGGGCCGCTTCGCTCGCGCGGCTTTGAGTCTCGTAGCGATTCTGTTCGGCGGAGAGCTCGAGTTGCTGAAGTTGTTGCTGCGAGCGGTTCGCCCCCGACTGGCTGCCACTCTGCTGACCCTGCTGCTGTTGCTGTTGGTTCTGCCGGCTCACGTCGAACTCGCGGGCACGGAGCTTGAGCAAGGCCTGATAGGCGGCCTGCTCGCGGGAGAGGGCCTCGCGGAGTTGCTGGCGGTTTTTCGACTCGACTGCTTTTTCGAGCGCGGTGCGGGCGTCCATCATTTCGCCCCCCGCGGCGGCGGCAAACTCCCGCGACTCGGCGTCGGTCAGTTCCGCAATCATCTCCTCGAGTTGTTCGATCGCCTGCTGCTGCGACTCGGCGATCACGGTCACGTCGGGTTCGAACTCACTCGAAAGGGTCTCCTTCGTTTCGCGGCGGATCACCTTCCAGGTCGCGGCAATGATTTGCTTTTGCAGTTCGGCCAGCTCCCCTGCCTGCTGGGCGGCCCCTCCCTGCTGGCCCTGTTGTTCTTGCTGTTGTTGCTGCTGCCGCTGCTGCTCGGGGGTGAGTTGTTCGCCCTCGCGGAAGATCTCCTCAAAGTGGCGGACCTCGGCGAAGAACATGTCGCTCATCACGGCCCGGGGGGAGCCGTCGGTCGCCATGTCCTCGGCCCAAACGTAGTAGGAGAGAAGCTGATCGGGCTCCGCCTTGAGTTCTTCCATCGCGACGAGGTGGGCGAGTTCCGCTTTCTTTTTGACTTCCGACTTGTCGCTATTGGCCTTGTCGAATAGCACGAGTTCCTTCGGCTCGTCCCCCCCCATCGCGTAGGCGATGCCATAGCGGACCAGGCCATAGTCGTCGGCCGCGTCGGCGACGATCTGGAGTTCCTCGAGCGGGGAGACACTCGTGTCGCCGCCGGGAGTCTTGAGTTTGAGCGTCGGGGGATTGTTGGGAGTGACCTTAATCACCAGTTCGGGGACAACCTTGTTCTTTCGCCCGTCGCTATCGACCAGGTGGAGCTTGAATCGCCGCGACTCGGTGAACGTCATGGTGACCGTGTAGGTCGGACTATCGGCGTCGCGCGACTCCTCGAGCGCGATCGACTCCCCCTGCTGGTCGACGAGCTTCGCTTCGACCACCAGTTTGTTGAGCCGGCAGGTGAGCGTGAGCTTTGTCCCCTCGACCGCCGTGATCGTGCGGACATCGTCGATGTGCTTCGGTTCAAGGGACGTGAATTCGGGAAACACAAGATCGGCGTCGGCCCGTTCGAGCGCCGGGTAGTCGAATACGCGGATGCGATACTCGTCGGTCTTCCGCGAGGCGTACTCGACATGGTAGACCAGATCGCTCATCACCCGGTCGACACGGCCAACGAACTGCGGGTCGTCGAGGCTGCGGGTCATGGCCCGCACGGTATCGGAGGGTTCTTCGCCGGTCGGCTGGGCGAGCCGGCTGGCAAGTTGGGCCTCGTCGGGCACGCTGCGGCCAAACTTCGCGACGACCAGCAGCGACGTCCCCCGTTCGATCTCGGTGTTGCCCGGCTCGACGACGACATCGAAGTTCCGCGGCGCAACGGCCACGGGAGCATCGGGAGCGATCGAGAGCGTATTGGTCGAGGTCGCCACCGCCTCGGTCCGGAGGAGCATCGCACAGGCGGCGACGAGCAGTGCAAACGCACCGAGACTCGCCAGCCGCGCGAGCCAGACTTTGCCGAGCGGCACGTCGGCGGCCCAGTTGTGGCTGCGGCCATGGGCGACGGCGTTTTCGACGACCGCGGTTTGCAAATAGCCAAGCCGGCGGAACTTCGGGGTCGGGGCCTGTTCGAGGGCCGATAGGAGCATCGCCCCCAGCTCGGGATGGCGGCGTTCGATGTGCCGCGCGGTCCAGAAGGGATCGCGCGATTCGATCGACCACCAGAGGTGCCCCACAATCGACCCGGCGAGG
Organism: uncultured Planctomycetaceae bacterium; assembly: GCA_964650265.1. Classification (GTDB taxonomy): domain Bacteria; phylum Planctomycetota; class Planctomycetia; order Pirellulales; family Lacipirellulaceae; genus CAZYQQ01. Next base: position 16,528 of record CAZYQQ010000047.1, read on the forward strand.
CCGACCGCGACGAACACCATCGACATCACCCAGGCACTCTGCCCGGCCAGCGCCCCGCTGTACCAAAGCCCCCAGGCAACCGCGGCGAGCGCGAGCCACCAGAGGGTCAGTCCACTCCACAGCCGCACACTCGCGAGCCGGCGGTGTGCCCGGGCCAACATGTCGTGCATTTCGCGGATCATGGTATCGTTCCGTCGCGGGGTCGGGGGATGAATCAAGCTGGGGCGGGGGCCGGGGCCAATGCGGGGCGGTCGCGGGAAAGCCAACCCGCAAGGATCGTTTCCACTATCAGTATCGCGAGTGCCGCAGCAATCAGCCACTTCCAAATCTTCTGCCGCCCTTCGAGTTCTCCATCGCGGAGCTTTTGCAGTTGGGCCTCACTCGGGGGGGCATCGGCGGAGTTCACCAGCCGGGCCCCCGCTTGCTGGAAGACTTCCGCCCCCAGCGGTGTCGTGTCGCTTTCGATCGGATCGACATGAACCGCAAACGACGCGGGTCCATCGACCCCCGTCACCGTGTAGATGCCAGGCGTGTCGGTTGCGGTGAAGCCGTCAGCCGCCGGGTCGAGGGGATGGACCACCCCATCGGGGGAGGTGACTTGGGGGGGATCGGCGAGTTCGAGTGCCTCGGGCCAGCGGACCTTGTCTCCCACACGCAGGTCGCTGGCAAACTGGGTCGCCACGTCGGGAGGTTCGACCAGCGAGGCGAGCAGCAGCAGGAACTTCCACGACCGGGCGATCTGGCTATCGGCGGGATGCCAGCCGGAAGTCATCAAGGTGACCTTTCCCGCTCCCACGGGCTGTTCAAGAATCGCTGGGTCCCCTTTTTCGAACGCGGCGACGACGCGCGCCCCCTCGAGCCGCGCGGGGTCGAGCTGGCGATACTTCCAGAAGCGAATCTGAGTGAAGTCGCTAAACTGCGGACTCGCCATGGCGGCGAACAGGGGGTGATTGAGTTCGATTTTGCCAAGCATCGTGTAACCGGCGACTTCGGCCTCGGTCACCGCGAGCGATTCGCTGCCGAGGAGCGTGCCGAGCCACTCGGTCTCTTCCGCCGTGGTGAGGACGACCAGCGCCTGCCCCCCCGCGGCGAGATACTTTTGGAGTTCCGCAAGCTGCGACTCGGAGGGCTTCGCGGCGACCACGACCAGGTGAGTCCGTTTGTCGGTGGCGAGCAATGCTTCGTCCGTGGGTGTGCGTGTCACTAGCTCGACCTGGTCCGAACCGGCTGCCTCGACGGCGCTTTCGAAATAGAACCGCAGTCCCTGGGCATCTCCCGTGTCGTTGAGTCCAAGGTAGACCACCGCCAGCGGTTCGCGGCGCGGGGGGACGAAGTAGACGGTGTTGTCGAAGTCGTGGGCATCTCCTTGCAGCACGAGACGCGGGGTTTTCGCCTCGGCGGGTGGGGGAGCGAGCCGGACCACACGGCTCTCGCCGCGCGGGGCGAAGACCTCCTGGGCGTTGCCGAGCGGAACCGCTGCGTCGATCCACTGGAGGCGATAAGCCTCGGCGGACGAATCGAGCGCGTTCGTAACGCGGACGCGAAGTTCGCGGCTGGTCTCCCCCTGATCGCTGGTCGTTTCCATGTCGGCCAGACGCTCGATGCCGGCGTTGGTCGGATCGCTCGGCTGGACTGGCACGAGTTCGAGCCGCACGCTCTTGGGCCAGGCGATTTCGCGAAGAGCATCAACCCGGCTGCCGGCGGCCATGTCGCTCACCAGAACGATTCGCCCCGCGGGGGTGACCTCTCCCTTTTCTCCCTCGCGCGGTTCGCTCACCACGGTGGCGATCTCGCCGAGCACCTGGCCAAGCTGGCTCGTCCGCCACGCGGGGCGGACCGCACGGAGCCGAGCCGCAATTTCCCCACGACGCTGCCCGGGCTCGACCTCGGCCAGTTCGTCGAAGGTGGCGAGGGCGCGGTAAGTGTCGTCGAACGTATAGATGGCCAACTCATCCTGCGGCCGGGTCGCCTCCACGGCTCGGAGCGCCTGGTCGACAGCGTCGTCCCACAGGTTGCCGCGCTGCATGCTGGCACTGGTGTCGACGAGGATGGCGACCCGCTCGACCGGGGCGGTCGTCTCGGTCGACTCGGTCAGCTCGCGCAAGAAAGGTCGCGCGAAGGCGAGCGCGAGGAGCCCGAGGGCGAGGCCGCGCAAAATAAGGAGGATGAGATTATCGAGCCGGCTCCGCCGCGTCAGCCGTGGCGGCGAGGGGGAGAGGAACATCGTCGTGCTGAACCGGGTCTCCCCCCGCGGCGCGCGGCGGATGAGGTGGAACAGCACCGGCAGCGACAGGGCCGCGAGTCCGGCGAGGTAGAGGGGAACGAGGAAACTCATCGGCCCCTCCTCGCACCGGCCGCCGCGCGCTGGACGCCGCGCTGGCCGATCAGTTGCCGCGACTTGAGCAGGTCGAACAGCGAGAGTTCCAGCGGCCGATCGGTCGGGCAGACCACTAGTTCGACTCCCCACTGGTTGCAGGCGTCGGTGAGCCCTTGCGCATGTTCGCCGAAGCGCCGCAGGTACTCTGCCCGAGCAGCGGCGGGGTCGATGTAGAGCCGCTGGCCGGTTTCCATGTCGAGGAACATGCTCGAGGCGTCGAAAGTGAATTCGATCTCGGCCCGGTCGAGCACGCGGAGCACCAACACATCGTGCCCCTGCGAACGGAGGTAGCCAAGCTGGGTCGCCAGCACTTCAACCGGGGCCAAGAGGTCGGAGATCAGCACCACCAGCCCCCGGCGGCGGACCGTTTGGACGATCTGCTCGAGCGGCTGGGCGAGGTTCGTCGACTTGCCCCCCGGCTCACGCGACAGGGCTGCCAGGATGTGACGCAGGTGGCCGGTGCGGTGCCGGGCGGGGAGCGTGTCGACAATCTGTTCGTCGAATGTCACCAGTCCCACGGCGTCGCGCTGAAGGCTAAGGAAGTAGGCCATCGTGGCGGCCAGGGTTCGAGCGTACTCCCACTTGGTGACCTCCCCCTTGCCGAACGCCATCGAGCTACTCTGATCGACCAGCAGGTGGCAAAGGACGTTCGTCTCGTCCTCGAACCGCTTGATGTAGTAGCGGTCGGTGCGGGCAAACAGCCGCCAGTCGAGATAGCGCAGGTCGTCGCCGGGGGAGTATTGCCGGTATTCGCTGAACTCGACCGAGAACCCATGGAACGGGCTGCGATGGATCCCGGAGTAAAACCCTTCGACGACAGTCTTCGCCCGCAACTCCAGGCTCTTGATCCGCATCAGGGCATGCGGATCGACACTGCTCCAAGAGTCGCGCGGCGCGCTCGAAGCGGTCGGAGTGGCGAGAGGTGAGGTGGACATGGGGGGGGAGGGGTCAGGGGGGAGGTGTCAGGGGGAGAGAGCGGAGGTCAGAGGTCAGGGGACAGCTACCAATACTTCGTTACGAATTCGACTTTCTTCCAACTTCGAACCGCTCTCGTCATTCCCGCCTTCGCGGGAATGACGGCTTTGTTCTTCCAACTTCATCCTTCATCCTTTCAATCCGGTACCGCGACATGCTTCAACAACCGATCGACCACCTCCTCGACCCGGATTCCTTCGGCCTCGGCGCGGTAGCCGATGAGCATCCGGTGGCGAAGCACGGGATGGGCGAGCGCCCGGATGTCGTCGGGGGAGACGTGGGCACGCCCCATCAGGAGTGCCCGGGCCTTGGCCCCGAGGACCAGGTACTGCCCGGCCCGGAGCCCGGCCCCCCAACTCACCCATTCATTAATAAAGTCGGGACTCTCCGGCTGATGAGGCCGCGACGCGGCGGCGATTCGCACGGCGTAGCGGACCATCTCCTTGGCAACCGGCACGCGGCGGACCATCTCGTGGAAATTGAGGACGTCCTGGCCGCTGAACACCGGCTCGATCGGCTCGGGCCGGTTGGCCGTCGTCCGCGTGACGACCTCGATCTCCTCCTCTTCGGGCAGATAGTCGATCACCACGTTGAACATGAAGCGGTCGAGCTGTGCCTCGGGCAAGGGGTAGGTCCCTTCCATCTCGATCGGGTTTTGCGTGGCGAGCACGAAGAAGGGCTCCTCGAGCGGGTAGCGAACCCCCGCCGCGGTGACCTGATGCTCCTGCATCGCCTCCAATAGCGCGGCCTGGGTCTTGGGAGGCGTCCGGTTGATTTCGTCGGCCAGGATCACGTTGGCAAAGATCGGCCCTTTGACGAACTGTAGTCGCCGCCCCTCGGGGGTGTCCTCCAGAATCTCCGTCCCCGTAATATCAGCCGGCATCAAGTCGGGCGTGAACTGAATCCGCTGAAACTTGAGGTGAAACACCTGAGCGATCGAGCGGACGAGCAACGTCTTGGCCAGCCCCGGCGCGCCGGTAATCAAACAATGCCCGCCAGCAAACAGCGTGATGAGGAGCTGATCCACCACGTCCTGCTGCCCAACGATGACTTTGTCGAGCTCGGCGCGAATCTTATCGCGTCCCTGGCGGATTTGCTCAACGACGGTACGTTCTTCTTCGAAGGTGTCGATTTGGGTACTCACTGAGGGTCCTTGGCTGGGTTGGGGGTTGGGAGTTGGAAGAGCCGGATGTCGCACGGCTATGTGCCACTTGCTTTCTGCCGGTTGCGGAATGTGCGGATGAGGCCGTGGAGCATGCGTGACAGCTCGTCCAATGATCCTTGGAGATCCGCCGCTTCATCTGCATTACCAAACGCCAGTTCTCTGGCAATCACAAGCTGGGTTTCGAGTTCAGCCACGGAGCCCAGGGCAATGCTGCAGAAGCGGATCATCTCCTGAGTTGAATTCCGGGCATGCCCCTCTGCAATATTGGACGAAATGGAAACGGCCGATCGTCTCATCTGCGCCACCAACCCAAACCGCTCATCGGCAGGGAAACGGGATGTCAAACGGTAAATGCCTGTTGCCACCTCAATCCCCAACTGCCAAACTTTCAATTCTCGATAATTTGCCATATGAGCCCCCTTTTCTTCCAACTCCCAACTTCCAACTCTCAATGCGTCATGGCGTAAAACACAATATTAATCCCCATCGGATACGCTTTGTTCTCGCTGAACTCGCGGAAGTACCATTCGTTTTCTCCTTCTCGTTCCCAGCCGTCGCCGAGGTCGGTGTTGTGGCAGATGATAACCATCATCCGGCCTTTTTCGTCGAAGATTCCTTGGTAATGCACCGTGCGGGAATCGCCGTCGTGGTTTTCCCAGGTGATCCCCCAAGGGCGGCCCCGGGTTGCATCGCCGATGTTGTTGACCTGGGGCTTTTCCTTGAGGGGATAAACGCACTGAAAAATCTCGTGCTCGAGCGGCAACTCCACCGGCTCGCGGTTGGGGAAGACCCGTTTGATCTGCCGATAGAAATTGTCGTAGGCGTAGTCGCCCCAGAAATCGTCGACCATCAGGAAGCCGCCGTTCTCCAGGTAACTCCGCAGCGCCACCACTTCCTCCTCGGAGAAGAGAAGATTGCCCGGCTCGATGATGTAAATAAACGGATAGTCGGGGAGCTTGGAATCGGTGAGCCGTAGGACGATCGGGTCCGGGTTGACCTTCATCGACGTGAGCTGCTGCAAGCGATAGGAGAAGTTGAGCTCGCAATCGGGATAGTCGGTTCGCCACCTGCCCCCGCGCCCACGCCAGCCCCGACCACCACGGCCCCCATAGCCCTCGTCGTACTGGATGCGGACGAAGGTGAACACGTCCGCCTTGAAGTCGGCCGAGTTGTCCCAATCGGGGACACCTCGACGATCGTCGTACGGCTGGTCGTCCCACCAGCCATACTGGGCGAGTGCGCCGCCGGCGGCGAGCACCAGACCAGTCGCGATCATCAGGATCATCTTGCGCGAGAGTTTCACGGCGTCTCCCCTGGATTCTCTGGCTCCTCCGGAGCTGCTTCAGTACTGGACGTTGTCCCTTCTGCTGGTTCTTCCAATTCAGGCGGCGCGCTCAGCCGCTTGAGTAGCGCAAGCGCCTCGACAAATCGGGGGGCGTCCTCGAGCGCCATCAAAGTGTGGCGCCGCGCCGCTTCGCGATCTCCCTCGACGTCGAGCAAGCGGGCCAAACGAAAATGGGCCGCCACCGGATCGGTCGTGTCGAATTCCAAGAGCGCGCGGCTGGCGGTGATCGCGTCCCCCCGTTGGTCGAGCACTTCGCCCGCCTTCGCCAGGTAACGATGAGGGACGGGGCTCAAGGGATTCACGGCGAGCATCCGCTTGGCGTTTTCGGCAACCAGCGGCCAGTCCTCGGCCTGCTCGCCGATTTCCATCAAGCGGAAGTAGGCATCGACCGCATCGGCGCTCCGCTCGGCCCACGCCTCCAGGGCCTCGCGTTCCTGTTCCACCTTGGCAAGTCCTTTATAGGCAGCGGCGAGCAGTTCGTAGGCGTTGCCACTCTCGGCGTAGTCGGGAAAGAGTTCACGAAGTCGGCTGGCTGGTTCCAAGGCGGCTTCGAACTCCTTGGCGGCGATCAGCGACCTGGCAAGTCGCACGAGACCGGCGAAGTTGTCGGGATGCCCTTTGAGCCACTCGCGGATGTCGCCCGCCGACGCACCCGGTGCGAGCTCCGGCTCGTCGAAGCTCAGCTTGGGGGCCATTGCTTCGGCCTTGGCCTTGAGGTAGGCGGCAAACTCTCCATCGAGCTGGCCCAAGGGTCCAACGTGAGCGACCAACGCCTCGTTGATCGGTACCCCACGGCCAAGGTCGTCGAGCAGCTTGTTGATGACCTCGATCCCATGCTTGTCGACCAGATACTCGACCACTACCGCCGACTCGTAATAGGCAAACTGCAAGTGGAGCGCACTTTTGGGAGCAAGGAACGCGCTCGAAAGCTGGCTCACCGACGCCCCCTCGCCGTCGAGAATCATCCGCCGGTAGGTAGGGTTCATCGACTGGCCCCACGCCGGGTTTTCCAGCCGCTCTTCATAAACGCTGATCCCCTCGCTCAGCCAGCGTGGCATCCGGTTCTTCGATTTCTTGAGCGTGACGACGTGACAGAACTCGTGCCACAACACCGCCTCCCAGTTGGCGAAGTTGTTCCCCAAGGCCGCCGGGCTATTGGCCGTAATGACATTGCCAAAGCAGACCCCCAGAAAGCCATCGGCCCCCGGGATGCCAAACGTCCGCACGGCGAAGTCCTTTTGATGGGGAAAGATCTCGACGATCACCGGCTCGTTGATCGTGATGTCGTACTTCTTCGTGAGCTTCTCCTTCGCCCGTTCGAGCAAGGCGAGCACCTCGGGCCCATAGATCCGCGCCTCGCGCGATTCCATCCGCACCTTGAACGAGTCGCTGCTCACCAGACGATACGCGCCAAAGCTGTCGTGCAAGGTCACCAGATTGTGGGCCACCACGTTGTAGCCATCGGTGGCGAACACGTCGTGGACAAGTTGCCAGCCCTCCTCCTCGCGGCCGAGCCGCAACAGGTCCTGGGCAAGCTGCATCCGCGCTGGGAGATAATCCGACTTGAAGCCGAGCGCCTTCCGCTGATGGGCCGCCCCTTCGGCGAAGCGGTACTTGTCCGAAAGCTTCCGACCGATCGTGTGGTCGACCTCGGGATTGGTGGTCCAGCTTGCGAGCGCCTGCTCCCGGGCGGCGACCTCCCCCTCGACGTCGCCACGCAGGTGGCAGATCACCGCCGCGTAGGCCCACGCCATCGGGTGTCGCGGGTTGACCTTGTGGACCTGGTCGATCAGCTTCCGCGCCGCGTCGTACTGCTCGCCGTCGATCAGCCGTTCGACCTTGAGGAGCAAACTCTCCGCATGGCGAGGATTGATCGCCAGCGCCCCGTCGATGGCCTCCGAAAACTTCGCCGCGTTGCCATCGGCATACGCCCGGGCGAGGAGGTAGTGGTATTGGGGGTCCTGACGAGCCGCTTCGGGGGCCCGCTGGAGGGTTTCGGCGGCGAGGGCGTGGTCGTACTTTTCGAGGGCCAATTCCGCGGCCGCGTAGTGGGCCGGCAAATAGTCTGGTTCCCGCTTGAGGACCGGATCGTAGAAGAGCTCGAGCACCTGCCGGGCGTCGTTCCCCAGGCGCAGGAAGTAGCGGCCCAGGGCGACCCGATCGGCGGTGGAGCCGTAGCGGCGCGGGTTGTTGCGGACCATGCCGCCGATGGCGGTGACCTGAAGTTCGGCAACCCGGGGGAGGTCGTTGAGGCGGTAGACCCGCTCGGCCAACATCCGCATCTCGACGCTATCGCCGTAGATTTCGAGTCCCTCTTCAATGGTGGCCAGGGCCGCTTTGTACTCCCCGAGGGCGAGCTGCGACTCGGCCCGCAGATGGCGCCATTCCTCCAGATAGACGCCACGTTCGATTTCCTCGCCGGCGACATCGGCGCACTCCTGGTAGTCCCCTTGGCGAAAATGGTCGCGGGCCTCGCGGATCGAGGCCCCCCATGCGGGCGCGGAAGGCAAGACTCCGAGCGCGAGAAGCCAAAGGGAGAGCCAACAACACAGACGGCACGGGCGCGGCATAACGTCTCGGGGGGAGGAGATGCGCAGCAAGGGCATAAACCCTTATACCCCAACGGGGGGTGGTAGGGTCGAAAATTTGCACTTTCGCCTATCCCCTAAGTGTCCTGAACTCCGCGTCCCGTGTCCAGCACTTGCGGCAAACGGTGAGATTTTCCGGCATTCGTCAGGGCACGATCGCCACTGCACCCAGCCGCAAGACATCCGGCTGCTAACCTCCCATTGTAGTGGCGATTCTCCGAATCGCCGGCAGCGCGGCCCCGGTCCGCCATCGCGAAGCGTCTTAGCACTGCAAGCGATTTGGAAAATCGCTCCACAATGGAAACCCCGGGCCGTTCGGCTTGTGAACGAGAGGAAAGCACGTGGATTGAGTAGATGCCAGGCCATGAGGGAGACAAAAAAACCGCGTGAACTGCCAAGGCATTTCACGCGGTCTAAATTGGATTGCTTGACAATCAGTCTGCTACTTGCGGCGTCGGGCGACGACTAGCCCCGTTGCCAGGGCAAGGCCGGTCCAGATGCAAACGCTCATCGGCTCGGGCACGACGCCATCGTCGGGGATGGGGGCGGAGAAGTTGGAGATGTTAAGGTACGCCTCTCCCAACTGGTCGTCTATGGCGGCAATCCTCCAGCCGATTGTATCGCCGGCGGCGACAAGCACAGAGATCGACCCACTCTGTACAAAGGCACCGTTGTTGTCGGTCAGCTGTATCAAACTGTTATTGTAATAGAACGCGGGGTCATACTGCGCACCACCAAGATTTCCAGTATCTGTTGTTTCCCACTCCCAATCAAAACTAAACATGCCAGCGGCTGCTGCCGGGATGGTGAAGTCTACAACGCGTAACGCAAAGGATTCTGTATCGGAACCAGTCATCGAGATAGACGTCGGTGCACCCGACGTATCAACCGAACTATCGCCTTCCGTGTAGATGGTCCAATTAGATACATCGTAGGCACCGGCGAAGTCAAACTGAATCGCCGCCGAAGCCATCGGGGCGAAACCGACCGCGCAGACAAGCAGTGCGGCTGCTGCGCCACACTTCCACCGACCAATGGTCGAGAACATCTCGACCCCTTTTCTCGCTGCTTGCATCATCGTGAGTTTCCAATCGTGAAAGGAACCAGAAATATTTCCCGCCACCGTGCCTGGTTCGCCTTCGAACCAGAGCAAGGAAGCGCCACCCCGAACCACACGCCCGGAAGAAGCGAGTCGCTCCCTGACTCGTAACGGCCCCAATCTTAACCTTTCTGTATGAGGCTAGTCAACGTATCTCCTACATTCCCTATAAATTTGGTTCGAATTTCTTTTCCGATTGATTCCACCTCATGGCAATTAAGGCCATAAAACAAGTAATGATGTTGAAAAACAGGCCGTTGTTTATCATTTTGATAAATTGAGTCCCGTGCATCAGAATCGCTCACTCGACAGCATCAGCACCGCCCCAAACGCGACCAGCCCCACCACGCTCATCCACGGTATCCACCGAGGCACCTCCCCTCGCGCTTCCCCAAACCCAAACGCCGGGCCAGTGCGGTTCCAGAGTGCGAGACCTGCTCCGAACCCCACCACGCCGAACAGCCACAAGGCCCAGATCGGCGTTCCTTCGCGGAGCATCTCGCCCGCATCCCCCACACCATCGAACGACCCCGCGCCGATGTAGAGGCCATTGGCGATCAGGCAGAAGCCGGCGAACACCCGGGCGTAGGGGGCAAGCGGAGGCCAGGCGAGCCGAATGATGGCCCACACGACGAGGGGCAACAGCACGCCGACGAGCGGCCCGCACCACACGACCACGAGCGGACTGGGGTTCGGCGCGACGTCGGTCCGCGAGATCGCCAGCGGATGGAGGACCACCTTGGTGACGGTCCCGCCACTGACCCAGGCGGCGACGACGTGGCCGAGTTCGTGGAGGGCCATCATCCCCAGCCAGCAAAGGGGGAAGAACGTGGCGAGGAGCACGAGTTGGGGTAGACGTCGGGGCATCGGGTGCGATTGGGGCCGTTGCCGTGGGGATTCTACGCCTCGAAGTCGCGCGTCAAGTCGTCAAGCTGCCGCTCGAGTTCACGGGCGTTGTCCCCCAGGTCGTCGCGCCACACGTCGATCGCGTTGCGGATCCGCTCGGCCTGCGTTGTTAGAGTGGCATTCAGCATCCGTCGTTGAGCCCGCATGATTGGCCAGAAAATGGGAATAATGGAAAAGCAGCCTTGCACCGAATGGAAGGCCGAGGTGCTTGCCTTGGCTCCCTTGAAGCGCGCGAGTTCGTTGCGAATGAAGAGTTCCTTCGCCTTGCGGACTTCGTCCTGGGGCAAACCCGCCAAACCCGCCATGAAGAGCTGAATGCCCTCGGGAGTCAGGCCAGTTTGCGAGGTGTGATTCATGGGGAAGTTCGCTGGGGAGCGGGAAGATCAGGGGGCCACGCTAGGGGAGGGATTGGTGGAACGCGCGCCAAGTTCGCGGTCGAGATCGAGCAGCGACGAGGGGTCCCCCTGCACGAGTTGGAACTTGTGGACGATGTCGCGGGAGGTCTTCTCCTCTTCGACCTGCTCCTTGATGAACCATTCGAGTTCGACCAGGGCGGCGAACGCCTTTTCGCCCAAGGCGAGTTCGTAGAGCGATTCGATCTGCTCGGTCACGCGCTGCTCTTGCTCGTAGGCGATCGTGAAGACTTCGGAGACAGATTCGTACTCGACCGTCGGCTGCTCGATCGGAGCGAGCTTCACCCGGCCACCGCGGGCAATGAGGAAGGTGTAGAGTCGCATGGCGTGGGCCAGCTCTTCCTCGCTCTGCATGCGGAGCCATTGGGCGCAGCCGGTGAACTGCTGGTGCTCGCAGTAGGCCGACATCGCCAGGTAGCTGTAGAACGAGAAGAGCTCGTTGTTGATCTGCTCATTCCACGCCTGTTCGACGATCGGGGATATCCGCGACATCGGTTCGCTCCTCGTGGTTGGTGGTCCTTCCGGGGCTCTCACCCCGGCCTCGTCGTACAAAAAAACCCGCGGCACCTGTCGCGGGTCGTGGTCGCCATCTCGATTTTCCTCCCTACCCCCCGGCACAGCCATCATACGTTGCTGATGGCGAAGGGGGGTCCCAAAGTGGGCCCGACTGGAGTCGAACCAGCACGCCCTTGCGGGCACATGCCCCTCAAGCATGCGCGTCTGCCTATTCCGCCACGGGCCCAATTGTCGGGCCGTCGTGGGCCCAGTGTCTAAGTCTAGCTAGCCGCCCCCGAGCGTCAACGGGGTCCGAATCCTCGTAGGGTAGGCTGCCAGGCTACCAAAGCCGTGGGGCAGGCTTCCAGCCAATTCTGTTCGGCACAAGACTTGCGCATGACTGTGGGGATTAGCCACATCCCGCAACTTTCTTGCTCATGTCATGTCGGAACGTAATTCTAACCAGGAATCTGGCCAGGGGGGTATAGATATCCCCCAGCGGACCCGCGTCCCGCTCTGCCCAACAGGACCGCTGAAGCGGTCTCGGAAGCCCCCCCTCTACTCGCCACTTCCGAACAATTGATGCAACTGCAAACGGTGGGCCGAACATAGTTGGCTGGAAGCCTGCCGAGGATTCACAAGTAAGCTGTCAACTGCCGCTCGCCCAAGCGACTTTCCAAGTCGCCTGAAGCACCAAGACGCCGTCCGTCGGCGGGCCGTGTCCGCGCTCCGAGCGATTTGGAAAGTCGCTCCACATTGGCGATCTCGCCTGCCGCGCTCTTTTTGGCGGTGACTTTGAGGATTCTTCCGCATTTCGTGGAACGAGGGCCGCGCCGTTTTCGCATGTCTGAACAGCGGCTTTCCAAGCCGCCTGAAGCATCCAGGCGCTGTCTGTCGGCGGGCCGCGTCCGCGCTTCGAGCGACTTGGAAAGTCGCTCCACAATGGCGATCTCGCCAGGCGCTGGCGCGACCATGCCGTTGGTCGCCCTCCTTCTTTGACCCTTGCCCCTGATTCCTGTCCCCTGACCTCCGCACGTTGAATTCCAACCTCTTCCCAAGGGAGAACGTCTCATGAACCTGCCAGTTGTCGTTCGTCGTTCGATCGTCGTCGCGGTGCTTGCCTGGTTGGCCTCCGCTAGCGGCACCGTCAGTCGCGCGGCGACCGCCGTGGCGCCCATCTTGCCTTCCGTCGACGGCCTTCACAACTTCGAGGGGAATTCCGAGTCCGGCTCCCCGTTCCATTTGGAGCCGTATGGGATCGCGTCGGCCCGGTATCAGCAGGTCTACGCCGGCGGGGGGTTCCCGCAAGTCCCGATGCTGATCGACGCGATCGCGTTTCGGCCCGACGGGCTTTCGGGCGCGCCCTTCAACTCCACGTTGCCGGACGTGCAAATCAACCTCTCGACCACCTCGCGAACGGTCAACAATCTTTCGCTCGCCTTCGCCGACAACGTGGGGGCGAACGAAGCGGTCGTTCATAGTGGACCGCTCGCCCTGTCGAGCGCATGGACGGGGCCGGCCGGCGGGCCGAAGAATTTCGACATCGTCGTCCCCTTGGCGACCCCCTACCTGTACGACCCGCGGGCAGGGAGCTTGCTGCTGGACATCCGCAATTTCGGCGGCGGCGCGGCGACCCAGTTGGACGCCTTCGACCTCCCGAACGACTCCGTGGCGCGCGTGGGAACCACCACGATCGACGGTGTCGACTCGACCCACGCCGACATGGGCAACACCCGCGGCCTGACCACGCTGTTTTCGTACACGCCGATCGTCAAGGAGTACAAGTACGCCTTCACCGGGACCATCACCGAGGTCGACGACGCCGAGGGACGATTCAATGGTTCCCTCCAGCCGGGCATGCCGGTCAAGGGGACGTTCAACCTGTTCGACCTGGGCTACGAGTTCGCCGGAATTCTCGGGGGAGGCGCGGGGGGTGAGTACTCGGGGTTCTGGTTCGACTACTACAACTACCCGAAACCGCCGGCCGCCGAGCTGCCGGTGAGCCTGGCGGTGGAGGTCGGCGGTCACGTCTACCAGACCGACGCCGTGACGTCGGGCCGGCCCTATGGGTATTTCATGTACAACGAAAACAAAACGGGATTCTACGCGGATATCCCCGGCGACGTGTATCACCTGCAAACCATCATGGCGATGCCCGAGCATTTCGACGGAGACGCCGCAAGGATGCACCTTTTTTTGTCCGACTCGACGGGCACGTCGTTCGACACGAGCCTCATCCCGCCTCCCTTCGAGCTGATGTTGCCGAATCTCGCAAACATCGACTCGATGTTCGGCAGGATCCTGGCGGCAACATTGCCTGACACGACGAACCTCTCCACCGCCGAATTTCAGATCACTTCGCTTCGCCTCATCCCCGAACCGAGCGGCATCGCCCTGGTCGCCGGCCCGTTGGCGCTATTCGCCCTGGCGCGACGCCGGGCGCGTTTCGCCCTTCCGTATCATTGAAGCAGGAACCATACGCATGCGCTACTTCACGATAACGACGGGGCTGCCGAGCCTCGCCGCAATTCTGCTGGTCGTCGCGACCACGGCGAATATCGCGCGGGCCGACATCTACCAGTGGGAGTACGTCGACCCCGGCGATCCCGACTCGGTGAGACTGCGGAGCGAAACGCTGGCGCCCGACGGCGCCGGCGTCGACGCCGTGCCGGGGGCGAACCTATCGTCTCTGAACCTGAC
>CAZYQQ010000047.1:30690-39449 GCA_964650265.1 uncultured Planctomycetaceae bacterium
AATCTTACCGGCGCGCTGTTTTGGAATAGCACGCTCACCAGCGCCGACTTCACCGGCGCCCACGTGCAAGGGGCAGAATTCAGAAACGCCGTCGGCTTGACGGCGGCCCAACTCTACACGACTGCCAGCTACCAGGCCGGCGACTTGACCGGGATCAATCTCTCTGGGAACAACAACTTGGCGGGCGCCAACTTCGCTGGACAGAATCTCACGGGTGCGGATTTATTCAGCGCCACGCTCACCGGCGCCAACTTCACAGGTGCCGAGGTGCGGGGCGCGAACCTCGGACGCCACTTCCAAGTAGGGGGCACCGGCGTCACGGCGGCGCAACTCTACTCGACCGCCAGCTACCAGGCCGGCGACTTGACGGGGATCGCGCTTTGGTACAATGACATGGCTGGCTGGAACCTCGCCGGGCAGAACCTGACCAGCGCGTCTTTCGGCGGCGCCACGCTCACCGGCGCCAACTTCACGGGCGCCCACGTGCAAGGGGCCCACTTCGGACACGACCCCAGCCCCTTCGCAAACAGTACCGGCATCACGCTCGCGCAGCTCTACTCGACCGCCAGCTATCAGGCCGGCGACCTGACCGGAATCAATCTTGAGCGTAACAACCTGGCGGGCGCTGACCTCGTCGGGCAGAACCTGACCAGCGCGTCTTTTCGCGGCGCCACGCTCACCGGCGCCAACTTCGCAGGCGCTGAGATCCGGGGCGCGAGCTTCGCAGTCATTGCATTTGGCGGCCCGCCGGGGACCGGCATCACGCCCGCGCAACTCCACTCGACCGCCAGCTACCAGGCCGGCGATTTATCGGGCATCTCTTTGTGGCGTAACAACCTGGCGGGCGCCAACTTCGCCGGTCAGAATCTGACGAACGTGGATTTCGGCTACGCCACGCTCACCGGCGCCAACTTCGCGGGGGCCGAGATCCGGGGCGCGGACTTCGGTCGCTCCGACTTCGTTTCCGGTAGCACCGGCATCACGCTCGCGCAGCTCTACTCGACCGCTAGCTACCAGGCCAGCGACCTGACGGGAATCCGACTTTGGGAGCACAACCTGACGGGCGCCAACCTCGCCGGGCAGAACCTGATGCAAGCGGATTTATTCGACGCCACGCTCACCGGCGCCAACCTGACGGGCGCCGATTCGCGCGGGGGACAGCTCTCGGTCTGGCAATTTCAGGACAGCGCCGTCACCACCAACCTGATTCATTCCTACGGCGAGATTTTCGGCCTCGATCTGGCGGGCGGAGCCGAGCTCGTCGTTCGCGACTACAATCCTTGGTATAGCGGCAGCGATGGGCCGATTCCGATTCGCGTCGAAGAGCACTTCTTCATGGGCGCCGGCGGCACGCTGCGGCTACTGCTCGACGCGGACGATTGGGGCTCGACGATTTCCTTCGCCCCCGGCATCCCGGTCACGCTGGGGGGGACGCTGGAGCTAATGTTCGCCCCGGACGTCGACGTCGCCACCCAGGTCGGCCGCACGTTCGATCTGTTCGACTGGACCGGCGTGAACCCGACCGGCGCGTTCTCGGTCTCCAGCCCCCACGCCTGGAATCTCGACCATCTCACCACAACCGGCGAAGCGACGCTCATCGGGGTCGACGCTCTCCCCGGCGACTTCAATGGCAACGGCGTCGTCGACGCGGCGGATTACGTGGTCTGGCGGAACGGCTTGGGGACGGTCTATACCATCGACGACTACCAGACGTGGAAAGCGAACTACGGCGCGACTCTCGGCGGCGGCGCCGCTACGTTGCCGGCCAGTGTCCCCGAGCCGATTTCGCTCATGCTGCTCGCGGTTGCTATCCCGTTAGTCGCCTGCCGATCTCGGCGAGCGATCAAACGGAGCCCCCGGGTAGGATCAATGCGGCAGTGGCCATGCACCTGCGGGTGAGGAGTGTCAGATATTTTTTTAGTGCTACTACCGTGATCGCAAGGATTTCAACACGGAGGCACAGAGCCACGGAGGCCAACGAGCGGGTTTTGAGTCGAATCGTACCTCTTGATCATTGGAATAACTCAACTTCAAGGCACGCGCCGCCATTAACATCTCCGTGCCTCTGTGTCTCCGTGTTTTTATCCACTTCCGCCAAATTCAAATGGCTGAAGTGTTAGCCATTTTGTTCAGCGCCGAGTACGCGTGTTCCTGATTACAGCCGCACCGTTTCCGAGTACCACCACCACGTGAAGTAGTGCTTTTCGTACTCATAATGAGGCGTACCGATGGGGGTGGTCGTCATGTCGGGCTCGCCGAAATGAACCTGCCACACAAACGCGGCCATCGAGAGAACCAAGGTCGCTATTGTCAGCGCTGAGGCGAATCGCTTTTTCTTCAATACCAGAACGAGGGAAGCTATGGAAAGTCCACAAAGTACGGCGCATGCGACAAACGTCGGCGCGGCAAGCGAGAAGGGAACGTTGGCGATCCAAATCATGCCGAGATAAATCGCCGCCGCCGGCACAAAATGGATGACGAGCAGGGTTGCGGCACCCAGGATGAGCCAGTGCTTTCCACGCGCGGACAGACCCGCGGCTTGCAATGGGGCGGCCCCTTCGGCCTGATCCACGCTACTCATGGGGAGCGACTTTCGTCAATTGCACATGTGCTCTGGCCGGCGCACAAGAGAAAAGAAAAGCGGAGGGCACGGGACTCGAACCCGCAACCGGTTACCCGGCACCTGAATTCCAATCAGGCCGCTAGCCAATTCGCCTACCCTCCGGGTTGACAGTGGCGATGGCGCCCCTATCGCTCTGGCTGTCCACCGGCCTGGCACGGCCGGCAAGAGCGGGTGAAGGGAATCGAACCCTCGTCACCGGCTTGGGAAGCCGATGCTCTACCATTGAGCTACACCCGCGGTTGTGCTTGGGGCGATCCGCAGGACCAACCCACCCGAAAAACCATTTTAGCCTGCCAGGTGTTGGCGGGGAAGCACCTTCCAGGCCTTGCCCGGCAGGGGGCCCTACCACGAACGTTGGAGACAGCGCCGCGCGGGCCGCGGTTCGCTGTGGGTCGTGACTTTTGCACCGTTGGTGTGTGGGCGACGGTCTTGAACATTACGTCCAGAAACTCGCTGGACGAGAAATTGGTTGGCTTCCGGCTGATGCCGAGACCGCTGCGACTGCGATTCGCACCGTGGCCAAGCTGCTTCTGCTGGTGGAGGGCAGATCAGCGTGACCGCAATCTGCCGACGAGCGGCGGCGGCAAACGGGCGAGTCCCATCGGCTTTACCCAACGGCAGGGGGCGAACGGATCGATGCGTCCGGGGTTGATGTCCCCAGCCGGTGATGGCGATCAGGATGACTCGGGTGGCCAGCGGGAGAGAGCCGGGGCCAGCCGGCGGAAATGAGGGGGATTTCCTCCGTGCCCATCATCGGAGGGGATCGCCACCCCCTGATTGGGGGGGCGACATGAGGTACGCCAGAATTTTTGAAAAAAATCTGCTGCATCTTCCGAGGCTTGCGGGTATCATGCAAGCTGAAAAGCCACTCGCCGGGTAAGGGTAAAAGATGCTCGAGCGTGGAGCGACTTATTTCTCATCTTACGCGTATTTTGCAACTTGGGAGGGACGAGCTAATGAACTTGCGCGGATTTGTTTGTTTATCAATCGTGGCCGCGACAACTGGTTTCGGTATGTCGACGGCGACCGCTTTGGACCTGGCGGTCAATTTTGTCAACAGTCTTGATGATACCTTTCAAGATCAGGATGGATTCACGGAGCTGGCCGTCGTCAACAACGCGGCCAACGGCACAGGTGCCGAAGTGCTCGCTGGCACTGTCGATGGTGTCGATGTCATTCTGCAGAATGTGAGTGGCGGGGGCACCCTCGATCGCATTCGCTCGGTCGATCGCGGCGATGATCGCATCTACAACGGCGTCTTGTCGAATCTCAGCGTCGGGTGGGTCGGCAACGAGGAGCAATCCGACCAGTTCCTGGTCAAGCTCCGCGGTGTGGGCGCCGGCCGCTATCTGTGGACGTCGTACCACGTCGACAACGGCAATGTCCATGCGACGATCGTCGGCGGTAGTTCGGGGAATCAAAGTGGCAAAATGTCGATCGAACTGTCGGTCGACGGGGGAGCGACCTACACAATGCTCAATCCCGCCTATCAGATTCTCGACACCGAGCTCAGCATTGGCGACACGGTCGAGCCGTCGGATCCTCCGAACTTCGGCTTCACCACCAGCTTTATCGCCAACGGCACCGACGACGTGATCTTCCGCTTCATCAATGTCGAAATCGGCAACAGCGTCACGTTGGAACCCGATCCCAGCCAGGACTTTACCGTCATCAATGGCTTCACACTGACTCAGATCCCGGAGCCGACCACTCTTGCCGTCGCTGGACTCGCTGGCCTGGGCTTGCTCGCGGTGCGCCGCCGCATTTCCTAGAAGCGACGAGTTTCTGCTGATGAATACCGGCCGGCACCTCGACTGCGAGGTGCCGGCCTTTTTTTCACTCCCTACAATCGAGGATCGACCGGCTCACTCTCTAAAGCCAGCACCCCAAACACGCACTCATGCACTCGGCGCAAAGGCTCCCGCCGGACGAACCGCTCGAGGGCTTCGATCCCGAGCGCAAACTCACGCAGCGCCAGCGACCGCTTGGCACCCAGCCCGCGCTTCCGCAGACGGCCGAGGTTCTCCGGGCGCGTGTAACTGGGCCCGTAGATGATCCGCAGGTACTCGCGCCCGCGGCACTTGAGGGCAGGCTGAATCAGGCCGTTCGGCCCCCGCGCGAGAAAGTCGCATGGCTTGACGACCATTCCTTCGCCCCCCAACTCGGTCAGCTCGCCCCACCAGGCCGTGGCCGCGGCCACCTCGTCGGGCAACGTGAGATCGACGACGCGGTAGGGAGTCGCCAGCAACAGTTGCGGGTCGTGGGCGCAAAGCGAGGCGAGCGATTCCATGTGCCACAAGTGATTCTGGTCGGTGTGGACATGCCCTTCGGTCGCCAGCAGGTGGAACGGGGCGAGCTTCAGGTCGTCGATCGATTGGACGGGCCAGCAGTAATGGCGATAGGCCTCGACAAACAGGCGTACCGCTTCGCGCTGGTCGTCGATACGGAGGGCCAGCTCGCCAATCCGCGCATGCTCCTCCCCTTCAAGCCGAGCACTGGCACGGGCGAGGGCGTCGGCCACATGGGGCAGGGCAGCCCCGGCGGCCGCTCCCACTGCGGCATATTGCGACTTGAGGAGTTCCCGTGCCTTGGCCGACCAGGGCATCAACTCGCAGTCGAGGATGGCCCAGGTCGTTTCGTGCCGCTGCCAGAAACTATCCGCCGTGAGCGCATCGCGCAACCGATCGAGCAGCCCCCGCTCGACGACTGCGTTGTCGAAGAACCGCCGCCCGGTCCGGGTGGTGACGATGCCACTCTCCCCCTCGACCCCGAACCGCCGCATGGCGGCCTCCTCGTCGCGGCAGACAACGACCACGGCCCGCGAACCCATGTGCTTCTCTTCGCACACGACGTGGGTGATGTTCTGGCCGGCAAAGTAAGCGAACGCTTCGTCGGGATGTTCGAGATACCCGTCGCGCCCGCTCGTTTCCGAGGGGGACATCGTGGGAGGGAGGTAAACCAGCCAGCGGGGGTCGGCGGCAAAGCGGCTCATCACCTCGAGCGCCGCCGTGGCATGCTCCTCGCGAATGGTCACGTTGGCACGAAGGCGAGTCGAAACGATCCGCTTCCCCACGACGTCGGCCATGTCGAGCAGGTCGTCCTCGTGGTGTTGTGCCGAGAGAGGATTCCCCTCGGGGGGCAGAAAGGGCCGCGCCGGTGCGCAGTACGCCCTCCGCGCGGCGACCGACACGAGCTCGAGTTCCGGCGCCCGCAGCGCCGTGAGGCTACCACCGAAAACGCAACCCGTGTCGATGTTGATCGTCTTGTTGAGCCACTCGGCGTGAGGGACGGGTGTGTGGCCGTAGACCACCATCGCGTCCCCGCGGTAATCGGCCGCCCAGTTGAACCGCACCGGGAGCCCGAATTCGTCGGTCTCGCCGGTCGTCTCGCCATAGAGGGCAAACTCGCGGACCTTCCCCGATCCCCGCCCCTGCATCGACTCCTTCATCCCGGCGTGGGCGACGACAAACCGGCCCCGGTCGAGGACATAGTGGCTGACGAGATTGTCGAGAAACGCCGCCAGATCTTCGGTAAAGGCCCCGCGCACCTCCTCGGGGAGGGCATCGATTTCCCCCATCGTGTCCGCCAGGCCGTGCGTCAGTTGGACGTTCTTGCCGCGCAATTTCCGTAAGAGCTTCATGTCGTGGTTGCCAGGGACGCACATCGCCGTGCCCGACTCGACCATATTCCGCACGACGCTCAAGGTGTCGACAATCCGCGGACCACGGTCGACCAGGTCGCCGACGAACACCGCTTTCCGCCCCTCGGGATGAGCATAGCAAAGCGGGTTCCAACCCGGGCCGGGGTCGGCAAGTGGCGTGGCTACGTATCCAAGCTGGTCGAGCAACTCCTTGAGTTCGTCGCAACAGCCGTGCAGGTCGCCGATGAAGTCGAACGGCCCATGCTCGTTTCGCCGGTCGTTCCACAATGGTTCGCGCGTGAAGACCGCCTGCTCGACTTCTTCGGGCGAGTTGAAGACAAAGACGTGGCGAAACCCTTCGCGCTTGAGGGCGTACAGCGACCGCCGCAACTGGCTGAGTTGTTGCCGCACGACATGCGAACCGAACTGACGATCGACGCGGCCACGATTCCGCTCGCGGCAAACCTTTTCAGGCAGGTTGAGCACGATCGCCACGGGCAGGACGTGAAACTCCCGCGCCAGGCGGACCAGCGGCTGCCGCGCTTCGCGCTGGACGTTCGTCGCGTCGATCACGGTGAGCCGCCCGGCCGCGAGTCGCTTGCGGGCAACGTAGTGGAGCACCTCGAACGCATCGGATGTCGCCTCCTGCGAGTTCTCGTCGTCGCTCACCAGGCCGCGGAAATAATCGCTCGAAAGGACCTCGGTCGGCAGGAAGTGCTCGCGCGCGAAGGTGCTCTTCCCCGACCCACTGGGGCCGACCAAGACGACAAGCGACAGGTTGGGAATCGATAGGCTCATGAAGCGGGCTCGTCAATCTCGGCGGCTGGTGAATCGGCGATCGTGAAGATCGCCATCTGCGACGGGGTGCCGACCCCCTCGACCTCGGGACCGACCCCTTCGATGCGAACCTCGTAGCCGAACCGCGCGGCAACCTCTGCGGCCCACGCGCGAAACTCCGCGCGGTCCCATTCGAACCGGTGGTCGCCATGCCGCATCGCCCCTTCGGGGAGCGACTCCCACACGACGTTGTATTCCCTGTTCGGCGTCGTGAGCGCGACCACCTTGGGCCGCGCGTATTCGAAGACGACCCGCTCGAATGACCGCAGTCGCGCGAGATCCAAATGCTCGATGACTTCGACAATCGCCGCCGCGTCGAACCCCGCCAGCCGGTCGTCGCGGTAGGTCAGCGCGCCGTGGACGAGTCGGATTCGCTCGCGTTGGCGTTCCGGCAACCGATCGAGCTTCAGCCGGCGGTGGGCGATCTCCAACGCGCGGATCGAGACATCCATGCCGACGATTTCGGTAAACTGGCGCTTGGCCAACAGCTCGCGCAGCAGCCTCCCTTCGCCGCAGCCCAGATCAAGCACCCGGGTCGCCCCCGACGCGCGGAGCACCGCGAGCACGGCCGCCAGTCGCTGCTCGTGCAGCGAGAGTTCCCGCGCGGCAACGTCGGGAGCCTCGGCCGGCTCCTCCGCTTCCTCGTCGGTGGCGGGCAACGCCTCGACTTCGCGGAGTCGATCGAGTGCCTGGCGGACCAGTCCGTGGCATCGCGCGAGGTAGCGCCGCGTGATGAACTCGCGCTCGGGATGATCGGCCAGCCAACTTTCTCCCTTGGCGAGCAGCTTCTCCACCTCGTCGGCACCGATGTAGTAGTGCTTCTTGCCGTCGAACACGGGAATCAATACGTAGAGATGCTGCAACAGCCGCGAGAGCGTGATCGTTGCCTCGAGCGTGACCGAGTAGGTGAGGCTTTCGCCCCACTCGGGAAACTGCTCATCGAGCAAATGCCGCGTGGCTGTCACCACGTACCCCAACGGCTCGAACAATCGCGCGAGCATCTGCTCCCCACCACGGACCGGCAGGACTTCAATCCGGACTGTGAAGGGGATCGGCGTCTCGGCCAACTCCGGCCGCTGGGTACACTTGCCATTCATCGCCGAGCGATAGACCTCGGCCAGCGCCACGCTCAACAGCGACGAGGCGACATAGGGACGGTCGTTGACGTACTGCTCGAGCAGCCCCTCGCCTCCGTGCCGCTTGCCACGCACCAACTGCACCGGGTCGACCTCCAGCAACAGGCACGCCGTGCAGAGGTCGTCCGCCGCCTCCGGGTAAAAAACGTGGGCCGCCCCAAAGTTGAGCTCGAACCGCTGCACCCGATCGGGGTGCTTGTGGAGCAGGTAGCCCAGGTCGGTCGCCGGGGCGTGCGAGGTGGAGATGGTGAGGAGCATAAGGGCCCATTGCCATAGGAACGATACCGTGAAGGCGAGCTTAACCGACACGCGATCCCGCGCCACGGTTCGCCCCACCTCGGGCTAATCCCCTCGCCGCGATATTTTCCCTCGCGCACACCGGTCCGTGGCACATCCCGCCCGTGCAAGCATGGCCGTAGTTCGGGGGGGCTGCAACGACCAGTTGGGAGTTGGAAGTTTCCGACCTTCGACCTGTTCCTTGGTGGCACCGTTTTCGCGTTTTCGAGGGGGGGGTCGTGCCACG
>CAZYQQ010000048.1:0-18713 GCA_964650265.1 uncultured Planctomycetaceae bacterium
CGTGTTTCTCATGACCCATTATAGGCAACACACGCCTTATGGGACAGTTTCTGAGAGGATGAACGTGAGTAGCGTATGTGCGTCGTTCCGTGCCTTGGACTTGTCCCAGCCATTGGCCAGGGCATCGAACATCCCACTGCGATCGATCCACACGGCATCGTGACGAATCTTAGCGGCGAGCGAAGAACCGCAGTCGCCAATCCAGGTGCCCGATTGTTGCTCGGACGGCAGTTGCGGGTTCCCAAGCTCTTCTTCTGGCACTCCACGCAAACGAAGAATCTCCGCAAGTGCATCGCACAGTTTTTGCGATCGGCAATCCTTGGATTCTGTTCCAGTCGTTACAATCAAGGATTCATCACGTGGTGCGCCGAGAGTATCTTCGACGCTCAACCAGGATAGTGCTAACAGAATCCGGCGATTTTGGCGCTGGTCCGACGGCCCCTCATCCGCAAGCTTATGGTCCAGACCACCGCGCAGGGTCAGCAACCACTCGCCGAACACCTTGGCCCCACGATTGACTGCTTCATGAGTGGCCCAAAGAGCGTCGTTCAGTTCACAACGTTTGCCATCCGCTGTCTCCCTATCGTCGTTCTTGTCTACTATTGGGCGCAGGCGCAGCGTATACGCCCGTTGTGTGGTAGGAAGTTCCCCCGCGCTGGCCATCGTCTTCCCTCGACTAGATTGCGTGATGATGAGTATAAATAAGTTAGACCTACGGGAGTTTACACCACCACCATCCCCGCTTCACCCCCCGGCAAACTCGGCCCCAACACCGTCGCCGACTGCCGGGCCAGATCCTCGTTCGTCCCCAGATCGATAATCACCGTCTGATCCTCTTTGAGGTTCATCGCCTCTTCGAGTTGGGCCTGGAGTCGGACGCGATTGATCGGCTTGGGCCTTGTGACTCTCCCTCGCCTCGCTGACGCGTCGGGTTGCGATTGGGGCATGGCGGGCTGGAAGCCCGACCGATGAAAATCGCCAAAAATCCCCTTCCCCCAAACGATTTTCCACTTTCTCCCCACTTCGTTGTCGAAATCGGGCACCCCCAGCGGTAGACTCGATCTTTACGTGGACGTACGTCCATGGAGGACGCAGAGGCTCTTTGAAAACCCGACTCCCGCTACCCCGCTGGCTGGCTTGCGACGTGGGGCGAAAATCCGCGCCTCTCGACGGAGACCGCCCCAGCGACTCTAACGGTCCGGGCTGCGACCCCGGACTACTCCCCTGATCCCTGGCCCCCGACCCCTGCCCCCCCGATTTCGGAACCCAAGAAGAGTGGGAAAAGAAATTAAAGTCGAAGGGTTTTTTGGAATGACTGGCTCGCAAATCCCTCGCATGACAGCCTCACCCCCCGCGAGACGGCAAGAAAAGCGCGAATTGTTTGGCGGAAATCGATTTCTCAAAACACCCAAATAAATACCCGGAACAATCGCAGAAAGGGCAGAGTGAACAAATGCATATTTTGAGAGCGGAGGCCAGAGGCCGGGGAGGGAGGTTTCAGGGGCCAGGGAATCCCTGACACCTGAAACCTCTTGGAACTCCCACGACGGAGACCGTCGTGCTACTCTTCTCCCACGACGGAGACCGTCGTGCTACTGTCTTCCCCCACGACGGAGACCGTCGTGCTACTGTCTTCCAACTTCCAACTCCCCCCTAATACTCCCGATCGCGCAAAATCCCAGGTTGCGGGTAGGGATAGTCGCCGTTTTCGTCGGGGGTGAGGGGTGGGGTGCTTTCCTCAGTGAAGTTGGCGACCTCGGGGGCGAGTTCGTGGGGATGGTTGAGCATCTGGTCGTAGGTCACTTCCTGCCCGGTGTGAGCGGCGTAGCGACCCATGAAGGAGACGAGGCTTGCTTCCACGCCGCGCGGGATTTCGTTGTACGGCTCGTCGTTGACGATCGCGTTGACGAAGTCGGTCCACTCGAGCACGTAGGGGTTCTCCTCCGGCTGGGGGAAGGCCCAGGCGATGTCGTCGCGATGCATGCGATGCCCGTTGAACGTCCGCACCTTGCCGGGCACATGGCTCGAGGTGCTGACGATCGCCGAGCCCTTGGTGCCATGGACATAGCTGGCGAACTCGTTCTTGCACCCGGGCATCTTACGGCCGTTGAAGAAGAAGTGGGTGCCATCGGGAAAGGTGTACTCGACGGCGTAGATGTCGAAGTTCTGATCGACCTCGCCGTTACGATAATGGCGACCCCCCAGGGCGTGGGCCTTGACGGGCCAGGCGTTCTTCATCCATGAGACCTCGTCGATCTGATGGATGTTGTAGTCGCTGTAGAGTCCGCCGCCGGTCCACATGAAGGCCGTGATGTTGCGGACTTGAAACAACAGCTCATTCTCTTCGGGCGACTTGCGCTTCGGTGCGTGTCCCCCATGGGCCGCCATGCGATAGGCCCGCATCGACACGAGGTCGCCGATCTCGCCATCCTGGATGCGCTTGTGGAGTTCCTGGCGACCACGGCAATGGCGAACCATCAGGCCGACCGCTCCCTTGAGGTTCTTGGCATCGGCCTCCTTGGCGAGCTCGAACATCCGCCGCGACGTCGGCCCGTCGGTGGTGATCGGCTTCTCCATGAAGACGTGCAGCCCCTTCTCGATGGCGTATTTGTAATGGACCCAACGGAAGCAGCAGGGGGTGGTCAGGATGACGATATCGCCAGGTCGCAGGGTGTCCATCGCCTGCTTGTAGGCTTCGAATCCAATGAAGCGCCGCTCGGGGGGGACGTCGATCGCGCCGGGCTTCGACGCGAACGCCTGCATCAGACTCGAGTAACTGTTTTCGAGCCGATGAGGGAACAGGTCTCCCATCGCGGTGAGCTTGATCGGGTATTGCGAACCGTTGATGGCATCCCCCGCGGCCCCGGTGCCCCGTCCCCCGGTGCCGATCAGCGCGACTTGCAACTTGTGATCGGTCCCAGCCTGGGCGAACACATGCGGCGCGGCCAGGGTGCTGGCGAGTGTGGTCGCTCCCGCGACTTTGAGAAAATCTCGACGATCGGAACCTTGGTGTGCGAGACTCACGGCGTGCCCTCCGAGTTTGGAATCGAATTAAGAAACTACCAACGCCCCAGCGCGGCAGGCCGATTATAGCCGACCCGGCGCGGCGATGCCTGCAAAGCAAGCAAAAAACTTTTGCGGCAAATCACGCAATCGCGCTGGGCCGTAAGTTGGAGAAGGGAGAGTATGGTCGGTGCTGCTACGCCATTTCGACCACGATCTTTCCTTCGAGTTCCGTCGATCCTTCCAGGGTCTTTTGCTCCTGCAGCTTGTGGGCGAGCGCCGCCTCGTCGAGCGACAGCCGGCGGCCAATGGGGACCTTGAGCTTCCCCTCGCTAAGCCAGCGGTTGATGTCCCCCGCCGCTCGGCGCTGCTCCTCGGCAGGGGCCTTGAACACCACGAACCCCATCACCCGGCACTCCTTTACATAGAAGGGCCCCACGGGAAACTCCGGCCGCGCGTCGCGACCCGCCATCACGATCATCCTCCCCCGTGGAGCGAGCAGCTCGACCGTCCGATCGAAGTCGGGCTGGCGCAACGTCTCCCACCAAACGTTCACGCCTCCAGGAGCGAACTCCTTGACCCGGGCGGCGATGTCGTCGGTGCGGTAGTTGAGCACCAGATCGGCGCCATACTCGCGACAGCGTTCCATTTTTTCCGTGGTCCCAGCAGTGGTGATGACTTTGGCTCCCAGGAGTTTGGCCATTTGAACGACCATCGACCCGACCCCGCCGGTGCCACCGTTGACGAACAACGTCTCACCCGGCAGGAGTTGGGCCTCGCGAACGAGACCGAGGTGCGCGGTGATCCCCACGAGGGCCACGGCCGCCGCGGTTGCGTCGTCGACACCCTCGGGCGTGGGATAAAGCCACTTGGGCTCGACCGCCACGCGCTCGGCGAAGGTTCCCTGCCGACCGAGGAGCCCCTGGTTACTCCCCCAAACGCGCTGGCCGACTTGGAGATCATCAACACCGGGTCCGACCATTTCGACTGTCCCAGCCAGGTCGCAACCAACAATGAACGGCATCGGCAGTTCCGCGGCCACGGTTCCACTGCGGATATACGTGTCGATCGGGTTGACGGCCGCAGCCGCCACCTTCACGAGCACTTCGCCCGACTTGAGGTCAGGAATCGAAAGCTCGCCGACGGTAATGTTGTCGGCGGGACCGGTTTGGTGGATGAAGGCGGCTTTCATTGGGGAGAGTTGGAAGTTGGGGGTTGGAAGTTGGAAGATAGTAGCACGACGGTCTCCGTCGTGAATTGTGGCACGACGGTCTCCGTCGTGGATTGGCAGAACAGTACCACGGGGTCATAGCCCGTGGAATTTAGGGTTTCGATGAGTCGTCATTCCCGCGGAGGCGGGAATCAAGGGCATGCCATCGACAGTCCCCATTATCTTGAGCCAACGTGGAAAAGGACAAGCCTAGGTGCCCAAAAATGCCGCCAACGCACACGCTATACTGTTTGCATGGCAGAGTCACCGAACAGACGAGCGTGAACGCGTGCTTTCGACCGATGACAACTCCCCTCAAACCTCACCACTGTCACCACTGCGGCGCCATCTGCGAAGAGGGCGAGCTGACATGCTGGCACTGCGACTCGCCGATAGAGGAGACCCTGAAAATCGCCTCGTCGCAACCCAAGCACCTAGCCGCCGCAAATCCATCAGTCCGCGGCTCCTTCTCACTCGCGTCGCTATTGCTCCTAATTACCCTGGTATCGGTTGTCTTTGGCGCGTTCACCGTTAGTCCCTGGGTTGGTGTACCGATGACTTTGTTACTCACCATCGCCGGGATTCGCACCGTCCGGGCGGTCAACATTCGCAAATCTCGCGGGATGGGTGTGAGTGCAGGACAGGTGGCGTCGCTTTTGTTTCGTGCTATTTGGACAACGCTCGCCCTCTTGATTGTGCTGATCGTCATTCTTTGGGTGAGCGCTATTGGGGGAAGCTTGGTATTCTCAATCGTCCATGCGATGAGTCACTACCTCGGGCTGACTAACGCCATCCGGGAGGTTGTGGGCGCTCTGTCGGGGTGGGTCGTTGGGATATGGATTTTTCTGCGCACATTTCATTGGCTGGTTTGGATGGTTTGGTCATGTCGCGAAGTCTTTGGCATCGATCCTTACGATGAAGCGTGTGAGTAAATTTGCCTGGAAGTACCTCTCTGCATGCTATATTGGGCGCGTAGCGAAGGTCGCCGAGTCAAAGAACCGGACTTGCACTACCTCATCATGGCAACTCCCCTCAAACCTCACCACTGTCACCTCTGCGGCGCCATCTGCGAAGAAGGCGAGCTGACCTGCTGGCACTGCGATTCGCCAGTGGAAAGAGAGGCTCCCATACAGACGCCTAAAACAGAATCTTCCGTTGGAGAGAACCATCCGCGATCGGGCTCTTTCTCATTGATGTCGCTGCTGTGGATGCTCACCGCGACATCCCTTGTCCTTGGAGTGTTCACGGCCAATCCATGCGTAGGGGTTCCGTTTGGGGCTTGGCTGCTACTCGCTTGGGGACGCACTTCCCTGGTTGTTCGCAATCGGAAATCGCAAGGCATTACGCCGACCGGTGGGGAAACAGCATCGCTGTTCGTCCGAGCTTTATGGACAACTCTCGCTGTGACACTGCTCGTCGTGACGATTTTGTTCGCCAGCTTGTCAGGGGCTGCCGTCGTCTACCGGGTAGTGCAGTTCGTCGCAATAGGTTTCGAAGCGAATCGTGAGGTCGAGCGATTTCTTTGCGGCACGATTGCTTGGGGCGTAGGCCTGCTTATCCTTGGTTTTTCGTTTTACTGGTTGACGCGTATTGGACGAGAACTCTTCGGTCTTGACCCTTACGGCGATTCCCTCACATAAGTGCGGAGTCAATCAAACGCACTGGGTACCTCACGGCGGTTCCCACCCGCGATACAATGGCGACTCAGGTGGAGTCAATTCGGTAACATCTCGCTTTTTCAGGAACCCTTACGATGTCGACCATGCGCGCCGCCCAAGTCTCCCGCCCCGGTGGTCCCCTCGAACTCGTCGAGCGGCCGATTCCTACCCCTCCCGCCGGCCATGTGCGGATCAAAGTCGAGGCCTGCGGCATCTGCCATAGCGACGCGCTGACCAAGGATGGCGTCTGGCCGGGACTCGAGTTCCCCCGCGTTCCGGGGCACGAAGTGATCGGCGTCGTTGACGAAGTAGGCCACGATGTCCCACCCCGTTGGCTACCCGGGCAGCGGGTCGGTGTCGGGTGGCATGCTTGGCATTGCGGCTATTGCGATCCTTGCCGCCGTGCCAACTTCTTCGCCTGCCAGACCGGCGTTGCGGTGACCGGCATCTCGTTCGATGGCGGATATGCCGACTACATGATCGCCCCGTGGACGGCGCTGGCCCTTGTACCCGAGTCCCTCTCGAATGTCGAGGCCGCGCCGCTGATGTGCGCGGGGTTGACCACCTTCAATTCACTCCGCCACTGCGGCGCACGCCCGGGGGATCTGGTTGCCATCCTCGGCATCGGTGGTCTGGGCCATCTCGGAGTCCAATACGCGGCCAAGATGGGCTACCGCACCGTGGCGATCGCTCGCGGCACCGACAAAGAACCGCTCGCCCGGCAACTCGGCGCGTCGCACTACATTGATAGCCAGGCAAGCGATCCGGCGGAAGAACTTACAAAACTCGGCGGCGCGAGTGCCATCATCGCCACGGTGACTCACGGCCCAGCGATGGCGGCGACCCTTGGAGGCCTCGCGCCGCGCGGGCGGCTAATGGTCCTCGGAGCAGCGCACGAGCCAATCGAAACCTCACCGCTCACGCTCATCATGGGCCGCCGCGCCGTCGAAGGCTGGTACTCCGGCACGTCGATCGACGCCGAAGAGACCCTCGCCTTCTCGGCCCATTCGAGCATTGCGTCGATGAACGAGACTTACCCGCTGGAACAAGTCGCCGGGGCGTACGACCGGATGATGAGTGGCAAGGCGCGGTTTCGGGTGGTGTTGACGATGGAATAGCCGATTTCCTTCTGCCCCGCGACGAAGATTAAACCCGAAAGCTTGTCGCCACCTTGGCCTTCCAGTGGACGTTAGATCAGTAATTTGCATTACGCGTGCCTACCTCGTTAGAATGTTGGGTACGCCTTCGAACAGATGCATAGATTCACGAACCTATCGCGAACGGTTAACTTAGGAGTCACTCGCTAATGCCGGTCCAACGCACGCCACTCACAGTAGATCTCGTCACTACGCTGTGCATCATGTGGTTGATATCGGGGTCCACGCTTGCATGGGGAGCGGTTCCATCCGATGCAGGTCATCCTATTGGTCAGTTCGATTTCTCGCCCAACGTCGTGATCGACACATTCGAAGGATACGGACTCGGAGAGCGGCAGCGAACTCCCCTGGTCCTAAGCACGGCCACGTTTCACACCGACGACCAGATCATCCGATTTGCACAATTTGGCCCCGAATTGGGAACAGGCGGCTTTGCGATTGGCAATAACACGACTTTGGGATACATCGACGTCCAGCTTCACGAACCCGCCTACCGCGCGGGACTGTTTTACGGGCTCGATTGGCCCTGGATGGCGACCGTCTCGTTCTTCGACACCAGCAACCAATTGCTCGGCAGCATCGTCGAATCGGGAAGTGGCGCGGGAAAATTTGCTGGATGGCAAGCCCCTAAAGGACGACGCATCGCTCGGATTCTGGTTGAAGACACAGCAGACCCCGGGCACATTATTGCCATCGACAACCTCTATACTGAATCGATCCCCGAGCCGGGACATCTTTTTCCATTTCTTGTAATTGCACTTGTCATCATGCGAAGTCGCAAGTTTTTGTCATCGAGAGGTGGTTAGGCCCACATGGTTCACTACCGGTCCAACTCTGCCAGATCGCGAAGCAACATTTCTCGCTCCTCTTGTTCCCCGACTTGCGACGCCAGCCGACGCGCCTCGGCGATGTGCTGATTGGCCTGGTCCACATTACCCGTAGCGAGTGCGGCCCGGGCAAGCGCCTCGTAGGCATAGCCAAGGTAGAACGGCGCGAGATCGTGGCTATACTCCAGGCAAACCTCGGCCCAACGACGAGCCTGATCGGCATGCCCCAGCAGGGTTTCGATCCGCGAGGCCTGCCAGTAGCCGATGGACAAATTCTGATCGGTGCAATCGGGGCGGCAGAGCCAGTGGTAGATCGAGGCATGGCAGAGCGCGACCATTCGGCGCTCTTCCTCGGGTGTCCGACTCGGCTTGTCGATCAGATCCCAGGCGCCGTTGAAGCAGTGGGTGGAGAAGTGGCGGTGGGCGGAGGGGAGGTCGATGGAGGGCGGCATGGATAAGGCGTGGCCATGAGGTTTTGTTTGACCGTGCGTCAAGGTTTTTCCGGCTGCGGAGATCGACGTTCGTTTCCTGGCGTAACCTGAGGGATCGGCCTCAGGGGATAATCAGGACGGCCTACCACTTTCAGCAAGAAGGGCTGATCAAGGCGACGATCGACGACTTTGGTTTCTGCCTCCAAGGGGAGCACATCATAGTTGAATATGACATCCGGGATCGGTTGATTCACACTCTCCCATTCGATCTTCCAGTCATGACGAACCAGATGATAGGTGTGTCGATCCGCGATATCTGGTTCGTTCGAACTGCCTTCTGTTTCCATCGCCCTGAAAGCCGTACAGCGGTAGGCCACTGGGACCCAGGTGCCGCCAACCTCTTCCCATTTCACATGACGCTCAAGGTAAGGGATGTCGTAATCCTCTCTGCCAAGTTCCGGGCCACCCATCTTCGCCATGAATTTGGTCACAGTGTAGCCTCGCTCTGGGTCGATGAAGAACTCGTACTTGGTAACGTCTCGATGTAGGCAACTCAGCTCGTAAAGACCTGATTTGTGTAGACGAACATCGATTTCGGAATAGTCGCGACGTCGCTCTATGATCTCCTCTAACGTCATCCCCAGAAACATCTGATCGCCGTGATAGATGCCGAGCCCCCGCACATCCACCCAACTCCCACCCACTCCCCGGTTAGGAGGAGTACGCACCTCCGGCTGATGCAACTCTATGCTCTTCGAGGCGCTCAAATAGTGAAAGGAGTAATTCGGCTCCGCACCAGAGATAAGGGTGACCATTGCAGGGACCGGATTCCGCCCTTGCCCTTTGGTTCCCATCTCATGCTCCAGTCGTCTGCCAAACGTCCACGAGGGGAATGTCCGGTCAAAGCGGATCTTACCTGCACTGAAGTCGAAGGCACCGAAGCAACTAATATTACCGACCTCGAGCTCATCGGATTCTCCGATTTCGGGCTTCTCCGTGACCCCCTTCGTGTAGGTACCTTTAATGTGGTAGACGCCACTGTTGAGCCGCTCCCTGTGCTTGACGACTTCGTCCCAGACATCAGAGGCTCCCGACAATTCCTCGGGGTCCGCGGCGACTACTACCGACCAGGCAGATCCCATTAGAAGCAACAGCAACGTGAAGGTGGTTCGCATGACTGTTGGTTCTCCAGACCCAAGTTGGCGACGGCCCTTGTCCATAGTCTACACCCCCTTAAACCCAAAGCTCCCCCCGTAGGCTCGTTTCCCGCTAGAAAAACAATGACTTTTTCACTCCCGCTCGCCAAAATTCCGCTCTCTCGCCCCCCAGCCCGCGCGTCTATACTTGTATCATCGGCCCAAGGCTCGATTCCCGCCTTCGCGGGAATGACAAGTTCCTTTGCCGCCCCCCCGACCTCCGACCTCTGGCCCCCGACCTCTCCTCTTGCCCAACCGCACCCAAACCTTCGGCCTGCTCCTCGTCCTCCTCTTGGTGGCGATCGCCTATCTGGCGATTACGTTGCCCACCAAGGTGATCGAGCAGTTTCACAACGCCAGCCAGCACAATGTGGCCCTCGGGTACGCGTATCTGGCCGTCGTCGGACTTGGCGTCCTCATGCTGGGTTCGATTCTCGTCACTGTCACATGGCGGGTGTGGCGGAACTCGAGGCGGCGCGACAAGGAAGAACAGCGCCGTGGGAGTGATCCGAGCCAACTCTCCCGAGCCCAACAGCGGGCCGAACTGGGTGAGAACATTCAGGCAGGCCTCGGCTTTGCCGGGTCGGGGGGACTGAGCGATGCGGTGCGCGAGGAGATCCGCAAGACGGTCGACGAAATCGAAGAGAAGCGCGAGGCCCAACAACTCGAAATCGTCGCCTTCGGGGCAATCTCTAGCGGCAAGTCGTCGCTGCTCAATACGCTGGCCGGGCGCGACGCCTTCCGCACGAATGTCGTGGGGGGGACGACCACCACCCATAGCCGCATCGATTGGCCGGGGAGCGACGCCGTGGTCCTCACCGACACGCCGGGGCTCGCCGAGGTGTCTGGCGAGGCCCGCGCCCGTACGGCTGCCGACGCGGCCAAACAGGCCGACCTGGTGCTGATGGTGGTCGACGGGCCGCTGCGCGACTTCGAGGTCGAGCTACTCAAGGTGCTGCATCGCATGGAAAAGCGGATCGTCGTTTGCCTCAACAAGGCCGACTGGTTCAGCGAAGCCGATCGCGCAAAACTCTGCATGCAAATCGCCGAGCAGATCGCCGGCATCGTCGCCCCTGAGGATGTTGTCGCCGTCCGCTCGACGCCCGTCGAGCGGCCCGTCGTTCGCGTACTCGCGGGCGGCGGCGAAGAAAAATCGACTGTCATGGAGCCCCCCGACATCGAGCCCCTGGCAAAACGGCTCCTCGCCATCGTGTCGCGCGAACGAGAGACGCTCCTGCTCGCCAACCTGCTGATGCAATCGCGCGGGATGGTCGACGACGCCAAGGAGCGAGTCCTCGCCACTCTCGACGCCCAGGCCGAGCGAATCGTCAAGCGCTACATGTGGGCCTCCGGCGGGGCGACCGCGGTCAACCCGGTGCCACTGCTCGACATCGCGGGGGGGACGGCCCTGACGGTGAAGATGGTCCTCGACCTGGCGAGCGTGTACCAGCAAAAGATCGACGCCGAGACGATCATCGAACTGCTGTCGCAACTCGCCAAGAGCCTGATCGCCATGCTCGGGGCGAGTGCCGCCGCGCCGGCGATTGCCAGCGGGGTAGCGACCTTGTTGAAAACGATCCCTGGCGTGGGGACCATCGCCGGGGGACTTTTGCAGGGGCTGGTCCAGGCCCTGGTGACCCGTTGGGTGGGGCGCGTCTTTATAAAATACTTCCGCCACGAAATGTCGCCTCCCCAGGGGGGCTTCGCCGAACTAGCCCGCCGCGAGTGGGAAGAACTGACCCGGCCCGACCAGCTTCGCAAGCTCATCGTCTGGGGACGCCGCGAACTCGATAACACGACGACCGAATGACGACCGAACCGATTCCCCCTGCTCCGACATCCGACGTCCGCACCACCGGCGACCCGCTCTACGATGCGCTCGCCGCGGTGGAGCACGCGCTCGACAAGGTGGCCGACTGCACCCCCGAGGAGCGCAACGCACTTGCCGCCGAAATCCATAGCCTCCAAGGGATGCTCGCCAAGCTGCGTGCCGGCAAGGTCGAAATCGCCGTCTTCGGCGAGATCAGCACCGG
The DNA here is from genome assembly GCA_964650265.1 of uncultured Planctomycetaceae bacterium. Classification (GTDB taxonomy): domain Bacteria; phylum Planctomycetota; class Planctomycetia; order Pirellulales; family Lacipirellulaceae; genus CAZYQQ01. The sequence continues at coordinate 11,516 of CAZYQQ010000048.1, forward strand.
CAAGTCGGCCCTCATCAATGCCCTGGTTGGCGAACAGGTCGCGGCCGTCGACGTCCGTGGCGGGTGGACCAAGGACGTGTGGAATGTTCCCTGGAACGCTGTGGGGTACGCGGTCCCTGGCTTCGAGGACTCGCAGGTCGTGCTGATCGACACACCCGGGCTTAACGAAGTCGACGGGCAGGAGCGGGCCCGCATGGCCCGCGACACGGCGGAGCGGGCCGACCTGGTGCTGTTCGTCACCGACTCCGACCTCAACGACACCGAGTACACAGCGCTGGTCGAGGTGGCGAGCGGCCACAAGCCGATCCTGCTGGTGCTCAACAAGGCCGATCTCTACAGCGAGAAGCAAATTGATGAGCTGCTGGAACTCTTCCGTGGCCCACGACTCAAGGGGCTCGTCGAACCGGAAAACATCGTCGTCACGGCAGCCGACCCAAGACCGGTGGAGTACCACATCGAGTCGCCCGACGGCAAGGTCCGCAAGGAGTGGCGCGAGCCCGAGCCTGATATTGGCCTGCTCAAGGAACGTATCCTCGCCGTGCTCGAAGCCGACGGGTCGGACCTGGTGGCCCTCAACGCCTCGATGTTCGCCGCCGACCGCAACGACCGGGTGGCGGCGATGCGGATCAAAATGCGGAGCGACCGGGCGAGCGCTATCGTCTGGAGTTACGCGGTGGTGAAGTCGCTCGCCGTGTCGCTCAATCACTTCCCGGTGCTCGACGTGATCGGCGGGACCGCGGTCGACGCGGCGATGGTCGTCAACCTCGGCAAAGTCTACGGCACCGAGATCACGATGAACAACGCCAAGGATCTTGTCACCTCGATTCTCAAGGCGGCCGGTTGGGTGATGGTGGGGGAAGCGGTGGTGAGCTACGCCTCGAGCTTCTTCAAGGGCCTCACCTGGGGGACCAGCACGGCCATCTCGGCGCTGCCTCAAGGAGCGGCCGCCGGCTACGGCTCCTACATCGTCGGCCAGGCGGCCCGCTACTACTTCGAAAACGGCGCCAGTTGGGGCGAAAAAGGGGCGAAACGCGTCGTCGCCCGCATCCTTGAAAACACCGACCGGCGGTCGGTGATCGATCATTTGAAGGGGGAGATCAAGAAGAAGCTGGGGAAGAATCGGTACGCGGGGGAGAGACGCTAGGTGTTGGGACATTGTCACATCACACCCAACAAACCTACGCCGCGCGGAACACCATCCTATTCATCCTGCTCATCGATGTTAAGCCTAAGTCGAGATCACATCGATGAATAGGATGACGAGCAAGGTTAGCCACGCGAGACCGCCTCCGGGACGCGGAGAATCCGAATGCGGTCGCCGACTTTCCGTGTCGAAGGATCTGGCATTGCTAGGGACTCAATTGCTAGGGACTTAGTCGAGTTGACGTGGCTCCCCTTCCAGCATCCAGTCGATCTCCTCCACGGCGTGGGTTCTTACCATTTCGACAATCTGATCGAGCTTCGAGCCCTCCACTTGCTTCGTCCCCGAGGGGTAGTATTCGATAATGCCCTCGCGGGTAGATCGCAACATTGGTTCATGCTTACTATGGGCCCGCTTGAACAGATAGTGAATGGTTTCCACCTGATCGATGGCCATCGCCAGATGGATCTCCTGTTTCACAAACAGGCCGTATTGAATCAGATTGCCGATTAGGGAGACGACAATCGCTCCAACAAGCAACCCGGTCCACACTTTAGAGCCTCTTCGCGTGCCAAGGGGGCAATCGGCGGTATTCATGGTTCGTTCTTTCCACATGACCAGTGTTGCTGGTGCTGGCCTCTCAGGAGCTTGATCCGTGAAGATCCGCTCCATTAGTGACAATCCTTGTCCAATATTGTAGCTCCCCACGCACCAACTTCATGCTACCATAACGGCTTCCCCATCGCCGACATCTCACCCCCTTCTTCCCCATGCCCACCCCCCCACAAGACAACCTCTACGACCACCCAAAATACTACGATCTCGTCTTCGGCTCCGACTGGAAAGCGGAGTTCGACTTTCTGCGGGACGTTTTCGACAAGTATGGCAAAAGGAAGATTCGTCGCGTCTTCGAACCTGGCTGCGGCACCGGGCGGCTGATGTATCGGCTCGCCCAGGCTGGCTACGACGTGGCGGGGAACGATCTCAACTCGGCCGCCGTCGACTACTGCAACAAGCGGCTCGCGAAGTATGGCTTTCTTCCCACCGCCGTCGTGGGGGACATGAGCGACTTCAAGGTGAAGAAAAAGTTCGACGCGGCGTTCAACATGATCAACACGTTCCGCCACTTGCCCACCGAAGACCACGCCCGGCGGCATCTGGAGTGCATGGCCGATGCCGTGCGAACCGGGGGGCTCTATCTGCTGGGGCTGCACCTCACTCCCACCGTTGGGGAGCCGATGGAGGAGGAGAGTTGGGCGGCCCGGCGGGGGCATCTTGCCGTCCTCTCCCACATGCAAACGGTGGAGCACGATCGCCGCCGCCGGCTGGAGCGGGTGCGGATGCGGTTTGACATCTACAAGCCGACCGAGACGCGGCGGCTGGAGAGTTTTATCGATTTTCGCATTTATACCGCCGCCCAAATGCGGAATCTGCTGGCGAAAGTCCCTGCCTGGCGGGTGGTCGCAACGTACGATTTCGCTTACCGGATCGACCGCCCCATCACCATCGGCCCGGAAACCGAAGATGTCGTCTATGTGTTGCAAAAGGGGGGGCAACGCCTGACGTAAACTGCTATAGTGAACGACGCCATGGGAACCACCCTCGCACAACCTGCCACGACACTGCTAGCGCAGAGCCCGACCGAGCGGGAGTCGCTCGCGTCGCTGTTTGCGTTCATGGCCGAGTCGGTGAAGATCGGCCAGCGGTTCGATCAGGGAATCCTCCACTTGGAGTATGACCCCGCGGCGAATCCTCGCTGGGCCAAGCCACATCATGTCGCGGTCGCGGTCTCCGAGGGGGCCCGCGGTCAGCACTCGCGGCACGATGTTTCTCCGCTCGACGCCTCGCTCTGGTTGTGGCAGCGGGCCCGTGCCGCGGGGACTCTCGTGATGGCCCGACCGGCGACCCAGCCAGAGGCGGTCCACGAGTTGACCGACCAACTCTTCGCTGCCTACGAAATCGAGGGGGGACGAGTCCACCTCGCCGGCTGCCAACTGGTCGATGTCCCCTTCCTCCGCATCAGCACGATCGCGGCCGACGACCCGACCCAGGTGGAACATCGCCTTACAACGCTCGAAGGTACCGAGATCCCGGTCGAACTCCGCGAGCAACTCGACTTTGCTCATCTGGTCCCGCAGCATGGTCCGATTGCCATCGCGACCGATGCTCTTTTAACCCAAACGGTGGCTCAGTTGCTGCAATCGCCAGCTCCCGATGGAGTGGTCGCGGTGACAGTGGTCGTCGCCAAGCGTGCCGAGGGAAAGCTCCAGTTCGACTTCGGCGCCAAAACGGCCACCATCGGCTTCGACGACTGGGCCTCGACGCTCCAGGCCCCTCCTTACTGTTGCCGCCTGACGGGCCGATCGACATATCATCTCGCCACCACCGACGATGGCCGCATCGTGGCCGCCGAGGGGATCGCCCCCTGCGAGGTGAGTGGCAAGCGGATGCTGGCGTCGGAGCTCGTGACGTGCAGTGTCACCGGCAAGCTGGTCGACCCCGACCTCACGCTCAAGTGTCCCGTCTCGGGCGAACCGGCATTGGCCAGCGAGTTCGCCCCCTGCTCCCTCTGCCGCCAGGAGGTGAGCCGCATCGTGCTCGAGGCGACCCTCTGCCGGGCATGCCGTGGCCTGAAGAAAGCCACGCGCAACGAAACGGGTGTGGCCGAAGTGCTGGCCAGGTTCCCGCGACTGGCACGGTATCGTCAATTCCGCACTGCCTCGACAAACGAAGTGAACATTGTCGAGGGAGTTGGCCTGTGGAAGCATCTGCTGGTCGTGGTTGGCCGGGCCGACGGGGGACTGCGCCAAGTCGCCGTTCGAACACCCGCCACCGCTTGGAACCACCTGCCAGAAGAGCAGTGGAGCTCCGTGACTGGCAGCTAACGGCGTTGCCAGGTCAGAAAGTAGCCGACAACCGCCAGGCCGAAGCAGAGCGCGGCCAACACAAAGCTCGCGTTGCGGAGGATCCCCTGCTGGGCCTCACCCGCGATCACCTGCTTTTCTCCGGCGCTATCCATCAGCTTGAATCCATCGGTCGTCAGCAGATCGAGTTCGTGTTGCCAGACGTGATAGATGTCGGCGGGGCTTGCCTGGGCCAGCCATTCGTCGAGATACCACTTCGACCGTTCCCCCATGTCGTCGCGGTATTTGCTCACCGAAGGCATGGAAAAATGGGCCCAGAGGCCCACCGCCAGCGCCAGCAGGCCCAGGGTGAGCCCCGCCATCACCAGCGAATGCCCCGCTTCCCAGCGGCTGGTCGCCGCGGCTCCGGCAGTAGCTCCCCCTTCGCGGGGGAGTTGGCGGAGCTCGCCTAGGCGGGGCACCGACAGAGTGCGGCCACATTCGCACGCCAGCTCGGTACCCGCCTGATGGGTCCCCACGGAGTGCCGCGCTGCACACTCGCAATCAAGTAAGTACTTATCTGCCATGAGGTTATGAGGGTTGTCGGCGGGGTGGGAATCGGCCCAGGAGCGTCTCCACAAGGGGTGTCGTCGAGGGAGGGCCGAACCCGATTCTCCGCCGGTCGGGCAGCAATTGCCGAACCACGCCCATTTTGCGCCCGTAACAGGGCCAGGCTTCGATTAGACTAAGGACGGGCGACAGGCAGAGTCCAGTCTATAGCGATTTTGAGCTTTTGACTATGGACCAGCCCCCCAGAGTGAATACAATTATAACGCCAGGGAGGGGAATTGCTTGAAATCTCCGGGCCCAGGTTGCGTATTCCCGTGGGGAGCAGCTTGGTGGCCAACGGAGGTCAGGCGAGTCACAGGGTCATTTCGCAAAGTAACCGGTAGGAGTCGTTCTGGAGTGGAATTGTAGGTGGGAGTCGTGCCAGAGTCGTTTCTGCCCAAATGGCGATCTGCATGACTAACCCACCCCACGTCGCACAGGACAGTTCCCCTGGCGGGAATTCGTCTTGGTGACGGCAGAACGCTTCGCTTCCAAAGAGTTGAGTACTTTGGCGATGTTCCCGTCGGCCGATTCGTACGCTGCCCATTTACCAGTAGACAACCGTAACACTTCCCCCGAATTGAAGGTCCTCGACTTGTGGGGCCCCGATTTCAGGGGTTGGATTGGGAAAGGCGTAAGGGCGATCACCACGACATGGATCACCACGACATGATCGAGTGAGGACCTGCCATCCGTGCCCCTTGGGCACTGGTTCTGTCGGTCGAATCTCGCGTAAAGTCTCCCTGGCATGACGCCGGTATGTTTTGTCCCAAGACTCCCCCCTCCGACTCCACTGGCTTCAATGAACAAAAAACTGGCGGAATTCCATTCCCCTGTGTGACTAAACCTTCGTGACGACAGTTTACAAGATCGGGCCCGCCCCCTGCCTTTCCTTCCCCCCTTTAGGTTCTCCCTCGCAAGCGTTCCAAGCGTGTCCTCTTTCCGAGATGGAATCTTTTACTAAATCGCAGTTGAGTGCGGCCTCAATCGTCCTGAGTGTTAAGATTACTTGGTTTCGAATCATTTGGAGTCGACCTTTCCCCATGCTTTCCCAATTGCTCGAGATCTCCCGCCTCATGCTGCCTAATTCCCATCGCGCAAGTCGCGATGTTTCGTCCGCTCGTGGTCCGCGAAGCACCCTCGATCTGGGGCACGCGACCGAATCGACCGGACCCTGCCGTCATTTGCTGACCATTATTTTTCATTTCTTACCGGGCCAGTGGTCGCGGGCCCAATTGTGCCCCGTGACCGCCAGCGCCAAGCGGCGACGGCGAGGCTAAAACACTTGGCCCCCGAGGGGCTTGCCAACAACCTCGCACGATGCCACCCGTTAAACGAATCTGGATTAGGAGTTGAACACTTGTACGACGCACTACTAGACCATGCCATTGACGACGATGCCGACGTATCGAGCGACGACGTTAGCCAGTTGACCGATCATCTGGTGGACGAAGAGGTCGACGACGATGGAGGAATCACCACCGGCGAGGTCGATGCCGTGGACGAAACGGTCGACGCCGACGACGAGGACATGGAGGCCCTGCTCGAAGCGGGCGAAGGGGAATCGTGGTCCGACGATCCCGTGCGGATGTATCTCACCCAAATGGGCGAAATCCCGTTGCTCACGCGGAAGGAAGAAATCGCCCTGGCCCGCAAGATCGAGAACACCCGGGCCGCCTTCCGTCGCAAGCTGCTCGCATGCGACTACGTGATCCGCAGCGCGGTGAAGGTGCTCGCCCGTGTCCACCGCGGCGAACTTCCCTTCGACCGGACGGTCCAGGTCTCGGTGACCGACCGGCTCGAGAAGGATCAGATCATGGGGCGGATGCCTCATAACCTGCGAACTCTCGAGGTGCTGCTCGACCAGAATGCCGACGACTATCGCATCGCCACCAGCCGCTCCTACAAGCTCACCGAGCGACGCGCGGCCTGGCGGCGGCTCAGTCGTCGCCGCTGTCGCGCCGTGATCCTGGTCGAGGAACTCGGCCTGCGGACCCAGCGGATCGAGCCGATGATCGACCAACTGGCGAAATTCAGCCAGCGGGTCAACGAGTTGCAAGATCAACTCGAGCGGATGAAGAAGCAGCGCAAGAGCCTCGCCGATCGCAAGCCACTCTTGGTCGAATACCGCAACATCCTCCGCACCCTGCAGGAAACCCCCACCAGCCTCCGCCGCCGAGTGCGCGACCTCCGCGAGGTCTACGCCCACTATCAAAAGGCGAAGCGGGGGCTCTCCGAGGGGAACCTCCGGTTGGTGGTCTCCATCGCCAAAAAGTACCGCAACCGCGGCCTCTCCTTCCTCGACCTCATCCAGGAAGGAAACGCCGGCTTGATGCGGGCGGTCGACAAGTTCGAATACCGCCGCGGCTTCAAGTTCTGCACCTACGCCACCTGGTGGATTCGCCAGGCGATCACCCGGGCCGTCGCCGACCAGAGCCGCACGATCCGCATCCCGGTCCACATGGTCGAAACGATGAGCCGGGTTCGCAACGTGTCGCGGATGTTGCTCCAGCGCCTGGGTCGCGAGCCGACGCTCGAGGAAACGGCCCGCATGGCCGAGTGTACCATCGACGAAGCCCGTCGCGTGCTCGCCATGAGCCGCTAT
>CAZYQQ010000048.1:18723-26584 GCA_964650265.1 uncultured Planctomycetaceae bacterium
GCTATCCGATCAGCCTCGACCGCCCGGTCGGCAACAGCGAGGATAGCCACTTCGGCGACCTCTTGCCCGACAACGGTGCCGAGAGCCCCGCCGTGGGTGCCGCCCAGGAAATGCTCCGCACGCGGATCACGGCGGTCCTCAAGACCCTCAGCTACCGCGAGCGCGAGATCATCAAGCTTCGCTACGGCCTGGGAGATGGCTACAGCTACACCCTCGAGGAAGTGGGCCACATCTTCAAGGTCACCCGCGAACGTATCCGTCAGATCGAGGCCAAAGCGGTCCGCAAGCTACAGCAACCGAGCCGCAGCGCGGAACTGTTGGGCTTCCTCGATTAGTTCGTAACGTCAAATCACGATAACCTGCCGCGCTTGCCCCCGTCGCGCGGCGACCCAGAACCCCGGCCAGTTTTTGGCCGGGGTTTTTTGTTGGGTTGGAGTAGAAGTGGATGTAGGATGTCAAGCGGGCGCCAATGACCGCCAACCTGCTCGCAACCTTTACCACCCGCGCCGACGCATCGATTGGAGCTTCGGACCGCAACTGAAGGGTTTGCTCTGACGTCCCGCGAAGGTTGTGTGACTACGTTTGAACTTTTGACAGGCGGAGCAGGTTACAAGGCGTACGACAACCCAGTCCCACAAAATCGCTACAACTCGACTAAAATAACGGCGTTCGGCAGGTTGCGGCACAACTAGCCAGGAATTGAGTGGGAGGGGTATTCTGGCGGCCGAAAACAGAGAATGCCTCACAAATCCTCGGTTGGGTATAATCCGTTGATATGAATACCGTTGCCGTACATCCCGACGTGCTCCGCTGGGCAATTGCACGTTCCGGTTTGCCGAAGGAAGAGCTTGCGGAAAAGTTCCCGAAGTTGGACGCGTGGATCGCCGTCGAAAAGCAGCCGACCTTCAGGCAACTCGAAAACTTTGCCAAAGCAACGATGACCCCCTTGGGGGCATTGTTCCTGGCGAAGCCCCCCGTAGAAAAACTGCCGGTTCCCGACTATCGGACCAAGGCGGGTAAGCCAGTAGATCGGCCAAGCCCCAACCTTCTCGATACGATTCGAATCATGCAATCGCGCCAAGCTTGGATGCGTGAATGGATTCAAGAGCAGGGACTCCCCGAACTGTCGTTTGCGGGAAGTGTGAAACCGGGGGGCAGCATCAAGTCGTTGGCCCAGGAAATTCGACAAAGCCTTGAATTGGGCGCCGAATGGTCCGAGCAACTGGCGACCTGGGAGGACGCCCTGACGGTATTGCGGCGGGCGATCGAACGGGCCGGCATTCTCGTTTTCAGTAATGCGGTGGTGGGGTTGAATAACCATCGTCCGCTCGACCCAGATGAGTTTCGTGGCTTTGTGCTGTACGACAAACACGCGCCGCTGTTGTTTCTCAACGACGCGGATTCGAAGTCGGCGCGGATGTTCACCCTGGCTCACGAGCTGGTCCACGTTTGGATCGGCCTGGATGGTGTGTTCAATCTAGAAAATATGATGCCCGCGACCGATGCGACGGAGAAATATTGTAACGCCGTCGCCGCCGAGTTCCTGGTGCCTGAGTACAAGTTGCGACAAATATGGGACGATGTCGCTCACGACACGGATCGGTTTAAGATGATCGCACGACGCTTCAAGGTGAGTCCCATAGTCGCGGCTCGTCGAGCGCTCGATTTACAGTTGATCACGGCGCCAGCGTTCTTTCGCTTCTACCATGCCAACCAGGCTGAGTTCCTCGCGCGTAAAGCGAAAGAGCGCGAGACGCCCGGGGGCGACTTCTATAAAACTCAAGGGGCAAGGCTTGGTCGGCCTTTCTCGGCAGCGATCGTTCGCGCGGTTCGTGAGGGAAGGCTGCTGTATCGAGATGCGTATCACCTCACGAACATGAAAGGCGAAACATTCGAAAAATACGCCGAGCGAGTCCTGCAGCAAATGAGGGACGAGCGTGAATAGCTATGTACTGGATGCCAACGTCTTTATCGAGGCCAAAAATCGCTATTACGGTTTCGATATTTGCCCGGGGTTTTGGGTATCACTTGTCGAACTGTGTGATCGCAAGCTGCTGTGCTGCATCGATCATATACAGCAGGAGTTGTGCGCCGTCGATGATGAGTTAAAGGAGTGGGTAAAGAACAATTCGCCGGAGGTGTTATTCAAGAAGACGCAGGATCAGGCCGTAGTCGATTCCTTTCAATCGATGATCCAATGGGTTTACGGCGAGGAGCAGTTTGCCGACTCGGCAAAACAGACGTTCGCATCAGTCGCCGACGGATGGGTGCTGGCCTACGCTCACGCCAATAACCTCGTTGTCGTGACACACGAAGAGTATGCACCGGAGGCAGTGCGTAAGGTCCCGATGCCGAATGTCTGCGTCGAATTCGAGATTGAGTACGTCAATACGTTCCGAATGCTGAGGGACTTAGGGGTTCGCTTCGTACGTCGGACGAAACACCGTGAGAAGTGACTTGTGATACGTGCCTTCCTCGCACCAGTTAGTCATCCTTAACCGCGCACGCTTAACATGGATCATCATTGCTCAAACCGAGAATCATCCCCATCGCCCTGTCCTGAGATGCAATTTTCCTGAGCGACAAGGCACGGGCCGCTTGGATGTTGAACGTCTCGTTTGGACTTTCCATCAATTGGGTCGAGACGGGAATTGCCACGGCTAAGTTGTGTGCCGTTCGTGGCCCGGATATTATGAGCGATGCTATTGTCTGTTCGTTACGTGCTAAGGGAGGGGTTGCGATGCGCCGATCTCGTTTTGCTTATTGCCTTGTGCTGTTGTTGGTGGTTGGCTGTTCATCCGAGCCGCTGCCACCGACTCCGGCAGTCTCCTTACCCTCCTCTCCAGCGCAGCGGGGGCTGTTGGCTGAGCGCGCTGGGCACACGACCCGACTAATTGTCCAAGAACGGGACGACGAGTCGCCGGTCGAGCCCCCCGCGGAGCTGTTTCAGCTTGTCCAATACGACGGCCCGCTGGGAAAGATGAATGCCTACCTGGGCGTTACCGACCCCGCCGAGAAGCGGCCAGCCATCATCTGGCTCACCGGTGGATTCAGCAATGGCATCTCACCCCTCGCCTGGGAGGAAGTCCCCGCCGAAAACGATCAATCGGCCCGCCAGTATCGTGAGGCGGGGCTGGTGATGATGTACCCCACTCGCCGCGGCGGGAGTGGCAGTCCCGGTCACGTCGAAGTCCTCTACGGCGAAGTCGACGACGTGATCGCCGCCGGCGAGTGGCTCGCACGGCAGCCGGGCATTGATCCCGACCGCATCTACCTCGGCGGCCACAGCACGGGCGGAGCGCTCGCGCTGCTCGTGGCCGAGGCGACCGGCATGTTTCGCGCGGTCTTTAGTTTCGGCCCGATAGAGAATCCTTACTATTACGGGCCTAACTACATGATCTACTACGACTTCGACGAAGAAGAGGAACACCGCCTCCGCAGCCCCATTCATTGGCTGGGCGATATCAAGTCGCGGACCTTTGTGCTCGAAGGTGTCAACGGCAACGCCGACTCTGTCCAAGTGCTCGACTCCGAGTGCTCTAATCCCGCCGTTTCCTTCCACCTCGTTCCCCGGGCAGACCACTTTAATATCCTCGCCCCCATTAACACCCTGATCGCGGCCAAGGTCGTCGCCGACACCGGGGACGACGTCGCCATCGAGATCACCCATGAAGAACTCGCCCGGGCGATGGAGTAACGAGCCGCACCTTCAAGCTCTTTAGCTGCTTGAAATTCGGATGTCCGCACATTTTCGTGTAGCAGTGGGCTGGTCCATTGAAATTTTCGGTCGATTATTTCAATGGTTAGCCGCATCATTGAAATTTTTGGGGTAAAATTTCAATCGATTACCTTGGCATTAAAAAAACTCGACTTCAGAGCACGCGCCGCCCCACCATTAACATCTCCGTGCCTCCGCGTCTCTGTGTTGATTACTTTACAACGCTCTGGTCAAACGATAGACTCCCCCTCAGTGTGTTGGTGGTCGACCCGGCCAGTTGTCTTGCCGGGCCGACGCAAACAGGGAACTCCGGTGCAATTCCGGGACGGCCCCGCCGCTGTAATCGAGCGTCATCCGTCGGGCATTCTTTCGCCATTGCTCTCCGCGAGGAGGGTGAGAAGGCATCGCCCGGTGGGCTCGAAAGTCAGAAGACCTACCAGCGCTTGGCATGCGGAGGCTTCGAGGGAAAGCCCCCCATCCGCGAAACAACTTGGCGCTGCGGCTGTCGTTCGCTCAACGTTCCTTCCGCAAATTTCCTTTGCGCGGGGTGAACTGGTGTCGCACGGCCCCGAGCGCGGTAGACCTCCATGTTTGGTCGACATCTCCGACTGCCGATATCGCCTCGCCGCGGGTTCACCCTGGTGGAACTGCTGGTGGTGATTGCCATCATCGGCGCGCTGGTCGCGCTGTTGCTCCCGGCGGTGCAGGGGGGGCGCGAATCGGCACGACGCACGCAGTGTAAGAACAACCTGCGACAGATCGGCCTCGCGCTCCTCGCTCATCACGACGAGCATGGGGCGCTCCCCATGGGCTGCCTCGAATGGCGCCCCTACGGTGGGACTACCGAGCGACAACTCGCCTGGTCGGTCTATCTGCTTCCCTATCTGGAGCAGGAACCGCTCTACAATGCCCTCGACCTCTCACAAGGGTTCGACGCCCCGGCCAATGCCGACGCTGCCCAGCAGCAGGTCGCCACCTACCTTTGTCCCAGCAGCCGTCGCAACGAACTCGTCACTTCCACCCGCGGGCGGAGTGACTATGGCGGGATGTACGGCGAGCGAATCAACGGCCCCAACAATCCGCCGAAAGGGACGATGCTGATCGACGAACTGGTCCGGCTGCGGCACGTCACCGACGGTGCGTCCCACACGATCGCCGTCGTGGAGGACGCCCAGTTTCCCGACGGTGAGTGGATCAACGGCCGCAACATCCTCGACCAGGCCTTTCCCATCAACACCGCCCCACCGTTCGAGAACGACATCCGTAGCGAACATCCCGGCGGGGCCCAGGTCGTCCTGCTCGACGCGAGCGTTCACTTCCTAAGCGAGTCCATCGATTTGAAACTGCTCGCGGCCCTCTGCACGCGGGCAGGAGGAGAGATCGTCGATGCGTTTTAACTGTTTATTGTTCGTTGCCTTGCTGGGGATCGGATTCCACTGGCCAAGTCATGCGCTGACGATCGACTTCGAAGGGCTCCCTTTCCCCAATCACTCACTCCACTACAATGGCGATGACCTCGCTGGCGGGTTCGAAGTCGAGGGCATCGCGTTCAACAACCACTTCACCGACTACGGCGGGGGCTGTTGCTGGGAGGGGTTCGCCTATTCGCGCGAGACGGAGATCCCCCCACTCGATACGAGCCAGTTCCTGTGGAACCACCAGTACACCGCGTTTCCCGGCATTGGCAGCGATGGGTCGGCCAACTATGCCATCGCTTTCAGCGGGTTCGATGCGGGAGAGGGAGGTCTCATCCCGCTGATTACCCTGCCCGCCGGAGCGAAACCCGTCGCGATCGATGTTACCAACACGGTCTTCGCGGCGCTCAGCGTCCGCAATGGCGATGGCTTCGGCAAAAAGTTTGGCGGCGAGGAGGGGACCGACCCCGACTGGTTCCGCATGGACATTGTCGGCCTCGACGCCCAGGAGAATGAACTCGCGCGCGTCGAATTCTATCTGGCCGACTTTCGCGATGGGGAAAGCCTGATTGTCGATACCTGGGAGACGCTCGACCTCGCTCCGCTGGCGCTCCCCACGCTCGCATCGCTTGCCGTCCGCTTCGATTCGAGCGACCGCACGCCGCAATGGCTCAACACCCCAGCCTACGCGGCCCTCGACAACCTTGTCCTTAACTTTCCCATCGCGGGCGATTACAACGGCGACGGCACCATCGACGCCGCCGACTACACCGTGTGGCGGAACACGCTCGGTTCGACCGAAATTCTGGCCGCCGATGGAAACCGAAATGGCCAAGTCGACACCGACGACTATCTCCTCTGGAAACAAGCCTTCGGTCAATCGACCGGCGGTTTGGCGACCGGTACCCCGATCCCCGAACCGCCGATCGCGGGTCTGCTGCTCGTCGCGAGTCTATTGATCTATGTCTCTGTCCGTTAGTCACTTCAACAAGGAACCACGCCAATGACCCGACCCACTTTGCTCACCACCTCGGCATTCACCTGTTGCCTGCTCTTGACGACGGGGTCCGTCGTCGCCGGGCCTTACCCCTCCTACAGCGACCCGGCGGGATATGTCCTCCCCAGCCAGATTCGTGCCTGGGCCACCGGCGTGGAAGACTATTCTCCCGCCCCTGGCGTCGCCGCGGCGAGCGCCGACCCCACGCGGGGCCTTGGCCCCGCCGATGGGGGAATTGTCTCCTTGGGAGATCTCGACGCGACCCAGATCGCGGCCAATGTGGAGCCGGGTTCGATCACCCTCACTTTCCAGACTCCCATCGTCGACGGTCCCGGTCCCGACTTTGCCGTCTTCGAAAACGCCGGCACGTTTTTCACCGATCCCTACATCTTCGCCGAGCTTGCCTTTGTCGAAGTCTCGAGCGATGGCCGCGTCTTCGCCCGCTTTCCGGCCACGTCGCTGAACATCGAGCCTGACGACAATGGCGTGCTCGATCCCAATGAACTCACCGTCCCGTTCGGGCGCGACTTCGCCGGCATCGACACGACCAATGTCGACAACCTGGCCGGGATTCATCCCCAAGGCTTCGGCACTCCCTTTGATCTGGCGGAACTGGTCGATGTCCCCGTCGTGCAGCGGTTTCTGGTCGATCTCAACAACATTCGCTACGTCCGCCTGGTCGACATTCCCGGCAATGGCGCCTTCGAAGATTGGTTTGGCAATCCGATTCTCGACACCTGGCTCACGACCGGTTCCGGAGGTTTCGATCTCGACGCGGTGGGGATCATCCACACCGTTCCCGAACCGGCCACCTTGCTCGCCGGAGCGGCCTTGCTCGCCTATGCCGTCATCCGCCGACTGGCATAATGGGGGGATGAACCCCAACCGCGAGAGTGTCGAATCGCAAAACGCCCAGGTGTGGGATCGCCTCGCCCGCGAGCAGGCGGCCCTCGCCCGGCCGGCGCGTGACGAGGACTTTGCCAACCCCTTGCAAACGATCGACCCCTTGGGCTGGCTCGAGGGTTCGATCGCCGGCCGCAAGGTCCTCTGCCTGGCCGCGGGTGGAGGGCGCCAAAGCGCCCTCTACGCCGCCGCGGCGGGGGCCGAGGTAACCGTCCTCGACATCAGCCGTGAGATGCTGGCTCTCGATACCGCAGTCGCGGCCGAGCGGAAGCTCCCAGTTCGCACGGTCGAGGGCTCGATGCTCGATCTGTCGATGTTCGCGCCGGGCGAGTTCGATATCGTGATCCAACCGGTGAGCACCTGTTACGTCCCCGACGTGCGGGAGGTCTACCATCAGGTCGCGCGGATCACACGGCCGGCCGGCATTTACGTCAGCCAGCACAAATCGCCGACGAGCCTGCAAACGGAACTCCGCCCGTCGGGTGAAGGCTACGCGCTGGTCGAACCCTACTACCGCACCGGCCCCCTTCCCCCAGCGGAGCAATCGCGCTTGCGCGAGTCGGGCGCCCAGGAGTTTTTGCACCGCTGGGAAGAACTCCTCGGCGGAATGTGCCAGGCCGGGTTCGTGATCGAGGACTTCATCGAACCCCACCACGCCGATACCACAGCCCAGCGCGGGACATTCGCCCACCGCGCATGTTACGTGGCCCCCTATGTGCGGATCAAAGCCCGGCGGATAGGGAACACGGAGGAGGGGGGAGCGGGAAAGGGGTTGTGGATGCCGGGGTGAGGGGTTGGGGCTCGGGGCAAGGGGCCAGGGGTCGGAGG
>CAZYQQ010000048.1:26684-39356 GCA_964650265.1 uncultured Planctomycetaceae bacterium
GGTCGGAGGTCGGAGACGTTAGCCCCGAAGGGGCGGGTTACGAAAGCCCAGGGCATCGCCCTGGGTGTGGGGGCGGCCACCATTTCGCGAGCCCTGAAAGGGCGGCCAAATAAAACGACCGTTCCCCAAGAATGCCATGATTTAGATCGCCCTTTCAGGGCTCATCACAATGGAACGCCCCCCACCCCAGGGCGATGCCCTGGGCTGTCATGGCACGCCCCCTTCGGGGCTAAATCCTGATTCACGCTTGACCCTGCCCCCAGGGCGATGCCCTGGGCTTTCGTAACCCGCCCCTTCGGGGCGCTCCTGATTCGCGCCCTTTCCCGCCTCCCCCTGGGGCGTTGCCTTGCGCTATCGCGGTTCGCCCTTCGGGGCTTTGGCTCTATTCTCGCCGAAAAATCTTGAACGCCCCACAGGGGCCAACTACGATAGCCCAGGGCAACGCCCTGGGTTTGGGGCCGCCATCCCTTTATTCTAGCCCTGAAAGGGCGGCCCAATGCCGCAATCGCTCGCCCGTCTCCACACGCACCTGGTCTTCAGTACGAAAAACCGCGAGCGCTTTCTCACCGATCCGGTACGCGACCCGCTCCATCGCTACATGGCGACCGTGCTGAAAAATCTCGGCTGCGCACCGGTGCTTATCAACTCGGTCGAAGACCACATCCATCTACTCTTCGACCTGGCACGCACGGTAACCATCGCCAAAGCCGTCGAGGAGGTCAAGAAATCGTCGTCGAAGTGGATCAAAACGCAGGGCCCGCAGTTCGGCGGTTTTGCATGGCAAGCCGGTTACGGCGCGTTCGCCGTCTCCCTGTCGAATGTCGATCCCGTCCGCCATTACATCGCCACGCAGCAAGAGCACCATCGCAAACGTTCGTTTCAAGACGAGTTCCGCGAGATGTTGCGACTCAACGGCGTTGAATTCGATGAACGATATGTCTGGGATTAGGTAAGACCAGCCCCGAAGGGGCAGATCATCGTCTTGCGGATGCGACGCTATGAATCAAGGCACCGGCGCCATTCCACCAACCCCGAAGGGGTGAGCCAGGGCAACGCCCTGGGTGGGGGGGCGGCCACCATTTCGCGAGCCCTGAAAGGGCGGCCCAATAAAACGATCGTTCTTCATAAATGTCATGATTTAGGTCGCCCTTTCAGGGCTCATCATAATGGAACGTCCCTTCCACCCCAGGGCGTTGCCCTGGGCTGTCGTAAACCGCCCCTTCGGGGCTAACGTGGTTCAACCCTTCGGGGCTAACGTGGTTCAACCCTTCAGAATACTCCTCTTCCCGCCGTCTAATCACCACAACAAGCCGATCGAACCGCGGCAGCAGATACCCGGCAGTCAACAGCAGCCACAGCATGGCCTGGAAACTGAACCAGTCGAACGACCTTAAATTGCTCCCCAGCGGCAATGTCGATAGCATGGTCGCCACCACGCCAGCGATCAGGGCCGACAAGGCCACGCGACCCGCCAACTCGGAAGCTGTCCGTGCATGGTGCCCGAGGAGCCAGTGAGTCACCAGCCCCATCGCAATCGAATCGAGTCCGACGATCACCACAGCCAGCGCATCGGTTTCGGAGAACTGGGGGAGTGCGATGCGAACGAGGAGGGCTAACGGAATCATGACGACCGTCGCCCACAGCAAATGTTTTATACCAAATTGAAAAGGCCTCTCCGACCCTGCCGCTCCACGGCGACGCCACCACTTCACCACCAAGAGCAGCCCCACCATCACCGCGAAGTTCAGCCCACTGTAGACACCAATCACGGCCGCGATTGTCAGCCAGTCTGGGTAATCATCCGGATAGAGGATTCCGCTCGACATCGCCAACAAGAGCGCAAGCCCCAACCGCCCCAACCGGAGCGGCCCGGGGGACAGGACGGCCCAACACGCGAGTCCTGTCGACATGCCAAAGTGGAAACCGATGTAAATCTCTTCGACGGCGCCGTCGACGTGAAAGACCTTGAGCCAGACGACCACGGCGAATGCGAAAATAACCACGAGCACCCGTCCCAGTGGCCATTTCAGGAATCGACTCGTGGGTGAAAAGATGACCGTTTCCATCCGTTCGCCCCCCTCCTGCCCAAAGATCGCGATTGCACCCACTCCCCAGACCAGTCAGAATAGAGCATTCCCGGGTTGGGGTCGATGTCGACTGCTCGGGGGGGCGTGTCCACGTGCCAGGGCGAGCCCCGCTTCGACTGGCATCGCCGCGGCCAACTGCCGGGAGCATTCTCTGGCGTGACAAGTCCCTCGATTCTCGAAAAGTGTTGCCTCCTCACCGACTCTGCCGGTGGCGACCCGACCCATTACATGATCGAGCAGGCGTTCGACCAGGCTGATCTCGACTGGCGTTTCGCTTCGTTTGAAATCGATCCCGACAAACTGGCCATCGCTCTGGAGGGCCTCGATGTCCTGGGCTTTCGCGGCGTCAAACTGGCCGACGCGTTTCGCTCTCCCGCCGCGCAGTTGCTTTCCCACCTGACCCCCGCGGCCCGCATCGCCCAGTCGGTCACCTGCCTGGTGCGGAAAGAGGGGCAGTTGGTCGGGGACGAACTGCTGGGAGCGGCCTTCGTTCAAGCCGTTTCTCCCACCATCTCGCTCGCCGACGCCCATGTCCTGGTTGTCGGGGCCGGCAGCGTCGCCAGATCGCTGGCGGCCGCGGCCGCCAGCGCCGGGGCGACTTCGATTGCGATCGCCGACACCCTGGGAGCGTCGCTGGGAGAAATGACGGCCGAGCTAAGTGCCGAGTTGCCGCTGACTTCGTTTGCCGAACTACCGATCGAAAACAATCGACTCCGCCCCGCAAGCGACATCCGCATTATCGTCTATGCTCCGCCAACCGACGACGCCATCCGTCCCACGTTCGACACGACCGACCTCACCCACCCATTTCTGCTGGTCGACACCCGACTGAGCGCCTCGCGCACAGGACTCGCGCGCTACGCCGCCGAGCGGGGAGCCACGGTGATCGACGGGGTCGAACTCCTTACCCGCGAAACGGCCCTCACCTTGCAGGCCTGGACCGACTTGGAATTCCACCTCGCCCCGCTGCGTGACATGGCCGAAGAGTACTTGGGAGTGTAGCGATTTCTAATTTCTAATTTCTAATTTCTAATTTCTTTGCAACTTCCAACTCCCAACTTCCAACTTCCAACTCCTCCAGGCCTCTTCATCACCGGCACCGGAACCGAGGTGGGCAAGACCTATGTCGCGGCACTCATTGCCCGGGCGCTGGTGGCCCAAGGAAAGCGGGTTGGTGTTTACAAGCCGGTTGCCAGCGGATGCCGCGAAGTGAATGGGAAGCTCGTCTCCGACGACGCCATGACCCTATGGCACGCGGCCGGCGAGCCGCTCACTCCAGAGCAAGTTTGCCCGCAACGTTTTCTCGCGCCGCTGGCTCCGAACCTGGCAGCCGCCGAGGAAGGCCGGCGCGTCGACGAAAACCTGCTCCGCATCGGCATCGACCCCTGGATCGATGCGTGCGACTTTCTCCTCGTCGAGGGAGCGGGAGGGTTGCTTTCGCCCCTGAGCGACAACGACTTCAACATCGACCTGGCCGCCGATCTGGGGTTTCCGTTGGTGATTGTCGCCCCCAATCGATTGGGAACGATCAACGACACACTCCAAACGGCGGTTGTCGCCTCGGTGTGGGACGAGCGGCTCTCGATCGCGGGGGTGATCCTCAACCAATGCCAGCGGGAACTAGACGAGAGTAGCGCGACGAACGCGGCGGAATTGCGGCGGCACTTGCGGGTGCCGGTGTTGGGGGAGGTGGGGTGGGGGGCTGAGGGGATGGATGTGGGGTGGATTGGCGAGATCTGAAAACAGGTGCCACCGTCGGGGCCTTCGTGCTATAATCTCGTGAGGAGCCCACCAGCATGACTATACACATCAACCTTCCGACTTCTGTCCAGACCGATTTCAGTGTCGACTTCATCCGACTCGATCCCCAGGTGCAGATGGCGATTGCCATTGAAGCCTACCGGGAAGGCAAACTGTCTTTAGGCCAATTCGCCGAACTATTAGGCTGCAGTCAGTATGAAGCCGATGGTATCCTGAAGAGGAACGGGATTATGATCGAGATTTCGGAGGAGGAACTGGCGCGGGAGCGAGAAGCCCTCGAGAGAATGCTGAAGCCATGATCGTGGTGTCAGACACATCGCCACTCAACTACTTGATTCTGATCGGGCAGGTTGATTTACTGAGGGAACTGTTTGGCGAAGTTGTTGTCCCACCTTCCGTCAGGGACGAATTGAGCCATCAAGGCGCCCCAGCGGCAGTGTCGAATTGGATTATGGCCCCGCCCCCCTGGCTTCGGATAGAGTCGCCCCGTAACCCGCTAGTGCTCGACCTTGACAAAGGAGAAATGGACGCGATCTCTCTTGCGGTTGAGATCGGTGCAACTGCACTTCTGATTGACGAACGCAAAGGACGAAACAAAGCACACGAACTTGGAATCACGACCCTTGGGATAATCACGCTGTTAGAAGTGGCGGCTGCCGAGGGGATGGTGAATCTTCAAGATTGCTTTGCCAAATTGCAGCAGACCAACTTTCGTGTCTCCCCTCAATTGATGGCTGCTGCTTTGAAACGAATCAGCGATAGTTCATCGTAGCCATCGACTGGTCACGCGCCGGGGATTGCATGATGAAACGCATTTCAAACCTCACCTTACTACTTGCTTGCTGTCTCTCAGGCCAATTCACAACTTATGCTGCTCCGCCGCCTCCCAACATCCTCATCCTCCTCGTCGACGACATGGGCTACTCCGACCTCGGCTGCTACGGCGGCGAGATCGAGACCCCTCACATCGATCGGCTTGCCGCCGGGGGCGTACGATTCACCCAGTTCTACAACGCCTCGCGCTGCTGCCAGACCAGGGCGAGTTTGCTCACCGGGGTCTATCCGCACCGCGTCGGAATGGCCGACTTTGGCAAGACGATGGACCTCGGCGTCGCGACCTTGCCCGAGAACCTGCGGGACAATGGCTACGCGACCGCCATGGTGGGCAAGTGGCACCTCTCGGCGCTCCCGCAGGAGCCGCGCGGCGAGCGACGGATTCGCTGGATGAACCACCAGCTTGAACTCGACCAGCCCTTTGTCGAGCCCGAGAGTCTGCCGACGCGCCGCGGGTTCGAGCGGTTCTACGGCATCGCCTGGGGAGTGGTCGATCATTTCGACCCTTTTAGTTTGCTCGATGGCGAGCAGCCTGTCCGCGAAGTGCCCGACGATTATTACATCACCGATGCGATCACCGAGCGGAGTGTCGAGTACCTGAAGGATTTCGCCGAAGGCGAAAAGCCGTTCTTCCTCTACGTCGCCTACACCGCCCCCCACTGGCCGCTTCATGCACCCAAGCACGCGATCGATAAGTATCGCGGGCGATACGACGCCGGGTGGCACGAACTCGCTCGGCAGAGATTCGAGCGGCAGCAGGAACTCGGTCTCTTTCCCGAGAACACGCCCCGCGAAGAGCTGAGTGGCGGACGACGTTGGGAGGAGATTCCTCCCGACGAGCGCGACTATCTGGCCGGCAAGATGGAAGTCCACGCCGCGATGGTCGACTGCGTCGACGAGAGCGTTGGGAAAATTGTCGAGGCGCTGGAAGAGAATGGGCAGCTCGACAACACGCTGATCCTCTTCCTCTCCGACAACGGGGCCTCACCCGAAATCCCCATGCC
Source organism: uncultured Planctomycetaceae bacterium (assembly GCA_964650265.1). Classification (GTDB taxonomy): domain Bacteria; phylum Planctomycetota; class Planctomycetia; order Pirellulales; family Lacipirellulaceae; genus CAZYQQ01. The sequence goes on from CAZYQQ010000048.1 coordinate 32,371, forward strand.
CCCAGGGTACGACCGCCACAGCGCCACGCGCGACGGGCGCCCGGTCCTCCGCGAAGCGGAACTCAAAAAGCCCGAGAACCGCGACAAGCTCGGCACCGACGAAAGCTATGCCGGCCTCGGCCCGGCCTGGGCAAGTGCCGCCAACACGCCGCTTCGCTGGTGGAAGGCCGAGTCGTACGAAGGGGGCTGCCGTACGCCGCTGGTGGTCCACTGGCCGGCGGGGAAGTTGGCCCACACGGGGGGCTGGAACCGCACACCCGGGCATGTGATCGACATTGCGAGTACGTGCTATAAGCTTGCCCGGGCTGAAGTTCGCGACAATACACTTAACGACGGCGAGTCGCTCGTAAGGGTCATCCGTATAGGAGAGACGACTAAACCGCGGACGCTATTCTTTGACCACCAGCAAGGGCATGCCATTCGCCATGGGAAGTGGAAGGCAGTGAAGCGTGCCGACTCGCCTTGGCAACTGTTTCACGTATTCCTCGATCCGGGTGAGACACGTGATTTGGCAAGTTCAGATCCCGAGCGGCTCGAGTCGCTGGTGGGGAAGTGGGAGGAGTGGAAAGCAGAGATGGAAGCTCTGCGGTAGCCGGGCCCCTCGGCTTTATTCGCGATTGTGAGCACCACGAGCACGGATGTCGGCCTCTAACATGGCCATATACTCATCCCACGGCAGTGGAGCATCGGGACTATCGATGCCCTCTTGGATCATCCGAGCAAGTTCTTCCTCATTCCGAGGGCTCAGGATCTCCGCACGCAGCGATTGCATCTGCTCGTCAAAGCTCACAGGCGACACGCCGCTGGCAATCCCCTCATCCAGCATCTGAATCAACTCTTCATGCGTCCGCGGGCTCGGCACCTCGCCCGCAGCGGCTGGCTGGTTGATCAATATCAACTGCGAAACGTACTCGTTCACGTCGTCGCCAAAACCGGCCGCCTGGCTTTGGGTGAACACCAGTCGGGCGCTTTCGCCAGTGAGCTGAATTTGAACCATGGGAGATCTCCTTCCCTCCTATTTTAGTTGGGCCAACAGGGGGAGGTCAATCGCGAGCGATCCGGGGCTGCCGCGGCTTATCCCTACCCCTCACCCGCCAGCACCGCCGCCCCCTCACCCATCCGGCTCTCCGCCAGCGACGTGTCGATGCTCATCCGCATCGTCACGCTCCAGCGACCCTGATGATCGGCTTGCAGGATCCAGTGGGGGATGACGGCCACCGATTGATGAACCAGTTCGAAGCCCCCTTCCGATTGGCTCACCGTGGCGATCGGGAAAGTCCAGATCGACGTCGGCTGATCGATGGTGAGGCCACAATCGATGCCGAGCCATTCGTCGACCAGGTGCAGCCCGCTCACGTCAATCTGATCGAGCTTCTGGCCGAGGGGGCCAATCGACTGGCCATCACCCGAGTGGTAGTAACGGTCGTCGGCACCCGCCGGCAGCCCGGCGAAGTTGAACTCGACGCCGAAGTGAAGCGGCCGATCGGTCGGTAACCCTTCGAGCAGATAGGCGATCTCCAGCTCCCGGCCACCGGCCGAGAGGGTGATTCCCTTGACGATCCGCACGGGGTGACCATCGACATGGCCGTCGCGGGTCATCTGCAACTGCATCCGGTCGGGATTGCGGCGGAGCTTCGATTCGTAGATGCCGGTAACAAAGTCACCTTGCTCGCGATACTCGTTCGTGGCGACCGCACCGAGCGAGACGTCGAGATCGAAGAAGTGGTCGATCAAACTCTTGCGGAGGTATTGGTCGTAGACCACTTCCTTGTCGAGATCGGCCTGCTTGAAGACCACCCGGTCGTGGATGCTTGCCACCCCATCACCGTCGGTACTCGGGCCGGCGAGGACCTTCTCGTGATAGGCCTCGGGACGCCGGGCAAGCGTGGCCAGTACATTGTGGCAGATGGTTCGCACGTCGAGCTCATAGAGCGATCCCCCCACCGACGGGGCGACCAGCGCCACGAGGTGGTTGCTGCTGAGGCAGATTTCCTGGCGGCCATCGAAGTTGTAATCGTCGGCCACAAGCTGCACCCACCCATCGGCATGTCGGCCGCGGCCCAGGTACTGGTCGATCAGGTTGTCGGCGGCGATCAGGCAGTTGTAGACGGCATTGCGCAGATGCGGCAGATAGACTCCGCCAAACGCCCCATGCCAGTAGCTGCAGTTGCACTGCCCGCGGTAAAGCTGTGTCCGGGCCTCGTCGAGTAGCCTGTCGTGATGTCCTTCCTGCTCCAGTTCGTGCAGCCGATTGCTCACCTGCATCATCCGGGCGTACATCTCTCCCGTCTCGGGATATTTGACTTTGAAGTTCCGCCAGAAGCCGCCGCGGACGAACGGAGCGACCCCATCCCACTCCCCCTTCTCCTGATAGTCGTGGCGGACATGCGTGAACTTGCTGAGCTGTTCGGCGGGGAGCGCCCACTCGGTCATCTCGCGATAGCTCGCCTCGGGGATATAGATCTTTCCCAGGGGCGCGACTGCGGCGAGCGCCTCGCCCGGCGTCGTGACGTTGATCCAATCCTGATTCTCCACCAGCGCGTCGAAGAACCGCCGCAGCCAACCATTCTCGTAGACGTGCATCTTCGTGTCGGGCCAGGTGCCGAACTTCTCGCCGTCGTCGCCAAACGCCACTATCGCATTCGGCTGACGCTCGGCCACGCCTCGCAGGTAGTCGATCGTCGCGTGCGGGTCGGCGAACGGAATCGTGTACCGCAGATGTTCGTTGCCGGGGAAGACCCTTAAGACGCGGCCCTGGTTCTCCGTGATGTAGTAGCCGTGCAGTTGTTCCTCGGTCCACCCGGCGTTCTTGAAGTGGAAGTCGTCGAGCACCGTGTAGCGAATCCCGGCGTCGGCCACGTCGCTGGTGAGCGACTGCTCCCACACCCGCTCAGGCATCCACATCCCTTGGACTTCGGTGCGGAAGCGGCGGTTGAGCCAGTCGCTGTAGGTCGAAATCTGACCAACCCGGTCACGCGACGGGAGCATCGTGAGGATCGGCTCAAAATAGGCTCCGCCGACGATCTCCACCCGGCCCGCTTCGACGAGCGCCGCGAGGCGATCGAGGTACTCCGGGTGGTGGCGATCGAGCCACTCCATCAGGGAGCCACTGGTGTGGAGCGCAATGCGGAGAGACGCATAGGGCTCGAACACCTCGAGGAACGGCAGGTAGCTATCCTGGTAGGCCTGCTCGAAGACCCCATCGAAATTGCCGATCGGTTGGTGATTGTGGAGAACCAGTAGCAGCCGGAGCGATTGACTCATGGGAATTTTGATCGCGCTGGGGGAGACTCGGAGCGGGGATGATGACGTGTGGTGACGCTGGCCGGCAAAACCGTGATGGTAGCTAGTATCGGCACAATTCGTCTACGTGGAGTGGCACAGATTGCCCGGCAATCGTGCCGAGTTCACTCCTCAAGACCGTTGTGTCCGCCAAGGCTTACGCTAGCGCCAGTAGTTTACTCAATCGGCAGGGTCGGAGAGCGGCAGCAGCCGTTTTCCGCTCGCCAACCGACAAACTTCACCCAGTCCGATTCGGTTGTACAACGTGTGCGGAAGAGAAGTGCATATTATGGGCCAATCGGTCTTGGGGCGGGGGGTTTGGCAGGGAGAAGTGGGGATGGCGGGGGATGAGGGGATGGACCTTCGGTTCGAAGAGATGCCCAAGGGGGTGGCTGGGGTCAGGTGGTTGCGCTGTTGGGTGCAGAGCCTGGCAAGACGTGGCCGCAAGCACCTGCCCCCAGCGGTCTCCGTATCTGGTTGGTGACTTTCGTGGTTTCGAGCTTTCGTGATCCTCTGATCACTCGATCCAATACGACCATCATCGCGCCAAAGGGGTATCCCACGCGTTACGCTTTTTTGGGGGGGTATGGATCACGAAAGGTCGAAAACACGAAAACGTTTTAGTGCTCCTCACCACGAGCGTGCCGAACCAATTCGCGAAATGTCGTCCGCAACGACTTGTGAAGATGCCGAGCGAAGGAACTGTTGAGGCTGCGGGCGGCGATCAGTTCCACCACGTCGGCGAAATCGCGGTGGGTGCGGCGGAGGTTGCCTTGGCCGCTGGCGAGTTTGGTTTCGATGAGCCGCGATAGGGTCAGTACGGGCAGGTTCTCGATTTCTATGAGGTTCTCTGGAACTTTCGGGTCAGGTAACCCAACGATCGCGTCGCAACCGACAGGTGCCCCGGCTAACAAGAATTGTACCACATCCGCATGAGGTGCCGCGAGTTTGGTGGCCGCGAGTCGCGCCCAGCCTGCATCTTCAAATCTGATCAGTGCCCTGGGAAGGTCGTCCGCCCGAATCAGATAGTCGACCGAAATCGTGTCTCGCCTGTAGCCATGCAAACAGACGGCTACCCCGCCGACGACGGCGTGAGGAATGCCAGCTTGCGACAAGAGCGCGTGTGCTTCGCAAGCCGCTTGCCAGAGCGATTCGTGGTCGAGCAGAGCGTAGGTCCTGAAGGCGGACAACGTAGTCACCTCCCCTCTATCATGAAGCACGTATGCCTGGCTTGCGGGTTATCATCGCTCTCTCCTTTCAAGCCAGACCTCATAGACCACATATTTCTCGTTGGTTCCGCGAACGTAGAGTGCCACACGGCTGCATAGCATGCTGTTGCGATCCTCGAATAAGCTTGGCGGATTGTGCCGATCAATGAACTCCGCACGCAATCCGTCGAGCGGCTCGGAGAAAACTATCGCGCTGCCTGCACGAACCTCCAAATCCCGTCCGGTTGCCGTCCGAGGGCAATTCACGACGACTTCTGACGGATTTACACCGTCAAAGGGGATTTCAACCCATGTCTCGTCAATCTTTGTTAGTGCTTCACGATAGGCATTTTCTAGCAGACCTGTATAGGACGAAATCGGACGAAAGCCGTTCACTTCCCATCGAACAATGCGGAACCCATACGGACCGTTGCCCGAGAGTTGCTGATGGCGCCCCAGTTGATGGCTAAACGGAAAGTCAACAGGCCCTGACGAGACTTGAGACGGCACAGGTTGGTTAAGCCACCATCGCGCACCTCCGGCCATCAAGGCGACGACTGTAATAAATATGATAAGGGCACGAAGAGAGAAGCGAGGTTTCCTCTGCGCTGATGCACCTGTCGTACGAGGTGGGTGGCTCACCGGGAGAGGTATAGGCTTGATTCTATTCATATCTGAGAGCTCGCAACGCCCTTGGCCCTGCACCATGCCAGTGGATCACCGCGTCAAAGTATAGCCGCCTACTCGCAATCGCACCAGCAAATCATTCAGCCCCTCCTTCGCCGTCGCCCGCTCCGGCAGCGCCGACCGCTCCCCCGCCAGTTCAAGCTCGTCCACCAGCCGCTGGTACTCTCGCTCGTGGAACGCGACATCCGCCTCCGCGAGAACTCCCTTCTCCGGCCCGGCCAGCTTCCGCGCCACGAGGTCGTCGATGTAGGGCAGCCGCGCGGCCTCGTTGAGCTTCAGCAGGTTCGCCTCGACTTCGCCGGTCTGCATCAAGTGAATCCCGGTGAGCAGGACCCGGTAAACGTAGAGAAGTGGCTTCACCCGCGGCGGCGACTCCTTGCGGAACAGCTTCCACTGTGTTGCGGCGAAGCCGAGGTAGTGGTGGGCATGGAACCGCGTCACGCACTGCCTGGCGATCTCCTTCACTTCCTCGTGCTCTGGAGTCGTATGGACCACCAGCGGCGAGAGGAGTTGCTCCAGCACGTAGCCGTTCTTGCGCAGCATCAGCGTAAAGAACTTCTTTGCATCGTGCGTCACCAGGTCGACTTCGATGCCGTCGTAGACGCCCTCCTTCTCGACTGTCTCTTCACCCGGCTCGAGCCCGACGACTTGCTCAAGAGGCAGGAGGTGTACGCCGCGCAGGTCGAAGTCGGAATCAGGGGAGGGAAAACCGTAGAGGTGCGCGCCGCTGATCGTGGCAAATATAAGCGGATAGGGATGGGCAGTGACCTGCCGACAAAGCTTATCGTAGTCAATTACCTGCGCGTTCATTTCATGACCGTCTGTTCGACAACGGATAATACTTCGTCAGGGTCGCACCCGTATATTCCTGATCCCCACGCCGCGTTCGCCTCAACCACAGCCCACCCCTCTCCTGCAATCTTTCCGACGTCGACGACTACCGCGCGCGGAGTGTCGATTGCCGGGTCGTGCAACACTCGCTCAACGAGGTCTCGCGCTTCCTCCAACTCCTCCTCACTGGCCGAATAACCATCCAACTTGCTCAGCTCGTCATTTCGCAAGTAGGGCGACATGGTTCGCATCTGGCCATCCAAGCAAAACGCACGAAACTCGACCTCCCACCGCACGGGAGTGGCCGCCAACACGGCGGTTTCTGCCCCGTAGTCGGCAATTAAAGCTTCCACGCTGTTGTACACCTTGGCCGGGAACGACTTCTCATTCGGCGGTTTGAGAAACAGCGGTAACCGCGCACAGGGAACTTCACCCAGGGTCGTCAGCCATACGTCGCGCAGTCGATATACCGCGGGCAGACGCGGCAACCAGTCGTCCGCAGGTCCCATCAAACTCACGCCACACCGCCGTGCCACTTCGGGAGCAAGCAACGATTCGACGTAGATCACCACCCGCTCGCCGTCGATTGGGGGAACCTGAATTCCTCTTACCCTCTCAACTGACCAGCCACGATTCACGCCAGCCCGCCACAAGAGTTGGTTATCCTCCGTGTTACGCCACGATAGCAGTAGTGTGGTTGAAGGTTCATTCATTACGGCAATCCCTCCCCCAACGCCAACCGCCGCGCCCGAATCAAAAACGCGTTCGCCCGCTCATAATCGGGCCGCTCCGGCAACTTCGTCTCTTCCAGCGCACGATCGAACTCTCGATGCAACTCCTTCCGCCACGCTTCGACTTCCTCCCACGGCATCTCCTCGCGCTTGATCGCCAGCAGCCGCTCGCGATACTCTCCCACGTCGACGGGCACCTCGCCATGGCGCAATACATGAATGCCCGACAGCAATAGCCGCATCAAGT
>CAZYQQ010000049.1:0-31964 GCA_964650265.1 uncultured Planctomycetaceae bacterium
AACCTGATTTCCGTTATCAAATGGCTGCGTAAGGACCCCTTATGGGATAGTCTCTCAGTCCACCCGCTCATACTGATACCGTCCTTTAATGTGCTGATGAAAATAGCGTCCATGTGAATCAGCTCGCATTAAGCCAAGATAGACTTCGTGGGGCACCTCAAAGTAGTGGTACACTTCGCCGCCGGAGAACTCGATTTCAAGGGTCTGACTGCCTGAGCTGTATCCGACGGAATTCATTGCCGACGAGGACACTGGGGTGCGCCCATTGGTCCTAAGCAGGGCGACCAACAAGACCACGATGCAAATGCCGCCGATTGGTGCGTAGGGACGAAGCGATTCCAATCGCGAGAACGGCGTCGACATATCGACTTCCCCTGAAACGGCAAGTACGGACAGTTAGGACGGCACCATTGAAGTGCGTGGTGCTACACCGTCACAAACAAGCCCCGACGTTTGAGCTTTAACGCATGCTAATGTAACAAACTAACCACCCCGCGGCCACACTTCCCATGTCGCCACGCAAATCAAGGTGAACGGTGTGCGAAATGCTCTTTGTCTGACTCCGTGACGTTTAAGGGAGCATTCGCCTTCAACATTTCTATGAACTGCTTATGAAAAGCCCCTGCTTCCTCTGCGTCGCCTGTGGCAATATGTAGCAACATACCAAGGAACCACATATCTCCCGACTGTACATCTTCTGCTCGGACCTCCTGATTGTCAAAGTCCGAATTGGTCGGAACTTCAATCTCCAAGACCCACCAACGGCCAATCTTGCCAGTCAGCTCAATCAGTTTAGAAAAAAGTCCTATATCTACGGTGTGCTCGACCGTGGAGAGGTACTTCGGCAATTCGTGGGCAATGTCATTTCTGTGAATTCTGCAGCGATCCACTGCATCAAGATCCTCTTGGTCAATGGCTCCTCTTTCCTGGAACCACAAGAGAGAGGCTGACAGTTGCGACTTATCACGGTTCAAGACCTCAGATTCATATTCTGGTGAGTGATCATTTAGTTCGGGGTCAATCCCCAAACTGTAAAAGCCGCGCAAGTGATTAATCGCCGCGTTGGAGAATGTCTCCCAGGCGACGATAAATAGCGAACAAGCAATCAGGTTAGAACGCAACGATTCCGGATCGAGGAATTTGTCCCAAGACTGGTGAACTTTTTCCCGTTGCTGTTCGTTCATTGTGTTTCTCCCCAAAGAATGACAAGGCTCAGGAAGAAGGGTTCGCCGATCAGGGGGCAGTTACCGCATACGGATGGTGCGATAATAACGCGCAAAGGAGTTTATGAGTGAGTATACACGCTAGAATTCTGACATGAAACTAGCCACGGCCCGAAACCACCCGCACCGGCGCCAGCCGCCCCACCCACCCCATCCCCATCACTGTCCCCCAAGTCCCCCGCGACCACTCCCTATTCCCCTCCTCACTCGTCGCATAAACATCCCCCAGCGTGCTCACCGAGTAAAAATAAACCGCCAGGAAGAAAACGTAGTTCACGAGGCTCAGCAGCAGGATGGCCTGGGTTTTCATGGCGGGGCTCCTCGGGGCGGTCGGTCGTGGGGGGAGGGGGAGGGGGTATTTTCACCGCGAAGGGCTCGTTGGCCCCTCTCACCCGCTCTTACGTCCCTCCGCCGCGACTGTGACATCCCAGGGAGGAGTTTTTTCGCAGGACTTTCGTCCCGCGGCGTCCCGGGCGTAGAATGTGGCCTGATTTACTGGCTTTACCGGTTCCCCCTCCCGCTGTTTTCCTTTCCTGCTGAGATTCTCACCATGACGCTCCTTCGCCGCACCCTGTTGGGCTTGGCTTTCGGCTCGCTCGCCCTCCTCGCTTCCTCCACCCGGGCGGAGGAGCCGGCGGAGCCGATCACCCATAAGTTCCTCGTCACCGGGGCGCGGACCTTCATCTTCGCGCAGGACTCGGCGAAGACCCCCGGCAAGACGGAAGATGGCAAACGTGACGACATGCAGAGCGGCAAGATCGTCTGGGAGTACAAGCACAACACCCGTGACGGGTGGGTGCTGGAGGATGGGAACATCCTGCTGACGATGACCCGGACCAGGCCCGACGGCGAGTTCCCCCACGGTGGGGTGGTGATCGTCGACCCGCGACAGGAGAACAAGCGGCTGTTCGAGTTCCACGGCACGCAGCACGAGGTCAATACGTCGCAACTTTTGGAGAATGGCGACATCATGCTGGTCGAGGCGGGACCGAAGCCGCGGATTCTGGAGGTCAACCGCGAGGGGGAGATCGTCGCCGAGGTGCCGCTCCAATGCCAACTGAAGGACATCCACATGCAATCGCGGATGACCCGGAAGCAGCCGAATGGCAACTACCTGGTGCCGCAACTCCACGACAAGGTGGTCCGCGAGTACACGCCGAAGGGAGAGATCGTGTGGGAGGTGCCGACCCCCCACTGGGCCTTCACCGCGATCCGGCTCGAGAATGGCAACACCTTGATCGACTGCACCTATGGCGACATCTCGATCGAAGTCGACCCCGAGGGGAAGACCGTCTGGCAAGTGACCAACGACGACCTGCCGGGGAATCCCATCAAGGACGCCTGTGGCGGGCAGCGGCTCCCCAACGGCCACACCGTGATCTCCAGCTACGGCATCGGCGAGAACGGGACGAAGCTGACCGAACTCGACCGCGAGAAGAAGATCGTCTGGCAGTTCATCACACCGGCACCGGCTGGGTTCCATCATATCCAGATTCTCGAAACCAATGGCAAGCCGGTCGAGGGGAAGCCATTGCGATAGAAGCAGATAAACCCGTAACGCTTCAGCCATCCGGAGTTGGCCGAAGTGTTACACGTTTTCGTACTTTCGTGTTTTCGTGATCCCTACCCTGTCCGTGTCGCCAGGATAGTCGCCTGGGCTCACGCGATTTGAGGATCACGAAAGCTCGAAAACACGAAAGAGTGCCGGGGTTCCGCGAGCAGTATAACGCGGGTTCGAGTCTCTATTGAAAGATCGCACTATGTTTATGTTTATTCGTCGCGTGCTGTTGCTTCTCTTTTTCCTCGGTGCCGCGGTGGCGAGTGGCGACGGGCCGATTCCCGCCACCCTGCTATGGGAAGGGGACCAACTCGCCAGGGTCCGCGCCGGCCAGTACGTCAGCGATCCCGTCGTGACCTCCGCGCTCGAACGGTTACGGGTGCGGGCCGAGCGGGCCGTGGAGCGCGGTCCCTATTCGGTGGTCGACCATGGCGACCTGCCGCCGAGTGGCGACGCTCACGACTACGTCAGTTTCGGCACCTACTGGTGGCCCAACCCCGACACCCCGGATGGGCTCCCCTATGTTCGCCGCGATGGGGTAGCGAACAAGAAGCTCATCGCCCAGGGGGATCGGCACCAACTGAGCGCGATGTCGGAGGATGTCGTCACCTTGGTGCTGGCCGGCTATCTGCTGGAGGAACCCAAATACTCGCGACATGCGGCGCACTTGCTGCGGACCTGGTTTCTCAACCCAGCCACCCGGATGAACCCTCACCTGCGGCATGGGCAAATGGTCCGCGGGGTCAACACGGGGCGCTGCTTCGGGATCATCGATACGACGGCATTTGTCGGCTGCATCGATAGCGCCTTGCTGGTCGAAGAGTCGGGAGAATGGACCGCGGAGGATCAGGAAGGGCTGCGCGCATGGTTTCGCGACTATCTCGCCTGGCTGACAGAAAGTCCCATGGGCAAGCAGGAAGGGGCCACCAAAAACAACCATGCGACCTACTACGACGTGCAGGTGGTCGCGATGGCGATGTTCGTGGGGGATCGCGACCGCGCGCGGCGGGTGCTGGAGGAGGTGCCGAGCCGCCGTCTGGCGACACAGATCAAGCCCGATGGGCGTCAGCCGGAGGAGATCGCCCGGACACGCGGGCTCTCCTACAGCACGTCGAATCTGCGCGGGTTCTGCCAGTTGGCGCGGCTGGGAGAACATTTCGAGCTCGACCTGTGGCGGCGTGTCGACCACGAGGAGAACCCGATCCGTCTTGCCGCCGAGTTCCTCCTGCCCTATTGGATCGACCCGCAGGCATGGCCCACTCAGGAGATCGGCACGCGACAAAGGCCCCGCGTTGCCGAAGTTGGCTATCTGCTCGCCACGCGGCTCGGGGAGCCGAAGTATCGTGAGGGGGTGGAGAGCGACGGGAGTCCCAACCCCGAGGATATCTCGACGCTGGTCTTCGCGCGGTCGCCGCGCGACTGATCGCGCTGTGTTTCTGGAAGCGCTGTTTCTGGAAGTGCTGTTTCTGGAAAACGTGTGCCGATTTCGTTTACACGGGGAGCGGGCCCCTGTATACTCGGCACACTTGTCGGGCCACAGCATCTCATAACTTGCGGGGGTTGTTTCCATGGATCACTCAGCGCCGTACACGACGGCCGCGCCCAATGCCTCACGGCTGCTACTGGCCGGGTTTATGGCCCTGGTGGCGGCGGGAGTGGGATTCGCCATCCGTGGCGGGATTTTGGGGGACTGGGGGGCCCAGTTCGGGTTTACCAAGTCGGAACTCGGGAGCATCACCGGCGGCGGGCTGTGGGGCTTCGGCCTCGTGATCCTGATCGTCAGCCCCTTCGTCGACCGCATCGGCTACAAGCCACTGCTGGGCATCGCGTTTCTGCTGCACCTGTTGTCGGCGGCGATCACCCTGGCGGCCACGCCGGTGTTCGACGCGATGGGGAAGGATGCTTGTTATAACTGTCTCAACATCGGCATGATTCTGTTCGCGGTGGCCAACGGCATCTGCGAGGCGGTGATCAACCCGCTCACCGCGACCATCTATCCCAAACAGAAGACCCATTACTTGAATGTCCTCCACGCGGGTTGGCCCGCGGGGCTGGTGATCGGGAGCGTGCTCGCCTTCTTCTTCTGCGGACCCGACGCTCGCCTCACTCACCTGCGGTGGGAAATCCCGATCCTCTTCTTTTTGGTGCCGACCTGCATCTACGGGATCATCACGCTCAAGGAAAAGTTCCCCCGCTCCGAGGCCGCCACGGCGGGTGTTTCGTTCGGCGAGCAACTCAGTTGCTTCGCCTCGCCGGTGCTGATTTCGCTGCTCGTGCTCCACGCGATGATCGGTTACGTCGAACTGGGAACCGACAGTTGGATCATGAACATCATGAACAATGTGGTCGGCGATTACGCGATCCTGCTGTTTGTCTACATTTCGACTCTAATGTTCATCTTGCGATTCTTCGCCGGACCGATCGTCGAGCGGATCAATCCTGTTGGGCTCTTGTTGGCCAGTTCGGTGCTCGGCTGCATCGGCCTCTACTGGCTGGGGGTCGCCGAGGGCTTTGCCGTGCTCATCGCGGGTACTGTTTACGCCTTCGGTAAGACGTTCCTCTGGCCGACGATTCTTGGTGTTGTCGGCGAGCGGTTCCCCAAGGGGGGAGCGCTGGTGATGGGGGCGATGGGGGGGGTCGGCATGCTCTCGGCGGGCCTCTTGGGGACCGCGATGATCGGCTACAAGCAGGACTTCTATGCCTCGCAGGAATTGGTCCAGGAGTCGCCCCCAACCGCCGAGCGGTATCAGGTGACCGAGCCGGTGGGTATCAGGCATCTCCCGTTCTTGCCCCCCATCCGTGGACTCGATGGCTCGCGGGTGGCGATCCTCACCGAACCGGATGGCGAAGCCGACCTCAACAAGCGGATCGCCAATCTGGAACAAACAGGGCGATCGCTCGGCGACGACGCGAATCTCGAGCGGCTCGCCAACTGGTGGGACGAAGCCAGGCCGCACGCCGAAACCGACAAACCGCTCGTCACGTCGGCCCGCCTGTTCGGCGGCCGGATGGCCCTCCGCTGGACATCGATCGTGCCGTTTACGATGGCGATCGGGTTCGGGCTCTTGTTCCTCTACTTCAAGAGGGCGGGGGGATACCGGCAAGTGGACATCCACAACCCCGACTCAACCTAAACAGGCAAACACATCCTAGCGATCCTTGACATCGATGTTCTTCTCAAAATGAACTCACGTCGATGAATAGGATAGAGAAGTGATGGGGTTGAGGCGATTCTTTTTTGGAACTCAGTAACACTTCAGTATCTGAAGCCAAATAGACCCGGATGTCATTTCCGCGCCACTCCCTATCCGCGATCCCAAGTGATTTCAACACGGAGGCACAGAGACACGGAGGCCAACGAGCGGGGTTTGCATCGAATCGTACCCTTTTAAAAAATCCCTATTCATAAAATCCTATCCATCCTGCCCATCGATGCTTTGTAATTCGCCCCTCGCCATCGATGAGGAGACCGGCTGTCAGGGCTGGTGAGCGGGTTCCGGTTTGGGTGCCGTGGCCGTTGCGACAGGTCGCGACAATTGGGCGACGACCCCGTCGTGTGGCGGGAGAGTCGAGGAGAGATCGAGGTCTTGAGGCGTGACGACCGGGAGCACCAGGGCACTCGCATGCACGTTGTCGTGCCCGATGCAAACATCGAAGCCCCCCGGCAGTGCGTCGTAGGCCCAGGGCCAGGCGTTGCTGCCGCCACCGGGGCCTGAAATGCCGAGCCGAATCCGCGAGCCCGCGCGGAACACGTGGGCGAACGGGAAGAGTTCGATCCGCACCTTGGTCCACTCGCCCGGCGCGAGGTTCTCGAGCGACTCCTCCGTATGAAGGTGGACCGGTCGCAGCGGGGTGGAGGCCTCCGTGTCGAGCGCGCGGTGGCTCGCGCGGAGCCAGCCGCTTTGCACCAGCATCTCGTAGCCGTCGGGTCGGACTTCCGACAAGGTCGCCTGCAAGTCGACATCCGCCGCATCGACGGCGATCCAGAGATCGACCGACCCAGGACCCGCCATCGCGACGTGCTGGTCGAGCACCCGAGAAGTGAACCTGACTTGATCCTGCGTCGGCGCGACCCACGACCCGGGCTTTGCTGCATCGTAGAAGAACGTGCTCGAAGTCCCCTGGCTGTCGGCGCGATCGGGCTCAAGGTCGGTCCCCAGTACGAACCGCTCGCCGTCGCCCGCGGCGGCGAGATTGGGCAGCGTGAAGCGTCCGCGAACTTCGCTCTTCGCGTTCGCTTCCAACAGGGCGACGAACCGGTTCTCCGACTCGTACTCGGCAACCTTCTCCGGCGGATGGTCGCCGAGGTAGATGTCCAGAAACCGCACGATCTCGCTCCACACCGGTCCCGAGTAATACTGGTGGAACCCGTTGATCCCCACGAGTCGTCGTGGCGCCCGTTTGTCGAACCGTTCGAACAACATCGCCGGCCGCCCTCCCACCTGGGGATCCTGCCACGACACGATTTGCAATACCGGGACCTTGATTCTTTCCACCAGCCGTTCCGCCGAGCGGCCTTGCCAGTAGGGCCCATCGAACGGATGAGTCTTGATGGTTTCGAGCAGGTTCACATTTTGCCCGCGAAGTCCCTGGTTCGCCGCGCAAATCGGGTCGCTCGCGACGCGGGCCATAACCTCCTTGCGGCGACTAGGAAAGGCGTTCTCCACGTCGCGACCCGCCCCCCAAATCAGGCCGAAGCCGACGTTCGGGATCCCCCCAGGGTAGAAAACATCGCGATAAAAGTCCCCCACCACCGACCCGGGCACGATGGCGTCGAGCGACGGGGGCTGGGTCGACGCGACGTAAAGCTGCGTCAGCCCTGGCCACGACTGGTCCCCCAACGCCACGTCGTCGACCCACTCCTGGGCCGAAAGGGCCTCGATCATGTCGTACCCGTCAAGCCAGGTGAGGGGCTCCATGAAGCGGAAGGCCCCGCCGGAGCAGCCGCTCCCGCGCATGTTGACCCCCGCCACGGCGTAGCCAAGAGAGTTGAACTTTTCGAACGGCTGATCCTGATAGCCGTTCTCGGTATCGAGGCCCGGCTGGTAGCCCGAGTAAGTGATCACCAGGTCGTACGGCCCAGGGCCATGGGCCGCCGGATCGGGCAGAACCACGCGGTAGGAGAGGAGCGTCCCATCGCGAGTCTTGATGTAGCCCGAAGTGGGTGGGAGTTTTTGCGCGGCGTAAAACTCCGCGGGTGGGTGTTCGTCGGGCCGCAGGACTCGCACCTCGTGCCCCTGTCCATCAACCGTCACGCGATAACCCTCCCCCGGTGGGTAGTCGGTCAGCACGAGTCCCCCTTGATTGTCCGTCGTTTCCACGACGTCGAAACCGCTGGGCCCCCACACGACGACATCGCTACCGGGTGTCGCGTGAAGAATGTGAATCTGCTCGACACTCCCGCGAACGATGAGCTGCGCGGGAGGATTCGCCGGTGTGGATGCCCCGGCGCCTTTCCCTTCGTCTTGCACGGGCGGGGAGATTTCTTTCCCCTTGTCGCGCCAGTACTCGAGGAAGTCGCCAACCGACATTTGGAAGGGGTCATCGGGAGTGGTCCCGTGCGGCTCTGCCCCATTGCGATGCTCCTCGGGGGTGTAGCCGAAGTAGTGGCTGATCCAGCCATCGACCCGGTCGCGTCCGCCGTCGATAAACTGGTCCATCTCCTCGATCGTGCAGCCGAGGGGGAAGGTCTCCTCCACCACCAGTGGCTTGCCGATGTCGTAGACGGCCAGCGCCGCGACCGCCTCCTTCACTTTCTCATGTCCCGGGTAGAGATGAATGCTCACAAAGTCGTAGTGCTTCGACACCTCGGGGGAGTAGAAGAGAGGCTTGGCTGCCGGCCAGACGTGGGCCCAGGGAATCGCACCGACGGTGATCGGCGTGTGGGGATCCTGCTGGCGAATCGCCGTGGTGAGTTTCTTCGACCACGCCTCGGCAATCTCGATGCTGGTTCGTCCCTTCGCCTCCCCCGAGATCCGCTGGACAAAATAGAAGCCACCCAGCTCCCCTCCGACCCATCGCGGCTCCCCTTCTTTCGGCTTGCCCCCAAGGACCGGCTCGTTCATCAGGTCGTAGCAAAACACGGCCGGGTGCCCCGCGCACGTTTCCGCGATCTTTGCCCACCACCGCTCCTGCACCTCCCACCGCTCGGCCTCATCGAGCTCGTCGTACCACGCCGGGATGTCGTCCAATCGAAACAGGTTGAGCCCCGTGAGGTCGAGATAGAGCCCATGCGCTTGCCCCAGATCACACATCTCCCGGAGTCGATCGAGCTGCTCCTGGTTGAACTGGTCGGGCCCGGTCATATAGGTGCCAAACTGGAGATGAATCCGCGCCACATTCCCACCGAGTGAGCGCATTTGGCGAAAGTCTTTCTCGACCCGGGGCCAATCCTCGTGCCACGAGTCCTCGATGATCTCGCCAAACCGGCCGACGTAGTTGAATCCCCACGGGACGAACGTCTTGCCCGACTCGGAGTAGACAAACTTCGAGCCGTCGTCGGAGACGCGGATTTTCTCCATCGCGGGAGGTTCCGCGGCGAGCGTGACACGAGCGGGAGAAGAAAGACCCGCGAGAATGGCGATCAGCATGAGTGGCCCTACCTGTGGAGTCATCGCTTGTGCCTTTCGGAATGAGGGCGAGGGCTTGCAGGTGTCGAGTTTAGCCGAGTGGGCGGATGTGGTCAAATTCTCGGATCGAGACTTCGCGCGTCGCTTTTCCATGGTGAGGTGAAAATCCGCACTCAATGCGTTGACACGCAGTTGTCAGGGGAGGAAGATAATGTGGAACGGGGTTTCCGGCGGCTATTTCGGCACCTCGTTCATTCGCGGGAAATAAGAATTAACGGAGTACGGATTGCGGAATCACTTACACGCAGCGAGCCAGCCCCTTTGCATCTTGAGGAGAAGAGCCAGTGAATTTGCAAGCTTTGTTGATCGCATTGTTGGCGCTCGGCCCGGCGACCGAGGGGCCTCTCGACGAGCAGAAGCTCCTTTCTCCCGATCCCGTCGAGTTGCAAGGGTATGGCTACGCGGTGGCGATAAACGATTCGTGGGGACTGGTCGGAAGCCAACTTCACGATCGAGGTCCAGCGGCAAGTGTCCATGCGTACGATGCCGCCACCGGGAACTACGTGCGCTCCCTCACCGGTAGCGGGTCGCAGTTCGGCGATCTTTTCGGTTCTGCGATTGCCCTGAGTGGCTCAACGGCCATCGTCTATTCGTACGAGGAAGAGCCGATTGAAGAGTCGGTCGTTTACTTGTTCGATGTCTCAACCGGTGACGAACTGCATCGCCTCACTCCAGCCAATCCCGCCCAGTACCGCTACGCTCCCGCCGTCGATATCGACGGCCCCAGTGCGATTGTCGTCGGCCAAGGGCGTCTCCCGGCAATGCGTGGCAGGGCGATCGTTATCGATGTCGCCGCGGGGAGCGAGGTGCGGGAGTTGAATCCTCTGGGGGACACGACCAATGGCCTTAACTGGTCGGTGGCGCTGAGCGGCGGTGTGGCTATCGTTGGTTCGCCGCTTGAGAATTCCCACGGGACGAACAGCGGAGCCGCCTACCTGTTCGACATCGCCACGGGGACGCAGCTTGCCAAACTGACGGCGAGTGACGCGAGCGAGGGAAGCTACTTCGGCTGGTCGGTCGACATCGAGGGGAACCATGCGATCGTCGGCTCTCCGGGATTCAACTCCGGCGTGGGGGCCGTCTATGTGTTCGATGTCGCGACCGGGATGGAGATCGACCGGCTGACGGCCAGCGACACGGTCAATTTCGATATGTTCGGCGACTCGGTCGCCCTGAGCGGCTGGGATGCGATCGTGGGCGCCCCCTTCGCGGGAGACAGCTTCGAAGGGGTCGCCTATCTCTTCGACCTGCGAACCGGCACCGAGCGGATGAAACTCACGGCCAGCGATGGAGAGCCGGAGGACTTTTTCGGCGAAAGCGTGGCCCTGTTCGGCAACAAGGCCCTGGTGGGAGCCTATTTCAACGACGAAGCAGGCTTCGACGCGGGTGCAGCCTACCTGTTCACGCTGTCAATTCCGGAGCCGTCGAGCGTAGTGCTGGCAGGGATTGCCACTCTGCTGCTCTTCTCTTGCCGCATGTTCAGTTCCCGCCCGCGTTCATGACCCCATTTCCCAATATCCTATCCATCCTCCCCATCGATGTCCTTCATTAACATCGATGCGCAGGATAAACAGGATGGTATGGTGCTCAGGTTACTTGTCCTGCTTCTCGCCCAGGTCCTTGATGCGGATGTTTTTGAACGCGATCTTCATTGCCGGTCCGACATGAATCTGTAGCGCGAGGATTCCTTTTTTTGCCGCGTGCTGCTCGTCGTGGTCAATTGCGTCGACCACCGTCGTGCCGTTGAGTTTGTGAACCAGGTGGTTTCCCTTGGCGACGATCTGGTAGTCGATCCACTCGTCGGGTTTGACCGTCTTGAGCAAGTCTTCCTTTTTGCCGAGCGACTCGACGACCTTCTTCTCCCATTTGCCATCGTCGGTGGGGCGAATTTCGGCCTTTTCGGTCGCGAGCACCAGAATTCCGCGGCCACGCTCCTCGTAGAGAATCCCCATGTACTGGTTGGTCGCGTCGATGTCGGCCTGATAGCCGCCGGCGACCCACTTGCCAACATCAGTGAGTCGCTTCGAGCGATACTGCACCCCAGAGTTTCCCTTTCCCTCGGCTGCCACGCGGAACTGGAGCCGCAGGTCGAAGTCAGCCACTTCGCCCCCCTCCCAGATCAGGAACTCGTTGAGCTTCAGCGGCTCGTCAGGCTTGGTTTCGCCGACGATCGTCCCCTCCTCCACTCGCCAGAGCTTGGGATTCCCATCCCAACCGTCGAGCGTCTCGCCATCGAACAACGGTTTGAAGCCTTCCTCTTTCTCCTTCTCCTGTTGCGCGGCGTTATCCTTTTCCGCGGGCTCCTCAGCCGCCAGGCGAGAGGAGACGAAGCCGAGAGAGACAAGCAGTACGAGTGAGCCAATCAATCGATGTCGCATGGAAAACGCCTCGTGCAGGGAAGGTAAGCGGGCCAAGTCTGGTGGCCATTCTACCGCGCAGGACGGGGCCGATGCAAAACGGCGGCTGGAAAGGCTAAACCGCCCGTTTCGCCAGTTCCTGCCGGATAAACGCGAGGCCATCCCGGGCAAGCTGCTCCTCGCTGTCGAACATTCGCCGCCAGATTTTGGTCGCCGCGGCCAGCTCCGGCATCGCCTGCCCGAACGCCTCGATCGTCAGCCAGCCGTCGTAGGACATCGTGGCGAAGGTGTCGAAGAATTCTGCCCAGGGGACATGCCCTCGCCCGGGTGTCGAGCGGTCATTCTCCGAAATATGGATATGGACAAGCGAGTCGCCGCAGCCTCGGAGCGACGCGGCGAGGTCCTTCTCCTCGATGTTGGCGTGGAACGTGTCGAACATCAGCCCGCACGCCGGGTGGCCGACATCCTTGACGTACCGCACACCGTCGGCGTGAGTATTGATGAGGTAAGTCTCGAACCGGTTGAGCGGCTCGATGCCGATCGTCACGCCAACCTTGCCGGCATGCTCCGCGATGCGTTGCATCGTCTCGACGCTTCGCTGCCATTCGTCGTCGGTGGCCGGCGCGCCCGAGAACTTGCCGAGTGCCGAATGGAGCGGTCCCACCAGGTGGGTCGCCCCGAGCGCCGCGCAGGCGTCGAGTGTCTGGCACGTCACGTCGATCGCCGCCTGGCGGATGCTGGCATCAGCGCTGATCGGATCGTCGGCATCGGTCCGCACGGCGACAGCCGTACGCCCGAGGCCCAGATCATCGAGCCGCTTCGACCACGCCGCATAGTCGATCGAAAGGTCGAACAGCGGGACTTCGACTCCGTCGTAGCCCATGCTCTTGAGTGACTCGAGAGTCGGCACGAGCGCGTCACTCAGGCCAGTGGCCCACAGCAGCAGGTTCATCCCAATCTTTGGCATGGTTGTCCCCAGTAGGTCCGCGTCCGCTGGACCGGACCTTGCGTGAAGGAAATGTTTAAACCCAGGGCCGAGGTCCGGTCCAGCGGACACGGACCTACTTGTAATGGAAAGTATGAACTCAGCGCAAGGTCCGGTTCGGCGAACAGGACCTACACCTCCGTCCATTGGCGCGACTTGCCGCTGGCGATCACCGCGTCGCAGACCTTTTGGGTTTCGAGCGCGTCGCGGAAGGTCGGCCCGGCGGGTGTGCCACTTTCGAGTCCCGTGAGGAAGTCGGCCACCTGGTGGACGAAGCTATGTTCGTAGCCGATTTGCAGGCCCGGCACCCACCACTTGTCCATGTAGGGCTGGCTGCCGTCGTGGTCGGTCACGTGGATCGAGCGCCACCCGCGGAGTTTCCCCTCGTCGCGATGGTCGAACCAACTGAGGCGATGGAGGTCGTGCAGGTCCCAGCGGATCGAGGCGTTTTCGCCGTTGATCTCGAGCGTGTAGAGCGCCTTATGCCCCCGGGCGTACCGGGTCGACTCGAACAGGCCGAGCGAGCCGTTGGCGAAGTGGCAGAGGAACGCGCAGGCATCGTCGATTTCCACCGGCTCGACCTTGCCGGTAGCCGTGTGCGTACGCTCCTTGATGAAGGTCTCGGTCATCGCGGTGACGTCGCTGATCGACCCGTTGAGCCAGAGGGCCGTGTCGATGCAGTGGGCTAGGAGATCACCGGTCACACCGGACCCAGCCGCGGCCGCGTCGAGCCGCCAGAGGGCGGTCCCCCCTTGGGGCAGGTCCTCGGAAATCGTCCAGTCCTGCAAAAAGTTGGCCCGGTAATGGAAGATTTTGCCGAGCCGTCCCTCGTCGATCAGTTGCTTGGCCATCGTTACGGCAGGGACGCGGCGATAGTTGTACCACACCATATTGGGGATGCCCGCCTGCTCGACGGCGGCTACCATCTCCTCCCCCTCGGCGACATTCATCGCCAACGGCTTTTCGCACAGGATCATCTTCCCCGCATTGGCGCAGGCAATCGCGATTTCCTTGTGGAGATTGTTCGGTACGCAGATGTCGACCACATCGATATCATCCCGAGCGACGAGCTTCCGCCAGTCGGTCTCCACCGAAGCGTAGCCCCAGCGCTCGGCGAACGCCTGCGCCGCGTCGGCATTCCGGGCACACGCCGCCTGCAGGACGATCTGGTGCTCGTGGTCGAAAAAGTTCCCCACCCGGTTGTAGGCGTTCGAGTGGGCGCGGCCCATGAAGCCGCAGCCGATAGTTCCGATGCGAAGGGGTTTCTTGGCCATGGCCTGCCTGTACTAGAGAGTTGGTAACGCTTCAACCATCTGAAGTTGGCTGAATTGGATAAAAAACACGGAGACACAGAGACACGGAGATGTTATTGGTGGAGTGGCGCGTCCCTTGATGTTGAGTTATTTCAAAAAACCAAGAGATAGGATTCGATGTAAAACCCGCTCGTTGATCTCCGTGTCTCTGCGCCTCCGTGTTGAAATCTTGTAATATCTGTTTAATTGTCCCAGCCGTGGGCATCACGAACTTGCAGCATCACGTCGAGGATTGTGTTCCACGTGCTCTGGGTTTCAAGGGTCGCGTTGGGGAACATGCAGCCGTCCCAGCAGATGTGCTCAATGCCGCGCGACGGGGCGTCCTTGAGCCAGTAGCCGGCACAGCGAACAATGTCGAGTTTGCCATTCGGGTCATCCGCCGGGCAGTGCTTGCCCGTCTTGTCGTGCGACCCTGCGCCGTGGACCTGGCCGTCGTTCTGGGCGACATGGAAGTCGATCGTCCACGGGCGGAGTTTGTCGACCATCTGCTCGTAGGCGGCGTAGAACTCCTCCTCCGTGTACCCTTCGTGAAGCAGGGCATGCTCGGGGGCGTTGTACCCCATCAGGTAGAGATAGGTATGCGCGAGGTCGGCCTGGAAGCCAAGCGTCTCGGGCATGCCGACCGCTTCCAAGAGATCGAGCATGTCCTTCCAGCTATGCATGCCGGCCCAGCAGATCTCCCCCTCGGCCGCGAGCCGCTCGCCATGATCGGCCGCGATTTTCGCTGCTTCGCGGAAGGTCTCGGCGATCGTGGCCGTATTGGCCTTCGCATCCTCGCGCCACTTCTCGACGCCAAACTCGGCCGAGTCGATCCGAATCACGCCATACTTCCGCACGCCATGTTCGTTAAAGACCTTGGCGATCCGGCAAGCCGTGCGGACGGCACTCAGAAATTTCTCCCGCTGCCCGACATCCCCCATCGCCGAGTCACCAACGGTACCCGGCCAAACCGGGGCGACCAGCGACCCGACGGCAAAACCCCGCGAGGCGATCGAGTCGGCAATCTTCCGCAGCTCGTCGCCCGTCGCCTCGGGATCGGTGTGGGGGTGGAACAGAAAATAGTCGATCCCATCGAACTTCTGTCCCCGCACCTCCGCACTGGCCGTGAGGTCGAGCATCGTTTCGAGGCCGAGCGGCGGCTCTTGCCCAGGGTCGGTCCCCTTGCCGACCAGCCCGGGCCACATCGCATTATGGAGTTTCGGTAAAGTATGGCTCATGTCCGCCTTCCGATTGCTAGTGTCCCAAGATTTTTTTCAACACGGAGGCACAGAGACACAGAGGTCAAAGAGCAGGGTGTGAGTCGAATCAGATATCTTCATTATTGAACGACTCAACTTCGAGCCACGCTTCAACCCGCCAATTACCTCTCCGTGCCTCCGTGTCTCCGTGTTTTTTACCCACTTCAACCACTTCAGGTGGCTAAAGTGTGACATAATCCCCAACATTGGGCACCGAGTCCCACGTGTCGGGGCCGAAGTAGCGCAAGCCTTCGAGCGGCTCGCTCCCCGTATTCTCGATCTCCACGCCGCGCGTCGCCGCCTCGTGAGTAATGAAGACCTCGTCCTCGGTGTGGGCGCCGAAGCGAATCATCGCCGGGGTTTGCAGGGCGAGTTTCCCCATCCGCCCTTTCCCCTGGACGGTGATCCAGCCACTCGCGCCCGGGTCCTTGAGGGTACACTTGGCTCCCGGGTCGAGCGTCAGCCGCCGCGAGCTGAAGAGTTGCTGGCCGTCGACCAGCCCGTAGACGATCCAGTCGTCGCGCCAGCCATCACCCGACGCCGCGGTGATCGGTTCCAGGTAGTTGCTCTCCTTGAAGTTGGGGTCGACATTCTTCTCCCAGTCGAGTTGGCCGACAATGAAATCGAGGTCGGCATGCTTCTCGGCCGGCATATCCTTCACCAACAGCGCCCAGGGGACGTAGCGACCTTCGACAATGTTTTGATACATGCCGAACACATCGCTCCCCCACTGCGGCTCGTAGGTGCAGAGCGAACCGGGGGCATGGAGCACTCCCGGCGGGATCAGCCACCCGCTGCCGCGCTTCAGCCGATAGGCTTTCGACAAATCGAGGATGCCATTCTCGCCGTTGTTCCAGTTTTCGAGGCAACGGCGAACATCCTCCTTGGTCGTCCCCGGCTCGAGCCCCATGAAGGTGTAGGGGAAGTTGTTGTCGCAGTTGTTGTACTGCGGCGGGAAGTAATAGCTCTCCGGCTTCCCTTCCTGCCCCACGAGCTTCGCATCGGCAAAACTCTGGTGCATGTGGTGGGGGATCGGCCCCATGTTGTCGAAGAACTTCGAGTAGACCGGCCACCGCTGGTAGGTCTCCCACATCCCCTGGCCGACCATCCGGGGGCCCGCCTCGGCGATCGCCTCCTTGAGCAGGAATTCCTCCCGCTCGAAGACGCAAAAACTCTGCCCCTCGTGCCACACCCGCCCCTCGTTGGCCGCGTCGGTCGTGCTGGCGAACCACCGCTCGTCGATCCCCCCCCGCTCGGCCCCATAGGAGTAATAGTCGCTGGGGTGGAGCTTGATCCGCTTGCCCGGGTGCAAAAAGCTGCGGGGTACCCAAGTAGGGGTGAGCCGCAGCAGCCCTTCCCCGGCGTCCAGAGCCCGATCGAGCACCTTCGCGACATTCACCGACCCGCCCATACGGTTGATCCTCACACGCGATTAGAAAGGCTGTACCCAGAGGCTTTTTTATACCCCCTCGTAGGGTAGGCTTCCAGCCTGCCGGGGTGTGGGGCGAGGATTTTTGGAGGGAGATGTGGGGATGGAAGGCGGATGGGCACCTGGCAGGATTTGGGACGCAAGCCCTAGTCGTAAGTAAACAATCGCTTCTGTCGGCTAGGAATGATGATATCTGAATTTTGCTGTACTTTGCCACGACGCGGATTCCCAGACTTGTCGCGGATGTAAATCTCGCCCTCCGCCGCAAGATCGGCTACGACCCCCTTCATAATGTCAGCAGTGACGGGGCATTCATTTGTGAGGGATGCGAACAACGAGTCGAACGCAACACCATCTCCGAAGTCAAAAATGCGCTTTGGCAATTGCTCCAACAACTCCTCGTGGCTTGAGGCCAGTGCGGTGTCGTCAAAAAAGAACCCGGGAAGCATTTTCTGATTCGTCCACTCCGCATCCAAATCTTGATCATAGCCTAACATGCGCAGGCCCGATCCACCGTAGTGTGCGAATGATGTGCTTTCCTTCCAATGCAACCCGACCATCACGTCACGTGCACGGTAGTGACCGGAAAGGTGAATCAGCCAGAAGTCGCGATGGGCATCGGGAGACCGGATGAAGAAGGGAGTATAGTACTTGGCGCCAGTTTTAAGCAGCACCTCCTGATGGAGAGCGAATTGAATCGTGCGTCGCCAGTCTCGGTGCTCCTTTGCCGTTGCAATCGCCTTGGCCGGCAGAGAGATGCCCAGTCGATCCAATCTCTGCTGCGTCATGTCATCAGCGCTGAGATAGTCGATCAAGGAGTCAGTGGCGAATGTTAGAATGACCTCCGCATTCTCCAATTCATCGAGGATTGCACGGATTGTCGCGAATGGCACCGCGCTATAGCCGAACTGATCGAGCACAAATATGGACCGGCCCGCTCTTCCACGATTCTTGATGAAATCAATAATCGCTGGAACGTGCTCAATGAACTCCCCTTGGATCAATTGGATTTGTTCCTCTGCCAAGTCGGTGAACCGCGAATCATCAATAGTCTTGCGCAAGACTGCAAGAGCTTCGCGACTCTTCTCAATGAACAAGTATTTCACATCCAAATGGAAGTCTTTTGTCTTGCCCCGCTGCTTTTCGACTGCCGCCTTCTCCATGGCCTCAAGCATTATGAGTGGCGAACCGGACTGCAGTTCCTTCGTTCGCGAGTCCAGGTAGAGACCTCCTCCTGCGAAACCATCGATCAAGGTTAATTTGAACTGATCCAACCGAGGGTTCTTGGTCAGAACCTCAACATAGCGTTCGAGATAAGACCGAAGGACACGATGTTTTGCCAAGCTATGTGGCCGAATCAGCGGCGGATCTTGTCCTATTCGCCATTGGTGATGTTCGTGGCTCATCGAGTCTATCGCCTGCTAGTAAACCGATCGTGCAACGCCAGTTGACAACACCTCCCGCAGCCTACTAGCCAACTCTAGGCGACGCGCATGGCAAGGTGCGGGATTTCGGACGAGACGTGGAAATTCATCATAAGTTCTCCCGTCTAATTCTCGGCCATAGGCGCTTTTGCGGACACCTCCCCATTGCTTGAAGAAGAATGGGACTTTTGCATTCCGACACCGTCGCCGGATGTTTGTCACCCATGCCTTCTGCATCGGCCGTGCTCCAGCTCCACTTTCTCCACCAACGATCACCCAATCCATCTCATGCACGTCCACGTTACCGAGATCTTCGAGAAGAGGCTCGATAGAAAGAAAGGCAGTTCGTGGACTTGCGTCACGAAGGTGATCGATGCGTGGAATCCCATGCCGTTTGTTCTCGACGCTCACGCCCCACCAGATGTGGGGCAGTTCTGCGGCAAACTTCAGCTTCCCTTGCAGCAAATCGCGAAGTCGCTCCGATCGCTTAGTGAGCACTTGATAGATGTGCCAGTCGGCGGTGGCCATTACTTCGACGACTGCCGCGATGTAACTGTCTGGAACAGCTTTGTGAAAAAGATCGCTCATCGAATTGACGAAGACCATCCGCTGTTTGGACCAGTGGATCGGCTCAACTAACTTCTCCGGAACGAGACGGAGATCAAACCCATACTCGTAAGGATGTCCCGGAACGCCTCGAAATCTCTCAGCGAATGTTTCAGCATAGCAATGCACGCAACCTGGGCTTACCTTTGTGCAGCCGCGCACAGGATTCCAAGTGGCATCGGTCCATTCGATTTTCGAGTTTGCGCTCATATTGCTTCCGGTGGCTGGCAGTATAGTGTACAAACGGTCTGTTTGGCAAGGGGTTTTTTTATATTCACTGATATCACCTTTGGCTTAGGATGCCCATAGCAGACTTTGATATTCTAGAGTGCGGCGCAAGCCATGCCCGAGAACTGCCAAACCTACTTCGCCCCCATAGGCGACGCCCCTCGTTTTTGGCTTGGCTGTGGGGTATGGGGGAAGCTACGATGGGTGGGAGTTTGTGGTGGGGAAGCGAGGGGAGGAGACTAAAGTGGATTAAGATAGCTGGCGGCAGGCGCCGTCGACACCTGGAAGCCGGCCATATGGAACCCTCCCCGAGTCTCTCGCGTCCCCACCCCACCCCGACGAACTCAACCGCCTCTGGCAGTACGGCCTCCACGAGGAGCGGCTGTTTCACGATCGACTCAACTACTTTTCGGCCATCCAAGTGATGTAGGATGTCAAGCTAGCGTCATAACGCATTGGAACGCCAACCACCACGGCCGTTCGCGCCGACGCATCAATTGCGGTCTGAATCGCTCATCGATGCGTCGGCGCGGGCGGGTTGCGGTAAGAGCAGGACGAGGATCGAACACGTCCACTTGGCGCATCCTGCTTGACTCCTAGTTTGGCATCAGCCGAAACAGCGGAGAAACCATCACGCTAAACGCCAGCGTCGTGATCAGCAGCGCCCCACCCAGCCACAGATAGTTCAGTAGTGGCAACAACCAGCGTCGAGCCGGTTTCGACGCGAGCCAGAGGACTAGGGCGACGTCCATTGCCATGGGAAGTAGCAGTAGAAACCACCATCGGTGAACCATGCTGGCCAACTTCAAGACAAAGACCACCCCTTCGCGGAGGGATAGTTCCATGTCCTCGTAAAACGCTCCCACTCGCACCACGAGCGACGTTACCACAACAAGCAGGATGGCGAAGACAAAAGCATGAAGCAGCAAGGCCATCGCGGCGGCAATGATCGCGCCTCCTACCGGGTCGGGCGTTTTCTCGGGCCATTCGTTCGGCATTTTGGGGTTTCTCGATGTGGTGGCAGACTCCCCCCTGACGACGACCTGCCGAAGGTTAACCGGCCGCGCCATTCTACACGATGTGCGCCGGAATGTGGTGAGTGAGGTAGGATGCGTCAAGCGAGCGCAATAACGCATTGAAGTGCCAACCACCACGGCCGCTCGCGCCGACGCATCGCAATGCTCCATGGCACGTCGGCGTGCGATTTACATAAGACGTTCGACGATTCGCTCTGCCTTCCCCAACTGCTTCTCCAGGCGTGGGAGAAACACGTTCTTCACCCAATCCTTGTGCGGCGGCAGTTCCTTGCCGTCCTTGAGTTTTGGCGCGAACAAGGGCCGAAATCCGCTCCAGTTCGCATGGTCGCCGCTTTCCAGATACTCATGCCCTTTGGCAATGGCTTCCTCGATATGCTTGATGCGGTCGAGGACGGCTTTCTTTTTTGCGCACCGATCCGACGACATGGCAGGATTTTATCCTTTCTCGGTGCAGGGACTGGAATTGGACGAAAAGGTCACCGATTTATTCCAGGTGCCCACCTTCGCATCTTACCTTCATGACAATTCCCCAGTCAACGAAATGCGATAATTCCTGACACCATCGCCCTGCTGGTGAGGTAGAATAACTCGCGTCCGCCTGTCTCTGCAGAGTCTTTTTCGAGTACCGCAATGTGCCGAATACCCACGATCACGTTGGCGATCTTCGTTATTTGTCTCGCGCACCACACGGAAGCGACTCCCCCACCCGAGCCGACGCGTCTCAGCGATCTCGTCGCCGAAATCGCCCCTGACCAGGAGCGGATGTCCTCTTACAGTTCGGTGACCTTTAGCGGCGATGGTAGCACCCTCGCCGCCGTCGGCACACGACTTCTGCGCCCGAATGTCTTCTCTTTTAAACGGCAAGCCGAACTGCAACTCTTCGACGTCGCTGACCAGCCGTCGCTCCTCCGGGTCATCCCCATCGAGGGGCTTCGTGGCTGTTTTGGGCCCGATCCCGACTCGCCGAGTGACTTTCTCTACGTCACAGGTCGAGGCCGCCACACGATCGATGTTCGCACCACCCGGCAAGCCGAGCCGCTAGCGAGCATCGAGCACAAAGGTTTCATTCCCGGCAAAATTGTCCTCGACTGGCCGCATCGACGCATGGCGGTCGCGACACAACCTCCGGGAGATCGTGAGGCCGACTACCACGCCCAGATCACTGTCTACGACCTCACCACGGCGAAACCACTTGCCGAATTCAGCATGGACAATGCGTATGTCCGCTCCCTCTCATTCTCATCCGACACATCGCGACTGGCTGCCACCGGCGAACTCTACACCAAGAAGCTCGTCGAGGCCCAGCTCGATGAGGGGGCTCTTTCCGCGGAAATAGAAACCACCGAACTCACCGGCCTCTTGCGGGTCTGGGAACTCGTCTCTCAAAAGCCGCAATATGAACGCACATTTCCCGAGTACGAAATTTACGCCACCACATTCTCCCCCGACGGCAACACCCTGGCGATTGGGTACCTCGACTGCACCAAGAAAGTGACCGAGCGCGTCAAGTACTTCGGTTGGGAACTCACCTACTCCGACTGCATTGGCTGCTTCGAATGGTGGGACATCAGTGGAAACGAGCTGCGTTCGCTCGCCCGGCATGATATTCCCGCGCCACTACGCGAAAAGAATGAGAAACTGGGAAATGTCCAAATCGAGTGCCTTCAATATTCTCCCGATGGCACAAGTTTGGTCGCCGGCATGGGAAGTTGGGCACGGGGCGGCAAATGGGGCGCTGTCCATCTGATCGACACAAAGACCCAAAGCTTAAAGCAGGTACTCCTCGAGAAGTCTCCCGGGATTGTCCGGGACGTCGCGTTTTCGCCCGATGGGAAAACGGTTGTAGCAGGGACGGGCAGCGGTGAGCTTTACCTGTGGGAGGTGGAAAAACGGTCGAGGTAGGATGAGTCAATCGAGCATAAATAACGCATTGAAGTGCCAACCACCACGGCCGCTTGCGCCGACGCATCAATTGCGGCCTCAAGCCCCCAACCGATGCGTCGGCGCGGGCGGATTGCGATGAGAGCAGGGGCGAGGATCGAACGCGCCCGCTTGACGCATCCTACCTCTGAACCGTCACTCCCTAACAACCGTAGCTGGGGTTATCTCTCGCTCAAAGAATATCGCTTCGTGCTGGCCAGCTTCTGCATCATAGATCGTGATTCGCATTCGCTCTGGTAGCTGCTCCTTGAGATCGTAATAGTAAGCGACTGTGTGCGCCGGCGAGCCTCCAATCGCTTTACGTGACGTGGCGCTGTACGCTTCCAGGAAAACGGGCTTCTCGGAGTTTGGATCCTGGAGATCAGACCCATCGGGACCTTCGACCGCAACTCCACCCCCACGGGACCTGTCCGCTTCCTCTCGAAAGTCGCGCACGATTATCACCAGATCGTCTTCTTCCGTTACGAAGACGACTACAAATCGCTGATTTTGGTTCTCCGCAGTGACTAAAGTCCACCCATCGCGGGACACCTCATCCAACCAATTCACCATCACTCGGGTCGTTGGACCCGAGTTATCTATCTCGTGCTTCGCCTCGGAAGCATAGGCGTAGGCTGCAACTCCTGCGAGAGCGACAAGGACAACCACGAGGCGATAAAATAAAGTCTGAGGCATCGCTGCTTCCTCTCCTTGGCACATCGGCATGAGATTTACATAAAACGTTCGACGATACTGGAAGTAATTGTAGGCGTCAAGCGAGCGCAATAACGCATCGCCGTGCCAACTCCCTCAACCGCACGCGCCGACGCATCGAACGTGCTCTTGGAGGTTGATGGCACGAAGAATAGGACGCGGATTGGCAGGATTGCTCAGGATCGGCAGGATCCGAAAGTCCGACACAAACGTCTTCTAAAACCGGTCGGTTCAATCAAATTCCTGTCGGCTACTCGAAGCATCCGATAACGACAGTCACCCAACAACAAATCCTGACCATCCTGCTAAATCCTGCTGATCCGCGTCCCATTCTTCCCGCCAACCAACTCCGTCGCCTTCAACAGCCGAAATCGATGCGTCGGCGCGGGCGGGTTGCGATGAGAGCAAGGGCGAGGATCGAACGCGCCCGCTTGACTCATCCTACGTCCTGCTCACGCCGTCGCTGTTTTTTGGGGGGCCAACATCGACAGGATCGGTGTTGTCGCGATCGTCGTGACGAGCGCCATGATCACCATCATCGCGAACAGCTTCTCGGAGATCACACCCATTTCGAGGCCGATGTTGAGCACGATCAACTCCATCAGGCCCCGCGTGTTCATCAGGATGCCCAGCGACGCCGAGAGTCGCCAATCGAGGCCGGTGAAGCGGGCGGCCAGAGTCGAGCCGCCGAACTTGCCGAGGGTCGCCACCAGGATGATCACTCCCGTGATCAGCCACGCCTCGGTCCCCGACACGAGGCCGATCTTGGTTCGCATCCCCGTGTAGGCAAAGAACGCCGGGAGAAGCAAGATCTTCACGATGTCCTCGAGCTTGTGGCGGAAGTCGAGGGCGACCTCCGAGTCGTGCGGGATGATCGCCCCCAGCAGAAAGGCACCAAAGATCGCATGGATGCCAATCCACTCGGCCGTCAGGGCCGAGAGGAGCAGCGCCACGAGCACCCACACCGCCAGCCGCTTCGGCGGATGGCTCACCTCCGGCGTATGGAGATAGCGAATCGCCAGCGGGCGGATCACCAGCAGCATGAAAATAATAAAGGCCAGGGCCATGACGATCGTCAACACTGCCCCTCCGAGCTTGGCTTGGGCAATGCCGACCACGAAAGCGAGCAGACACCAGGCTGTCACGTCGTCGGCCGCCGCGCAGCTCAGCGAAATCACCCCAAGTTCGGTTGTTTCCATCTTGCGATCCGTAAGGATCCTTGCCAGCACCGGGAACGCCGTGATCGACATCGCCACCCCCATGAACAGGGCGAAGCTCGTGAAGGGGACGTCGGGTGGGGCCAGCATCGGATAGAGCCATAGCGCCAGGAGACTGCCGAGCATGAAGGGGGCGACAATGCTGGCGTGGGAGATTGCCACGGTGGCGTGGGCCCGCGCGCGGAGCAGCCCCGCGTTGAAATCGAGCCCCACCAGGAACATGTAGAGAATCACTCCGATGTTGGCGATAATCCCCAGAAACGGGCCGACTTCCTTGGGGAGGATGAACTCCATCGCCGCGGGAGAGATCGCCCCCAACAGCGACGGGCCGAGCACGATGCCCGCCACGATCTCGCCGATCACCCGCGGCTGCCCAAAGTAGGTGAATACCTTGCCCAGCCACCGCCCCAAGAGCAGAATCGAGACGAGCGCGATCAGCACGTGGAGCAGAATCTCCGGTTTCGCGGTGATGGCGGTACTCGGGGCCGACCCGTCCGTGGGGGTGACGGGTGAGAGCTGCTCGCCGAAATGCCGTACAAGCAGGAACAACCCCGCCGCGACAACAATCATGAAGCCATAGCCTACGGCGAGCTTGGTTTTACTGGATGTGGGGTTCATGGGAACTCGCGAACTGGAATGCGGATTCTCGCCTGTGAGACCAAAACTCCCCAGAAGACGTTGACCACTCAAGAGTCAGCGCGGAGGATTTGCCCCACAATGTGACTTTTCGCCGCCGCAAAGACAAGGCGACTTGCCCGGCGGGAGAACCCCAAGTCGCATCCACGGGCTTCACGAACAGGTTGCCCTCGTGCTGTTTGTAATCCACACTGCCGACTCCACCGGGTGTTTCCTCCAGCCAGCCCCCCCATGTCCGTCAGCGATCCTTTGAGGACCCACCGCATGCCGTCAGACGTCTCTCCCGATCCGCACGTGGCTCCACCCCACCCCGACGAGCTCAACCGCCTCTGGCAGCACGGCCTCCACGAGGAGCGGCTGTTCCACGACCGACTCAATTACTTTTCGGCCATCCAGGTCGGCCTCTTGGGGGTGTTCGCCATCCTCTACCACAAGGAGCCGTCGCCGGGCATCTTCGCCCCGCTGACGGTCGTGGCGCTGGTGTTCTGCGGGCTCTGGCTCCGCATCCAGGTGCGGCACTGGCGGTACTGCGTCCACGTCCACGACGAGATCAGAAAGGCGGTCCCCGAATACACCCGGACCCTGGCCGGTTTCGCCACGCCGCACCGCAAGGATGGGCTGTCGATCTCCCAGTCGCTCGCGTTCGCGGTGCCGCTCTTGTTCATGGCGGCGTGGGTGGCGCTGTTCGCGTGGGTCGTGGTACGCGGGATGACAATTGAATAGTGCGGAGGGTAATGGCGCGAAGAATGGGACGCGGATTCGCAGGATTTGGCAGGATCGGCAGGATGTTTTATCGGGGGATTAGAGACGCTACGAAGGGGAGAGCAAAACTCGATTGAATTAAATTGATTCGTAACACTTCAGCCAACTGAAGTGAAATAGCCCCGCCCCGAGGATTTCAACACGGAGGCACAGAGACACAGAGACCAACGAGCGGGTTTTGCATCGAATCATATCTCTTGGTTTTTTGAAATAGCTCAACATCAAAGCACTCGCTACCCCGCCAATAACATCTCCGTGCCTCTGTGTCTCCGTGTTTTTTATCCACTTCAGCCAACTTCAGATGGCTGAAGTGTTACTTGATTTCAATTAACTGCTCGCAGCAGATCTCTCCAACGCACATTTTTCAGTCCTGCCAATCCTGCCAAATCCTGCGAATCCGCGTCCCATTCTTCCCACCAACCAGCCTCCAGCTCCCTTCAAAATTCTTCAAGTCCTCACCGCTCATCCAGCCAGGTCTTCAGCGGCGTGACCAATATCCCCGTCCCCCGCGCCACGAGAATCAACGCGAGCGCGAGGACGATGTAGTTGTATCCCGTGAGCATCCACCGCCGCGAGGTTGGCATTCTCACCAGCAGGACGACGATCGCGATGTCGATGGCGATCGCCCCCAGGACGATCGGCAGCCAGTAACTGTCGTAGAATCTGGTGATAGCGAAGATCTGAGTCGTCGTCTGGTTGAGCTTCGCTCCCAGCTCGGCGTAGGTGCTGCCCAGCAGCGGCGCCACGAACCCCAAAAATCCAAACAGGCACGAAGCGGCCAGCGCATGAAGCAATAGCGCCCCGGCAGCGGCGACGAAAACTTCGCCGGAGAGGTGGGTGGGTTCTGGGCGTGGGTCGTGGGGCATGGAGAGTTGGGAGTTGGGAGTTGGGAGTTGGGAGTTGGGAGTTGGGAGTTGGGAGTTGGGAGGCGACAATTCAGTGCTCGCCTATTCCGAAGGCATTATCCGAGGCATCAGGCCGAAGGAACAAGGGGGCGTGATTTTTTGTCGCACGGTGATTTCTCCTACGCATCGACTAGCCCACTCACACTCTCTCCATTCTAATAAGGTCCAAACCAAAACCTCTTCCAACTCCCAACTTCCAACTCCCCACCATGAAATCCTTCTCCCTCACCCCCGACCCCCTCCAGCACTTCTCCTCCCCCGACGCCCCCGAACTCGCTTGCACCGCCAAACGGCTCACCGAGGGGGTGAGCGACGGGGTCGTGATGCTCAAGCTCGAGAATGGGCCGCTTGCGATCACGGTCTTGCCGACTCGTGGGATGGCGGTCTGGGACATGCACTACCAGGGGGTCCGCATCGGCTGGGACTCGCCGGTGCGCGGGCCGGTTCACCCGGCGCTAGTGCCGGTGATGGACCCGGGTGGGCTGGGGTGGCTCGAGGGATTCGACGAACTCCTGGCCCGCTGTGGGCTGGCGAGCAACGGAGCGCCCGACTTCGACGAGCAGGGAGTCCTCCGCTATCCTTTGCACGGCCGCATCGGCAACCTCCCCGCCCGCAATATCGAAGTCGCGATCGGTACGAACGAGATGTCGGTGACGGGCATCGTCGACGAGGTGCGGTTCCATTTCGGCAAGCTTCGCCTCACCAGCACGCTGACCACCAAAGCAGGGCAGAAGGGCTTCGCCGTGACCGACGTCGTCACGAATCGCTCCGGCGTCGAGGCGGAAATTCAAATGCTCTACCACATCAATTTCGGCTCCCCGGTGCTCGAGCCCGGATCGCGCGTCATGGTCCCCGCCGACAAAGTCGTGCCGCGCGACGAGTGGGCCGCCCAGGACGCCGGAAGCTGGGACTACTACGGCGACCCGACGCCGGGAATGGGGGAGCAGGTTTACTTTCTCACTCCCAAGGGAGGGGCCGACCACCGGAGCGTGGCCCTGCTGCAGAATGCCGGGCGCGACCATGGAGTCGCCCTGCGATTCGACACGCGGCAGCTTCCCTGTTTCTCGATCTGGAAGAACACGCCCGCCATCGAGGATGGCTACGTCACCGGGCTCGAGCCAGGGACCAACTTCCCCAACCCGCGATCGTTCGAGGGCCAGCAGGGTCGGATTGTCACCCTCGCCCCCGGTGCGAGCGCCACGTTCGAACTCACGCTCGACTATCTTGCCGGGGGGGCGGAAGTCGCGGCGGTGGAACAGGAAGTGACGGCGCTGATGGGGGAATTCCCGCCGGGGATTCATGAGACGCCGCAGCTTGGGTGGTGTGTGGTCGAGTGAGGTGTCGGGTGTCGGGTGTCGGGTGTCAGGTGTCAGAAGTTGGAAGTTGGAAGTTGGAAGTTGGAAGTTGGAAGTTGGAAGTTGGAAGTTGGGCAACAGGGGTGACGTAGCCGTTGGGGGTGCCACACCCTGATAAGGGTGTGCTGCGGCGGATGAGACATGGCCCTTCAAGGGTTCCCCACCAGCCTCGGGGATGCCCTCCATCGTTCGGGGGTGCCACACCCTGCTAAGGGTGTGCTGAACTCATGGGGACTATTTCTTTCCCATCATTTGAAACTTTTTACTTGCATTCTCACCTCGGCTCCGTTAACGTGTTCGTATGAACACTTCACCTGAAAGCAGGAGCTGATCCAATGGCATCGTTCGACCCCAAAGCCCTACCCGTCCGGAACCATTTGAACGGAAGGCGGCTTCGACGATACGACCACATACGTACCCCCAGGGAACTTACTTTCTCCTGCTATCGGCGTCTACCGTTATTGCAAGCGGATAGAACCCGGCAATGGTTCATCGAGGCACTCGAGGAAACGCGGCGCGAGTGGCCTATCGATCTTTGGGCTTACGTCGTCATGCCGGAGCACGTTCATTTGTTGGTTATGCCTCGTGAGGAGGGCCTGAAGGTCGGAAGATTCGCGGGCGAAGTCAAGGAAAAGGTTGCCCGGAAGGCTATTGCGTGGCTGGAAGAGCATGCTCCTCATTGGCTAAGGCATCTCACCGTGGTCCACAAGAACCAGACTCGTCGAAGGTTCTGGATGCCCGGGGGTGGGTACGACCGGAATATCGACAATCTAAGGACACTGCAGTTGGTTCTGAATTACATCCATGCCAACCCGGTACGGCGAGGCTTGGTGGAATGTCCCGAGGAGTGGTTCTGGTCGAGTGCCGGATGGTATGCCGGGCTAACGTCTGTTGCCCTGGAGATGGATCGTACGCTGCCGATGTTTTGACATGAGGAGGGGCACACCCTTACCAGGGTGTGGCACCCGTGAGGGTCACGTCCCTCCTGATGCAGCACACCCTTACCAGGGTGTGGCACCCGTGAGGGTCACGTCCCTCCTGATGCAGCACACCCTTAGCAGGGTGTGGCACCCGTGAAGGTCACGTCTCCCTGGCCCCTGATCTCTGGCCCCTGCTCCCTAACTACTGTCCCGCCGTCTCGCGCGCCTTTCGCCGGGTCTGCCGCGCGGTGGTCACCAGATCCCCCTCGAGACCCGCGTCGAGTGCCTTGTTCATGGCTGTCAGGACAAGCCTCGGGTCGGACTCGATCACCTTGGCCCCGATCCGCACGGCCGCTTCGGCGGCGGCACGTTTGGTCGTCTCGTCGTCCATTGACGCAATGCAAAGTTGGAGCGACGCGGGGGTGGGGACCTTTTCGAGAATCTTGAAGGCGACCTGCTTCTCGTCGGCGCGCTGGGCGGCTTCCATCGCCTTGGCGAAGTACTCCATCCGTTCTTCATTGGAAAGCTGGAATTGCCGACCGATGCGGATGTAGCCGCGGAGCGCGCGGATGCGATACTTCGACTCCTTGTCGTTCTTGGCAAGGTCGAGCAGCAGCGGGGCCGCATCGGCATTCGGCCAAGAACCGAGTTCCTTGGTCCCCAGTTCCTTGAGCCGTGCGTCGTCCGATCGGGCGGCCTTGGTCGCCACGTCGAGTGCCGTCTGGCCACCCATTTCGCGGAGGAGGGCCAGCAGGTAGGTCTGCTGATCGGCATCGGCCCCCGAGAACTCGGCGGCAAGCCGCGCGGCCGCGGCTTCCCGATCGGGAAGGCGAAGTGCCATCACGCGAAGGGCGCCGCGGGCGGTTTCCTTCAGATCGCCGCTCCCCTTGAGGGCCTGATCGACCATCGTATCGAGGTCCGCCTGATCGCCGACAATCCCCATGCCAAACACGGCAGCGCTACGCAGCTCGGCATTCTCGTGCGATATCCATTTGGCGAGCTGGTCCTTGAGGGGGGCCAGTCGCCGCGCGGCGATCAGCTCGGCCATCGCCACGGTGGCGGGAGTGTCGCCTGCCTTCGCCCGGGCGACAATCACCTTGTCGGCATGCGCGCTCTTCACGGTCTGCAATTTAGTGAGCGCCGTGGCGGCCGCGGTCGAATCGCCAAACGCAATGTTGACCAGAGCCTCGAGACTCTTGTCGTCGGCCTGATCGGCCATCACGTCGATCGCCGCCTGCTGGAGTTCTCCCTCGTCACTGCTGGCCGCCATGGCGAGCAGGACCATCGGCACATTCTCCTGGCGGGCTCCCATCGCCCGCAGGACAAGCGCCTGGCGATCGGCGCTCAAGGAAGGAAGGGACTCGGCGAGGACCGCCGTTACTTGGGCCCCCGGAATCCGCCGGGCAGCGGTCAGGGCGACTTCGAAGTCGCCAGCGTCCTTCATGAGGAGTTGCTTCTTGAGCCAAGGGGCCGCCTCGTCGGGAGAGAGCGTGTAACGGGCGAGCGATGCGGCGCGCTTCACGTAATTGGGGACCTTCGCTTCGCGGAGGGCATCGTACAGCCGCGCGGCCTGTTGCGGATCGCTCGCGACCAACTTGCCGGCACATTCGAGGCAGGCATCGGAAAGGCTTGTGATCTTGACCGCGTCGTTCTGGAGCGCTTCGGTGAGGGCCTTGGCACAACTCACGTTGCCGATCACACCCAGCGATGTGGCTGCTGCCGCGCGGACCTGCGCGTCGTCGTGCTTCAGCAGATTGCCCAACAGTTCGGTCGACTCGTTGTCCCCGCGGGCCCCCAGCGACTGGACAACTCCCACAAGGGGGCGGCCGGAAAGCTTCGCGGTGGCGTCGCGAAGGGCCTTGCCCGCCGCGTCGTCGGGAATGTTCTCGAGCGCCGTGCGGGCATAGGCGTTCAGGTCTTCGTTATCGAGCAGTCCGGCGAGCGCCTCGACCGACGACGCATCCCCCACGACGGCGAGTCGCTGGGCCGCCTTCGCGCGATCGAACACCGGGGCCTCGTCGTTCTTGAGCACCTCCACCAATTCGGCCGGCGACATGCCCAAGATCTTGTTGGCCACCTGCTGGGCGCCGGCTCCGCTGGTCGTCAGTCCCAACACCACTACTGCCACGAACCCCCACCTTAGTCTGCACGCCATCCTGAATATCTCCCAAAAAAGTGTGTTGATCGATGCTGTCGTCCGCCCAATCCCCCATCACACCCACCAGGGGTCGCGAATCGCCCGCGAACGCATGCGGTTGGCCTCGGCGTCGTTGAATTCGATCTTCACGGGATCGAAGTCCAAGGGACGACCAAGTTGCCACGCAATGTAAGCCGCGTGACAGATGATGTGGCTCTTCGCCACCACGTCGGCGTTCGAGTGAGCCGGCTCCCGCGTGCGGACCGAGTCGAGGAAGTTCCGCACATGGGTGTTGGCCGATGTGCCGGCCATGGTGAATTCCTTCTGCTGCGAGCGAAGCTCGCCCGAGGAGAATTCCATCCGCCCGGTGTCACCCGTCTCGACCCAGCCATTCTCGCCAACGTAGCGGGCACTGCACGTCCCCAGCCCGAGCCAGCCCGTTTCGCGCATGATCATTTTGACCCCATTGTCGTAGGTGGCGACACACCCGCCGGGGGTGGGCTCGTAGCGAATCGGCATTTTCTCGTCGTTCGACCCGACCCAGTTGCAGAGGTCGACCGTGTGGGCACCCCATTCGAGAATCCCGCCGCCGTGGAAGTCCCAGAACCCTCGCCACCCACCACGAACGTAGGCTGCGTTGAAGGGACGGACCGGGCAGGGGCCGAGCCACAGGTCCCAGTCGACCTGCTCCCTGGCCGGCTGCTTCTCGGCGGGGAGCCAATCGTGCGAAGTCGCCGGGTGGAGCGTGTTGGCATGGACCTCGGTGATCTTGCCGAGTTTCCCCTGGTCGCACAGGTCCTTGGCGAACATGAAGTTCGGCACGCTGCGGCGCTGCGTTCCCGCCTGATAGACCACCTTGTAGCGGTCCATCGTTTCGGCCAGCGCGATGCTTTCGTCGACCGTCATCGAGCATGGCTTTTCGCAGTAGATGTCCTTCCCCGCCCGGGCGACACAAAGCGCCGCCGGGGTGTGCCAGCGATCGCCGGTGGCGATCAGCACGGCATCGATCGATTCATCCTGAAGCATCTCGCGAAAGTCGCGATACATCTTCACGCCCTTGCCATACTTCGCCTCGGTCTTTTCGCGGACCGCCTGGCGACGTTCCTCCCGCACATCGGCGATCGCCACAAACTGGGTCTCGGCCTCTTCCATAAAGCAATCGAGCACGTAGTTCCCCCGAGCGCCAATTCCCAAGCCGGCCAGGGTCACCCGCTCGCTCGGGGCCACGTTGCCGTCGCGGCCCAGTGCCCTTGCGGGGACCACCATCGGGGCGGCGATGGCGGTCGAAGCGGCGGCCGCCGTGGTTTGCAAAAAGCGGCGTCGAGAAACCTTAGTCCGTGTCTGCTTCATGGCTAGATCCTGTCGTTTGGC
>CAZYQQ010000049.1:32064-37872 GCA_964650265.1 uncultured Planctomycetaceae bacterium
CTACCCCAGTCGAGAAGGCACCCCAGTCGAGAAGCCCTCGCTGGGTGAGCCGTTCGCGACACACTGGCGCTTCCTCTATATATATGTCGCCACTTCGCCAATTTTAACGCACCTTCACGCCCTGCTCTTCAATTCGGGGGACTGCCGCATGTCCGCTTCGCGCACGCTCCTGGCCAGCAGCCTGATCGCCGCCCTCGGGGGCCTGTTGTTCGGGTTCGACACGGTCGTCATTTCGGGGGCCGAGCAGCGGCTCGAGGAGATTTTCAGCCCAGCGGCGGGGTTGAGCCCATGGTGGCAGCGCTTCTGGCACGGCACCCTGATGGCGAGCGCCCTGGTGGGGACCGTCATCGGCAGCATCGCGGTCGGCAGGCCCTGCGACTGGTTCGGCCGCCGTTACGTGATGTTCTGGCTCGCCGTCCTCTATTTCGTCTCGGCTGTTGGCAGCGCGCTGGCCTGGGACTGGTACTCGCTCGTGTTTTTCCGCTGGCTCGGGGGACTCGGCGTGGGGGGAGCAAGCGTCGTCAGCCCGATGTACATTGCCGAAATTTCTCCCGCGCGGATGCGCGGCCGGCTGGTGGCGCTTGCGCAGTTCAACATCGTGATGGGGATGCTGCTGGCGTTTCTCTCGAACTACCTGATTGCGAGCGTGGTCTCCGACGTCGATCTCGCGTGGCGGTGGATGTTCGGTGTCGAGGCCTTTCCGGCGCTCGCCTTCTATTTCCTGATCTTCCGCACGCCGCGCAGTCCCCGGTGGCTGGTGGCCCAGGGTCGCGACGAGGAGGCCCGGCACGTACTCGAGCTGGTGGGAGTCGACCGCGCCGACGGCGGGGGGGTCGACCAGGAACTCGCCGCCATCCGCCATTCGATCACGCAGGCCCATCACTCCTTGAGCGAGCCTTTCTTCCAACGGGCCTACACACGGCCGATCTTGCTCGCTTTCACATTGGCCGTGTTCAACCAGCTCAGCGGCATCAACGCGGTGCTCTACTACTCGCGGCGGATCTTCGAGAATGCCGGCTTCGCCGAGTCGGCGGGCCTGTTGAACTCTGTCGGCCTCGGCCTGGTCAACGTCATCTTCACCATGCTGGGCATCGCGCTGATCGACCACATCGGCCGTCGCAAGTTGATGCTCATCGGTTCGATCGGCTACATCGCGAGCCTGAGCGCCACCGCGTGGGCCTTCCTCACGCAGCAAGTGGCCGATGGCTCGTTCACCTCCATTGGTAGCACCACCGTCTTCGTGAGTCTCTTGGTCTTCATCGCCTCCCACGCGGTAGGGCAGGGGGCCGTCATCTGGGTCTTCATCGGCGAAATCTTCCCCAACCACCTCCGCGCCCGCGGTCAGGCCTTCGGCAGCTTCATCCACTGGATCTTCGCCGCGGCGATCAGCCAAACCTTCCCCCTCTTCGCCGACGAAGCAGGAGGGGCCATCTTCGCCTTCTACGCCCTGTGCATGGTGGGGCAACTCGCCTGGGTCCTCACAGTGATGCCCGAGACGAAGGGGGT
Organism: uncultured Planctomycetaceae bacterium; assembly: GCA_964650265.1. GTDB lineage: Bacteria > Planctomycetota > Planctomycetia > Pirellulales > Lacipirellulaceae > CAZYQQ01. Next base: position 33,571 of record CAZYQQ010000049.1, read on the forward strand.
GCCGCTGGAGGAGGTGGAGGGGAGATAGTTGGAAGATAGTAACACGACGGTCTCCGTCGTAGATTGGGCAGATAGTAGCACGACGGTCTCCGTCGTAGATTGGGAAGTATAGTAGCACGACGGTCTCCGTCGTGAGCGGCACCTTGCGGTTTGCTCTGTCGAGTGAGTCGTAGCCTTAGCCCCATCGGCCCGAGCAGGTGCCATCAAAACGATGCCCACTCAACATTCCCCTCGCCATCGAACTCGATCTTGAACATTTCCCCTGCGTCCCAAACCCTGTACAGCCACAGGTCGTTCTCGACCCCGTGAGGTTTGCCTAACAGGGCTCTGACCTCCTCGTGGGTCATCCCCTCCTCAATTTGGAAAGCTTTGTGCTCCGGGATCGCCGAGCGGACCAGTAACTGCCATCCACCGAGCAATATCGAAACCGCAACAAACACCGCGAGCAACCGCTTCACCGAAAACTGAAACTCCGGGCGTGCCCGCTGAACACCGCTCATCGTTTAGCCCTGCTCGTTAGGAATGATGTCCACGCTCCGCCGTCCCCACTCCTATCCATCCTGGCCATCCATGTTACCAAAAAAGCGTCGATATTCAGGATGCCAAGGATGTGAAGCTGGGCCCGTGACCTTGTCTACCCGGTCGCGGCCCTCAATTACAATGGAATAACCGCCAGCCAGTCCCCCGGCGTCGACAAGTAGCCAGTTGCCATAGAGGAACACCTCAATTACAATGGAATAACCGCCAGCCAGTCCCCCGAACTTTCGGTACCAACCCTATTTTCACCGCCGAGAACTCATCATGTCACGCCTCTGCCTTGTCATTGCCCTGTTCGCCGTTTCCGCAGCACCGCTCCTCGCCCAGGAACCGGCCGCCGAGCCCCCCAAGCCTCCGGTGATCGCCGACGAGCCAAAAACCATCGACCCGGCGACCCTGATGCCCGGGCCGCTCGCCGCCAAGGGGACGGTGAAGTTCGACGGCCAGTCGCTCCTCGAGATGGCCCAATGGTTTGCCGACGAGCATGGCATCAAGGTCCTGTTCGACAAACGCGCGCTCGACGAAGTGGGAGTCCCGCTTGGCGAGCCGGTCTTCGATCATCTGGACGACGAGCCCCTCTACCTGCTGCTCGGGCGGCTCAAGATGCTCGGCCTCGCCTGGTACTTCGACGATGGCCTGGTCCGCGTCACCAGCCAGGAGCAGGCCGAGTCGCGGACGAGCACCGTCCCTTACAATCTGGGCGACCTGATCGACGCCGGGTACGATCGCGACGACATTTCCGACACCATCATTGCCACCATCGATTCCGACAGTTGGGCCGAGAATGGCGGGGGGGATGCTGATATCCAGTGGCTCGGCGACGTGATGTTCGTCCGTCAGACGGGTGAGAGTCATCGACGCCTCGCCGGACTGCTCGCCGCCCTCCGCGGGCATGGCCGGCGGACCTTCATCTTCGATCCGCCGCAGCACCTCACGCTGCGTGCCAAGCTCGACGAGCCGGTCACGCTCAAGCTCGACCAGGTCCCCCTGGTGGTCGCGGTCGAGAAAATCGCCGAAGCGGCCAACGTCGACCTGCGACTCGACCGCCGCGCTCTCAAGGGAGCGAGGGTGTCGGAACGCGAACCGGTTTCCCTCGACCTCGAACAGCGCCAGCTCCGCACGGTGCTGCAAGTCGCCCTCGGCAATTTCAAGCTCACCTGGATGCTCCGCGACGGCGTGCTTTGGGTCACCAGCGAGGAGCAGGCCGAGTCGCTCCTCAAAACGGCCGTCTACGATGTCCGCGACCTTTGCCGCGACGACTCGGAAGGAGACGCCCTGCGCGACGCGATCCTCTCTCAAACGCCTGAGCACTGGGCGGAAAACGGTGGCGGCAATGCCGACATGCGCTTCGCCAAGGTGGGCACCCTGGTCGTCAGCCACAACGAGGCGGGTCACGAAGAACTGCTCGCGCTTTTAGAGCGTTACCGGGCGGCCCTCAGAATCTCGAAGCCCAGGGAAGAGGACAAACCCGACCCCCAGGAGGTCCTCACCCGCTACTACCGCATGCCGAGCCCCATCGCCGAAGGTCTCGCGCGGGCCCTTCCCAAGCTAGTCGCCCCCGAAAGCTGGAAGTCGGCCGAGCAGCCGGAGGGGACCGGCACGATCCTCCTGCTGCCGTCGGAAGCCGAAGTGGTCTACAAGGACGGAAAAGAGCCCCTCGTCACCCCCCAGTCGGTGCTGATTGTCGTACAGACTCGCGAAAACCACGAGTCGATCGTCGACCGCATCGACAAAATCCGCCACGGCGACAACGAGCCGCTCAACCAAGGGCTCGGCGGAGGCATGATGGGTGGCGGGTTCGGCGGCGGAGCGTTTTCGCTGGAGGAAGAAGAGAAATAAACGCCCACTTGTCCAAGCCAGATGTTTAGCCCGGAGGTAGGATGTGTCGAGCGGGCGCATTCATCGTTGCCCCGCTCGCAAACGTGAACCGCCCGCGCTGACGCATCGCGTGGACTTTCGCGAAATGTTTCATGGACTTTCCATTTTTAGTACTCGCCGGACCGGAGTTCCGATTATCGACCCGCGCCGACTTCTCTCTCGGCAACCAGCCGCAACCCCAGAAGGGCTTCGAGCGCCAGCCCCGGCTGCTCCTTGTTCTCGGCCACTTGCTTTAGCGCCGCCGTGACTTCCGCGTCCGGGTGACGCAGCATGGCGAGCGAGCGGATCGCCAGTAACCGATTGTAGTCGTCCTCCCCTCCGAGGTTCGATAGCAATCCCTGCTTCAATTCCTCGGGCAAGCTATCGAGTTTTCGATCAAGGAGGACCGTGGCCGACATCGCGACGTGGCGACTCGTGGGCCGAGGCTCGCTGAGGTAGGGAGGTTTAGTATAGGCTGCCGCCGCTTCGTCAGTCAGCGTCGCTTTGACGACTTCGATCACCTTCGCACTCGGCTGCTCTTCGAGTTTAAGCAGGGCGCGTGCCGACATCGCCCTTACCGAGACGTGACTATCGTCCAGCGAACGTGCAAGCGCGGCACAAATCTCGTCCGTGCTCATCCCCGTGTCCCCCAATGCGTCGGCAACTATCCAGCGAACATCCGGCTCCGAGTGATCCAGTTTTGCGATCAGCAGTTGGGCCATCCGCTCCCCCTCCGCCGGCTTGATCCGTGCGAGCGCCGCGGCGGCATGAATGGTTTCGAACTGGGTGTATTTCTCCCCAGGTTGATCCACAAACCGGGCAACGCTGGGCGCCGCATCGGCAGCCGGAAGACCGATCGTGCCCAGAAGTCGCAGTAGCTCGCACCTTTCACGGATGTTGTGGTGCGGCGATAGATGTCTGTCAAGTTCCTTGATAACGAGCGGCACCGCCCCCGCGGCCAACTGTGGGTCGTGATAGGCCACCAGCTTCAGATATTCAATCGCCTGCTCGGTAAACTGCTTCTCGATTGCTTCCTCTTTTTGCAGCCACGTCACGGCCAGGTCGAATTTCGCCTGCAGTTGCTCTTCTGTCGGGAGCCCATGGGGGTTGACGAACTTCCGTATTGACTCGAGCTTTTCTGTTTGCGCGAAAGCGCTGCCGACGCTGAGGAGCAGCGCAAGGCATGTGATGAGGCGGAGTGTTGGCATCGAAAGGTCCTTATGCTGTAGCTGTTGCAAAAGTTGCGCTGACGCATCGCGCCGTACTGATCCTAAACATCCTGTTCATCAATGTTGAGCCGACTGAGAGTGCATCTGCGAAACATACCGCCCCAGCGCCTTGAGCCGCTTCCGCGTCTCCCATCGAAACACCGCCGACATCACCGGCTCGAGCACCCAGCGTAGCCACCCGGGTCGGGCCGTGAAGTTGTAAAGGTATTCCATCGACGAAGTGCCATCCCCCAGGTCCTCATGCCGGATGGTCGCCGCGAAACTCTCGAACAGCGGCGGCCGATTCACCAGCTTCACCGCCGCCACTCTTGGCGGGGTGAACGTCACGTACTCGGTCTTCATCGCGATGCCTCCCAAGTACCACTTCCCGGTGCAAACCGAAGTCGCCCGCGGCCCCGCCTCGGTCCACCCGTCACAAAGCTCTGCCGACTCGAGGAGCGTATCCCACTCGAGCCGCCGGGTGTAGTCGTGCAGCAGCGGGAAGACACCGGCGCTCGGTGCGTGAATTAGCACTTTGACGGAACCGTGGGGCATGTGAAAACCACGTAGGATGTGTCGAGCGGGCGCACGAAACGTCGTCTGTCCGCCAACGCAACCCGCCCGCGCTGACGCATCGTATTCGGTTTTCGGATCCTGCCGATCCTGAACAATCCTGCCAATCCGCGTCCTATTCTTCGCG
>CAZYQQ010000050.1:0-29164 GCA_964650265.1 uncultured Planctomycetaceae bacterium
CGGGCTCGCAGCCCGGGCAGCGTGAGGGGTTTGAATTGCCAAAGACCAGGTAGGTTCCATCTGCCGGATGGAACCTTGAAGAGAGTCCAAACTCTCCACGCGCGCAAGGTCCGGGCCAGCGGCCACGGACCTACTTCAAGGCGTAATGCGAATCTATGCCGGGGCGGTGCCCGATTTCGACCAAGAACTTCTCAAAAAGCCAAACATCGCGCCGGGTGCCTGGGGTCAGGTTGCGCCCGTTGCTTTCCACACAGAGAAATCGTCACCGCAACCTGCCCCCAGGGGTCTCTGTGCAAGCTGGGGGCAAGTTGCCGTCACGTCAACCTGCAAGATAAAGCCCGTTTTGGCAACTTGACCCCAGCCACCCGTCGCGACGTAGCAAACAAGATGCTTTGCGCCACGAGGTGTGAGAAGGGACAAAAAACTCAGGCACGCGACATTTACGCACTTTTTTATCAAATCGATCCCCCCCACAGCCAATCTTTCTCCGCTCGAGAAACAACACCCCGCTCGCCCGAAGGGTTCTATTGTTTGCCAGCACCTCGAGTTCCCTGCACCTGGAGGGGGAGGCCCGGCGGTCCGCGAAGTGGCGTTGTCGGGCGTGATTCCCCACCCATTTTTGCGAGAAACCCTAAAAACTAGGGGTGAGGCCACGGGGGGCCGCGCAAAAAGGTTGACAGAATCCCCCCCGGCTGATGATTATGGGGGGAAGGTAGGGAAACTGCGCCGGCGTGGCTGTGCGCGGATGTTCTCGACTGCCAGCGAGGCGGCTCCTCTTCCAATTGGCCATCCGATGCGATCGGGGGTCGTGCGGCGGGGGAGCGACCGGAACATCTCGCACGGAACCTGATGGACTAGCGGATGGCGCGGCCTGGGCCAGGCTGCCACCGCGGCGAGTGATTGAGTTTTCCCTAATATATTATCGTCTAAACGACTCGCCCTGGACCGCTACGCGACGGAATTGTGGGGCATTTTGAGCAGAGGCACTTCGATGGTTTTTCGTATGGATTGCGTAGGCAACCGTTTCCTGGTGATGCTCCTGGTCGCGCTGGCGACGGTGGCCGCGCGGCCGGCCATGGGGGTCGTTTTCCAATCGGGGGACGTCTTGCCCGGCGATAACCCGCTCACACAAGACAACGAAGGGATACTCGCGTTCTTATTCGACAATGGGGGGCCCTTTAATCCTCCCGGGACGATTCCCGATCAACCGACGTTCGAGCATCCACTGCCGATTGTGGTCGGCCAGACGAGCTACGGCATTGTGCTGTTGAATGGTGGCTCGCAGGTGCGGTACGAGGATCTCGTGCTTGGTGGTTCGGCCGGAGGGCGCGACTTCGAGTTTGGCGACGATGTGCCGGGCTCGCCCACCGGGCATGGCATCTTCCGGATCGAAGGGTTCGGCACTGTCTACAATAACAATCCCAACATCATTCCCCCCAATCTGCAGGGGCTGGTCGACCCGACCCCCCGCCCGACCGGTTCGGGCTTTGACGTTTACGTCGGCCTCACCGGGAGTGGCACGTTGCAGGTGGTCGACGGTGGGCGGATGGAAATCGAGGACGCGCTGGTGCTCGGCTGGAGCGTTGGCTCCTATGGCGAAGTGCTGATCGACGGGTTCAGTTCGCACATCGACCAGGCGGGGCTGGGGGAAGGGGCGTCGGATGACGCGCCGCGCTCGACCTTGATCGGGCCGCTCGGGACCGGGGTGCTGACGATTCAGAACGGGGCCCAACTCGACTCGCGTCGCGGGGCTGCCTTGGGGACCGTGTCGCAGGATGGCGGTGTCGGCCTGATTCGTATCGATCCGATTACCGGTGTGATCATTCCCGCCTTCGATGGGGCGGAGGCTGGGGGGCAGGGGATTGCTACCGTCGAGGGAATTGGCTCGGCGTGGCGTATTGCGGGGGGACTGTCGGTGGGGGCCTGGTTCAACGACTTCGACGCCTACTTTCCTGCCTCGGGCCAAGGGGAGCTGACCATCGCCAATCGGGCGATCGTCACCATATACGAGGACGAGGAGCAAGACGAGCTTCCCAACCTGCTGGTCGGGGTTTCGGGGCGAGTCAATTTGATTGGCGAGGGGCGGATGGTCGTGGTCGGTGACGGAACCAACGACGGCACGATTGTGGGGAGCGGGCGAATCGATATGGCCACCTTCCGCAACCGCCGCACGGGTGAACTCCGGGCGAGCGCGGGGGAGCGGCTGATCCTCACCTCGTCGGCCACTTCTCCGGCCTCGACCAACGACGGAACCCTCCCTTACTTCTTTGCCAACGATGGTCTGATCGAGGTGCTGGGGGGACAAATCGAGTTCCTCCGCAGTAGCGCCGAGGTGACCGACGGGCCCAACCCGGGCGAGCGGTTCCACAATCGCAATGTGCCAGCGGGCGAGACGCTGCTGCCAACGCAGGGGAAGATCGTCGTGCAGAATGGGGTGGCCCGGTTTCAGTCGGGATTGCTCAACGACGGGGTGCTGGCCATCACGAATGGAAACAACGTGATTCGCGGCAACGTGGAGAATGGTGCCCCTGCCGGCGGCGGGCCCACCGATCTGGGTGGGGCGCTGGTGGTGACCGGGGGATCGACGGTGACGTTTGAAGACGGCTTCCTCAATCGGGGCATTATCAACCTCGGCGCCGACGGCTCGGTGGTTCACATGACGGTGCTGGGGGACTTCATCAACGACACCGGGGGGATCATCAACTTCATTCTCGGGGGAGGTCCCACCTCCAGCGAATTGGGGGGCATCGCCGTCGCCGGTCAGACGATCTTCGGCGCCGGGTCGCTGGTGGCCGCTTCCCTCTCGGCGACCGGCGTGACCTCGCTCGATCCGCAGCCGGGTGACGAGTTCACGCTGCTGCGCAGTGCTGGCGGGCTGACCGGCACGATTCCCAACTTCCTCATTCAACCGGCCTTGTCGGACCCAAGCTGGTCGTGGCTGGTGGAATTTCAGAACGGCACCGACCTGGTGCTTCGCGTGACCGACATTATCGCCATCGGTGGCGACTTCGATGGCAACGGCATCGTCGATGCGAACGACTTGCTCGTCTGGCAGGCGAACTTCGGCATCACAATGGGGGCCAACCCGGCACAGGGAGATGCCAACGGCGATGGGGCGGTCAATATCCTGGACTACTACATCTGGCTCGATCAGGTGGGGGGTGCCCCCGTGCCGGTTCCGGGTGGCCTGGTGGCTGGGATGAGTGCGGTGCCGGAGCCTTCGACCATGCTGCTTTCGCTCGTGGCGGGAATTGTGGCGGCGGGTGCGATACGACGGCGTTCGAAAGGATGAAGGATGAAGGATGAAGGATGAAGGATGAAGGATGAAGGATTGGGGGGGGGTGGGTGTTCTGCCGCAGGGCTGTTTGACTGCTAGCATGGCGGGTGGCAAGTTGCAGCAACTCGTCCGATTATTTCGGATTTGTGTGGGCCCTGTTTTGTGCCATTGCCGATATCCCCGGTAGGTCATCATCCATCTCGCATGGAGGATATCCTGCTGCCACCGCTGAAGCGGAAAGGGGGGTAGCGCCACTTGTCCTTGTGCCGCAAGGCAGTCGCACCGAGCAATCTCCATTGACTCGGGCAGAGACGTGTTCAGGAGGAACACCATGTTGGGCCTAAACAACAACGCAGGTTTTCGAGCAATTGGCCTTCGGCTTCGCTGGGTCGTGGTTGGCGGCGTGCTCACGCTGGCCCCCGTCGCACTGGCCAACGTCGCACTGGCCACCGATGGCACCGAAGACATCGCCCCGGCCGTGACCGAACAGAACGGCCGCGAGAACTCGGTCCTGGTGGCCGTTCGCCAGGGGGAACCGACCCCCGCCCAACGCCCCGTGGGAGCGGAGGCCGAGGAGCCGCTCGATCCAATCACATTCGAATCGGACCAGGAGCCACAACTGGCCGACCCCAATGCGATGGAAGCCAACCTGCCGACCCAACGACAGGTGGTCCGTGTCGCCTCGACACGAAACGACTGTTCCGCGACAGAAACCCAAACGAGCGCGCCACAGCTCGCGATGTTCCACGGCATCCAACCTGGTGTTTCGACCAAGAGCGAACTCACCAAGGCATGGGGAAGCCCCAAGGAAGCCTCGCCGACAGAGACGGGCGAGCTGTTGAGCTATCAGGTGGAGAGCTTCCGCGGGGTTCAAATCCTCGTGGAGAACGGGGTCGTCTCGCTGATAAAGATCCAACTTGTCCGTCCCGAGTCGCCTGCGTCGCTTGCCGCCAAGGTGAAGGCGGGTTCCCACGAAGCGGCCAATGTCTACGACGACGAGACGGGAGACGTATTGGGGCAGGTTTATCCCGAGCGCGGCATTGTGCTCGTCTTCGATGCCAGCGACGACATTCGCCCCGCCACCGAGCCGCAAGTGTCGCTGATGATTCTGCAGCCGCTCGACCCGCAGGCGTTTTCGATGCGTGGCGAGCAGCGTCCGCGGCACGACGTGAGTGGCCGGCTTGCCGACCTCACAAAGGCCGTTGCGATAGCCCCTGCCGATGCGGAGGCCAATTGGATGCTGGCGGAGCTTCAACTCGAACTTGGCAGGGGGACTGAAGCGATTGCTTCGGCCCGCCGCGCGTACGACGCCGAGCCAACCAACGCGGCCTACCGGCTTCGCTGGGCCGAATGTCTGCACGCGACGGGGCAGTACGACGCGGCCGTGCTCGAGACACGGGCCGTCCTCGACACCGAAGGGGTCCCCTCCCTGATCGAGGCGCAAGCGAATCATCGCCTGGGCTTACTCGCGATGTTGGGAGATGCCGAGATTGCCGCCACGGCGATCGACTATCATAAGCGGGCGATCGAGGGGGCCGACAAGCTCGCCATCAGTAACGACCGGTATGTCCGCCGGCAGGCCAAGCAGCTTCTGGTGGACGCTCATCTGGCGATTGGGCTCGAAGTCTCGCGCAGAGACTACGAGAACAAAGGGGCCAACGTGGCCGACTGGGTGAGCCGTGCCTCGAGCTATGCCGAGGAGATGATCGCCAATGGAGACGTGGGGCTCGAGGCCCGACTCCACGTGGCCCAGTGTTCGCTGGAGGCACTGGCCAATTTCAAGCCGGCCAAGGACCCCGCACCGCTACTCAATGAGATCGAGCAAACGCTCGACGAGCTGCTCGACGTGCGGGAACCGGTCGATCCCTTGTGGAAAGAACAGCTTTACTGGGGAACGGGCGTGGCCTATCTCCATGCCATGCAGATCAATCATCAGCGCGGCGAAGTCGACGCGGCCCTCGGGTACGCCGACCGGGCGGTCGAGTACTTGTCCGATGTGGTGGAACAGCGGCAGGACTCGCCCCAAACGCAGCAGCTTGTGGGGCGTCTCTACTTCCACATTGGGGCCCTCCATGCGGTTCACAACGAAGATCACGCCTCGGCCGTCCTCTGGTACGACAAGGCGATTCCACTGATGGCTGCTAAAGAGGAGCCGAGCGAACTGGTGGTCCCTCGCCACGAAGGAGAAGCCTTGGTGAGCATGGCGGTCTCCTTCTGGAACGAAGGAGAGCGCGTGCGTGCTCTCGCGCTCACCGAGGCGGGAGCTGCCTTGATCGAACAGGGAGTCACGGCCGGAGTGCTGGAGCAGAAAACCTTGGAGGTCCCCTACGGCAACCTGGCGGCGATGCACAAGTTGCTGGGGAATGCCGAGGAATCGGAGCGGTTCACGCGATTGTCGCAAAACGCCGCGAAACCGCAGCCCAAATTGCCCCAGGCTTCGTCGGCGATTCGCCGAATCCAGCCGTCAAACAGCGCGGCTCGTCCGGCCAATTCCTCGGAGGCAATGGCCCAGCCGACCGCCGATGGGGCGACGACGCCCCGTTCTTCCGCCGCGCCGGTCGGAGTCGGCCAGGCTCCCAGGCCGCGATCGGCCTCGTCGAACAACGGAGCCTCCGGCTCCCAGCGTCCCCTCTCGGGGCGTTCGAGCCGAAACAACCACCGCTAACTCAACAAGGCAGAACCATCTGCCAGCGCCACAATGCTTGTCCCCTCCCGAGGGGGGATGCTAACGCGTGGCAAGGAGATGCAGGGAGTGCATGGGGCGGGCCGCTCGAGGGGCCCGCTCACTTCGCGGAAGCACTTCTCAATACCCCCGCCGTGGAGGTTCTGCATGTCTGGTTTCTGGTTGCATGGTCTCTGGTTGCAACTGGCGTGGTTATTGAGGGCTGGGGCCAGGATAAAGCGTTCTTGCCAAGCTGGCGGCGTGAGTTATAATTGTGTTATATCCGCTGCCGGTACTTCTTTCAAAGCGTGAGATGCGTGGTCCCTTCTATGGTCCAAGAGCATGGCTGACACCTTACTTCCTGACAATCCGCAAACGCTGGAGCGGCTGCAATCGGTGGCCTGCTTGATGGATTGGATGGGCTCGATGGGAGCATCGGACCGGCGACGGTTCATGGAAGCACTCACCAATTGCAGCGGCAAGTCGTGGCAGATGATCCGGCAGTTGATGAGTCTGGTCGAGGCCCCCGGAACCCCTCCAAACGAACGCGAGCATGCTCTCTCGTCGATTTCCGCAATGCTGTTTTCGGCTGAGAGGGAAGGGAGCGAAAAGTCGGACGATATGGCCACGCAGCAGGAGTTATTCGTAACGCGGCTGCGGGAGATGATGGAGCGAGGGCATGTTTCACAGCAGGAATTAGCCCGGCGAGTCGGATGTTCGCAACCCGCAATCTCGCAATTGCTGGGTCGCAAACGTCGACCTCATAAGAAAACCATCCTCAAAGTGGCGGCGTCCTTGCAGGTTGACCCTCGTGAGTTGTGGCCCGACCTCGAGACGTTAGACCTGCTCGATTGCGTTGCCGAATTTCAGCAAGACGACTATGTCATGACAGACGAGGAGGCTAACGCACTGAGGGTGACGACTGAACCGAACCGGCCAAAGTTGGAGCCGACATCATTGCCCGCACGTCATCGGTAACTGGGTTCGCCGATGCCCTCGCATCCCCATCAGCTTTACGCGGCTTTGTTTACCGAAGCCGACCAGCAGCGATTGGCAGGTTTTTCATGTGGCGAAGAGGCTTGGTCACGGCACGTGTCGGAGTGGATCAAGGGAAGTGATGTCCTTGATTCGATGGCGCGCGGGACGCGTGTCTGGCTGTTTGAAACGGAAGAAAACGAGGTTGTCGGATTCGGTTCACTAGGCATCTCTCAATGGAGATGGCCTCCTCCCGACGGTTTAAGGACTACCATCGCGCTGATTCCGATGATAGGGATTGATGTCCGTTACCACGGAAAGCCTGTCGACCCGGTCTGGAGATATTCACGTCAGATAATTTCGCACTTGATCGCCGAGGCGCGGCAGCTTGCTCTAGAGTGGCCGGACGATTCAACCACAAGGCCCCAATGGCTTGTGTTGATGGTCCATCAAGATAACCCGCGGGCGATTCGCTTCTACGAGCAGGCGGGCTTCGAGCTGATTGCCGGTGTCGTGCGCCGGAATAATCACCTCGTCATGAAGCTCTGGATCGGCGACTAAGCCGCGATCGAATCCCACAGCCCGCTAGCGCGGCCACGGCCAGCACGCCAGCTAGTGCCGGTTCGGGCACCGCAATGTGGACCGACGCCAGCGCCCCACCGCTGCCGCTGCCGTAGTTGTTTTTCCACACCAGGTAGTCGGCCCCATCGATCACGTCCTGGCTGTCACCGGTGTTGTCGCCGTTGGCTCGCAAGTCGGTCGTGCTGCCGAGTGTGTTGCGCCAGACGAGATAGTCGGCGGCGTCGACAATCCCGTCGGCGTTGAAATCCCCCGTCAGCCCGAAACTCAAGCCCGATCGCAGGGCGGTGAAATCTTGCGTCTGGGTGCCGCCACTCCACACATTCGGCTGGCCAAAGGAACTCGAAACTCCATCCTTGTAGCTCAGCCAGTTGGGGGTCGCCGTGGGGGTCGCTTCGAGCTTGACGACTTCGCGAGAATTGACGCCACCGATGCCGGAGTTGTTGAGGTCTTCTCCCAGTTCCGGGGTCACTAGCTGATTGGCGGCGTTAAAGATCGAGACCGACCAATTGTCGTGCGTGATGGGGAAGTCCCCTGGCTTGGGATCATCGCCGTTGTAAGTGGGGGGATTATTCACAACGGTCGTGACCAGGGGATTCGGTTTGTCGGCTTCGTCCTTGGTGCTCAGATGGATCCACCAGTCCCCTAGTTGAGGGTTGTAAGACGTGTCGGTTGACAGATTGATGGTGACGTCGACTTCTTCGGGAAGAAGGTTACGAGTTCGATTCTTGTAGTCACCCACCAGTGCGAGATCGACTTCGACAGTCTTCTGCTCGCTGATGGTGAGGATTGTGCCCCGCCGCAGGTCGCTCAGCAGATTCGCCGTGGGGCTGAAGATGACCTCTCCGCCGCGTCTGTCGACAACGCCTCCCACGCTGAAATCCTCTTCCCACACGAGCTTCCAGCCGCGAATGTCGACATGGTCCTCGGTCACCACCAGTTCGATCCAGTTCCCCAGGTTCCCCTGCACGAGGCCCGTCCCGTCGAGACCTGGATAGGTCGCCAGAAACGTGTCGCTGCCGTTGGCCTGGGGCCAGGTGTCGCCGCCGAGGTAGTTTTCGGGAGCTACCGCGTTGTATTCGTTGACGATCAGCGGAAATGCCTGGACCGAACTGCCAACGGTCAGGGTGGCAGTCAGAGCCAGCAGCGGTAGCAGCCATCGGGAATGGGGGAGAATCATCGAACGCCTGCGAGCAACGAGGGGGTAGGTGAGGGGGGGAGCACGTGTTCCGCCGCGCTCCCCAGTGGGACTACTCATTATAATCCCACCCACGATTCAGGATACCGATTGCAACGAAGTTGGCGGTGTCGTGCGGACTTTTGGCGGTTTTTTGCCGCATTTTTTTGGCGAACTCAGCCCGCCTAGCCAATCTCCGGGCCTTCCCGCACAATACATAGGTGCCGGATGTCTTCCCCCTTCCCCTTTAGCGGCAGGCCGGCTTCCTTCCCTGCGAGCCCGACCGAGCCGATGTCGAACTCCCCGCCGTCCTCCGATCCCCTGGAGAGCTTCCCCAAGGTGGAGCTGCGCGACGCCCGGCTGGCGGCGTTTCTCGCCTGGCTGGTGCCAGGGCTAGGCCACATCTACCAGCGACGGTACGGCAAGGGATTGTTGTTCATGATTGCCATCCTGGGCATTTTTGGCTACGGGATGTGGCTGGGAAATGGCCGCGTGGTCTACGTCGCCACGGTCGATCCCATTGGCAACTTTGGCAAGTTCAGGGAACGCTGGCACTACATCTGCCAGATCGGCGTGGGCTTGCCCGCCCTCTCGGCGATTGTGCAAACCTGGCGGATCGAGAGCGGGGACAAGCCCCTGGGGGATTTCGAACGCCCCCCCTATACCACACACGATGTCTACCGCATTTGGAGCGCCGATCAAAAACAGGCTGCTGAAAAGGAAAACGAAATCCGCCGGTCGAACGACCAAACCGAGCGCAAGAATCCCGTGCTCCATCAGGGGGAACTCCAGAAGTGGCAGCACGATCTCGGCTTCCGCTGGGAGGTTGCCACCGTCTACACCATGATGGCGGGGCTCCTCAACGTGCTGGCCATTTGCGACGCTCGGTGGGGCCCGCTGTTTCACCTGCCTCACAAGAAATCGCCCCCCGAGCCGGACGATACGAAGCCCGACAGCGACAAGTAGACTGTCATCCACGGAGTCCCACGTGCTGCCACTGTTGATCGCCGCGCTGCTGCCACTCGCCGAGTCGGACGTCCGACTTTGGTACGCCGTTCCATTGATCGTCGCCGTGAGCCTCGTTTACGCGGCGACTCGTCACGAGGAGGTGGTCCCCATCCTGGTTCATGCCTTCCGCGGGGCCATCTGGATGTGTCTGCTGCTGGGTGTGATCGCGGCGATCATGCAGTATTTCACGATGCGGATTTAGCGGTCTTCGGTTCTAGACCGGCTTGCGTTTGCCACGACTCGGCTTGCGCACCAGCTTTGGCACATCCGGCTCGCTCGACGGCTGACTTCGAGTCAGCCGACGTTCGCCCAGCGACGACTCGATCGCCTCGGCGATCGCTGCGGCTGCCTCGCGACGCTGCTCCTCGCTCAGCCGCACCGCTCGCTCGAGCTCCACATGGACGAACGTCCCGCCAAGCTCGCGCAGATGTTTCCCCTGCTCGTTTTTGGTCGCCGCCAGCGACCGGAAGCGAGGCCCCGGTGTCCCGTCGTTCACCTCCATATTGAGTTTGGCGGTCGGCTCGAGTTCGTTGAACACGTAGCCCGGCATCCCACGGCTGCTGAGCTTGTTCTTGAGCTCGACCAGTTCACCCGGGATATCGCCCCCACCGGTCGAGAGTACGGCCTTGGCATTCTCGGGGAAGGGATGCTTCTCGATCGCAAACCCATGAATCTGCCACACGGCGACCTTCCCCAACGTGCCGCACCAGGCGACGTGGATTTGGTGGAAGACCGAGTTCACCAGGTCGGGAACGTCCGCCTTGTGGCGCTGGGCGCCGGCAACCAGCAGCCCCTTGGCTCCCTGCTCGAACACCAGCGCCGCCACGCTTGCGCTATGCGCGTCGTCGATGGGGTGCGGAGCCTCGATCAGGGCGGGCAACTCGCTTTTCGGATTGAGAATGTAAGACCCCCACCCGCGAGGCTCGGCGAGCCGCGCGAGATTCTCGCGAAGCACCAGATACCGGTGTTCCGTGTCGCGGTCGATGAACTCGAGCAGCTCGTAATCGACTTCGCCAGCCTGCCGCGCTGCCTCCTCCACATGGCCATGGTCCATCAGCCGGGCGGTTTGACTCAACGTGGCCAGCGCGTCGTCGGGTTCGTGATAAGGCCGCGGGTCGCTCGCCGCGCCGCGCAGAAAGTAGCGACTACTGGTGAGTTCCGCGACCAACTCGGGCAAGCTGCCCGTGAGCGTTTGCAGCGGTTGGGCCGACGCATTCGATGTGGCCAATGCCACACCCATGATTGCCAGCCATAGCATCCTACGTACGTGCAACTCAATTCCCTCCCTGGACTGAGTGGTCGCCTGCGTCTCGTGCGTCGCCCGCCTGGCTTACATGCCACCGATGAAGCGACTTCGCCTAAAGGGGCAAATTATGAAGTGACTGCATTGAAAGCGACAAGAGCAATCGGGCTACCTAACTTACGCAAGCTGCCTCCTCTGCTGAAAAACCTTGCTTTTCTCCACACGACTTCCCGCGGCTGCCACCATGGCGACGGAGTTTGACTTGCCCAGTTCCCCCCGATACCCTCAATGCTATGGACTGCTTGACAGCAACTGTTTGGCGGCGGGTGGCAGCGTGGGGAGTCGCGTTGTGGTGCCTGGTGGTGCTCGGTCGTGCCGCGGCCGAGGACATTCTCCGCGACCAAGGTTCGCCCCGTGCCCCGCTGGTCCTCGCCCCCGCGGACGAGCAGCTCCTCGACGACATCCAGCGCGGCGCCTTTCAATACCTCTGGCGCGAGGTCGGCGAGCCCGCCCGCCTCGTCCGCGACCGCACCTCGACCGACATCTCCAGCGTCGCCGCCGTCGGCTTCCAGCTCTCGGCTCTCCCCATCGGGGTCGAACGGGGCTGGATCACTCGCGACGAAGGCCAGGCCCGGGCGCTCGTCATCCTTCGCGCCCTCACCTCCCGCAGCGACAATAAGCACGAGGGGATCTACCAGCACTTCGTCGACCACCACACCGCCGGGCATCGGCCCGATGCCCCCGAGGTCCTCGCCGGCACCGTCGATCATGCCCTGCTTCAGGCCGGGGCGATTCCCGCCGCCATCTACTTCGGTGGTGAGGTCCGCGAACTGGTTGACCAGATGATCGACCAAGCCAACTGGCGGGCGTTTGTCCTCGCCGACGGCTACCTCTCGATGGGCTGGAAGCCCCACGACAAGGCTTCCATCGACGGCCCCGGCGAACTCGTACCCTGGAAGTGGCACTTCGCCAGCGCCGAGGAACAGCTTGTCGCCTTCCTCGCCATCGCCAGCCCCAACCACGCCGTCGAGCCGGCCAGCTACTACCGCCTCAAGCGAACCATCGGGCGGCATGGCGATTTGCCCCCCTATGTCGTGTCGTGGAACGGTTCGATGTTCACCTACTTCTTCCAGCACCTCTGGCTCGATTTCGCCCGCTTCAAGGCCGACAACCCCGCCGCGTTCGGTGTCACAGCCCCCAGGGTCGACTGGTACGAAAACACGCGCCGGGCCTTCGTGACTCATCGGCAGCGGTGCATCGAGCAAAGTGCGATGTTTCCCACCCTCGGCGAGCATCGCTGGGGCCTGGCCCCCTGCATGGGGCTCAACCCGCAGGGAAAAAGTGGCTATTTGGTGCCCGAGCTGCGGCCGAATCTCAGTGGCGAGGAACATTGGCATCGCGGCACCGTGGCGCCTTATGTGGCCGCCGCGGCGCTCCCGTTCATTCCCCGCGAGGCCCTCGCCGCCCTCCGCGAGATGCACCAGCTTCGCACCCCCGATGGCACACCAATCGCCTGGCACTCGCCCGACGAGGGAGGCTACGGCCTGGCCGACAGCTTCCTCGTCGACCCCCCGCACGTGCCGACCGACCACATCGGCATCGACGTCGGCCCGCTGCTCCTCTCCATCGAGAACGCCAGGACCGGACTGGTGTGGCAACTTTTCCACGAGCATCCGTCGGTGCGGGTGGGAGTGGAACGGCTAAAGTGGAAGGAAGTTGGAAGATAGTAGCACGACGGTCCCCGTCGTGGACGGGAAGATAGTAGCACGACGGTCCCCGTCGTGGACGCGCCAGCGAGAGACGGCGCTAGCGACCACTCCGCCTCGCTCACGCTTCGGGTTACGATTTGCGGCGCTACTTTGCGGGCAGTGAGAGCGCAAACTCCACGCCGCGTTCGACCCACGCGCGCAGCTCCGCGTCGGTCTCAACCCCCTCGGGCTCCACCAGCACCAGACCGCGGAGGGGTCGGCCGGTGAGGTCGAACTCGCGGGCGAAGGGGGACTCGAGCGCCTCGTCGTAGGCCGCGGGCCCCACCCGGACGATCAGGTTGTCGCCGGCGACGCCACAGGCCATATTGCCGGAGAGCATGAAGGCGAGCCCACCAAACATCTTCCGCTCGACCAGGTCGAGGCGGCGGGAGAGGAGGTGGCGGGTGCGGTGGGCGAGGTCGGGGTCGAAGGGCATTGGAGGTTACTGCATTCCACAACGACGGTTAGCCAAGTCCGAGGAACTGAGTAATGTCTTCGGGATCATTCAGAGCCAAATGTTCGAAACTGTTCAGATTTATTTCGTATCGAACTGCCTCTATGCCGGGGAAGCGAGGCAACGGAATGTCGGCGGAGGTGAGACGTGGGAAGTCGGAATGCACTAAGAAAAGGCGTTCTTCACGCACAAGTATTCTCATCTGTCGATACTCTTCATCATGGGCCGTGGAATACCCATAGGCGCCTAAGCTAGTCTCAAAGCGATCTAAAGCAACCCCATCGGACTCGAGGATCTCTCGTATACTGGCGATGAGGGCTGGCAGTGAGTTTGATGCACTGGCGTCCTCTCGCAGGCGCATACCGAATAATCCAAGCAATCCGTTCTCAGGCGGGGCAAGCTGATCCAAACTGCTAATAGTGAAGACTCGTCCACGACTCGAGAGAGTGGATTTCACTTCGATGGCTTTTGACCCCCATGAAAAGTCGTGGCGTGCGCCCATAGGCCCGACCCATCTTTCGAGTGCGTCCGTCACTCCGACGCGTGGCATCTGCCAGAAGGCGAGGAACCAAAGTTCGGCGAACAGTCCCAGTTGCTCGTCTCGTGACAATACGTCCCCCGGGGGACGCGCCCAGAAGCGTCTCCATCGCCTTAGGACCCGCATTACGACTTCTGAGGAGACGGGCTCGGGCCCATTCATGCATTCCACAAGATCAATTGCTAATAAATCCAGAACCAAATGGGTTGTAGGGTCTCGGCAATCCAGATCGATGAATCTGCCAATAGGGCCTCCAGAAACACATAACTCCCGCGTCGTACAGTGCAGGCCACGACTCTGCGTGTCTTCAAATCCCATTTCATCCGACTCTAGGCGTATTAGGAGATGTCGCCGGCCTCTCGCATCACGTCCACAATAAATCCGACCACTACGGTCCTTTGGGATCGCACGTGCGGTAATACCTTCGCCAGATGGCAAAGGATGAGTCAACTGTTCCCACTCGGGCATAAACGCAGCGCTCATTCCATAGGTCTCCAACCCGGCGTGCCTACGGTATACTGGCCGAACACCTGTTGAGCGTTTTCTGAATAGGGAAATGACAAAGCAATTCCGATAATGTCCCCAATATTCGGGTCGCTCATGTTCTCAAAAAGCGGTCGGCGTGTCTCAGAATTACGGGATTGACCTGAGTGACGGCTAATCGGATAAATCAACAGCAGACCATCGGTCGGATTGCGAACATGACGAGCCGCTGGGTTTATCCCTACCCCCATTGTTGCCTGAAGCGATTGTGCTTCTGCAACAGCATCGTCCGAAAGGCCAATTAATTCGTCGCCAGGCTCTGTTAAAACGCCAATTGAATCGGGATCTGCTAATCGACGTGAACGAGCGAGTTGGAAAACAGGGCGATCTAATACGTCCCAAGTCACTGATCCCAAGGCTGGATCTCGTGTTTTTCGCCCCCGGACCGCGACGGTCCAGTTAATGAGCTCGCCGACCTCCGTCTGGCGCTGAAGGTACGACCGGACGAGGGGTAGTGATATACTGCTTACGCGTTCATCTAAAGTGTAATCGGCGAGGAACTTTATGACGGCCTCGACGTTGACACTGCGCCAGATAGGCCCGCCACGCTGCCACTCGTCGTATCTGTCAAACGTCTGCAGAAAGGATGCAGTGGCTTTATAATTGTGCTGGAGGAGCGGGCCGAGGTCACTGAGACGTTGCAGTGGAAATTTGAACGTTTGTACAACTTGGCCTGCATAGGATTGTGATACAGTAATCGTCGTAGCAAACCGCTTCTTAAGCGGACTCGTGACGAGCATGGCAGGATGGTTTAAAATGCGGGTGCCAACGTCACGGGGATTGATATTCTCTGCTTCGTAAATCCTAATATCCTCTCGCAATTCGTGTTCAACACGGGCTAAGTCTTGAAACCACCCTGCCAGTTCAGGCGTAGTATAGATTCGGGTGAGGTCGTCATAGCCACTACGGAACCCGAACCAGCGACCCATCTGCATCAACGTATCGTACATCGCGGAGGAGCGGACGAAGTAACTCACTGTCAGACCTTCCAGGGTGACTCCACGTGATAACTTATTGCCTCCAACGGCAATTGCTTTCAGGCTGGGTTCCCTCTCGTAATCCAAGACGGAACCGGTATCACTGTTGACGGCAAATACCTGGACCGACTCAAAGAATTGGCCTATATGCGGTTCAATGTCTTTGAACGGAACGTCGCGATCATGATATTTCGACCGCGTGATGGGGCGAAATTCAGTTGTCCATCGCTCGTCCAGAAATGGGCGAATGTGCCGACTGCGATCGTATCGCCATTCGTCGCGCAACTCGCCAAAGTGCTGTTGAATTTGCGTAGTCAGTCTGTTTTGGCCTTCGATTAGATAGGACGTATGAACCAACATTGTCGCGGGCGCACCGCCTTGGCCGCGTTGCATTCTAGCTGCCCCAGCCAAGACAAAATCCATTAAAGCAGCTTCTAATGTAGAAGGAAACGCACCGGTATGTAGTTGCTGTAGATCGCAATCGGTGACATTGCGCACAATGTCTAGCCCTTCCAACTCCGTACCTGTCGTCGCGTCAAAGCGACCGAACAATTGCTCCGCGCCGAAGTACCCTTCGGGTCGCGGCAAGTCGACGATGAAGTCCTTAGGATATAGATCCTGTTGCCGATTCGGATCGTAAGTGTCATGAGGGATCAGGATATTAGCAAACGGAGTTGCCGTATACGCGACATACGCCTTTCTCTTGAACTGGGATAAAAGGTCTCGGATGAGCCCATTGATCACCGATGGCTCTTCATAAACTACTTCCGTCGTATCCTCAGTCTGGTAAGAGCCGCGGGTATCGACGCTTGCTTGATCCGCCTCGTCGTCAATCACAAGACAGGGAACCACGTCCAAAAGGTCGGCGCCGGAATCGCTTAACCACGCAAGCAAGCGACGTAGCACAGCGCCATTCTTTTTCACAACTAGCAAAACAGGTTGTGGCGCTTGCAAGGCGGATGGGGTAGTGTATCCTGGCTGGAAATCGCCATGGATATCGTCGCGCGTAAACTCATGCCAGCGGTGGCCCACGGGAGGCAAGGGTACCGCATTAGGTCGGTTGTCAGTATAGCCGACAAGCTCTTTTTTGAGCCGCATTTGAGTTTGACGCCGCAGTCCGTTATCAACGCCAGATAGAACGATTATCAATCGATAGCCGACATCGACCGCTTTAGCAATCAGTGCTGTAAAGTTGGCGGTCTTGCCACTTTGGACATACCCGAGTACGAGACCCCGAATGTCGAAAGCATCTGTGGTCGGCGGGGCGAGTTGTTCGAGAACGCGATCACTGGCTTCGTCTAACGACCGTACGCTCGAAAGAGGCCAGCGTTTGCGCTCGATGAGAAACCGTCGCAGAGTAGGCCAGTAATACCACTGCTGGCGCTCAACATCGCGCAACCACTCAGCGCGACGTGAATCTGCAACCAGTACACGCGGTGGTTCTAAGATTATGTTCGTGTCCTGCAGAAGCTCCGTTCTTATCCTCTCACGATAGGATAGCGGAATGACTGGATTGTCAATGGCGAGATCTATAGCCACGCCTAGTGCCAGCATAGAACGAACTAACGCTAAAGCATCGTGAAAAGACATCGTCGACATTGAGTGATGGCTAGCGTTTGGGTGAATGTGAATTGAGATCGGCACGCACTCTTTGGATGACTTGGCGAATTGTCGAGCGTTCTTTAGGGTTAGATGCAACGATCAACATCTCTTCAAACTCCTCCAGCGTCCAGCGCATTGGTCCGGCGGTGGTCGCCTTACTGCTTCTTGCAGTCGTAATCTGACCGTTCCTGGGATTAGCCGAACCAGTAGAGTGTGCCCCCTGGGACGGCTGTCTTGATGGAATGGCCGGATTCGTTCCTCCTGTTGTGCGGTAACGTTTGTCGGCGGCCGCGAGTACAGGTTGAATATAACGTTGCACAGCGTCGCGAATCGAGGTTGGAAGCTGCACTCGCATTTTTGCGACATTAACACGGAACAGCGAATCTAAAGCCGGGGAAAACGACAAGGCGATCCTCGCCAGCTTTACGTGCTCGTCAACGGCGCGAAATCCGCACCAACCGCCCGATTGCAATAAACGGTGGGCGCGGTAGATATAGAATCCTTGCTGCTGATTCCAGCCGGCGGGTCCACTGGCGAGTCGAAAAGCGTCGATACTCTGAAACTCGGATTGATGAGGGAGTATGAACCCCTCAATGAGCACGGTGCCCTTTATTCCTCCTTCATCCACAAGTATTCGCTCCGGCGGAATTACGGTCGTGCGTGGCTCACTCCGGGCAAATGGATCCCAGGCGTCGATGCGATTTGAATTCAGATTAATTGAGATTGTGCGATGCGTTTCACGTGCGAGAAAACGATGGAACACCATCGAAAGATGTTGTTCGAGATTTCGGCACATACCAGTGAATCGAGTCCGCGCTGCTTGGCCCTCAGGCTTAGCATAATTCAAAAGCCGATCAATTCGGGTCCAGAGCACGACAGTACCAGGGTGCCTTTTCAGGGGTTCGTACAATTCCTCCTTATGTAGTACGTCTGGCACAGGGACTACTTCCCAGCGATTGGTGTTAATTAGATGGTCAATATCCCATGCAAAAGCGATAATGCGGCGTTCTCGAACGTTTGTGCGCGATGCGACAATGAGCTTGCGGCATTGACTTAGGGATGCCGTCTTGAGGCCGAGACCAAATTTCCCAAGATCGTCAGTGCCGTATTCACGCTTTGACCCGAATCGCATTGCCTCAAGAAGGTCGCGTTGGGACATACCCTGTCCGTTGTCGGCTATCCGGATCCATGAGTCCGTTCCGTTGAAGACAACATCGATGTTAACTGTCGACGCTCGCGCAGCGAGAGAGTTGTCGATGAGGTCTGCAATCGCATGCGAAAAATCGTAGCCAACATCACGCAGAGACGTCACAAGTCGTGCGGCGGACGGAATAACTTCTAGGTTTCCCTTATTCGGCATCTCTTCCCCCGTTTGCACTTTTCTTAGGCGAGCTTTAGTTAATCACTGTGACGGCCCATCACGGTGAATAGCACAAAGTATTCGATCGATGCACTTCGTAGGATCTTGTTCGACCTGGTGTTCCCAAATCCGTAATACGCACCATCCGAGAGATCGTAGCTTCCGGAAATTTCTACTATCACGCTTTCGAGTCGCCTCGATTTTGTCGCGCCACTTTTGAGAGAGCTTGTGCTGCCACAGAGGGTAACGCCAGCCGTGCCAAAAGTCGCCATCAACAAAAACGATTAAATTCTGGCCGGGAAAGACAAAATCAGGGCTCCCGGGAAGATCGGCCACATGTCTCTCGAATTTATAAGGCGTTTCCCTGATAAGAGCTTCAATCGTTTGCTCCGGACCTGTATTTTTCGCACGAATGCGAGACATGACTCTGCTGCGAGTTGCCGCGTCCAGAAAATCGCCAGTGTGGTCACCCGGTACGGGTTCCCCACCAGCCCCCCAGCGACGATGTCCTGCGGTTTTTGAACGCTTCGAAGCCATTAATCCAGTATACTACGTGTTCGACGTGGGGAGTGCTCTAGTCCGCAAAGTGCCCGCAGCACCTCTGACATAACTGGAGGGGCCACAGCATTACCGATTAGTCGGATTCGTTCTCTTCGTGAGACATCGGGCCACGAGTAAGATGCCGGAAATCCCATAGCTTTTGCAAGTTCGGGCGGTTGTAACATTCGCATCACATGGCCGTTTTTAGACGGTTTTACTAGCGCGAAACGATCGAGGGTCGTAATAGTTCTTAACGGTCGGGCCAGCTCCTGCCATCCGCCAGCGCGATCACTTCCGTAGTACACGATAAGGAATGGCTTTTTAGGTCCGATGGCAGCAATCGCGCGGCGTGCACGCTGGAGGGTTCCTTCAGCCCGCCTACGATGACTATCAAAGACGGGACTCATTTTGTAATTGAAGCCGTTAGTATGCTCCCGCATCTCCAGAACATCTTCAACAGGGATCGGTGCTTGTTCGTTGACTATTGGAACTTGGGGCTCCTGTTTGCGATCAAATAATACGAATAGACGACGACGAGATTGAGGCACTCCAAAATCTTGAGCATCACAGATAAACTCAGTGATCCGATACTCCAGGCGAGCCAGCCGCCGTTTCCATTCCGAATAATATTCCCATCGCTTCATTGAGACAACGTTTTCAACTGCGATCCATCTCGGTTTGAACGCCTTGGCGAATCGAATTACATGGTTCGCTGTCTTTCGGCTCAGCTCGGCACTTTCAGTCGCACATCGCTTTCCTTTTGCAAAAGTGTGATTAGTACATTCTGGTGAAGCCAGCAGCAGGTCGATTCCACCAATCTCGCTCGCGATCTGCTTAGCAGAAAGTGTTTCGATGCGAGCATTCCATACACGGCCGCTCGGAAAGTTCAGGGCAAACGTATCCGTCGCCACCGACCACGCATCGATGCCTCCAATTACTTTAATTCCGGCGCTCCGGGCGCCACACGAGCTACCGCCTGCTCCGCAGAACAGGTCAAATGCGCGAATGGCCTTCGGCATGTCCAAACTTCCTTGTGGTGTTGCATGTACAAATAGATGTCGCGTATAAGTACCATGATATTACATATGCCGGATTCTGCCAGGTCCAATGCCGGCATCACTAGGTGAAAGCTCGCCATGAACATCCCCACCATCTCCGGCACCATCGACCGCCGCATCCTCGTCAACTACCGCGTCCACCCAGACGCGCTCCAGACGCTGTTGCCCCCGCCGTTTCGGCCCAAGCTGCATAACGGCTGGGGGGTGGCGGGGATTTGTCTGATTCGGCTCAAAGGGGTCCGGCCCGTGGGGCTGCCCGGGTGGGTGGGGATCGGGTCGGAGAATGCGGCTCATCGGGTGGCGGTGGAGTGGGCTGGGGGAGAGGTTGGAAGTTGGGAGTTGGAGGTTGGAAGAGGGGAGGGCGTGGGCCAGAATGCCGTGTGCAACGAAGGGGTCTATGTGCTGCGGCGCGATACGGGCTCGTGGCTCAATTCGCTCGCTGGGGGGAGGATTTTTCCGGGGGTCCATCATCGGGCCCGGTTTGAGGTCCGCGAGACGGAGGGGCGGTTTGAGGTCGCGCTGGCGAGCGACGATGGGGAGACGACGATGTCGGTGGCGGGGGACCTGGCGGCAGGGTTGCCGGCGGGGTCGATCTTTGGGTCGCCGGAGGAGGCGTCGCGGTTTTTTGAAGCGGGTGTGCTGGGGTATTCGCCGGGGCGGCGGCCAGGGGAGTTCGAGGGACTCGAGCTGCGCTGCCACGAGTGGCGGGCCGAGCCGCTAGCGGTGGAGCGGGTGACGTCGTCGCTGTTCGACGACCGGGAGCGATTTCCGGAGGGGACGGTGGAGCTGGATCATGCGCTGGTGATGCGGGGGATTCGGCATGAGTGGGTGGGGAGGGGGAAGTTGGAAGAGGGGGCGTGCTAGCATTGGGCCTGGGGAAAAACCCTAGGCTACGGTGAGGTTG
The DNA here is from genome assembly GCA_964650265.1 of uncultured Planctomycetaceae bacterium. GTDB lineage: Bacteria > Planctomycetota > Planctomycetia > Pirellulales > Lacipirellulaceae > CAZYQQ01. The sequence continues at coordinate 20,646 of CAZYQQ010000050.1, forward strand.
GCCGTTGGCCAACGGCTCGCACGGGCAAATGTGCCCATGCTACAAGGTCTTGCCCATGCTACGTTTTTTCTTCCAACTTCCAACTCGCTATCCCTCGACGGAGACCGTCGAGCTACGATTTTGCACCCCTCGACGGAGACCGTCGAGCTACTATTCCAACTTCTCTTGACCCTCCCGGCCTAGACTCCTACTCTCCGCGACCGTTTCTGGTCCCCGCATTTGTAGGAGTTTTTTGCAATGGCTGCTGGTGAGAATGCCCCCGCGAACGAACCTGTTCCGATGCTCGATGTCAATCGTCAGAATGCTCCGCTGGCTCGTGAAATCGAGGCGGCGATGGCGGAGGTTGTGCGGACCGGGACCTTTATCAATGGTCCTGCCTGCCGCGATCTTGAAGAGGCGTTTGCCAAAAATGTTGGCGTCGACCATGCGATTGGATGTGCCTCGGGGAGTGACGCGCTCTTGTTGCCGCTGATGGCGCTGGGGATTGGCCCTGGTGACGAGGTGCTCTGTCCCAGTTTTACCTTCTTTGCGACCGCCGGCGCCGTGTGGCGGCTGGGGGCGCGGCCGGTGTTTGTCGACATCCTCCCCGACACGATGAACATCGACCCGGCGGACGCCGAGCGGAAGGGGACGCCACGGACCAAGGCGATTATCCCGGTTCATCTGTTTGGCCAGTCGGCCGACATGGTGGGACTGGGGGAGCTCGCGCTACGGAACAATTGGGCCGTGGTGGAGGATGCCTGCCAGGCGATCGGCGCGACCTGCCGCGGCAAGCAAGTGGGCGCGATCGGCGAGTTTGGGGCGTTCAGCTTCTATCCAACGAAGAACCTGGGGGGCTTTGGCGACGGCGGGATGATCACCACCACCGACGCCGACCAGGCCGAGACGATGCGGCGACTGCGGAACCATGGGCAGCACCCGCGGTACTATCATCACCTGGTGGGTGTCAACAGCCGGCTCGACGCATTGCAGGCGGCGGTGCTGGGTGTGAAGCTGCCGTACGTCGACCGCTGGGGCCGCATGCGGGGTGAGAAGGCGGCGCGGTACACGCAGGAGTTCACCAGCCGCCGGCTGGGGGACTTCATGACCTTGCCAACCGTGGCGGCCGGAGTCACCAGCGTCTGGAATCAGTACACGGTACGGGTCCATGGGGGCCAGCGCGACGCGCTGCAAGAGGCGCTCGCCGCGAGCGGGATTGGCTCGGCGATTTACTACCCGGTGCCGCTCCACTTGCAGGCCTGCTTCAGTGAGCTGGGTCACAAGGTGGGTGATCTCCCCCAGACCGAGCGGGCGGCGGAAGAGGTGCTGTCGCTGCCGATATTCCCCGAGATGACCGAGAGCGAGCAGTCGCGTGTGGTCGAGTGCGTCGCGGCGTTTGCCAAAACGGGGAAGACCCCGACGCGGCCGACGACGGTGGTGCTGTCGCACCTTGCACCAGCGGCCGGAGCGAACATCGATCTCCCCACAGCGCGGTGAGCCTAAGAAGAGGGGTCAGAACGATTTTTTGATCCCTCGCGTCCCGACCGGCCATTTTTCCCGTGTGGCAGGCCGAATTAGCGGACGGGACCCTCGAAAAATCGTTCCGACCCCTGTTATGAAAATCCCCTCGAAAGTGGTGGCCTGGCCATTGGCGGCCGTGATGCTGCTGTTGCGTGCGACGTGCCGCGTTCGCGTGATGAACGACGACCCTCGCCCGCGGCTCAAGCGTGCGGGGGTGCGGTATATCTATTCGACGCTCCACGCCAACCAGATCGCGCTGGCGATCAACACCGAGCCGAACACGGCGGCGATGGTGTCGCGGTCGGGGGATGGGGACTTGTTGATCCCGGGGTTCAAGCTGATGGGGATCGTACCGATTCGCGGCTCGAGCCAGAACGGCAGCAAGAGCCGCGGCGGCCGCGAGGCACTCGACGGGATGATCGACCACGTGACGCAGGGTTCCCCCGCGATCCTGGCGGTCGACGGCCCGCGCGGCCCGCGCGGCAAGGTCCGTAAGGGGATCGCCGTGCTCTCGCACAAGACGGGGGCGACGGTGCTCAATGTCGTCGCCGTGCCGAGCCGGCGGTGGATACTAAGAAAGAGTTGGGACCGCTTGCAGATTCCGCTGCCCTTCAGCCGAGTCGACGCCTGGTTCGCCGAACCGATCGCGCCCCGGGTTGGCGAAGGGGTCGAGGCGTATCGCAAGCGGATCGAAGAATCGCTCAACGCCCTGGAGGCGGGAAGCGACCCGGGGGAGTCGTGGTACACGCGAGGATTAGCGGGTGAGGAGCCGGCGGTGGAGTTGAAAGCCGCTTAGGGTGGGAGGTAGGGCGTTGCGAATGGCCCTGATTTGCCCCCCGGTCTTAAACTTGTCTCACGCCTGACGAAGTGCGGGAACGATTTGTGTCCGCGCGGCTTGCCACCCGGGTATCAGGCCCGCCAGAAGTCCGACCACCAATGAGGCGATCAATCCTTCGACGGCGATTGTCAGGGAGGGGCGAAAGGCGATCGTCACCCCTTCGGCGGCGATCGACATCCCTGACCAGGCGAGCAACACCAGCCCTGCCGCCACTCCGAGCGCCCCGCCGATCAGGCTCAGCAGCAGGCTTTCGGTGACCACCAGGCGGAGGATTCGTAGCGGACGGCAGCCTAGAGTTTGCAGTACCGCATGCTCCTTGATGCGATCCTGAACCGACATGACCGTCGTCGTCGCCACGAGCGACAAGACCAGCCCCACGCAGGCGTACCCAAGCCAGTGAATAAAGCCGATCAACTCGGCAAGATCGGCGAGGGTATCGGCCTGGAACATCCCCTTGGTGCGAGTTGTCGTTGCCACGGGACCGGCGTGGAACTTCTCGTCGATTTCTCTCGCGACATTGTCGGGATCGACCTCGCTGGCCAGGTGGACCTCGAGCATCGTCACCAATCCGACTTCGCTTTCGCCACGGGCCCGCTGAAGGAAGTCGAGGTGCGTATAGATGAGCGCCTCTTCCGCCGGTTCAGTCGAGCGGAAGACACCGGCCACCAGGACGGTCACTTCGCCGATCGTGAACTTGTCCCCGGTCTTGAGGTTACGGCGGTCGGCAACAGCGGTCCCGACAATCGCGCCATCCCCTTGCCGATCGAAAGCGTCCCAACTACCACTCGTGAGCGAAAGGGAGCGAAACTTCCTTAGTTGATCTTGAGGCCATCCCTGAAACACAATCGAGTCGAGGCTCGCGCGACAATTGTTGGTAAAGACTTTGATGGGTACGGCAGCGGCCACTCCGGGGATCTTTTCGATCGTCCTGCCGTAATCTTGTGGCAATGCACTGCTCTGCGGACAGAAGCGGTTTTCCTGGAAGACAATGAGCGTTCGGCCCGCTGTTTGGCTTTCCGTCAAAGTCCGCAACCCTTGTTGAACCGCTCCCACAAAGCAAAACACCAACAGTGCCACTGCGGCACCACTCACGGTCAGCAGGCTTCGCGTGCGATGCCGCCACAAGCTCTTCACAATATAGGGAAGGAAGTTAAGCACCTAGGCGGTCCTCAGAGTACTTGGCAACACGCGCTGGCCATCTTCGTACAGTTCGCCACGCTCAAGACGAATCTGGCGCGTGGCTCGGGCCGCGGCGTCGGCATCATGGGTGACCATCAGCAGCGTCATGCCCAACTCCTGATTCACACGTTGCAAGAGCGTGAGAATCTGTTCGGTGGTCTCGAAGTCGAGGCTGCCGGTCGGTTCATCGGCAACGACAATCGTCGGGTTGGCGACAATGGCGCGGGCAATTCCGACCCGTTGTTCCTGGCCTCCCGACATTTGCCGAGGGTAGTGATTGGCTCGATTGGTGAGATCCACCGCGGCCAGGGCGACCTCCACTCGCTTGTGCCGTTCGGCGGCCGGCATCGATAATAACAGGAGGGGTAGCTCGACGTTCTCGTACGCGGTTAGCACCGGTATCAGATTATGGGTCTGGAAGACATATCCAACGTGGACAGCCCGCCAGTCGGCCAGTTTTCCGCGGGACAGGGAGGTGATCTCCATTCCGGCGACCAGAATACGTCCGGAGGTGACCTGATCGATGCCGGCCACCAGGTTGAGCAGCGTGCTCTTGCCCGAACCGCTCGCCCCCATGAGCGAGACAAAGTCCCCTTCGTCAATGGTCAGGTAGACTCCGTCGAGAGGTCGGATCGTCTCCTCTCCGCTCTTGAACTCCTTGCTGACGTCGATGACTTCTACCAGCGACATGAAAGCCTGCTCCGTAAGGTGAACTCGTAGGGTAGGCTTCCAGCCTGCCATTTGTCGAAAGACTTGGCAGGCTGGAAGCCTACCCTACGGTGACGTGTCATCTGTTGTGCCGGTAATACGAATCCGGGCGCCATCGGTTAAGTTTTCACGGCCGGCGACAATAAGTTTGACGGTTGGGTCGATCCCTTGGGTGACCTCCACCAGATGATCGGTTCCGGTACGTCCCAACTCGATCGCCTGACGTTTTGCCGTTCCGCGGATCGGGTCGACCACCCAGATGGCCCGCCTGTCCCCTTCCGAAAAGACGAGAGACCGTGGGACGAGGGTCCGTAGCTGGTCTTCCCTTTCGTTGGTCGGTGTTTCCGAAGGAGGTGCAAGAAACGTCACCTGCCCTAGCATTTCAGGGGTGATGACATCAGGTGGATCGTGGATCGTCACTTTGACTTGCAAGGTGTTCTTTTGAATATCCGCACGGGTTGTCACCCACGAGACTTCTCCCTTGACCGGCGACACCAAGGCGGCAGTTTCGATCACGCATGGTTGGCCTATCTGGACCTGGGGGACATCTTCCAAACGGACGTCGACCCGGACCTGAAGATTCTTCGGTTCGTAAAGAGTGACGACGGCACTTGAGCTTTGCTCCGAACTCGGATCCATGCCCGTCAGGCGGGTGCCAGGACGAGCATCAAGCGTCAGCACGCGTCCGTCGATGGGTGCATGGACGATCATGCGATCGAGAGTGAGCCGCGCCACATCGACAGCGAGTTGCGCCTGATCACGTCGTGCCTCGGCCGCCATGAGTGTTGCTTCCGCCATCGCAAGAGCCCGTTTCGGTTCGGTCATCAAATCCAACTGCTCACTCAAGGCGTCCCGCTTGCGCTGGAGTGCCTCGGCTTGTGCCTTGAGGGTCGGTTCGCGTGCCTCGAGCTCGGCCAGGGCGTTGCTGGCGGAGGTCAATTCGGCCATGGCCTCGCGGAGGATTCGCCCGGCAACCGCTTCCCCCGCACCCTCCTTGAGTTCCACATTCTTGGCGGCAAATTGCTTGCGGCTCTTGGCGGCTTCAATCATGAACGGGAGGTTGCCGAGCTCAAGCCGAGTCTCGGCTAGCTTCGAGTCGGCATCCGCCAGCGCCGCCTGAAGCTCATTGGGGTTGGCCAGCGCCGTACGGGCGGCCGATAGCACCGCGTGGACGTTCTGAACCTCGGCGTCGGAGAGCCGTAGCGCTGCCTCGGCCTGCCGTAGACTCAGCCGCGCATCGACATCGATCAATTTCGCCAGCGGCTCGCCTTGTTTCACATGCTGTCCTTCAACAACAAACAGTTCCTCGACAACGCCGGGAGCCAGGGCCGCCACGACCACCGCCGTCGGCCTCGGCTCGATCCACCCGGCCGCCTGAAAGAGGGGTGTCCCTGCTTGCTGGACGTGAGCCCGCGTGACGACCACCGGGGTCACAGTCACCGCCTGAGCTGGCAGAACGATATCCTGTGCCGCCCAAAGGGATAGCGCGACGAATCCCAGCAGGATTCCACCCGGTAGCACATAGCGGGTCAGCCAGTGGCGACGAATCCTGATCGAGGCAACCGACGTGGGAGCCCCGCGATCGCGGGCTAGTTGCCGGAGATCGATCTCCCTGGTCGCCATTTCGGCGGGCGATTTCAGGTTGGAATCGGTTGTACTCAAAGTGACCTCTAAACGGCTTTGATCGCTTCGACCACCGGGAGCCGCATCGCTTTGACCGCCGGGGGAATGGCCCCCACAACGCCGAGCAGTACGGCGGTGCCGCATGCGATGGCGATTCCCAGACTATCAACACGCAACATGAATGCACCCATCGTGAATCGGACCGCCGTTCCGTTGACCAGGACAAGACCGATCGCGCATGCGACCAGTGCGCCGGCTGTCGACAGGAGCGTTGCCTCCTGCACCAGACTCACCAGAATGGCCCTCCGTCGGAAGCCGATCGCCCGCAGCGTGGCGAGCTCGCGAATCCGGCCGACGACAGCGCCATACATCGTGTTGAGCCCCGCAAAGACTCCTGCTCCGGCCACCAGCGAAACCACCACCCAGCCCAGCATGCGGACTGGTCGATAATGTTTCTGAAGGTCGGCGTAGTAGGCCGTCTCACCAACAGCTTTGAGCTCCAAGTCAATCCGTTCACGGCAGAACAGATCGACGTCAGCCGCCGCATCGGCCGTCTCCATTTCCACGGCGACAAGACTCAGATCCTGGCGATTGAGGGCGGTCTGCAGGTCGGCGAGTGGACACCATAGTTCCGATTCGTAGGCAGCCCCCTCGGCGGAGAAGATGCCACTGATGGTCCACTGGCGCCCGTCGAATGCGACTTGTTCGCCAACAGCCAGCGTACGTTCGTCGACTCCCAACTTGGCGTGAACCAATCGGCCGACCATGACCTCTCCCGTCATGGGCCAGGCCCCTTCGATCAGGCGAACCTGCTGGCGGACGAGGGGAGCCGATGTCGTAACGCCGCGCACCAGTCCCAAGCCTTTTCCGTCCCCTCCAGCAACTCCGATCCGCGTGCCCAGATACAACTCGGGCGAGACCGACTTGATGCCTTGATGCTGCCGAACCCCTGCGACGCTGGCGGTCAACAAGGCAGGAGTCCGGGCAGGAATCGCCGAGTTCTCGATATCGGCGCCCGACGACATCGAATAGACCAGCACGACGTTCGGTCTCCCTGTCGCGGCTAGCGAAGCTTCAAGTCCGCGAATGAAGCCGACCACCACGAGCACCAGCAACACGACGATCGACAACCCCACGAGCGTCAGCGCGCTACGCGAGGGCCGCCGAAAGAGATTGCGGATGCCGTAGTCCCACGGCAAGAATCGCCAGACCATGTTACCTCGCCTCTCTCGTTAGCGGTGGATGTGGACCGCGTTGGCCAGGATCGTGATATTATGACTCTCGTCCTTTTGCGCCTTGCCACGGACGACAACCAGGTCATTGACGGCCAGTCCCAAGAGATGCCGCGCATCGATGGCGACGACACTGCCATCGGCGTCCACAACCTTCACCAGGATTGTGCAATCAGCCCGTTCGCTTGCACAGCAGTCGTCCATGCAAAGCTCTTGTTCAGCCGAATCCTGCCCTTCGGCAACGACGACTTTCGAGGGATCGAGGAGCATGAAGGCGGCGCGTCCTTCGATCCAGGGGTTGTTGGTCCCACCGATCCTGCCGACGACGACCACATCGCCACCGTTCTCGGCCGACTTGCGCGCTTCGATCACGCCGATTGCCCCGTTCGGTTCCTCGGCGAGAACATATTTCATTCCCTCGGCCGATGGGGCTCTAGCGCTTCCTTGCGATGAGCCGGTGCCACAGCCGACGGCGGTGATCAGGGCAAACGATAATGCAAAATGGAAAGCGGTGAGTTTCATATGAGTACTCCTTTGAGAAAGGTGGGAGACAGTTGAGTGGAGCCGGCCTGCAAATGGCTGGATATTCACGCGACGGTCCCGCTGCGAGTAGGACCGTACGCAAACGGACCAGCAATGGTCTGGAACGTGCTGAAACCAACTCCCTTAGACGCCGCAAATCATCTCACGGCGAGGGATGGTGAGGGAGAGCTCAAATCAAGAAGCGGCAGAGGCGCACGCAGGTATCGATCGACCGGTGGGGCGATAACTCCAGGATGGTCGCCTGCCATCGTGTTGGCGCAATGTCGGGAGAGTGGACAAGGATCAACCCCGTCATCGACGACGGTTGAGCCAGCCCACTGGCATCCACGGGGACTGGGGCCTTCTGAGGCGCTGGCGACTTGCAGCACCAGCAATCACCTTGGCAAGGCTGTCCTGGCTGCGATTGTCCGGCAGCTTCTGGCTGCGTATCGACATCGCCAGCCGATGGCGAGTCGCAGGGGCACCGATCGCGCGATTCGGTAGCCGCCGGACAGGCCTCGCCGCACGACTTTTCCGCAAGCTGACAGCACCCGCATTCCGCAGCCGTGGCTGTCGCAAAGCAGTTGTTCAGCAAGCACAGGGCGTGGACCTGATGCATGCAACTCAACAAAACCAGCGAGACGCCACAAATGGCGGTCACCCGGCTCAGGATGTTGCTGCGGTAAAACACGCAGATGGTCCACGGTGGAAAACAGAAAAACAGCAAGGGCTTCAAAGAAGACTCGACAAAATCCCCGTCACTAGTTTAGTTGATTTTGGAGCGTCGCGTCAACAAAACGACCCATTGCCGGCAAATTGTGGGGCGATTTTCCAAATCGCCAGCAGCGCGGACGCGGCTTGTCATCGCGAAGCGTGTTGGGACTTCGAGCGATTTGGAAAATCGCTCCACACTGGAG